>JAGWVU010000070.1 GCA_018970725.1 Verrucomicrobiota bacterium
AATGCGCAGCGGTCTCATGAACTGTGTTCAAGTGAAGCAATCTACACTGTCGCGCAACAGGAAGTTCGAAGCTTCGCATCAACTGAACATCTGGAATCATGGTGTTCTTACGTGCAAATTGCCTGACCCCATCAAATCGTCCTAGTGGTCCGCCCAGCCGAAAAAGACGGCATCTTCGGGTTCTTTTCACCGCCGCCTGGAGGATCGCGTCGGCAGAAGACGCCGAAGAGGGCTTTTTGGGGCACGGATGAAACACGAAGGGGCGGGATAACACGGATGGGAAGAGACATGCTCTTCTTTGGATTCCTCTCCGTGCCATCCGTTTTATCCGTGACTCATCCGTGCTCCAAACCTAGTGGCTTCGCTCAGCCGAAAAAGACGGCATCTTCCGGTTCTTTTCACCGCCGCCTGGAGGATCGCGTCGGCGGATGACGCGGAAGAGGGCTTTTTGGGGCACGGATGAAACACGGAGGGGCGGGATGACACGGAGGGGCAGAGACATTCTCTCCTTTTGGGTCCCTCTCCGTGCCATCCGTTTTATCCGTGACTCATCCGTGCTCCAAACCTAGTGGCTTCGCTCAGCCGAAAAAGACGGCATCTTCCGGTTCTTTTCACCGCCGCCTGCGTTGCTCGTCAGTCAGTTGTGTCCGCACAGCTTCCCGCCTCGCGCCTTGCCCCATGGCATTCCTGCCGCGCCTCGCGATGCGATCCTTGAGAAATCGGGGCTGGCGGCAACTTGTTGTGCGGATGGGGTTCTTGGGTGTCGCTGGACGAGGCTGGGAGCCATCGGTTGCGGTGCCGGTTCGCGGCTCGTCCGGTTCCCGGCTTCTGTGTTGGAGGGCGTGTGCTGGTCAGGTTTTGTCTTTGTGGGTAGAGCGGAGTGTGGGTCGGATCACGGATCCAACTTACGGAGGGCGGGTAGGTGGGACTTTGGGTCCGACCTACCCGCCGTGCACACGGATGTTGCGCTCCGCTTGGGTTTGTTGGCTCAGCCTTTGGCGTTCATTGCGGCGGAGGGGGAGGGTTCTTGGGCCGGGGGGACGGCCGCGGCGGGGTTGTGGGCGAGGATCCGCTTGAGGGTGGTGAGTCCGATCCCCTTGACTTCGATGAGCTCGGTGATGGAGCCGATGGGCCGTGCCGCGACGATGGCGGCTGCGCGGGTGGAGGCGATGCCATCGATCTGCAGGAGCCGGTCCTCGGTGGCCTCGTTGAGGAGGATGAGGAGGTCGGATTGGCGTTCGGGAGCGAGTTGCGCGACGACCTCCTCCGCACTGCGCTGGACCGCGGATTTGCCTTGGGCGGCGGGAGCGGGGGAGTTGCCGTCGGGCAGGGAATGACGGGAACCGCCGCACATCGCGGGATCGGCGGCGTGAAGGCCATGGGCCAGGAGGGAGAGGGTGAGGAGGGTGAGGATGGATGACGATTTCATTTTTGCTTTTGTGTAGGTTGGTTTGTGTTTCAGTGTGGTGTTCGCAGGCATGTTGCCTTGAACAGCTATGTATCTTCATACACTGCATGTTCAGAGGCGCAACTGCAATTTTGAATGAAGGCGTGATTTTTTCCGAAAAACCGCCGGAAATTCTGCGATCGACAGGCGCGTCCCCGCGATTGTGGTAAGGAGTCTCCTGACATGAAACCGTTCCTTTGTCTGGTTTGTCTGTTGTTCGCCGGGGTGGCGGCTCCGGCCGCGGACCGGGTGGCGTTGGTCATCGGGAACAACGATTACGACGATGCGGGGAAGCTCATCGATCTCCGGGCGTGCCGGCGGGACGCGCAGCTGATCCGGCGTACCTTGGAAACGGTCGGCTTCCAGGTGATTGCCGGGGAAGACCTCGACCGATCGGGGATGGACGAGAAGTTGACGGAGTTTGAAGGCGCCATTTCCAAGGGAGGCACGGCGGTCTTTTATTTTGCCGGGCACGCCATTGAGTTCGAGGGGAAGAACTACCTGTTGGGGACGAACGCGAAGCTGGCGGCACGGAGTCGTCTCACGGAGGAGTCGATGAATGCGGAGACCTTCGCCAGCGCGATGTTGCTGGCCGGGGCGAAGAGCAGTTTCCTGTTATTGGATTGTTGCCGTGATGCGCCGACCAGTTCGGAGTGGCTGACGCGGGGTGCGGGCCGGAAATCCGGTCTGGCCCAGATCGATGTGGATGGAGACATCATCATCGGGTATGCGGCGAAGCCGGGGGCCTCGGCCTTGGAGCCGATCGAGCCGGGTTCCAACAGTCCGTATGCGGAGGCGCTGGCGAAGTGGATTCCGAGCGGGCTCAAACATGGGGACGTCTTTGAGAAGGTGCGGTTGGAGGTGAACGCGTCCACCGCAGGAGCGCAGCGGACTTGGGAGAACGGGAGCTTTCTGGAGCCGTTTTACTTTGCTTCCACCGGGAAAGTTCCGGCGGAACCGATGGCGGTTCCCGTTCCGGTGCCGACCTTGTCGGATCGATTGCGCGCCGTCACCAGGGAGACCCCGTTCGTGAATTCCCTGGGGCTGGAATTCATTCCGCTGCCGGGAAAACCGGGGGTCCTGATGTGCCGGACGGAGACGCGGGTGCGGGATTTCGGGAAGTTCGTGGAAGCCACGGGCTACGATGCCACGGAAGGGGCCTACACGTTGGAAAAGGGGGGGTGGAAGCAGGCGGGCGGGAGTTGGATGGATCCGCGGTTTCCGGCCGCGGCGGCGCAGAGCGAAGATCATCCGGTGGTGTGCGTGAGCTGGGAGGACGCGCGGGCCTTTTGCGCCTGGCTTCATCGGGAGGAAGGCGTGCGCTACCGCCTTCCCACGGATGAGGAATGGTCCCTGGCCGCCGGGGTGGGGAAATATCCGTGGGGCAACGCATGGCCGCCACCGGCGGGAGCCGGGAACTACGCCGGAGCGGAGGCGGACACGGGAGCCTTCCGGGCGAATGGTTTCCCGGTGATCCCGGATTACGACGACGGTGCGGAACGCACCGCCCCGGTGGCGTCCTATGCGGCCAACCGCCATGGGTTCCACGATCTGGGAGGGAATGTGTGGGAATGGTGTGAGGACGGCTATAGGAATTCGATGGCCGACGCTGATGTGAGAGAAGTTCTTCGGAATGCGGGTTTTGATGATGGTGGGGGAACCCGATTCCGTGTTCAGCGTGGTGGTTCGTGGTCTTACAACATGGAGGTCTTCTTACGGTCGTCCCTCCGGAATTGCGATGTTCCCGCGAGTCGCCACGGAAATGGCGGCTTCCGTGTGGTGATGGAGGTTGGGAGTGGCGGCTAGGTTTTCTTCCCTTTTTCTCTCTAACCGGGCCGCAGGCCCTTTCCCTTCCGCGAAGCGGAAAAGATGTTTCCGGTGCATCGTCAGGGTCAGGCGAAGGCGCGGGAGATGACCGAGGCTGAGCCGGCGACGCCGGTGAGGCGTTCGGGACGGCCGTTGTGTTCGAAGAAGAGATCCTCGTGATGAAGGCCGAGGGCGTGGAGGATGGTAGCGTGGAAGTCCTTGACCGGGTGGGGATCGAGCGTGGCGCGGAGGCCGATTTCGTCCGTGGCGCCGATGCTTTGGCCGCCTTGGATGCCGCCGCCGGCGAGCCAGCCGGTGAAGCCATAGGGATTGTGGTTGCGCCCGCCCTTGCCCTGCATCATCGGGGTGCGGCCGAATTCTCCGGCCCAGACCACGAGGGTTTCGGCGAGGAGACCGCGTTGTTTGAGATCGGTGAGGAGGGCGGCGACGGCTTGATCAGTCTGCCGGGCATTGCGTTCGGCGAACTCCTGGTTATCGGAATGTCCGTCCCAGCCTAATTTATCGATCATTTGGTAGGTTTGGACGACGCGGACCCCGCGTTCGACGAGACGTCTGGCGAGGAGACATTGGCGGCCGTAGAGGGCCTTGGCTTTGTCAGGATGATGGACGCCGTAGAGGTCGAGGGTGGCGGTGGATTCCCCGCGGAGATCACCGACGTCGAGGGCGGCGGCCTGCATGCGGTAGGCGAGTTCGTAGGCGGCGATGCGTCCGTCGAGGTCGGGCAGGCCGGGATGGGCGTCGCGGTGGCTTTGGTTGAAGCGCTGGATCAAATCGAGCGTGGCGCGTTGGGAGGAAGCGAAGGGAGCGGGTGGTTGGAGATTGAAGACGGGCTCGCCCTCGTGTCGGAAACGGGTGCCTTGGAAGGCGGCGGGCAGGAAACCGTTGGACCAGTTGGCGGTGCCGCCGAAACCGCCGACTTGGAAGAGGACGACGTATCCGGGAAGATTCTGGTTTTCGGACCCGAGCCCGTAAGTGAGCCAGGAGCCGAGGCTGGGCCGGTCTCCAAGGATGACGCCAGTGTTCATCTGGTAGGTGGCGGGCGCGTGATTGGAAGAATCACTGTGGAGGGATTTGAGGAAGCAGATTTCGTCCGCGTGGCGGGCGGTGTGAGGCATGAGTTCGCTGAACCACTGTCCGCTCCGGCCATGGCGCGCGAATTTCCAAGGGCCGGCCATGAGTTCGTTTTTGGAGGAGTTGAAGACGCCGCCGACCTTGTCCTTGACGTTGCGGATGCTGTCCGGGACGGGTTGGCCGTGGAGTTTGGCCAGTTCCGGCTTGTAATCGAAGAGGTCCATGCTGGGTGGTCCTCCGGATTGGTAGAGCCAGATGACGTGTTTGGCGCGGGGCCGGAAATGAGGTTGATGGGGCGCGAGCGGGCGGAGGGGATCGAGGGTCCGGTTGGGGAGATTGGTCTGGGCGCGGGCCTGGTCCGCGAGCAGGGTGGCGAGGGCGAGCGCGCCGGCGCCGCCGCCGCAGCGGGCGAGGAACTCCCGGCGGGAGCCCGGGGGGAGGGAGGGAGGGGTCATGTCAGTCGATGTAGACGAACTCGTTGAGATTGAGCAGCGCGCGGCAGAGGTTGGGGAGGGATGCCGGACCCTGGGTGCGGAGAAAGGCGGCGGCCTGCTCTTGTTCCCCTTGGGCCGGGTCCCGTCCCAGGGCGAGCCGGATGGCGTGGGCGGCCCGGGTTTCCGGGTCTGGCCCGGCTTCCTGGGTGACGCGCCCGGCGAAGCGAGTGGCGACGCGGAGGGTGAAGCCGCTGTTCAGGAGGTTGAGGGCTTGGGGAGCCACGGTGGTGACATCCCGGCGGGCGCAGGAGAAGGTGGTGTCCGGAAGATCGAAGACTTGGAGGAAGGGCAGGGGGACGCTGCGTTTTTGGATGAGGAAAATGGTGCGGACATCGCACTCGTCCTCGGAATGGGGGAACCAGCCTTGGCGGCGGCCGGAGTCCTTGCCCTCGAGGCCCTCGAGGACGCCCGGTTGGGCGCGGAGGATTTCATCCGGCAACGGGGGCCAGAGCGGCGGCCCGCCGTCGTGCGGGCGGAGGCTTCCGGCCACGGAGAGGAGGGTGTCCCGCATGGTCTCGGCATCGAGGCGACGGGGATTCTGCCGCCAGAGGAGATGGTTCGGGGGATCCACCCGGGAGGCGTCGGGCCGGGAGAGGCTTTGCTGACGGTAGGCGGCGCTGGTGACCATGAGGCGGTGCATCGTCTTGATGGACCATCCGCGGGCGATGAATTCGGTGGCCAGCCAGTCGAGCAACGCGGGGTGGGTCGGTTCCGGGCCGGCATGACCGAGGTCGTTGGGATTGGCGAACAAGGGAACGCCGAAGTGGTGTTGCCAGAGGCGGTTCACGAGGACCCGGGTGGTGAACGGGTTGTCCGGTGAGGCGATCCAGTCCGCGAGGGTGAGGCGTCGGCCCGTGGTGGGGCCGGGCACGGTGCGGAGGGGGGCCGGCGCGGGATCGAAAACGGAGAGGAAACCGGGCTGGACTTCTTCCCGGGGCTCGTTCGGGTCCCCTTGGAAAAACACGTGGGTGGCCCCGGCGGAGGGGCCGGCATCGGTCATGACATGGGCCGTGGTGAAGGCGCGACGTTGTTTTTTCAGTTCCTCGCTCTCCTTCGGGGAGGCCTTGATCCGGGCATCGAGCGCGGCGTTGTGGGCCTTGATGGATTCCTGGACGGAGACGGGATCGATCGGGAGATCGTCGCGGGGTTGCACGGCGGCGAAGAAGGCGCGGAATCGGAAATGATCGGCCTGGGAGATGGGGTCGTGCTTGTGGTCGTGACAGTTCGCGCAGGAGAAGGTGAGGCCGAGAAAGGCCGAGCCGGTGGTGTTGACGAGGTCCGCCATCAATTCATTGCGGGCCTTTTTTTCCTCTTGGAAGATGCTGGCGGTGCTGTCGTGGGTGCCGGCGCGGAGGAATCCGGTGGCGATGAGGAGATCGGCCTCGGCCGGGATCCGGGGCGGGCCGCCGAGGAGTTCATCGCCCGCGAGTTGTTCCCGGATGAAGCGGTCGTAGGGTTTGTCCTCGTTAAGGGCGCGGATGATGTAGTCCCGGTAGCGCCACATCTCGGGCCGGAACTCATCGCGCTCATGGCCGTTGGTATCGGCATAACGAACCACGTCGAGCCAATGCCGTGCCCAGCGCTCACCGTAGCGGGGGCTGGCGAGGAGTCGGTCGACCAACTCCTCGTAGGCGCGGGGCGAGGGATCCCGGACGAAGGCGTCGATCTCCGCGGGAGAGGGCGGCAAGCCGGTGAGGTCAAAGTGGAGCCGCCGGATCAGGGTCCGGCGGTCTGCTTCCGGCGAGAAGGCGAGGTGGTTTTCCGCGAGCCGGGCGAGCAGGAAGGCGTCGATCGGATTTGACGCCGGCAATCCACCGGGGGGCGGGGTGCGGACCGGTTTTTTCAGGGACCAAAGATCAAGGCGTGCTCCGTTCCAGATCTTGCGGATCGGGTTTTGCGGGTCGCTGAAGGCATCACCGACGGGTCGGTTGGCCGCGGGGGCGATTCCCGGGAGCAGGAGGGCGAGGGTGAAGGCGATGCGGTTCATGGGGATTCCTCCGGGGAAACGCTCCAGTCCACGGAGGCTTCGAAAACCTGCCAGACGGGGCTGGCGGGGTCCACCATGGCATGGGGATCGAGAAACAGTCCGATGCGCCGTGCGGGAGCGAGGTGCACGGGTGGAGCCATTGCGGCTCCGAGCTCATAGGCGAACCAGACGGCCCGGTGCCTCCGGCCGGGGAGATGGGCGAGGATGACGGCGCCGTCCGTCACCGGGCATCCCCAACCCTGCATGGTCCGCAGCCAACCGTCCGGGGGCACGGTCAAGTCCCGCAGCATCAGGTGCGCGCCCCCTTGCAGAACCACATCCGAGGCTTGGCCGGAGAACCCGTAGGGCGGTTCCTGTCCCCCGGTGGCCATCCCGAGGGCCGGGTATCCGGCCGGTTCGAGGCAGATCACGGGCATGGCGGCGGCGGCCAGTCCGATGCGTTCCAGCACGGGTTCGGCGAGGCCGTCGGGGAAGATGGAAACAATGACGAGGGCGCGCTCCCGGAGGTCATCGGGCCCCGTTTCGTCGAAATGCCGGGTCTCCACCTTGAATCCCAGCCGCCAAAGTCTCGTACCCACCAATTTGTCCCCGATCAGGCGGTTGAAGCGGTCCCAACCGGCGTGGGGAGCGGTCCGCGAGGTCAGCAAGAGGACGCTTCCGGTGCGGGTTCCGGCCACCGCGGGAGGGGAATCCCCGGTGACAAAGGCGCGGCGGCCTCCGCCCACCGAGGCCGCTTTTCCAGAGGACAGGCCGGTGAGGCGCACCATGCCCTCGCTGACGCGCAACACGGTGCGGGCGTCCGCCGCGGCGAGGCTGAATTTGGTGCCGATCACCGCCGCCTCGGCTTGGGCGGTGCGGATCCGCCAAGGTTGGTCTGCCGGTTGTTTCTCCGCGTCGATCTCGATGAAACCGCCCTCCAACTCCAAAACGCGGGGCTCGCGCGTCGGGTGCAGCCGGGTTTCCGGGCCGAGGGTGACCCGGCCGAGGCGGCTCACGGCGAGGGTGCCTTCTCCCCGGACGCCGACGCGGATGCGGTCTCCGGCGCGCAGCCCTTCCCCGGGGGTCGCGGGCCGGGCCCGGCCGTCGCGCACGATTTCCACGCCGTCATGGTTTTGGAGAACGGTGGCCCACGAGGTCCCGGGGACCGCCACCCGCCAGATGATGAGGCCCAAGGTCAGGCAGGCGGCCAGCGCCGCGATGCGGGGGAGCCACGGGCCGGGGAGGGGATGGGGGACCCGCAAATCCTCGAGCAAGGCGGCACCGGCGGCGCTTCCCTCGAGGGCCACGTCCAGATTCACATGGCTCAGATAGAGGTCGGTCACCCGGTCATCGCTGCGCAGTGCGTCCCGGAGCGATTCCGTTTCCCCGGGGGAACAGAGGCCGGAAAGGTGTCGTTGGATGAGGTCGTTCCAGTCGGGCGTCATGCAGGCTCTTTCTTTTTCAAGGTGCGTCGGACACAATCGTGGAGTGTCTGCCGGATCCGGTGAAGGATTTTGTAAAGGGACATCGGTGTCTGTCCGCGTTGCGCGGCCAGTTCGTCCATCCGGGTGCCTTGCCGGTAGGCGGACAAGACCAGTTCACGCCGGGCCACGGGCAATTTTTGCAGGCAGCCCTCCAGCGCCTCGCGTTCCGAGGAATGGCGCGTCTCCTGCGCCTCCGCCCGGTCCGCGAGCCGGTTCGCCAGATCGAGGTCGAAGACGTGACGATCCCGCTGCCGGTCGCGCAGCAGGGCGAGGGCCTTGTTCCGGGCAATGCCCGAAGCCCAGGCGCGGAAATCCCGGTCCGGGTCGAATTCATCGAATTTCCGCCAGAGGACGACGACCGTCTCCTGAAGCGCCTCGTTGGCGTCTTCGCGGGAGGGGAGCATGGCTCTCAGCAGGGTATGCAACGCGGCTTCGCTGCGCGCGAAGAGCCGCAGAAACAGATCGTGCCGGGGATCGTCGGGGGTTGGCATGGGGCTCTACCCTTTCCATTTCCGGACCGGGCGCGGATTTGCCGGAAAATGTTGCATCGGCGTGAGGTCCGGAGTTGTGGTGGGGCATGGTGAGGTTTTGTCTGGCCCTGCTGCTGGTCCCGTCGCTTGAGGCGGGAAATTTCGTGGTGCCCGGTAAGGTCAGCACGCCCTATCCGACGCTGAACCACCTGGCGGTGGAGTGGGAAATCGAGGGGGACGATGACCTTGACGCGACGTGTGAGGTGCGGTTCCGGGCGGAGGGCGGGAGTGTCTGGGAAGAGGGGCTTCCCCTGCGGCGGGTGCCGGCCGGGACGAGCCGCAAGACCACGCCAATTTTCGCATGGACGAATCGGTTGAGCGGCAGTGTCTTCGATTTGGAAGCGGGCCGGATGTATGAGGTGGAATTGCGGTTGCAGGACCCGGACGGGGGGGAGGCGACGCGGCGGGTGAGGTGCGCGACGCGGCCGGAGCCGGTGGCCGGGGAGGACCTGCCGGTCCGGAAGGGTGCGAAAGCGGATTTGGCGGGTGTGAGGCCGGGAGAGATCCTGCTTCTGGCGGATGGAGATTACGGGGAGGTGGTTTTCCAGCGGGACGGGGAGCCGGGAAAGCCGGTGGTCTACCGGAGTGCCAGCGGCAAGGCGGTCTTCCGGGAGATCAGCCTGACGAACCGCAAATGGGTGTATCTCGAGGGGGTGACCGTGAACGGACCGGTCCGGATGAACGGGACGGAATACTGTGTGGTGCGTCGTTGTGTGATTCGTTCCCAATATGGCATCAAGGCTTACCGGCCGGGCATGAGGAACGCCTGTGTGGAGGACAATGTCCTCACAGGGATCCGCGAATGGAAACCGGAGATCATGGGAGCGGGAGGTGAGAACGAGGGTGAGGGGATCCAGTTCACCGGCAGTGGGAATGTGATCCGCCGCAACCGGGTCATTGGGTTTCGCGACTGCATCAGCCACATGGAGGATGAGGGGGCCGTGCCGCAGCGTTGCAATGACATCCTCAATAACGATATCCTCGCCGGGCTTGACGACGGGATTGAGGCCGACTTCGCTTGGGACAATTGCCGCGTCCTGCGCAACCGCCTGACCAACTGCTTTGTCGGCATCTCCTCGCAACCCGGTCTCGGCGGGCCGAACTATTTTTGTCGGAACGTGATGTACAACATCATCCTCAGCCCCTTCAAATTGCATCGCTTCAGTCAGGGCGATGTCATTACGGACAACACCGTGGTCAAAGCGGGCGACGCCCTGGGCATCCAGACTTCCGAGCCATTCGATCACGTGGTCATCACCCGCAATCTGTTCATCGGCGGCCCGCCTCCGGCCGGGGCCACGTTCGGCGGTTACCGTCCGGGCCGGGGTCGGGCGGTGGATGTGCAGACCTTCGGGGAGCATTGTGTGATCGACGGCAATGCCTACGCGGTGATCGGCGGGCCGTTCGAAGGCAAGATCCGGACCCGGACGTTCCACGCCTTGCCGGGAACCGGTTTTGAGGAACACGGCCGGGTGGTGGAGGTGCGGGTGGCCCTGCCCGGGGATCCCGCGCGGTTTTTCGATCCGCCGGACCTCTCCGGGTTGGACATGGCCGGAGCCTACGCGGGAGAAAAAGTTCCGCGATACGGGCCGGGCGGGTGATTGGCCGGTTTCAGCCGGTCAGGCGGGATCGCCGGGCGGGCCGGAAGCAGCGGTGTGCCGCTTGAGCAGTCCCTCCGTGGGCGAGAAGATCCAGGCCAGGGTGAAGAGGAGTCCGGCGGTGAAGGCGATCATCCCCGACGTGTTGGTGCGTTCGAAACCGAGCATCGGAGGCAGGACCAGGGCGGCCCAGTGCCCGAGGACGGCGGAACCGCCGGCGATGGCGGAGCTGAGCAGGAGCATGGGGAGAAGGCGGCGGGTGAGGAGAAGGGCGGCGGCGGGCGGGACGATCATCATCGCGATCACGATGATGCTGCCGACCGATTCGAAAGCGGCCACCGTGGTCACGGCCACGAGGGTCATGAGGAGATAGTGGAGCAATCCGGAGGAAAAGCCGAGGGTATCGGCAAGGCCGGGATCGAAGGAGCCGAGACGGAGTTCCTTGTAGAGCGCGGCGATGACGATGAGGTTGAGGAGCAGCGCCCCGCCGTTGACGAGGGCCGCCCGGGGGATTTCGAGGGGACCGAGGGATATGGTGTCGAACGTGATGAACTCGATGGCGCCGTAGAGGACGCAACCGGGGTCCAGATCGACATGGTCGGCGGCTTGGACGATGAGGATCAAGCCGAGGGCGAACAGGGTGGTGAAGACGATCCCCATGGCGGCGCCTTGGTCGATGTTCCCAAACCGGGTGATCCACTGGGTGAACACGGCGGTGAGGACGCCGGTGGCGGCGGCCCCGAGAAACATCGGCAGGCTGGCGCGGTCCCCGGTGACGAGGAAGGCGATGGCCAGGCCCGGGAGGACCGCGTGACTGATGGCGTCCCCCATCATGCTCATCTTGCGGAGCACGAGGAAACAGCCCGGCAGGCTGCAAGCCAAGGCGCAGAGTGCCCCGGTGGCGGCGATCCAGGTATCGTCGGGCGTCCAGGTCATGGGGGAGACGGGATCCGGTGGGGGCTGTTGGGAATGACCGGGCGCGGTTTCAATTCCGCTTCCAGGGCCCGGACCATTTCCGCGCCGAGGATGTGCTCGACGAGATCGGCGTCGCGATCCACGTGCGAGGGGGCGATGTCGGCATGGGTGATGAGGTAAAGCTCCCAGAGCCGGTGGTTCCGGGTGATGCGGCTGGCCTCGCCGAACCCGGATTCCGAGAGGTGGATGAGGGACGGGTTGGGGCCGGGTTCGATGTGATCCTCGTGCCGGGCCTGGGCGAGGAGGCGGGAGAGTTCCGGGTTGGCCCAGCTGCGGTGTTCGAGGAGCCGTTGCCTTGGGATGGGTTGGTTGGAGACCGGTTGTCCCATGGTTTCGAGGATTTCGTAGGCGGCGCGGAGGAGGTGCTGGCGGCCGATGCGGCGTTGCAGTCTGGATTGATCGATCCGTTTGAGGACCACGCCGCGGGCGGTGCCGAAGAGGAGGCTGAAGAGGAAGAGGGTGGCGGCGGTGAGCACGATGAGGGCTCCGGCGGGGAGATTGGCGAAGAGGGCGCTGACGGAGGCCCCGAGCCAACCGCTGACGGCTCCGATGGCCCCGGAGAGCACCAGCATCCGCCGGAGGCTGTGGGTCCAGAACCGGGCCGCCGTGGGCGGGATGATGAGGAATGCGATGATCAGCACGAGCCCGACGGCCTGCAACCCGGTCACCGTCACCGCGGTCACCAGCACGAGCAAGAGGATGTCCAGCGTGAGGACGGGCCAGCCGGTGGAGGCGGCGAAGCCTTCATCGAAACAGAGCACCGTCAGTTCCTTGAGCAAGAGCAGCGCCGTGGCGGTGACGAGAAGGCCGACGGCGAAAATCAGGAGCACGTCGCTCAAGACCATGGACGCCGCCTTGCCGTAGATGAAGGATTCCAAGCCCGCCGCCCCGGGCTTGGTCTGGACCATGGCGTAAACCGCGGCGCCGGTTCCGAAAAAGACGCTCAGGACAAAGCCCATGGCCACATCGTCCCGGAGGCGGGTGGTGTTGCGGATGGCGAGCATGCAGAGCACGCCGAGGACGCCGGAGACCGTTGCCCCGGTCAAGAGCCCGGGCAGTGCCTTGCCGGACCCGCCGGCGGAGATCATGAGGGCGAAGGCGATCCCGATCCCCGGGAAGGTGGCGTGGGAGAGGGCGTCCCCCATCAACGAACGTTTGCGCAGGAGCAGGAAGGCTCCGGTGATGCCGGAGGCGAGACCGAGCATGGCGGTGCCCAGCACGACCACCCGTGTGTTGTAGCTCTGCAACAGGATCGTCCCGAGGATGTCTTGCAGCGTGGGCATTCGGTGTTCAGGACCGCCGGATCGCTTCGGCGGCGTGGTCCAGAAGGCTCAGTTTTCCGCCATAAGTCTTGCGCAAGTTGTCTTCCGTGAAGACCTCCGCGGTCGGCCCCGAGGCCACGACCCGCAGGTTGAGGAAGATGAGCCAGTCGAAATATTGCGGGACCGTGGCCAAATCATGATGGACCACGAGACAGGTCCGGCCGGAATCGCGCAACTCCTGGAGCAGGGTCACGATCGCCTGTTCCGTCGCGGCGTCGACCGCGGCGAAGGGTTCGTCCATGAAATAGACCCGGGCTTCCTGAGCGAGGGCGCGCGCGAGGAAGACGCGTTGTTGCTGGCCACCGGAAAGCTGGCTGATCTGCCGGCCCGACAGATGGGCGATCCCCACCTTTTCCAAGGCCTCCATGGCCAGGCTTTTCTCCGTTTTACCCACGGGACGGAACCAGCCGAGGCGGCGGTAGGTGCCCATGGCGACCACATCGAGCGCGCTCACCGGGAAGTCCCAATCGACGCTCTCGCGTTGCGGCACATAGCCGACGAGGTGCCGGTTGGTGCGGTAAGGTTGGCCATAGATGTGGACCCAACCGGAGGTTTTTGGAATCAGATCGAGACAGGCCTTGAGGAGCGTGCTCTTGCCGGCTCCATTTGGACCGACGATTCCGACCAACTTTCCTTCGGGGATGTTGAGATCCACATCCCAAATGACCGGCTTGCGCTGGTAAGCGACGGTGAGGTCATGGACCGAGAGGGGACAATCCGGGGGATGCTCGTGGGCCATGGGCTATTTCAGTTGGCCGTTGAGGCCGGTTTGCGGGGCGGTTCCGCCGAGGGCCCGGGTGATGGTGGTCACGTTGTGGTCGATCATCCCGACATACGTGCCCTCGTAGGTCCCGGCGGCACCCATCGCGTCCGAAAAGAGGGAACCTCCGACGCGCACCTCGTGTCCGGCGGCGCGGGCGCCCTCGATGAGGGCCTGGATGTTTTTTTCGGAAACGGAGGTCTCGACGAAGACGGCGGGGATCTTGCGTTCGACGAGGAAGCGGACGAGGTCCTCGATGTCCTTGAGCCCGGCCTCCGATTCCGTGGAAATGCCCTGAATGGCGCGCACTTCGAGCCCGTAGGCCCTGGCCATGTAACCAAAGGCGTCGTGCGCGGTCACGAGAACCCGTTGCGGGGCCGGAATGCTGGCGAGGGAGGCGCGGGCGTAGGCATCGAGTTTTCCAAGCTCCGCGAGGTAGGAGGCGGCCCGTTTTCCGTGATCGGCCGCGTGGGCGGGATCGAGGGCCGCGAGCTGGTCCGCGATGGATTGGGCGGCGCGCGTCCAACCGGTGACATCCATCCACACGTGGGGATCGACATGGCCGGGGCCCTCGTTGAGAAGATAGGAGCCCAGACCGTCCGCCACCGCGTGGACGGGCTTTCCGGACCGGCCGATTTTTTCGAGGATTTCCCCCATCTTGCCCTCCAGCATGAGCCCGTTGCGCAGGATGAGGTCCGCGGACTTCAGCAGACGCACGTCCGTGGCGGAGGGTTTGTAGAGGTGTGGATCGACTCCCTCACCGATCAGGGTCCGGACTTCCGCCCGGTCTCCGGCGATGGCCCGGGCGACGTCTCCAATCATGGCGGTGGTGGCCACGATGTGGATCCGGTCATCCGGGGTGGATGGGACGGGGGCGGGGCGGCAGGCCCCGAGCCATGCGACGAGAACGAGGAGCAGGCCTTGCGGAAGGGAGAGTGGACCCTGGGACATGGGGAATGGCTTTCGGGAAATTGGGCGGGGGTCGATCCCCCGAGCGGGATGATGACCCGTCTTTCTTTTCCCATGGGCAGCGCCCGGACGCAAATGGCGGCTGCGAATTCCTCCGTGGAGAGGCCGCCTGCGAAAATTATCACGTTACAACCCGGCGAAGACCGATACCTTGAGCCCCGGACATGGTCCGGGTGAATGGAAGCACAACTCAGGCAGCAACCTACGGGATTGACCTTCAGCCTCGGCGAGACCTGTGTCATCGGGCGCAGTGAGGAGGCGGATGTCCAGGTCTACAGTTCCCGCGTGTCCCGGCAGCATGCGATGATCCGCTGGCATGCGGACGGCTACCGGATCTATGACTTGGACAGCGCCAACGGAACCATGGTCAACGATCGCGATGTCGACCAACCGACCCTGTTGCAGGATGGCGACATCATCACCTTGGCGGACATCCTGTTCCAGTTCCACGTGCCGACCGAGGCGGAACAGGTCTCTCCTCCGGCCCCGGCCGCTCCGACCGTGACGTTTGGCGGTGTCCAGAAGCTGCCGATCATCGCGTTGGTCAGTGACATCGTCAACTTCAGCGGCATCAGCGAGAAGGTGACCGAGGAGCAGCTCGCCTCGATCCTCAACGTTTGGTATGAAGATTGCCGCCGGTTGATGGAGGAATCCAAGGGGCAGATCGACAAATTCATGGGGGACGGGATGTTCGCCTACTGGCGGCAGACCTCACCGGAGGCCCGGGTGCAGGCGTTGCGGGTGGCCCGTCAGTTGGTTTGCGGCCCCCAGGATGTGCCGGAAGGGGTCGCCAAATTGATGCGCAAGAAAGGCGTCTCGATCCGCTGCGGCGTGGGCTTGCACATCGGCACCGCCGCCGTCGGGTCCGTGGCGCGCGGGGAAAAAACGGCGTTGGGGGAAGTGGTGAACATCGCGTTCCGGATTGAGGCCAAGACGCGGGACCTGGGCTATCCGATCCTCGCAAGTGCCGATTTTTTCGAAAACTGGGAGGTTGGCAAGTCGGTGTTTCATCCGCTCGGACCGCAGGAGTTGCGGGGCCATTCCGAGCCGGTGGAGCTTTACGCGAGCAAATCGGGTTGTGCGGCCTCCGGCAAGGGGAAACCCGGGAAATCATGAACTACCGCTTTTTCATGGGCCTTCTCCGCTGGGGCGTCGTCGTCCTGATCCTTCCCGGGACCGGATGGTCAGCGGGCGGGGTGCCGCGGGATACCGGGCAGGTCCTCGTGGCCATCGCCAAGGACTGGGAGAGTGACAAAGCCCTGCTCTGGGCGATGAACCGCACGCCGGACGGATGGGTTTCCGCGCTGGGGGAACCGATCGAGGTGTTGCTCGGGCGCAACGGGCTGGCCTGGGGAAGGGGAGTGGAGCCGGCCAAGGCGCCCGACGACCGGGTGAAGCGGGAGGGGGATCGGCGAACCCCCGCCGGACTGTTCAAGGTCGGCAAGATCTACGGGGAAGCGGCGCGCTTGCCGGGTGGCGGCAGTTACCCCTACCGGCGGATCGGGCGCTGGGATGCATGGGTGGACGACCTGAAGAATCCGTATTACAACCAGCATTATGTGGCCAAACCAGGCCGGGTGCCGCCGTGGTTCGAGTCCCAGCGGATGCGCCTCGGGGATGCCGCCTACGAGTTTCTCATTGAAATCCGCCACAACGCGGATCCACCCGTGCCCGGTTACGGCAGCGCCATTTTTTTCCACATCCGGCGCGGGGAGGACCGGCCTTCATCGGGCTGCACGGTGATGACCCGCGCGAATCTGCTCCGGGTCATCGGATGGCTCCGGGCGGAGGCCAAGCCCCACTACGTGATCCTGCCCAAAGCGGAATACGACCGGTGGCAACCGGAGTGGCAACTCCCCCGGTTTCGCTGATTTGCCAGCCCGCCTGCCAGGCGGCGGCGAGGCGAACTTTGGCACCCGGATGATCCAATCGGAAAAGTTCATCCCGGACCGCCTCGGGAATCATCACCTGCCCGAATTTCCTCCGCAAAAGGTCCAAGTCGCCCAGAATGGCCAGGTTAGAGACTGGAGACATATTGCTGACGACGAGCCTGCTCCAGATCATGTTCAGCCCCCGCCCCGGTGTCTTGACGCGCGCCGCCTGGCCGAAACTGAGCCAACCCTTTGCCTAGAGCGGGCACGCCATCTCCGTCTGGAGACGGGATTCCCGTTCTTCCTCAGGTAAAGGCAGTGCCCGGGCCACCTCATCCGGCCTACCGCTCCTGCCACCCGTCCGCATCCTCCATCTCCCGATCCGCCAGAAAGCGCCCGTCTCCCGGATGAGGAAATCCCGGCAACCCGGGGCGCAAAAAAGCCCCGGAAAAAAATCACGCCTTCATTCAAAAATGCAGTTGCGCCTCTGAACATGCAGTGTATGAAGATACATAGATGTTCAAGGCAACATGCCTGCGAACACCACACTGAAACACAAACCAACCTACACAA
>JAGWVU010000102.1 GCA_018970725.1 Verrucomicrobiota bacterium
TTTTCTTAAAAATGACTTTTCCCAACGAAACAACTTTCCCGCCTGACCCCGTGAAGGTCGCGGCGGCGGGAATCAGGCACGGCGGTGCTCCCAAACCGTGTGTTGCGTGGTGGTTCGTGGAACAACAACGATTCGACGAATCTGTTGTCATCGAACCGCAACAACGACACGCCAACGAATCGGAACGACAACAACGGCTTCCGTGTGGTGTTGGAGGTTGGGAGTGGCGGCAAGGTGGCTTGTGCTCCGAGGGCTTCAAAGCCCTCGCCACATTGGGGATTTGGCCCGATGCCGGGTGGGGACACCCTCTGCCCGGCCCGTGCGCCCCGGTCCTGGGTAACAACATGGACACCTAACCCGCCGTACCTGGCCCCGGTGGAACCGGGGAAAAGACGCGATGAGGCCGGGTGGCCGCGTAGGGGACAATGGCTCCGAACGTCACCCGGCCTTTGTTTGTGTGTGTCGAGGGCTTTCAGCCGGCTTTCAGCCCTCGCGTCAATCCGGAACGAGGGCTTGAAAGCCCTCGCCACGCTACAAACGCTTCAGCCACGCCCCGGCCATGCGTCCCACCTCATCGATCAATCGGTTCACATGCAAACACTGCGCCCCGCTGATCCAGGTCCGTTTTTCCACGATCCGCCAGAACACCCGCATCAGTTCCAGAATCAGATTCAGTTCCCGCAGATGTTCCCGGCGCTCTTCAGGCGTCGGTGCAAACCGCGCACGGGTGATCCGTTCCACGGCGTCCAGACAGAGATTGTCCAGGCGCTGCCCGAACGTATGGCGCTGGCCTTTCGGAAAATCCGCCGTACGACCCAGGGTCCAGTCCGTGAGCGCGACGGCGGATGTGTGGATGGGGGGCGGATCGTTGGGTGAGGGATTCATCAACCGCTCTCCGGAGTCGGCAAATGCTCTAAGTCGTTCCGATCCTTAGCCCGGTTGCTGGCCCGTTTCGCGGTGACCAGATCCCGCAGACTTAGGAAATGTACATCCAAGCCCGAAATTCGGTCCGTGACCCGCCGCTCCCAAGCGATGGGGAATACTAATCCTTTCATCACCGTCATCATGTCGATGCGCACGGGCTCGGCACCCATCTTCAGTACCTCGATCGCCGGATCGAGGAAATCGGCGCTGGTGATCCCCACGCCCCCCGCCCCGAACCGGTCGGGGCCCCGCATCATCCGGTCCGCGTTTTCCGCCGTGGCGTGGATCCAGATGTCGATGTCTCCCGTGTAACGGGGATATCCATGACGGGTTACGGCATAGCCACCACCGACCAAATACTCAACGTTCTCCTCGCCTAACAACTGTAAGAAATCTTTGAAGTCGGGGTAAAGTTCCATCAGCGTCCGGGAGTGTCATCAGGCCTCGCAGCGATTCCAGGGCAGCCAAGCGTTCCTGAGGCGTCCTGTCCTTCCATGACGACCATCCACAAGCGGCGTCTGCCTCCGCCGCCGTGCATTTTTCGATCCGGGTCCGGTCCAAACGTAGCGCACCATTCACCATGCCAATTTGCCCTCCCAGAGAAGTTCCGCAAGCAATCAGCTCAGGATCCCGATGAACCGCCGTCAGCTCCGCGCCAGCTGCACCCTGGAAACCCTCGCCAGTGAACGCAACCTCCTCCTGGCCGCGGACAAGGCCCGCAAACGCAAGTCCCGCCGCCCGGATGTGGAAGCTTGGTGGTTGCGCAGGGAACAGGAGATCAACCGGCTGCGGGAGGAACTCCTCGCGCAAACCTGGCGTCCCGCCGGTTACCGGTTCTTCACCATCCACGAACCCAAACGCCGTCTCATCGCCGCCGCTCCGTTCGCGGATCGGGTGGTCCACCACGCCCTGTGCAGCGTCATGCAGCCGCTCCTGGAACGCCGCTTCATCGCCCGCAGCTTCTCTTGTCAAATCGGCAAAGGCACAACGACCGCCCGGGAGGTTTGCCGGGAATTGACGAACCGACACGCTTATGTCCTGAAGTGTGATGTCCACAAGTTCTTCCCCAGCATTGACCACGGAATCTTGCGGGAAAAACTGGCGCGGGAGATCCGTTGCCCCGGCGTGCTCCGGCTGATCGATCATCTCCTGGCCAGTCACGTCACCGATGGCGCCGAGATCCCGCCCAGCTTCTTCCCCGGGGACGATCTCCTGGAAGCGTCGGCCCGTCCCCGCGGCCTTCCGATCGGGAATCTCACCAGCCAGCTTTGGGGGAATTTCTATTTGGACGGCATGGATCACCGCCTCACGGAAATGGAACGTCATGGGGCGTATCTCCGCTACACGGATGATTTTCTCCTCTTCGGGAATGACAAAGAGCGATTGTGGGCCCTGCGTGGGATGATCGTGGAGGAACTGTCCGCGCTACGGCTCAAGCTCGCCGTTCCGAAAAGCCGTCTCCTCGCCACCTGTGAAGGCGTGCCGTTCTGCGGGTTTCGTTTCCTGCCCGGCCTGCGGCCCCGCATCCTGGGCGCCACGAAACGCCGGTTCGAAACCCGGCGGCATCGGCTCTTTCGCACCGGGATGGCGATGCGGGAGATCGGGGTGCGGATTTTCGCCTGGTATCAATTCAGCAAGGAAGCGAATACCCTTGGGCTACGACGGGCCTATTGCGGCTGGCCACTGGATGGGAGGAAGCGGAGGCGAAAAGTGGCGAAGGCTTTCAGCCCTCGAGGGAAACGTTGATTGATCCGCCAGGGCTGCAAGCCCTGGCCAAAACGGGGAAAAGGGCCTGCGGCCCGGTAAAAA
>JAGWVU010000103.1 GCA_018970725.1 Verrucomicrobiota bacterium
GGGGGATTTTGAGCGGTGGAGCGACTGCGCGGCCATGCGCAAGGCAGTGGCCAGCCGGTTGTTAACCTTGCGGGTGTGCGCGGCGTGGGTGCGGCCCCCGGTGATCCGGTTGTCCGGGCACAGGCCCATCCACGAGGCGAAGTGCTCGGCTTGGGGGAACTTCTCCACATCGGTGCCCACTTCACTGACAAAGGCCAGAGCCGTCTGGATGCTGATCCCTTCCACCGCGGTCAAATCGACGCCGAGTTTCCCGTAGAGCTCCTGGCGCATCGGCTCGTCGGGGGCGTTGGCTCCTCACCGTTTGGTGTCAGGCAAAATGACCTGGGTTCATTGTGAGCTCCTGATGTTCAGCGCGCATCGAGCCTGACACCAAAAACCCCTTCTTGCAGCGGAAATGCCGCAGCCGCGCCAGCACGAAGGGATCGCGCTCGCCGCCGAGGATTGCATCGAGGATCGCCAGTCCGGTTTGACCCGTGATGTCGGTGACCGCGTGGTGCAGTTGCACGTTCATCTGGTCGAGAGCCTTCTGCACCCGCAACAGATGCTGGCAGGCCGACACTATGGAGGTATTGAAGCCACTGGCAGTCTTGTACGTCGCTTTTGCGGCCGGGCACGTTCTTGACGTGTCGGGCGTTGACCAAAAAGACCTCCAATCCCCGTTCCTCGAGGATCTGGAAGAGCTGAATCCAGTAAACTCCCGTGGCCTCCATGGCCACCGTGTTGATGCGGCACTTAACCAGCCAGTCGGCCAGCTCGTTGAGATCCCCGGTCAGGGTGCCGAAGTGCCGCACGGGTTGGGCGTCACGGTTTGCGGGCACCGCCACGTAGTGGACGGTGGCCCCCAGATCGATGCCGGCGGCATTGGGATTGGTGGTCTTCGGGGTGGGATTGCCTTTCTTCCCCCGGGGGCGGGTGGTCGTTTTGCTGGCCATCGGCGCGTAGGTCGATTGATGATTGGTTCGGTTGGGGTGATGCACCCTGACCACGACGGCCCGGAAGGTGAAACGCATGAGTATTCTTTTATGCGGGGGCGGCCCACGATTGAACCTGGACTCGCCACCAATGACCTCACGCACGGCTCCCGGCGCCAAGCTGAAAGACGGGCTCGAAATCAAGCACCACTGTAACGTCGGCGTATCGCTGCCGCGCGGCAGGATGCGCAAACAGCATGAAGGGCGACCGAATCGCCTTCAAGGAAGTTTCATCGATGTCTTTCCCCGGCCGGGGCCGGGAGGGGGACTGAAAGGGAAAGGCCGAACGTCCCGGCGGGGCTTTAGGCGGGAGAAGTTGCGGCCCTGCGAGGAGTTCGACATGGCTCTGTCCGATCCGATCCTTCTGGCGCATGCAGCGGGTTCGCCAACGGGCCAAATCGCAATGGCCGGGTAGGTGGAATCCCCCTTTCCGGGTGAACCAACCACGGACAACCACCAGACACCACGTCGGTCAAAGGGGGGCTTGGTTCGTCGTGGTTGCGTGTGTGCCGTGAAGTGGTCACGCACAGTGTTCCTTGATGTTGGTCAACGGCTGGTCAGGGGGCATGAGCAGAGGGACCGAATCGATCTGTTCGCGTGGCTTCCTCAATGTGACCTTCCCAAGATTGACTGCGAAGATAATGACGGCGATACGCCAAGGCTTCCGAAAGGGTGGGGCAAAACTTGAGGAGGGATTGCCCCCGCATTGCGTGGAGTTTGAGGCTCTCTCAAAGCTAAGTCAAAAGATTGTGTATCGGTTCCCGCCACCGAAGTTGCCGCTTGGAATGACGGGCAGGGGAGCTAGAATGTGCCAATGACGATCACCCTTCAGGTGCCGGACTTCATCGCGGACCGGCTGGGCGCAGCCGATGCCAACGTGGAAACGGAATCTCTGCACACGCTGGTCCTCGGACTCTATCGGGAGGGCCGGGTCTCCGCGCGGGAGGCCATGCTCTCCCTGGAGATTGCCAGCCGGGCGGCGTTTGAGGAACTGATCTCCCGGCATCACGCGGCGCGGGACTGGCCGGAGGACGAGATCTCCCGGGAGTTGGAGACGATCCGGCGGCTGAACCAGTGAGCGCGCATGGTGGTCAGCAACACCTCTCCGCTGAATTACCTGGTTCAAATCGGCGCGGTTGATCTCCTCCGGGATCTTCACGGTGAAATCCATATACCACGGATGGTCATCGCCGAATTGCTCGACCCGGCAGCGCCGCAATCTGTGCGCGAGTGGGCGGGAAATCCTCCGGACTGGCTGATCGTGCATGAAGACGTGGCCATCGCCGAGTCCGGCCTGGATCATCTGCACCAAGGCGAAGCGGCGGCCATTTCATGGGCCATGCGGCATGCAGCCACCCTGCTCTTGATCGACGATCTGGATGGACGCGTTGCGGCCCGGGACGCCGGACTCACGGTGATGGGGACCTTGGGAGTGATCGATGCCGCCGCGGTTCAGGGACTGACCAGCTTTCACCAGACCCTCGCCGCCCTGCTGGTCACGAACTTCCGTGCCGCGCCCAAACTGGTGGAAGCGTTGGAGCAGCGCCATGGCGGAGGTTCGCCCTAAGTGGTGGCGGGGAGAATGAGTGCGATCTGCGGCTCCGGCAGCCCCGGCCAGTTCCGATCAAACCTCCAGAACCCGCTGTTACTCTTATGAAACTTCCCCGTGGACCGGGGTCAAGGCGAATCCGAGTTGCTCGGCTTGGCGGCGAAGAGAGCGCTCTTTGCGGGCGCGGATCAACTCGGGATTGCCGAGGC
>JAGWVU010000027.1 GCA_018970725.1 Verrucomicrobiota bacterium
AGCCTCCGCTCAGCAGCCAGAGGATTGCCTAACTTCGCCAACTTCAGAGCCAGAATCCTGTTCCACCTGGGCGACCTCGACATGAATCCCGCATGAGACCAGCAACCAGAAATCCGCAAGCGCCAATTTCTTCGATGCAGTCTGATCTGGCGCGGTTGTCCAGCATGAAGGCATAACCATCGTGCGGGTGAAAGGAGACTTCGCGAACTGCATCCACCCGGTCGAGGCAACCAGCAACAGCCGGAAGGATTAAGAGCCCCACATGATCGATCCGTCAAGCCTTTCGGCATCCATGAGTTGGAATTGCGGTGACCTCGGTCATTTTGGAATCGGTTGAAATCCCCCGAGACGCTGCGAAGGGCCTGGTTCCGGGAGACAAATGGGATTTGGCGTTTGCCTTCGCGGGTTTTTCAGAAGGTCTTTCCCTCCGTGCTTATGTTCCTGAAGAGTGTCACCCCGGAGCGTTGCAACCGGCTGTCAGGCGCTGATCCCGCCGAAATTCATCAGAGATCTGGCCCCAGGGCATTCACGCGATAGGCCCGCCGAGTTCAAGCGAAGCTCGTTGAGGAAAGTCAAGCCACCTGTTCTTTCCGGTCCTCGAGCAATTTTTTGAGGTGCTCCAGCCCGTAGCGGTAACGGGAGGCCACTGTGTTCGGAGATTCCCCCAATTGACCCGCAATCTGGGCGAAGGTCAGACCTCCCCAGATTTTCAATGCGATCACCTCCCGGTGTTTCTCCGGAATCCGCGCCAAGGCTTCCTGAACCGATTTGGCGAAAACCTCGTTGTCCTCAGCGAACTCAAAGAGGGCCTCCTCGGTCTCCGGCTGTTCCCCCGCCACCATGTGCTCCCGCTCCTCCCGCCGCAAATTCGACCGGGCCCGGTCAATCGCACACCGCCGGATGTTGGTGAAGACCAAACTCGAGGTCTCGGCA
The DNA here is from genome assembly GCA_018970725.1 of Verrucomicrobiota bacterium. Taxonomy (GTDB): domain Bacteria; phylum Verrucomicrobiota; class Verrucomicrobiia; order Verrucomicrobiales; family DEV007; genus V1-115. The sequence continues at coordinate 934 of JAGWVU010000027.1, forward strand.
CCAATCCGTCCTTCGCACGTCTTCCAGGTCTTGACCAGCGCGTCCTGCAAGACATCTTCCGCATCCGCTTGGGAACGCGTCTGTTGACGGGCGTAAAAAAGCCATTTGGCGCCGTTCGCCTCAAGCCATTCCTGCCATTCCCGACGGTTGCTCATTGCATTTCGCGTTGCCGGATCCCTCTCGACAATGTAAAACAATTTCTCCGTCATGTTGCGAAAATCTGTCCGGTTTTTTACGTCGCCGGGGGACAGATCCTGACATTGAGACGGATTCGCGGCCGGAACCATTCATGGGATTTCCCTTCAAAAGCCTGAAAATCAGCGGATCCAAACGATCCTCCCCCGCCCGCCTGCCCTCGTTTGACCAAATATCCGGGCCCCCGCTTTCGTCTAGAAACCGCCGCCACCGGACTTCCGGCCCGGCTCATGCGGAGTTTCCCCAACAAAAGTTTACGTTGCCTGATAATTGACAATTCGGAATTTTGTCCTGCTACTATGCCCATGCAATCCCTCCGTCTTGCCGCGATCTTCCTCGGGGCGGCCGTCTCCACTCTCCGGGCGGAACCATCCGCTCTCCCGGTCGAGTCCTCCCGCGAACTCAACGGGCCCCCGCTGATCATTGAAACCGCCGCACCGAAGCGCTTGCAATCCGATGAAAGTTGCCAAGGCAGGCTCCAAACCGGACAACCGGAGTTCTCCAAGCCCGAGGGACGCGACACCGTGCGCTTTCCCCTGACCAACCTGACCGATACCCCTCTGAAAATCCGGGTTGCCACCTCCTTCATCCTGTCGGATGGCGAAGTCGTCCGCAACCCCTACGGCGATGTCAAAGGCGGGTTCGAAGGCATGAGCCGGGGCTTCCTCGGCGTCCTCTCCCTCGGCGCTTCCGAAATGGCCATCGTCAACGACACCTCCGAAGCCACCCTCATCACCACCCATACCCTTCCCCCGGGACGCTCCCTGATCGTCGAGCACCAGCTCCCTTTCGCCAGCCATGATGTCGTCGGCTCCCGTTCCCGGGTCTGCGTCATCACCGAAACGGTGGACGCCGACCACGCCAAGGAAGTCCGCCGCATCGTGAAGGAGCAGTATTGGAAGGTGCGCGACACTTACTTCGAAGACCGGCTCGCGGAAACCAAACGCTGGGAGGACCTCCGCAACCGGTTGGACAAGGAACGCTCCGCGCTGGAACCACTCAGCGATGCTTATCGAGAGGCCATGTCCGCGTATTGGCAAGCCCATCAGTCGCATCAGGATACCCTTTCGTCCCTCGAACAAAAGTTCCTCAACTTCGCCCGTTCCCAGGAAAAATCGCTGCGCAGCGTGCTCAGCCCGGAAACGCCCTGAGAGGTTCCCGCGAAGCCCTAGGCGGCAGCTGTCCTTGCGGAAAAGGCGCAGCGACCATTTATTTAAGGAATATTAATAATAATTACTTGCAAAGTATCCGGGTGTCTTCAATGATTGGCAATCAAGCCTTCATCGGCTTGTCAACCCAACACTGAAGAACCCAACATGATCAAGACTCGTCATCTCGCAGCGCTCGCTGCCCTGGTTGCCGCCTCAGCGGTCGCCGGTCCCGCCATTGAAGATCCGGTCTGCGCTGTTCCCTTCACCGGGGAATTGTCCGTCGGATACGAAACCAACTACATCTTCCGTGGGGTCAACCTCGGGGAAGACGCTCCTTGGGCCAGCATCGGGCTCAACTTCCCGATCAGCGAAAAGCTGAGTCTTGATGTCGGCACCTGGTATCTCAACTCCACCAACAACCCGGACAACTTCGACGAACTCGATACCTACGCCTTCCTGAACTTCTCCGTTCTCGGTTTGGACGCGTCCTTCGGCGGAACGTGGTACAACTTCCCGGAGCCGGGTGGAAACACCGGAGAACTCTCCATGGGCCTGAGCAAGGACCTGAAAATCTTTGAGCTCGGCGGTTTCGCGGCATTCGACATGGGCAACGTCGGCGGCTGGTATTTCGAAACCCGCGCCCTTCGCACCCTGGCCCTGACCGATTGCCTTGACCTCAACGTGGGCAGCGGCCTCAGCTTCACCCAAGACTACAGCTTCCGCACTCCCTACCTGGGTGCCGACGGCTGGAACCACGCTTATGTCCGCCTCGGACTTGGCTGGCACATGACCCAAACCGCCACCTTGAACACCTACATCGGAGGCAACTTCGCCCTCGATGCCTTGGAAAACATCGACGACGCCAATCGTCTCCACGGCGGGGCCAGCGTTTCCGTGGCCTTCTGAAAAACCCCACCTGACGACAACTTCCACCGCTGTTGAAAACAGCCGGGGCCGTCCCTCACCGGGGACGGCCTTTTGCGTTTCGGCGCGGGCGGCCGGCGCTCAATCGAGAAACTTGCCCGGATTGAGGATCCCGCGGGGATCGAGGGCGGCTTTGAGGGCCCGGTGGGTGGCGAGGTTGACCGGATCGAGCGCCTGACCGATCCACCGTTTCTTGGCGAGACCCACGCCATGTTCGCCCGTGATGGCCCCGCCCCAAGCCAGGACCTGACGGAACAGGCGGTCCAAGGCGGCGTCCACCTGATCCCGTTTCTCCTGCATGTCCCCGGGATGAACCATGATGTTGACGTGGATGTTCCCATCCCCCGCATGACCGAAGCTGGCCACGGCGAACCCGGTCTCCTCCTGAAGCTGGCGCGAGAATCTGGCCAGATCAACCAGTCGCCCCCGCGGCACCACGATGTCCTCGTTGAGCTTGATCAATCCGGTCGCCTTGAGGCTGTAGGAGAAGCTCCGCCGGATCTCCCAGATGCCCTCGCAAGCGGCCTCGGAAGCGGCGGTCTCGAGACGCGTGGGCCCGAGTTCCGCCAGCAGCTTTTGCAACTTCAGGCAATCGCCCGCCACCGCCTCCGGCTGGCCGTCGATCTCGAGCAGGAGATGGGCGTCCCCGGGTGGCACGTTGCGCGGGGCATCAGGGTTTTCCCGGGCAGCCCGCAAGGTGAAGGCATCGGAAATCTCGAGGGCCGAGGGGAGAAAGCCGGCGGCAAACACGGCTTGGACGGCGGCGGCGGCTTCCTCGAAGGTGCGGAAACCAGCGGAAAGCGCGGCCCGGGCGGGCGGGAGTGGAATGAGCCGGAGAGTGATTTCGGTCACCACGCCCAACATGCCTTCGGATCCGACAAAGAGGCCCACGAGATCGAAACCGGTCTTGTTTTTGTGAGTCCGCCCTCCGGCCCGCAACACGTCTCCCCCGGCCAACACCGCTTCCAGCCCCAGCACGTAGCTGCGGGTCACCCCGTATTTGAGGCATTTCGGACCGCCGGCGTTGGTGGCCACGTTGCCCCCGAGGCTGCACTCCCGCAAACTGGCCGGGTCCGGCGGGTAATACCAGCCGAGCCGTTTCACCGCGTCCTGCAGATCCCCGGTGATGACGCCGGGTTGCACCACGGCCAGGCCATCCTCCGGACTGATCTCGAGAATCCGGTTCATCCGCGCCACCGACAGAGCGATGCCCGCCCGGACCGGGACGCATCCGCCGACGTAACCGACTCCGGCGCCCCTCGGGGTGACCGGCACCCCGTGTTCCTGGGCGAAAGCGAGGACGCGGGAGACATCATCGGTGCTCTCCGCGAACACCACCACTTCGGGCTCATGGGAGGCATACCATTTGTCCGTGGCATGAACCTGCAACTGCCGCGGGTCGGTGGAGACCTGATCCTCGCGGAAGAGGCCGAGGAGATGGGTCCGCAGGAGATCGGGGTGCATGGTCAGGAAACCAGAAGAGTCCAGAGCCGCGGTCCAAAGATGGCCAGCCCCGCCCCGGCCGCGCCGAGAGAGACGATGAGCACCCCGCCCGCCGCGGCGTCCTTGGCGTGTTTGATGAGGAAATGATCTTCCATGGAGACCCGGTCCGCCAGTCGTTCCAAGGCGGAATTGATCGCCTCCGCGGCCATGACTTGGGCGACACAGAGGATGAGCACGGCCCATTCCACGGGACTGACCTGGAAAAAAGCGGCAGCGGCGGCCACAAGCGCGGCCACGACAAAATGGAGCCGCATATTCTGCTCCGTGGCGATGACGTGGACCAGGCCGACCGCGGCGCAGGCGAAACTTCGCCGCAGTTTCGCAAGGTCAATTCCGGCCAACTTCATCCTCGGGTCGAAGCCTGATGGCCCGTGACGAGGGCAAAATCAAGATGTTTGCGTTCCAGATCGACCCGCAGAACCCGGACCGGGAGGATCATGCCGGCTCTGGCGACGATCTTGCCGCGGGGCCCGGTGATGCGTTGGAGGCGGGCCTCCATTTCGTAACCGGGCGGAAGATCGGCGGATTTCAGCATCCCGCGGAGCTGCAACGCCTGCAGTTCGACGAACGCGCCCCTCGGCAGAACCTCGGTGACCACCGCTTCGAAGGAGACCTCCCGGTTCTCGCGCATCAGCCGCATGAGGTATTCGTATTGCTTCAGCAGCTTGGACTCCTGCTCCGCAGCGGCTGCGGTGCGCTCGGTGGTGGACAAGTGTTCCGCCGTATCGGCCAGTTCGGGCTTCTTCGGAAGCGGGCCCGCGTCGCGGGGAGCGGTGGCCAGTTTCTCGAGAACGCGATGGACGACGAGATCGGCATACCGGCGGATCGGGCTGGTGAAATGGCAGTAATTGAGTTTGGCCAGCCCGAAATGACCGGAGGGCTCCCCGCTGTAAACGGCCCGTTTCAGGCTCTTCAACAAGCTGAGCTTGAGCACGTGTTCCTCCGGCTTGCCGCGGATCCCGAGCAACAGCTTCTGCAGTTCCTTGCGGACCGTGACATCCCCCACCGGATGTCCATAGGCGGCCGCCATCTCCCGGAAATCGAACAACTTCTCCGGGTCCGGATCTTCGTGAACCCGGTAAATCGCCCCGGCCTGACGGTTCTTGATGAACTCCGCCACCGCCTCGTTGGCCGCCAGCATGAACTCTTCAATCAGTTGGTGGGAGATGTCGTAGACCACCAAACGGACATCGACCGGTTCGCCGACCTCGTTGAGGATGACCTTCACTTCCGGGAAATCGAGGTCCAGCGAACCATGCTCCATCCGCAGCCGCCGCAGGCGCCCGGCCAAGTCCCAAGCCTCGTGCAACGCCCGGCTGAACGGGGCGTCCCCCTCCGCGCCGCCCTGCGCCGGCTGATCCAAAAGGGCAAACGCCTCCTCGTAACTGAACCGGCGTTTGCTCCGGATCACCGCCTTGGCGAACCGCGCCTTGGTCCGCCGCCCCCGGGCGTCGAATTCCATGATCACGGCGTGGGTCAAGCGGTCGACCTGCGGGTTCAGGCTGCAGATCCCGTTGCTTAGATGGAACGGCAGCATCGGAATCACCCGGTCCACCAGATAAACGCTGTTCCCCCGCTTCCGCGCCTCCCGGTCCACCGCACCCCCGGCCCTGACGTAATGAGCCACATCGGCGATGAACACGCCCAGTTCCCAACCTCCATGGTCCAGCCGGCGCACACAGATGGCATCGTCGAAATCCCGGGCATCGAAGGGATCGATCGTCATCACGAAGGCCTCCCGCCAGTCTTCGCGCCCCCCGATTTCCTCCGGACTTACTTCGAGCGGAGCCCCGGCGGCCTCGAGCAGAACCGGCTCCGGAAAATCCAACGGGAGGTCATGGCGATGGATGATGGAGAGGATGTCGACGCCCGGGGCACCCGTCGGCCCCAGGACCTGGACCACCTTGACCTTGGGGGCCCGCAAAGCCTGGGTCCATGCGGTCAATTCAAAGACCACCTTGCAGCGGTCCGCCGCGCCCGGGGGCAGGTCCGCCGCATCGGCCTCGCCATCCCGGTGGAACGCCGGTTCATCGGGAACCACCCGCGCATAACCGCGGGCCAGATGCAGCGTACCGACGTAATGCCGCCGCTTCCGCCGCACCACCTCCTCGATCCTGGCTTCCCAACGCGAGCGGGGTGCCTCACGAAACTTCCGGACGTGCCGCTGCCAAGCCGGCGGCGGACCTTGGACGACCGAGAAGCGCACCGTATCCCCGGGCAATGCCGTCCCGCTATTCCGTTCGCTAAAAAACAAGGCTTCCTTCCCCACCCGGGCCTTCAAGGTGGCACGGCCGGCGGCCTCGACCTCGACCCATCCGTTGCGATTCTTGCCGGGCGAGGGAAACTCCACCGTGCCGACCCAGGAATCCCCGGCCACGGCAACCGGTCGCGGCACGCCGTAACGGGATTTCTTGTGGAGAGCGACCACGCCGCGCTCCTCGAGGCGACGTAGAGCGAGGCGGAGATTGGCCCGTTCGGCCGAAGGGACCTCGAGCACGCGAGCCAGTTCGGAACGCGTCATGGGCTGGGCTTTCGGCGCTTCCAGAATCTGCTGAATGCGCTTTTCGAGTTCGGCGCTGCCGGGATTGGAGTCCAAGTCCTTCCAGTTAGCGCTCCGGTCAATGCCTTGTCAAACCAGGAATCTTCTTGACTTTAAACCTTTATTCAGGCTTTTATCCCCTTTTTTGTGTCCGGACTCTGCGTCCTGAACCCCGGCGGCAGCACCCATGAAGCAACCAAAACGCGCTCAGACTTGGCCATGGACCCTCGTCCGGACCGGCATTCTCCTGATGTCGGCCACCCTTGCCGCCTGCACCAGCGCCCGGATCCAACTTGCGGAGATCCGTCCGCTGGAGCGTTTCCGCCAGTCCAGGGTCCCCACCCCGCAGGCGCCTCCGAACAAGTTCGTGATCAAGACCACGGCCTACTGCCACCAGGAGTCGGACAGCCAACCCTACGGCAAACTCACGGCCCGCGGCACCAGCCTGCGCTGTTCCGGCCCCGTCCGCAGCGCCGCCGCCGATTGGTCCCGCTACCCTGTCGGCACCCGCTTCCGCATCATCGGCCAGGCGCAAATCTACGAAGTGGATGACTACGGCAGTGCCTTGGTCGGAACCGATACCATCGACATTTATCAGCCATCGATCCGCTCCATGCGCAACTGGGGTGCTCCGGTGGTCGGCATCGAGGTCATCCACTGGGGAAGTTTCGCGGAAAGCGAGGCCATCCTCGCCCCCCGCGCCTCCAAATCACCGCACGTCCGCAAGATGCTGACCGGGGTGCGCGCCAAGAGCCTCCAGCTTGAGCAAGGCCTCCAACCCGTCGGCGGCCTCGCCCCCTCCGGGCCCCGCAAATCCGCCTGAGCCGTGACCAAGACCGAGCGCGCCGCCTTCATCGAACAGCGGCTCGCCGAACTTTATCCCGATACCCCGATCCCGCTCGATCACCGGGATCCTTACACCCTTCTTGTGGCCGTGCTGCTCTCGGCCCAATGCACCGACGCCCGGGTCAACCTCGTGACCCCATCCCTCTGGACGCTTGCCTCCAATCCGCGGGACATGGCGCGCCGTTCCGTCGAGGAAATCGATGCCATCGTCCGGCCGTGCGGTCTCGCCCCGCGCAAAGCACGGAACATCCGCGACCTCTCGGCCATCCTCGTCGAACAACACGGAGGCCGGGTGCCCGCCGATTTCGAGGCGCTCGAGGCCTTGCCGGGTGTCGGTCACAAAACCGCTTCCGTGGTCATGGCTCAAGCCTTCGGCGTTCCCGCCTTCCCGGTGGATACCCACATCCACCGGCTCGCGCAACGGTGGAAACTCACTCCCGGCAAAAACGTGCAGCGGACCGAGGCCGACCTGAAACGACTCTTCCCCAAGGAAAGCTGGAACCAGTTGCACCTCCGCATCATCTTTTACGGCCGGGAATATTGCACCGCGCGGGGCTGCGATGGCACCGTCTGCGACATTTGCCGGACCTGCGTTCCGGAACGCAAGAAACCGGTCGCCACCAAAAAATAAACTGCGCCGCGAAAAGCGACCGGTTCAGACCGGCTTCGCCTCTTGGTCGGTCTTGGCCAGTTCGGCGACGTCGTCCGTGGCGATGAGTCGATCCAAGCCGCGGATGACGTCCGGAGCGGATTCGTTCCAATATTGGGTATGGGCTCCCGGACCGATGCAGGTCTCGCGAACGGGCCGGGCGACCCCGTCTTCGGTCTGGAAATAGTCCAACCCGGGGGTGAAGCATTCGGCCTTCTGCTTTTTCTCGGTGCGGAACAACATCCGGCCCACGTAGTCCCCGCTCCGGTAGGCGTTCCACCAGCATTCGATGCCGCGGTGGCCGGGCCGGGGATCGGCGTCCGGATCCCAGGCGAAGAGGTCGGGGAAACGGCTGGCGTAAAGCTGCTGCAACGGACTTCCCATCGTGTAGAACCGGACGGGAAGACCGCCCGCGGCCGGATCCCCGCCGATCACTTCCAGACCGTTTTCGGCCGCCACGCTGCCGCACGAGAGGGCGCGCAACAGGTCGGAGGAAATCACGCTCCCCTGGCTGTGGGCCAGAATCACCACCCGCGAATAGCCGACCCCGGGATCGGCCGGGTCGCGCCAATCCGCGATGTATTTCAGAAGCGAGGCATAACGGGACAGGATCCGGGCCCGGTGGGTTCGACGCCTCGGGTTCGGGTTGAGGTAATTGACGACATCGAGCGCGATGTCGAGACCGCCCCGCAACCCGGCAAAGATGGGATCGGCCAACCTCGCAAAGAAAAGATACCCGATGGCCAGAACCATGATGACCATCCCGAGGGCGCTGGTCAGGGGCCCCTGATTGAGGAATACCACGAACTCGGTGATCATCTTGACCCACCAGCCCGGCTTCGGCTCCTCCCGTGGCAGAGACGGGGCCGGATCGACCTCTTTCAAAGCCCTGATATCCTGACCGCCAAGAATCTCCTGCACCGAGCGCGCAAGTTCCTCACGCTCCTCCTTTACGATCTGTTGCTGCACCGTGGTCGCGGTGCGGGTTCCCTCCACCGGCGTCAGCTTCGTCAAAACCCGCCTGCCGGCAAGCGGACGCCCGAACCGGTCCCGACCCGTAACAGGCACCGAGCTGACCTTGGCCGCGGGAGCGGGCCTCGTGGCCGCCGGGGGCCGTGGGACCTCGGGCGCAGGAGGCACGACCGCCGGAGGTGGCGGGGTCGTCACCGGGGCCGCAGCCGGAGCGGGCGGCTCGGCCACGGTTGCGGCGGATGGCGAGGCTGCCGCGAGCATCGATTCGGGCAAATACTTCAACTCGCGGACGCCGAGGAACCGATCCACCAGACGGATCACCGGATCGGCCTCCGCCTGCTTGAACCCCTTCTCCCGGACTTCGTTGGCCCGGATGGCGCGGAAAGCGAACAATCCCTGGTTCAGCAGAAGGCAGGCCGCGAGAAGCACCTGGCCCGCCCAGAGCCACCGATATCCTTGGGAAAGGTTGCGCCCGAGGCCCTTGGTGATTCGCTCCCACCGCTTGTCATTCCGCTTCAAGCCACTGGCTGCGTATTCCGCGAACGCGGCCGGGGCCACCGTCCACAACGAATACCCGAGGACCAGGATGACCAGCAGGAAGGTGGCCTCGAGGAACGGGATCACCATCTGGCCGGCCGCGAAATTCGCGTAATCGGAGAAACGGACATCCACGGCCGCGGTGGCCTTGTCCCAATCCTCAAAACAAGGCATGCTCGACATCCGGTCAATCCACGGGTCGATCTTCCCGTCCACCACTTGCTCGATCCCCTTGACCCAAGCCGGCGCGTTCGCGGTGCGGTCCACCCGCGGCACGACCGAGTTCACCCCGCCCAATCGCGCCGGGATCAACGCCAGTTGGAAAAACGTCGCATTGAGGAAACTGATCAGCAATACCGGCATCGCCAACGACAGAACCGCCGTCCGGATCCGGTCCCGCTTCCGCCGGATCACCTCGGGCGAAAGCCAGCGCCGGAAGGGCAGCGTCAGGCCCTCGATCGTGGCGAGGACGATGAAAAGGTTTGCTGCGGTCGACAACACGATCCAAATCAAGGGCAACATCGCCAGCGCGGTGCGGATCGCCATGATCGGCCCGGTGAAGAGCAAGGGCCAATGCGTCTGCTGCGACACGCCCATCCCGAGCCCGACGGTGAACAAACCCATGAGACCGACGCCAAGAATCGCGGTCCCGGGGAACAGGCGGTTCAGCATCGGCAGCACGGTGACCCCCACACAGACACACATCCCGAGCCAGGCCAGCATCGCGACACCCGCTTCCGCCCACCAAGTGGAGAGATCCTTGTCGGCCAGCGCGCCGTAGGTGAAGGTCCAGACGAGAAAGCAGACCGCCACCACGAGCACGAACACCGGCGGCCAGGGCAGATGCCGCCAGAACTTGGAGGCCAGGCCGATGAGCGTTCCCGCCGTGAAAAACACCACCCCGCCCGCGAACAATCCCCGGTATCCTCCCAAGCCGCTCAGGGCGGTCTGCGCCCATTCCGTCTCCACCAGGGGAATCGCCGTCAGCGAAAGCATCGCGATGAGAAGCAGGTAGAGCAGCGGCATGACCCGCGTCAGGATCACGCTGGCGACCGTGTGGAAAAACATCATCAAACCCCGCAACGAGGTCACGGCGCTGAATTTGCCCACATCCTCGCCGAAAGAGGCCCACTTGCCGATCGTCCGGCCGCCGAGCCATGAGGTCTCGAAAAGCAAACGGTAAATCGCCAGGAAAATGTTCAGGGCCCCGATCTTCAACCGGCTGACGTCGGCCCAGTGCAATTCGTAGATATGCACCGCCCGGTCGGTCCGTGGTGCTTCGTTGCGGGTGTCGCGGGTATGGCGCAACCCCTCGAGGCGGATCGTCTCATAGGCTCCCCGGCTCCCCTCCCCCTCGAACTCCCCGAGATGCTCCCGAAGCTGGTGGGACCATGCGTCCTCCCCCTGCAAACTCTCCACCCGCAGCGGTTCCACACCCACCCGGATGACCCGCTCGTTGAATCCCGAATAGCCACGCTCCGGCCCTTCTTTGCCCGTCCCGTCTTCCAACTGGTCCAGGTGCAGGAGCAGGTTCGCCGCCGTGGCCGCGGTATCGTTCTTGCCTTGGTCCGCCACGCCGTGCACGGCGATCACCGCCACCGGGCCCCGTCGGGAAGCATGAGCTGGAGAGACTGACATAATCCTGGGAAGTAGAGCAGGTCTTCGTGCGGAAACCAATCAAGATCTTCGGCAAAACGTTCAGGTTGCGGCGGGCGGTGGAAAGGGAATCTTTCCCGGCCACGTGTTCTCCCCACGCCCCCGATGATGCAACGCTCCCTCCCCTTCCCCGCGCTTTGCCTTCTTCTCGCGGTCGTCCGGGCAGACGCCGCGGACCCGGCCCCCTTGCAATTCAACCGGGATATCCGCCCCATTCTCTCGGAAAAATGTTTCCAGTGCCACGGTCCGGACCCGAAAAAACGCGACTCCGGTCTCCGGCTCGACGAGGGGGCGGCCGCCACCGCGGACCGCAAGGGGATCCGCGCGATCGCCCCCGGAAATCCCGGGGCCAGCGAACTGTTGGCCCGGGTGACCAGCAACGACCCCGACGAGGTCATGCCCCCGCCCTCGGCCAAAATCGGCAGCCTTTCGGCAGGGGAAATCGCCACCTTGCGCCGCTGGATCGAACAAGGCGCGCCCTACGAAAAACACTGGGCTTTCAATTCGCTCAAACCGCCTGCGGCCGGTCACTTCGACGACCTCGTGGCCCGGGGCCTCGCCGCCCGTGGTCTCGCCTTCCAACCGGAGGCCGATCGCGCCACCCTGATCCGCCGCATCTCCTTCGACCTGACCGGCTTGCCGCCCGCCCCCGGCGAGGTGACCGCGTTTGTCAACGATCCCTCTCCCGATGCCTGCGAACGCCTCGTCGACCGCCTGCTCCAATCCCCGCGCTTCGGCGAGCGCATGGCGGTGGATTGGCTCGATATCTCCCGATACGCGGACAGCTACGGCTTCCAGGTGGACCGGGATCGCGACGTCTGGCCTTGGCGGGATTGGGTGGTCAAATCCTTCAATGAAAATCTTCCTTTCGACCGGTTCATCACCTGGCAACTCGCCGGCGATCTCCTGCCGCAGGCCACGGACGAACAAATCCTCGCCACCGCCTTCAACCGGCTCCACCAACAGGAGAGCGAGGGCGGAAGCGTCGAGGAGGAATACCGCGTCGAGTATGTCGCCGATCGCGTCCAGACCTTCTCCACCGCTTTCCTCGGGCTCACCTTTGAATGCGCCCGATGCCACGACCACAAATTCGATCCGCTCACTCAGAAGGAATACTTCCAGTTTTTCTCGATGTTCCAGAACATCGACGAGGCCGGCCTCTACTCCTTCTTCACCAACGCGGTGCCCACCCCGGCCCAGCCCCTCGCGGACGAGGCCGCCAAATCCAAAATCGCCGCCCTCGCCGCTACCGTTGCCCGCGAAGAGTCCGGTGCCGCCGCCCTCAAACCCCTCGATCCGACCGCGGCCGCCCTCCCGTCCGGGGAACTGGCGCGGTTCGATTTCGAAACGCTGTCCGGGGGCAACCTCGAAAACGCCCTCGACCCCGCCAAACCGGCCAAACTGAAAGGCGAGAACAAACTCGTCCCCGGCCGCGTCGGCCAAGCCGTCCGGTTCACCGGGGACGATGCGGTCGATCTCCCGCTCGGGAACTTTCATTCCTATGAACCCTTCAGCGTCTCCCTCTGGCTCAAGACGCCGGACCGCAAGGAGAGGGCCGTGGTCTTCCACCGATCCCGGGCGTGGACCGATGCCGGGAGCCGGGGTTACGAGCTGCTGCTCGAGGAAGGAAAACTGAAGTGGTCCCTCATCTATTTCTGGCCGGGCAACGCGATCTCGATCCGCTCCACGACCGAGCTCAAGCCGGAAACATGGACCCACGTGGTGGTCACCAGCAACGGCAGCGGCCGGGCTTCCGGACTCCGGCTTTACGTGGACGGCCAACCCGCCGCGACCGAGGTCGTGGCCGATTCGCTGACCCGGGATGTCACCGGGGGCGGGGGCGACCACATCGCGCTGGGCGAGCGATTCCGGGACCGGGGGTTCAAGGGAGGATCGATCGACGCCTTCCGGGTTTTCGGCCGGGAACTCTCCCCGTCGGAGGCACGCGGGGCAATGAATCCGGAGGGTGCGGTGCTCCTTCCGGAGAACCCCGGATATGCGGCGCGTCTCGAATCCCTGAAACAAGCGAGGGCCCAACTGGTCGATGCGGTCGGCGCGTTGCCGGAAATCATGGTGATGCGGGAACTGCCCCAACCCAAGAAAGCCTATATTCTGTTTCGCGGCGCGTATGATCAACGGCGGGAGGAGGTCGGGCCCGGCACCCCGGAGATCCTGACCCCATTTCCGGCGAAGGCTCCGAAGAACCGGCTCGGTCTGGCCATGTGGTTGACCGAACCCCAACATCCCCTGACCGCCCGGGTTAGCGTCAACCGGTTCTGGCAGAGCCTCTTCGGCCAAGGACTCGTCAAGACCTCCGAGGATTTCGGCTCCCAGAGCGCTTTGCCCGTGTATCCCGAGGTGCTCGACTGGCTTTCCTGGCGCTTCATCGAGAGCGGTTGGGACACCAAAGCGCTCTTCAAAACCATCCTGACGAGCCGCACTTACCGCCAGCGAAGCTTCGCCAGCCCGGCGCTCATGGCCGACGACCCGGAGAACGAGTTGCTGGCCCGGGGCCCGCGTTTCCGGCTTCCCGCCGAGATGATCCGGGACAACGCGCTCGCCGCCGCCGGGCTCCTCTCGGACAAGGCCGGCGGTCCGCCGGTCAACCCGTATGAAATGAGCGAGGCCTTCAAACCGGTGACCCCGGCTCCCGGCGATACGGTCTACCGCAGAAGCCTCTACACCACTTGGCGGCGCACCAGCCCGCCTCCGGCCATGGTCACCTTCGACGCCCCGCGCCGCGGCATTTGCGTGGCCAAGCGGGAACGGACCAACTCGCCTCTCCAGGCGCTGATCCTCCTCAACGGCGAGCAATACGTGGAAGCCGCCCGCGTCCTCGGGCAGAAACTCCACCTCGAGTCCGGAGGCGATCCCGCCGGGATGATCCGGGCCGGCTTCCTCCGTTGTCTCAGCCGGGCGCCGGACCCGAGGGAACTGGAGATCTGTGCCCGCCTCTACGCGGAACAAGTCGCCTACTACACCAACGCCACGGCCGAAGCGGAAGCCCTGCTCAAGATTGGCCGGGCGCCGCGCGACGCCGCGATTCCCCCTCCCCAAGCGGCCGCCGCCACCGCCTTGGCCCAAGCCCTCTTGAATCATGATGCCTGTGTCGTGAAGCGATGAACCCGATCAACCGACGTCACCTTCTCAACCGCTTCGGCATGGGCCTCGGCGGCCTCGCCCTCTCCGAAATGCTGGCGGCGGATTCCGGCGGAGTCGACCGCGGCGTGCTCGGCGGCACCCATCTTCCGCCCAAGGCCAAGCGGGTCATCTACCTGTTCATGTCCGGCGGACCCTCCCAAATCGATCTTTACGACCACAAACCGCTGCTCAACCAACGCCACGGCGAGCAACTCCCGGATTCGGTGCGCGGCGGGCAGCGCCTGACCGGGATGTCGGGAAACCAGTCTTCCATTCCCATGGTCGGCTCCCCGTTCAAGTTCGCTCCTTACGGCCCCTCCGGCGCCACCATCAGCGAATTGCTCCCCCACACCGCCTCCATCGCGGAGGATCTCTGCCTCGTGAAGTCGATGCATACGGAGAGCATCAACCACGGCCCCGGCGTCACCTTCTTCCAAACCGGCTCGCAGATCCCCGGCCGCCCCAGCTTCGGCTCCTGGCTCAGTTACGGCTTGGGCCAGGGCAATGCCAACCTGCCCTCCTTCGTCGTCCTCATCACCAAGGGCAAGGGCGGCCAACCGCTCGGCGCCCATCTCTGGGGCAGCGGCTTCCTGCCAACCCGGCATCAAGCGGTCCAACTCCGCGCCGCCAAGGACCCGGTCCTCTATCTCGGGAATCCCGACGGCGTGAGTCCCGCCAGCCGGCGCCTCTTGCTCGACCGGCTCCGGGACTTGCACGAACACCAGTTCTCTGCCACGCCCGACACCGAGATCCAGGCGCGGGTCGATCAGTATGAGATGGCCTTCCGGATGCAAACCAGCATCCCGGAGGTCACCGATCTCTCCGGTGAATCCGCCGCCACCCTCGAAAGCTACGGTCCCGATGTCAAAACGCCCGGGACCTTCGCGGCAAATTGTCTGTTGGCCCGGCGCCTCGCCGAAAGCGGCGTCCGCTTCATCCAACTCTATCACCAGGACTGGGACCATCACAGCGGTCTGCCCGGGGCCCTGCCGAAGCTCTGCCGGGAAACCGATCAACCCGCGGCGGCCTTGGTCAGGGATCTCAAACAGCGCGGCCTTCTTGAGGACACCTTGGTTGTCTGGGGAGGCGAATTCGGCCGCACGAACTATTGCCAGGGCAAGATCCAACCCAACTTCGGGCGCGACCACCATCCCCGTTGCTTCTCCATCTGGATGGCCGGTGGCGGCGTGAAAGGGGGAACGGTCCACGGGGAGACCGACGAGTTCGGTTACAACATCGTCCGGGACGGCGTGCATGTCCACGACTTCCAAGCCACCGTCCTCCACCTCCTCGGCATCGATCACGAGCGCCTCACCTACAAGTTCCAGGGCCGCCGCTATCGCCTCACCGATGTCCACGGACATGTCGTGAAGGAAATTCTCGCGTAGCCGCGGGGCGGCCGACCCTTTGGATTTCCGTCTGATCAATCTTCTTGCGTTTCTAAGTTATCCAAACTATTCTGACGGGTTGCAATGCCGCTCGTCCTGAATCGTTCTTCCTTTGCCGCCGGGCGCCTTCTCCTGACGGCCGGCGGACTGGCTTTGGCGGCCCAACTCTTCTATTTCCTGTTCGGATTGGCCACCTGGCTGGACGAGGGAAATTACCTCTACGGAGCGACCGCTTTCGTCCGGCACGGCATCAAATTATATAGCGAGCGGCTGCCCTGTTGGTATACGCCGCTTTATTTCGTCGCCCTCGGCTGGTGGCAGGAGATCGCCGGACTCGGTTTGCGTCCGGGCCGGCTCTTCTCCGTGCTCTGTTTTTGCGGAGCACTCGGCTTTCTCACGACGAGCTTTCCAGAGCGGAAACAGCCGGCCGCGGCTTACCTCTGGCTCGCGGTTCTCTCACCGGCGGTGGCCCTTTATCACGCCAGTGTCTCCCAGTTCGCCTTCGTCAACCTGCAGATCGCCGCGCTCCTCTGGACGCTTTTTCATCCGGGCCGCCTTTCCCGGGACCTGCGCTGGCTCGCGGCGGGCCTCCTCACCGGGACCATCCTGATGACCCGCCCGAATTACCTGCTGCTCCTGCCGCTTCTCATGGTGGCGGAAGTCTGGCTCCACGGCCGGCCCGGCCCGCGGTCCACCGGGTTTTTCCTCGCTGCCCTCCTCGGGGTGAGCGGCCTCATCGTCGGGATTTTCGGGCCCGGCGCGTTCTGGAACCTGATCCGGACCTACCCCGGAGCCGGGGGACTGGCCCGTGTCCTCGGCCTGACGGCGGATCCGGCGGTCGGGCCACTGGACGGGGCGGACCTCGGCCTGCGGATGCAAGCGTGGTGGGCCTCCCGCCCTGAAACCTTCCGGGGCATCCACGAGTGGTTCCTCGAGGGCGTGATCTGGCCTTACCTGCCGCTTCTCCTCGCCAATGCATTCGCCCTCGACCGCTGGCGGCAACGCGGTTTCGATCGTTCCCCGGACGCCGCCATGGCGCTCCTCTTCTTTGCCAGCGTCCTGCTCCACTTTGCCGCCACCCAGACCTTCTGCCGGTCCTGCGCCCTGCCTTATGTCAATTACTCCCTCATCTTCGGATTGGCGGGCGGCGCGCCATCCGCCTGGGACGCGGCAAACGCCTTCCGCCAGTCCCTCGCGGACGCTTTCCGCGACCGCACCTGGCTGAGTTGGCCGACGGCGCGGGCGCTCCTCATCTCCGCCCTCGTCCTGCTCCCCTCGGTCTCCGCCTTCACGGCCGATGGCATGTATCGGAAGTGGATCGACTTCCAAACGCCCGCTCAGGTGCGGACCTTGGCCGCCGCGCTCGCCTCCGCCGTTCCTCCGGAGGCCGAGGTGCTGCCCCTCGGGATGGATATCCGCCTCACCGAGGCCATCCATCTCTCCGGACGGCTGGCGGACCCGCTGCTCATCAATTACATCTTCTCCCTGCGCGACCCCATGGAAGCCGATGCCGTGTTTTCGGACGAGGCTCAGGCCCGGATCCGGGCCCGGGGACTCTGGACCAAGGAGTTGATGCGGGACTGGCTCCGCGAGCGGCACCGCCATGTGCTCTTTCGCGAGGGAGGCGTGATCGACCTCCGGTGCCGGGAGATCCTCGCCGAGCGTTTCGATGTCAGGCCGCTCCTGCCGGAAGCGCCCCCGGAAAGTTTTTCAGGCAGCTACCGCCTCGCCATCCGCCGAACCGTCTCCTCCACCACCATCCCAACGACCCCATGATCCCCGTCACCGAACCCGCCGGCGTCTCCGTCATCATTCCGGTCTACAATGAATCGGGAAATCTCGAGATCCTTTGTCACCGGACGCTGGACATCCTGCGCGCCATGGATCGGCCGCACGAGATTCTCTTTGTGAACGACGGTTCCCTCGACGGGTCCTCGGAGGAACTGGACCGGCTCGCGTCCGCGCACCCCGGGGTGCGGGTCCTCCACCTGCGCCGCAATTTCGGCCAGACCGCCGCGATGATGGCGGGGATCGACCACGCGCTTCACGAGATCCTCGTGCCGATGGACGGGGACCTGCAAAACGATCCGGCGGATATTCCCCGGCTGCTGGCCAAGCTCGATGAGGGCTACGACGTGGTCTCCGGGTGGCGGAGATCCCGTCAGGACGGTTTTTTGCGCGTCCTGTTGAGCCGGGTGGCGAACCGGTTGATTTCCATGATCTCCGGGGTGCGTCTCCAGGACTACGGTTGCTCGATGAAAGCCTATCGCCGTGAGGCGCTTGACACGGTGCGACTTTACGGGGAGATGCACCGGCTGATCCCCATTTATGCGGACTGGAACGGCGCCAGGGTCACGGAGATGGAGGTGAACCATCACCCGCGCGTCAACGGCAGGTCCAAATATGGCATGGGCCGGATTCCCAAGGTGATGCTGGACCTTCTGGTGGTCACCTTTTTGCGGCGTTATGCAGAGAAGCCGATCTATATCTTCGGGGGCATCGGCCTCCTCGCGTTCCTCTCCAGTTTCGCCATTCTCGCCCTCGCCTTCGGCTACAAACTCTTCGCGGGAGTCTCCCTCATCCAGACGCCGCTGCCGCTCCTCGCCGGCCTGGCATTTGTCACTGGAATCATCTGCTTCCTGATGGGCCTGCAAACCGAGCTGATCGCAAGGACCTACCATGAGAGCCAAGACAAGCGCACCTATGTGGTGCGGGGAACCCCCGGTTTGAAATCATGTGCGGCATCGCGGGAATTTGGGGACAAGGCAGCCTGACCCTCACGGGCCGGATGATCGGCCGCCTCGTCCACCGCGGACCGGACGGCTCCGGACTCTGGGCGGATGAGGAAGCCGCCGTCTTCCTCGGCCATCGCCGGTTGTCGGTCGTCGATCTCGCGACCGGCGCCCAGCCGATGACGAGTTCCTGTGGTCGTTATGTCATCACCTTCAACGGTGAGATCTACAACCACGCCGTGCTTCGCGCCGAACTTGAGAGCTTGGGACGCAAGTTCCTCACGGATCACTCCGATACCGAGGTGCTGCTCAACGGCTATGCAGAGTGGGGCCCGGGGCTGCTGGAACGCTGCAATGGCATGTGGGCGTTCGCGATCCATGACCGGCGGCAACGCACCCTTTTCCTCGCCCGGGACCGTTTCGGTGAAAAGCCGCTGTATTATGCTTCGCGCCCCGAGGCTTTTGTCTTTGCCTCCGAGCTGACCGCCCTGACCGCCCACCCTGCGGTCTCGACTTCCGTCTGCCCCACCGGGCTGCGCAAGTTCTTCGCTTACGGCTATCTCCCCTCCCCTTGGACCGGTTTGGCGGACGTCCGCAAACTGCCCGCGGCCCATTGGATGACGGTGGATTGCCGGACCGGGGCCATCGAAGTGCGGCGGTATTGGCGCTACCTCTCCCGTCCCCTCGGCGAATATGAGCGGGCGCATCCCCGGGATCTCGCCTCGGAGTTGCGGGAACGATTGAAGAAGTCGGTGCGCTTGCGCTACCTCTCCGATGTCCCGGTCGGACTCTTTCTCAGCGGCGGGGTCGATTCCTCCACCCTCGCGGCGTTGGCCGTGGAAGGTGGTCAGCAGGTGCGCACCTATTCGATCGGGTTCGAGGAGAAGAGTTTCGACGAATCGGCGCACGCGGAACGGGTGGCCCGGCATCTCGGAACGGAACACCGCTGCCGCACCTTGCGCGCCTCCGCGGTTCCGGAATTCGCGGAAGAAGTTTTGCTCGGTCTGGACGAGCCCTTGGGAGATGCTTCCCTGTTGCCCACCTCACTGCTCTGCGCCTTCGCTCGTGAGGAAGTGACCGTGGCGCTGGGTGGTGATGGCAGTGATGAAATGCTGTTCGGCTATGATCCCTTCAAGGCACTGCGCATGGCCTCGCTCTATCGCTCCCTTATGCCCGGACCGGTTCACCAGGGCATTCTGCATCTCGCCGCCCGGATGCCGGTCTCCCACCGGAACATGAGTCTGGACTTCAAGGTGAAACGCGGCCTGCGCGGGGCCGGTTATCCGGCCTCGCTTTGGGGTCCGGTCTGGATGTCTTCCCTGACGGAGACGGACTTGCGCGCCTTCACGGGGAGCGACGCCCCGCTCGAAGAGACCTTTTCAGAAGCGATCGAGGCCTGGGACGCCTGTGAGGCTGGAGCCCTCGAGGACCGGCTCTGCCAGTTCTATATCGAGTTATATTTGCAGAATGACATCCTCGCCAAAGTGGATCGCGCCAGCATGCGGGTTGGTCTGGAAGTCAGGGCTCCGTTCCTCGACACGGAGGTGGTCGACCTGATCCGCCAGATCCCGGCCCGGCTCAAGTTCGCGGATGGCGCGGGCAAAGTGATTCTGCGCAACGCCATGGCCTCGCACCTCCCCCCCGGAATCCTCGACCGGCCCAAAAAAGGGTTCGGCATGCCGGTGGGCAAATGGTTTCGCGACGGCGTGCTCGAACCGGGTGAGGCCCTGTGGGGCCGGCCGGAGACCGCCCGGGAAATCCACCGCCGCCATCTTGGCAACCGGGCGGACGAGCGCGGTTTTCTCTGGAGCCTGCTGGTGGTGAACCGGTGGATGGAGACGCTCAACAAGCCCGTGGAGGTGCCCGCTTGAAGCTGCTTTTGGTGAACTACGAATATCCGCCCCTCGGCGGAGGCGCGGCCACCGCCACCCGGGCCTTGGCGCGCTCGCTCACCGGGCTCGGCGTGGACGTCCATGTGCTCACCTCGGGAGCACCCGGCCTCCCCGGAGCTGAAACCGGGGAAGGATTCCGGGTGGAACGCCTCTGGACGGGCCGCCGCCATCGGGACCGGTGCGGTCTGGCCGGTATGGCCCTGTTCCTCGCCGCAGCCCTGATCCGCCTCCCCGGGGTGCTCTGGCGCGGCGGGTTTGGCGGCGCGGTGCTCTTTTTCGGCTTTCCCTGCGGCCTGCTCGGCCTGCCCTTGAGACATCTCTTCGGGGTCCCCTATGTGATTTCCCTCCGGGGCGGGGATGTCCCCGGGACGGAGCCGGGACTCGACCGGCTGCACGCGCTGCTTCGTCCGCTGCGCCGGCACCTCTATCGTGCGGCGGCGGCCGTGGCGGCCACGTCTGAAGGCTTGCGGCAGCGCTCTCTGGCGGCGGATCCGCTGCCCGTGACGGTGATCCCCAACGGAGTGGACCGCTTTCCGGAGAGGGAGGATCCACCCCGCGGCGGAGCGCGTCTGCTCTTCGTGGGCCGCCTCGTGGCCCAGAAAAACGTGGCCCTCCTCCTCCACGCTTTCGCCGCCATGACCCGGAAGGAGGCGCAACTCGAGATCGCCGGGGACGGTCCCTTGCGCTCATCCCTGGAAGCCCTGGCCCGGGAGCTGCAGCTGGAAGGCCGGGTCATCTTCCGCGGATGGCTCGACCGCTCGGAAATGCCGGAGACCTACCGCAACGCCACCCTGTTGGTCCTGCCCTCCCACTACGAAGGCATGTCCAACGCGGTGCTGGAAGCCATGTCCGCCGGCCTCCCGGTGGTCGCCACCGCCGTGGAAGGCATCGGCGAACTGATCGAGGATGGCCTAACCGGCCTCATTGTTCCCCCCGGGGATGCCGCGGCCCTGACCCGGGCCATGGACCGGCTGCTGGAGGATGCCGCGCTCCGCCACCGGCTCGGCAACGGGGCGCGGGAGCGGGTGGCGGACCGTTTTTCATGGGATGCGGCGGCGCGCGCCTATCTGCGCCTGCTGCCCCGGCCCGAACCCGAACGCACCTATGCAGGCAGCCATCGATAACCACGCCATCTATCAGGAACACTGGCCGGACTGGGTGGAAATGAAGAAGTTCGGCCCGGCCTCGCGCTGGTTGCGCTGGTTGGTGGGGAAATCGGTCCGGGAGATCGACGCGTCCGTCATCCGGGACATTCTGGACGTGGGTTGCGGGGAAGGAACCCTGACCGCACACCTGTCCAACCTTTTTCCCGGCGCTGCGGTCCGGGGCATCGATGTCTCGGCCGCCGGAGTGGAGATCGCCGAGCGGGCCTATGGCAAAATCGGTCTCGCGTTCCAGTCGCTGCCGGTGCAGGAGGAGTCCGGTCTCTACGACCTCGTCTCCGCGTTCGAGGTGCTGGAACACATTGAGGATTGGGAACCGTTCCTCGCCGAGTTGGCCCGGAGGTCCCGCCGCTTTCTCCTGCTCTCGTTCCCCACCGGCCGGATGCGGCCGTTCGAAGTGCAGGTGGGGCATTACCGGAACTTCGCCAAGGGGGAAATGGAGGCGGCCCTGGCCAAGCTGGGATTCGTTCCCAAGACCATCCGGCACGCCGGCTTCCCCTTCTACTCCCCGCTCTACCGGGACCTCTGCCAACTGACCAACGCGGGAAGCAACGCGGTGAGCACCGGATCGTTCGGGCCCGGCAAACGGTTCATCTCGGAAATCTTTTATCTGGCTTTCCGGCTCTCTTCCCGGCGTCATTGGGGGGACCAGTTCTGCGGCATCTTCGAACGGGCATGACGTGGAACCTCCCAAGGCAGGCCCGTTCCTGGATCGCCGGTTCCGTGAGCCTCCTCGCGGCCGGCCTCTTCGCGGGTCGGATCTGGCCACATCTCGGGGCGATGCGCGGCCACTTCCATCCGTGGGCCGCCTGCCTCATCGCGCTCGTGGTCCTCTCGGTCCAAGGGTTGCAGGCTTGGAAACTCCGCCTCCTGCTCCCGCAACCGCCCCCGTTCCCCAAGCTGCTCGGGGTTTGTCTCCTCGGCAATTTCTTCGGTGCCATGTTTTTCACCCAGTTGGCCGGGGACCTTTGCAAGCTCTGGATGCTCGGTCAGGACGATGACACCCCCGGGAAAACCATGGCGGTGCTCCGCGACCGGCTCTCCAGTTGCGCCGCCGTGGGCCTCACCTTGGCCTGGGCCGCCGCCGGCGGTGGGCCCGCCGCCTCGGCGCTCAGCCTGACCCTGCTCGCCAGCGCCGCCGCCCTTTCGAGACCCGGGGAACGATGGGTGGTGGCGCTCTTGGCGTGGTGCAGCGGACGATGGAAAACCATTCCCCGTTTCGATCCGGAGGCAGTCGTCCCGCCAGGCCGTTGGCGTTGGCTGGCGGTGCACACCCTGTCCGGGGGGATCCAAGCCGCGGGCGCCCTCGCCGTCTGGGCGGCCTTGCGATGGGCCGGGGCCGATCTGGATGGAACCGGTTGCGCATTGCTGGCCTCGGTTTCGGCCCTCGCGGTGTTGCTGCCCCTCACCGCGGGAGGGCTGGGCGTGCGGGAGGTTTCTTCGTATGCCCTGCTGCTTCACTGGGGCATTGCGGAACCTTCCGCCGCGGCCGGGATCGCCCATCTCACGACCGGCTTTCTCCTCGGGTGCGGTCTCGGAGCCCTCATCGGCTGGCCTTTGCTGAAACCCCGCCACGCCCCCGCGCCCAACGCTCATCTCTCCCAAGTGCAACCATGAGTTCCCCCGGACCGGCAGACGGAAAGCAATTCGACTTCGGCGAAAACTGGATCAGCTTCGCCGGCAGGGCCCTCACGCCGCAACGGCTCGAAGAAGCCGCCCGCGCCTTCCAGCGCCTCTTCGACCGGATCGAGCTCCGCGGGAAATCCTTCCTCGACATCGGCTTCGGCCAAGGCCTGAGCCTGATCAACGCGCATCGCGAAGGAGCCGTCGTCGTCGGTACCGATATCAACCCGAAGTGCCGGGAAGCCCTGCGCCGCAGCGCGGCGGTGGCCGGTTCCGGGATCGATTGCCCGCTGGTGGAGGGTTCCATCCTGGATCCGCTCACCCAAGAACGGCTCCGCGCGGCGTCACCGGAAGGGGACGGCTTTTACGACGTGGTTCATGCGTGGGGTTCCCTGCACCACACCGGGGCCATGTGGAAGGCCATCGACGCCGCCGCCGCCCTGGTCCGTCCGGGAGGGCATCTGATCCTCGCGATCTACCATCCCCATTGGTCAAGCCCCGGCTGGAGCCTCATCAAGTGGGCCCACGTGCACGCCTCCCCTCCCCTGCGGAAACTGTTGGAATGGACGCTTCTCCCGCCGATCGCGGTGGCCAAGTGGCTGGTCACCGGATTTCGCAACCCCTTCCGCCAGGACCGCGGCATGGATTTTTATCACGACCTGGTCGATTGGATCGGCGGTTACCCTTACGAATACGCCACGCCGGCGCAAATCGCGCGGCACCTCGGGAGCGAGGATTGGCAGCTGGGCGCGGTCTTCCCACCCCAGGTGCCCACCGGCTGCAGCGAGATGGTGTTTGCCCGCGTGGCGGGGTGAAGGTCCAAACCCCGGACGCGTCGGGAAACCTCAAGCCAAATGCCCATGCATCCCACGTCCAACCGCCGTCGCTTTCTGGGAGCCGCGGTCTCCTCCCTCCCGCTCTTCCAGTTCCAGTTTCTTCCCGGGCGCGTGCTTGCCCAATCACCGAACGATCGCCCGAACCTCGCCTTCATCGGGGCCGGGGGCCGGGGGACCGCGAACATCACCGGCTGCGATGAAGCGGGAGCCAACGTCTATGCGCTGGCGGACGTCGATCTGCGCCGTTGCGCGGCGATGCGGGCCAAGTATCCCGGGGCCAAGTTCTACCAGGACTGGCGCCAGATGCTGGACAAGGAGGCCAAAAACCTCGACGGCATCGTCGTCTCCACTCCGGACCACACCCACGCGGTGGCGGCTATGGCCGGCATCAAGCTCGGGCTCCACGCCTATGTGGAAAAACCGCTGACCCGCACCATTTCCGAGGCCCGGGCGCTCCGTGAGGCCGCCCGGAAAGCCGGGGTCTGCACCCAAATGGGGAACACCGGCCATGCTTCCGATGGCTCCCGCCTCACCAATGAATACATCCGCTCCGGGGCCATCGGCACCGTGAACCTGGTTCACTGCGTCACCAATCGCCCCTCTTGGCCCCAGGGCATCTTCCGCGGAGCCAGCGCCCCTATCCCCGAAGAACTCGATTGGGACGGCTGGATCGGACCCGCCCCAATGAAGCATTACGCGGAGAAAATCGTGCCTTTCAACTGGCGCGGCTACGTCGATTACGGCACCGGCGCCCTTGGCGATATGGGGGCCCACATCGTCGATCACCCCGTCTGGGCTTTCGGCCTCGGCACTCCGAGCCACATCGAGGTGACCAGCGAACGCGCCCAACCCGGAAGCGAGACCGATACCCACCCGAACTCCTGCACCATCACCATGATGTTCGACCGCCCCGGTCAGGAACCGCTCAAGCTGATTTGGTTCGATGGCAAACACCGGCTCCCGGTTCCTCCAACCTACCCGCGCACCCTCACCGACAAAGAGGGAAAGCAGAAGATCGTCCCGAACATCGAAAACGGTGTCGTCTACTTCGGCAGCAAGCATGTCATGGCCCACGGGTCCCACGGCGGCACCCCGGAAATCCTGACGAATCCAGACGCCTTCGTGAAGCCCCCGGAAACACTGAAACGTTCCCCCGGCCATTACGTGGAATGGATCCAGGCCATCCGCGAGAAGGATCCGGCGCGGGCGGAATCGAACTTCGAAGTAGCCGCCCATCTCACGGAAATCCTGCTGCTCGGCTCCATGGCCGCGCTGGCCGGGAATGGAACCAAGCTCCACTGGAACCCGCAAACCATGCAGACCGGCCATGCCGGAGCCGACGCCATGGCCCATCACCAATACCGCGCCGGCTGGAGCCTCTGAGGCGATCGGATCAGGAATCAACCACGGAATCGATCGCGTATTCCTCAAGGATCGATCGGCTCACATAGTCCAGGGCCGCCCGGTGCGTCGCTCGCAAAAAGACCGGCGGCGCATAACCCGCTTCCAGCGCTTCCTTCCAGCGGGGCGCGCAGAGGCACCACCGGTCCCCGGGTTGGAGCCCGGGGAACCCGTAGAGCGGCATCGGCGTGCTCAGGTCGTTCCCGGCGTCGCGGGAAAACGCGAGGAACTCCGCGCTGACCTGAACGCAAACCGCATGACATCCCACGTCTTCCTCTCCGACGGAGCACCGGCCGGTGCGATAAAATCCTGTCAGCGGGTCGAAGGAACAAGCCTCCAACGGCCCTCCCAGCACGTTCACATCTCTGTCCATCCCGAGTCCCTCCTCCATGAATCCCGGCGCCGCATCAACTATTTCTTCGTTCGCCGCGCAATTCCGCATCCTGAAGGTTGCGTTCCACGCGTCGTAAAGTTTGCTGATCACCTCTGCCGATGAATCCAAGAAGCCTGCTCATTCCGACCCTCCTGCTGCTCTCCGGCGCGGTCGCCCGGGCGCGCACCGCCGCCGAGAACATTTTCTTTATCAAGCCGGACGGCATCACCTACCTCAATTACTCCACCACACGGAGCGATTACCCCAACTACAGCCTCTTCCTCAAAAAGGACGAGACCGACGGTTTGTTCGATTACATTTATCCGAACGAATACCGCTTCGATTCCAAGTCCGAAACGGAGCGCAACGTGATCCTCTTTGATCAGGGGAGTTATGCGACGATGCGGCCCGGGCGCCTTGCCGACCGGGTCACGGTGGACAAGGGCGTCTTCACCTTCGTCAATTGGGAGGAATCGAAAAACCCGAAACTTCCGGGCGGCTATTTCGGCGAGTGGACGTCCCCGAACGACTTCGCCCAATACGTCTATGTCTGGGTCTTGCCGGACAACTTGGAAATCGTCAGTTTCGAGGCCAACCAACCCGTGGAAAAGGGCACGTGGCAACCCCGTCGCAATACCCTCGCTTGGTATGGGCGCGACGTGAACAACATCGTCTTCAAGATCCAATACCGCCAGAAAACCTGCCGCGTCGCCGAGCTGGTGAGCACCGCCCTCCGATCCAACGGCACCGCCCCGAAGGACATCGGAGTCCTCCCCGAACAAGAGGACGTCCGGGTCATCCTTCCCAGCAGCATTCTCTTCCCTTCCGGAAGCCCCACCCTCTCGGACCCTGGCAAAACGGTGATCGGGCAGATCGCAGCCGCCCTCAAGGGGGAGGAATCCCAGCACTGCATCGTCGAGGGACACACCGACAACTCCCCCATCGGTCCCGCTTTGCAGGGCCGGTTCTCCTCCAATTGGGAACTCTCCGCCGCCCGTTCCCTCGAGGTCGTGAAGTTCCTCGAGCAGGCCGGCATCAGCGGTCAGCGACTCGAAAGCCGCGCCTTCGGCCCCAATCGCCCGGTGGCCCCCAATGACACCGAACCCAACCGCAACCTGAACCGCCGCATCGTCATCCGCATCCGGCCCGCTTCCTGAAGACCGTCCCGTCATCATGCGCGTCACCCTCTTGCAACTCGATCCCGTCTGGGAAAATCCGGCCGCCAATCTCGACCGGATCACCGCCATCTGCGAGAATCACCCGCCCCTGCCCGGGGATCTCATCGTGCTCCCGGAACTGGCCACCACCGCCTTCTCGGTGGCCACCGCCCGGGCCCTCGCGGAACCCGAAGACGGGCCTTCCGTGCACCACCTCCAAGACCTCGCGCGGCGTTGGGACATCCACTTCATGGCGGGCCTCGCGCTCCTTGATGCCGCGGGCACACCGCGCAACAGCTCGGCCCTGATCGGCCCCAACGGGATTCAGGCACGCTACGACAAGCTCCAACCCTTCTCGCCGCCGGGGGAATACGAGGCTTACCCGCCCGGAAACCACGTCGTGCTCACCCCCTTCGCCGGGCATCCGATCAGCCCTTTCATCTGCTACGACCTCCGCTTCCCCGAGATTTTCCGCCAAGCCGCCGGGGCCGGGGCGGTTCTCTTCACGGTGATCGCCAGTTGGCCGGAAATGCGCACCGAACACTGGCGGCTCCTTCTCAAGGCCCGCGCCATCGAGAACCAGGCGTTTGTCATCGGCGTCAACCGGGCTGGCACGGACCCCTTCTTCCGTTATCCGGGCCGCAGCGCGGTCATCGATCCCATGGGCCAGGTCCTCTGCGAAATGGATGACCGGGAAGGCGCCGCCACCACCACGATCCGGCTCGAAGACGCCGTGGAATGGAGGGACCGCTTCCCCGCCTTGCGCGACCGCCGCGCCGAATCCCCCCGCGTGGTCTGGCAACCGGATCAGAAATCGTCTGGAACCGGCGCGTCCGGGGCAATGACCTCGCCTTCCCAGACCGGGGTCTTGTCGTAGAGGGTGAGGATCCGGCTCCCGCTGCCCGGAGCGGGTCCATGGTCGATCTTGGGGATCCAGGCGCGCAGTTCCTTGCAAACCCCGGGCCGCTGCGAGGCGAGGTTTTTCCATTCCTTCGGATCCGCTGCCAGATCATAAAGCTCCTCGGCTCCGTTGACGTAACGGATGTAACGCCAGGCCGGGGTCACGACGGCGTGGTTCCCCTGATTGTGGGAGATGATGGCAGGACGCTCGCGCCCCGCGGACGCGTCCGCCAACTGGGGCTTGAGGCTCAGGCCCTCGAGCGCATGGGGCGCGGGCGGTAAACCGCAGAGGTCGACCAGTGTCGGGTAGATATCGAGCAGTTCCACCGGGTGGGAACATTTCTGGCCCGGCTTCACCCCGGGCCCGGCAAAGAGGAGCGGCACCCGGGTGGAGCGCTGCCACAAGGTATTTTTCCCGGTGATCTCCTTTTCCCCCAAATGCCAGCCGTGATCACTCCAAAGGACCACGACCGTATCGTCCGCATGTCCGGTGCGGTCCAGGGCGTCCAGCACGCGCCCGATCTCGGAATCCGTGTAGCTGATGCAGGCCAGATAGGAACGGACCAGGTTCACGTCCTGCCGCTGCTCGCGGACCCATTTCCAGCGCGGCTCCGGCAGTTTCCAGTGAATCCACCAGGAAGCACGCGGCGTGTCGTCCCGGTCCCCCTCCAACATCGGAGGCAGGATGGAGTCGTCCGCGGGATACAGGTCGTGCCACTTCTGCGTGGCGTAGCACGGCACGTGCGGCAGAAAAAATCCGGCCGCGAGAAAGAACGGCCGATCCCCGGGAAGGCTTTCCAACTTCTCCACGGCCCAGGAGGCCACCGCGTGATCCCCCTTGGTGGAGTCGTCACCGTCCAAGGGCCAGACTCCCCAATCGACAAGCGGATGATTCCCGAACGGCGTGTTCGCCACCAACTTTTGCGGAGGCAGCGCCCCCGGACCTCCGGCCGGACCGGCCTCACCGAACTCGGGTGGCAGGGAGGAAGCGACCCGGTCTTTCGGCTTGGGCCCTCGCCAGCTGTGGTGGATCTTCCCCGCGCTCAAGGTCCGGTAACCTTGGGCCGCGAAATGCTGCGGCAAGGTCACGTGGGAGGCCCATTGCGGCACGTCCCGAAACCAAGGGGAAAGCCCGTGAATCCCCGTGGTGCCCGGTCGCAGGCCGAGGAGGAGACTGGTCCGGGACGGGTTACAAAGCGGAGCCTGGCAATGGGCGTTGGCAAACAGGGTTCCGCGCCCGGCCAGGCGGTCGATGTTCGGGGTCTTGACCAGCGGATGGCCGCCGAGACAACCAATCCAATCGTTCTGGTCGTCAATCGCAAGGAACAGAACGTTCGGCCTCGAAGACTCCGCCGCCCCAAGAAAAGCGAGGCCCGCCAGCAGGAACTGCACGATGACAACCCAAACAACCGACGGACGGATCATGATTTCCATCCTAGGCGCTTCCCTCCCCCCGCATCAACCGAAAACAAGACGCCGGTCTCTACATCAGCTCATACGCGGCGAGCAATGCGCGAAAGGTTCCGTTCCAATCCAGCCCCGCCTCGATCACATGTTGCCGGGCCCGGGCTCCCATCGGACCGCGCTCCCGTGCGGCGGCTTCGATTTGCCGCGCCATGGCCCCGGGATCATCCACCGGGACGAGAAAGCCCGTGCCCGGCACCACCCGTTCTCGCAAGGCCCCGGCGGCCACGCCAACCACGGGGAGCCCGCAGGCCTGAGCCTCGACCACCGAAAGGCCGAAGGTTTCGTGCGGGCCCGCCGTCGCGTAAACATCGGCGGAGGCGAGCAAGGTGGCAAACTCCTCGCGGCTGCTGGCGTAGGGCCGGACGAGGAAGCCCGGGAGCGCCTCCGCCCGTTCCTCGAGTCGTTTGCGGAGGGAGCCCTCCCCGGTCACGAGAAGCATGGACTGCGGGACGCGGACGCGCAGGTCCTCATACGCCGCCACCAGGGTTTCCACATGTTTTTCGGCATCCAATCTCCCGCCGTAGAGGATCAGGATGGTCCCGGCCGTGGCCCCGAGACGCGAGCGCACCTCCTCACTGCGACGCCCCGGATGGAAGAGTTCGGTGTCCACCCCCAAAGGAACCAGCCGCGTGTGATCCGTCCGGTGATCCCCGAGATAATGGCGCAGTCGGTCGAGCTGCGCCGGACTGGCCGCGAACACCAGGTCACACCGCGCGAAGAGCGAACCGAAATACTTTTCCGCCCCGAACTCCGCCGCCTCCGCGAGGCTCAATCCCCATCGACCGAGAAGTTCGCCGGATTCGCTGAGGTGCTCGTGAAGCACCTCGCGCAAGGGCGACCCGAAATACGCGTCCGCCAGATCGGTATGGAAATATCCGCTCACGAGGCAACGCCCGCCTTTCTCCTCCCGATGCCTCCGATACTGAAAGGCCGCCCAGGGACACGCGAAAAAACTCCCCAGTTCCACGATGTCCGGGCGCTCCTCCTCGAGCGCTTCCAGAAGGCGGAGCGGGTGCCAGAAAAATCGGTAGGGGGCGCACCCGGGAAGCAACGGCCCGGCCAGCGTGCGGACCGTGAAACGCCCGTCCGAACGACGGTCATCCTTTTCCCCGGGGATGAGGAGCACGTGTTCATGCCCGGTCTGTTCCCGCAAATAGCGTCGCTTCGCGTCAATGTAAGTGCGGATGCCCCCGCTCGTGGCGGTGTAGGCCAGGGTGAGGTCACAGTATCTCATGGCTGCGGATCGGCGGGATCAATGGCGATGCGCTCGCCAAAAGCGGCCGGCACCTCGAAACAGCGCGACGGCGTACGGATGCTCACTCGCACCGAATCGACGCCTTGCACACAAAAATCCAAGGCGAGGGATTCTCCGGGCAGCCGCAACGAGTAAGCCTTGCCCACGGCGGGAGGCGGAAACCGCGGCTGCACGAAGCGGCGCCCGTTCTCCCGGTGGAACCCGGCCAGTTGTTCGATCACCAGGGTGTTGACCAAGCCGGTCCAACCCACGAAATCGGCCTGCGGTTTGACGCCGAGAGTGAACGCTTTCCAACGGTTGCCCTTCTTCCGGTACAGCCGGTGCACCCCGGCCTCCTCCGGGTCGTAGAACTCATAAAACCGGCGATCCTTACGGAACATCCGGTAGACGTGATCACAAAGCCGGTAAGCCATCCCGCTGGCCTCTTGCTCCAGCCCGTGGCGCTTCAATCCCTGCAACACCCCGAACGCCAAATTGATCCAGACCGGGCCCCGCCACATATCGAGCGAAAAGTCCGGGTCAGTGACCGCCACGGACGGGAACGGCAACAACGGGTTGAACCCTTCCGGGGAAAAAAGGTGCGCCAGCAACCGGCGCAACTGCCCCTCATCCGCCACCCCGGCCCAAAGCGGCAGAATCGAAGCGATGGTCCGGCTCCGGATGAACTCGCCGGTGTCCACGTGCCGATCGTAAAACAAGCCGTCCCCGGCATGCCACAACTCCTCCCCGATCCGGGTCCGCAGCGTGGCGGCCTTCTCGAGGAATGGGTCCGGGTCCCGGTGCAGGATCCCGGCCATGGTGGCCAACGCCTCATGCTGCAGGACCATGTAGGCGCTGAAATCCGGCGCGGCCAACTTCGTGGTGTCCCGGAAAACGCTCTCGTCCCGGGAACTGAAACGCGGCGCGTTTTCGACCCCGGACTCATAGGGATGCTGCCAGAAGAAAAGCCCGTTGGGCAGGCGGCGATTCGATTCCAACCAATCGTTGTAAGCGCAGAGCGCGGGAAAAAGCGGCTCGAGCCGGGCCGCGGCCTCCTCGCGCCGGTGACCTTCCCAAAGCCGGGCCAACGACCAGGCGATCAAGGGCGGCTGGGTGTAAACCGAGGCCACCAGATCCGACACCACGTGCTGCAAGCGGTCGCCATCGCGCAGATGGATGACCACCCGGCTCACATCGTGGGCCACCTCGGCATCCCAGGCCTTCCAAACTTGCGAGATGAACGCGGAATCCCAGAGATACACCCCGCGGAAGGCGGGCGCGGGATGAGCGTAGCGGATCGGGGAAAGAATGTCCGGGACCTGCAGATTCTCGAAGAGCACCGCGTAGACTCCGGCGAAGCCATCATCCCAGTGCGCCACCTCGGCTTGCATCCCGGAAACGTGCAGCACCGGCGCCTCCGACCCGACGTTCTTGCGCCGCAGCATCTCCAGCGGCAACTCCACCGGGATCGGCCCGCGGCGACTGCGGAAGAGCCGGGACCAGAGCACCAGATCCAGCGCATGGAAGAGGAGCCGGTTGAACCGGGTCGCCAAGCCGGTCACATGCCGGGTGCGCCTCCGGAGAAAACCCTCGGCTTGGCGCAGGAAGGACAGGATCGATTGACGCCACATGGTGAGGTCCACTGTAGCGCATCATGGCAAGGCTTGCGCTTCCGCCGGTTCTGCGGGATCACTTCACGCGGCCACAGCCCCGCCCAACCCATGAACGAGCCCTCCGCCGCGCCACCTTCGCCCTCTCCGGCCGCCTCCTCCACCCCGGCGGGAGGAACCGCCGGAAAAGCGGGCTTGGTCTCGATCGCCATCATGTGCAGCCGGGTCCTCGGGCTGGTTCGCGAGGTGGTGTTGGGCGGTCTCTTCGGCGGGAGCAAATGGATGGACGGCTACATGGTGGCCTTCCGCATCCCGAACATGCTGCGGGATCTCTTTGCCGAGGGTGCCCTTTCGACCGCTTTCGTCACCACGTTTTCCCAAACGATCAAAAAGGAAGGGGACGAATCCGCCTTCAACCTCGCGCGCAAAATCCTCACCCTCACCGCCGTCGTCATGGCGCTGGTGACCCTCCTCTGTGTCGGCATCGCCCCCTGGCTGGTGCCTTTATTCGTCCCCGGCTGGACTTCCGGGGAGACCGCGCGGCCCGAACTCATCGCCCCCACCATCTTCTGGACCCAGATCATCTACACGTTCATCCCCATGCTTTCCCTCGCCGCCGTGGTCATGGGCATCCTCAATTCCAAAGGCGTGTTTTTCGTGCCCGCCATGGCCTCGAGCTTTTTCAATCTCGGTTCCATCGTCAGTGGTGTCCTCATCGGCTACTGGCTGGAACCGGAATTCTTCGCCCCGGTGCCCGAGGGAACCCTGGCTCCAACCGGTCAGAAGGCGCTCACCGGCATGGCCATCGGGGTCGCCATCGGCGGCCTCTGCCAGTTCGGCGTGCAACTCCCCTCCCTCGCCAAAGCCGGCTTCCGCTTCCGGCCCGACTTCGCTTGGAACGATGCCAAGGTGCGGCGTGTCCTCACCCTCATGGGACCAGCCATTGTTTCCAGTGCCGCCGTCCAGGTCGGCGTGGTCATCAACACCGTCTTCGCCGCTTACCTGCCCGAGGAAGGTGCCGTCAGCTCCCTGCAATGGGCCTTTCGCCTCATGCAACTGCCCATCGGCGTCTTCGGCGTGGCCATCTCCACCGTGACCTTGCCCGCCGCCTCCCGAGCCGCCGCTGAAGGCATCACCGACGAATTCCGCGGCATCCTCGCCCGCGGCATCCGCCTCGCCATGCTCGTCACGGTTCCCTCCGCCATCGGTCTCACGATTCTCGCGGAACCGATCATCGCCACCATCTGGCAACGCGGCCGGTTCGATGTCGAGGACACCCTGGCCACCGCCGCCGCCCTGCGCGGATACGCCCTCGGCCTGATCTTCTATTCCGCCATCAAGATCCTCCAACCCACCTTCTACTCCATCGAACGCAAATGGGTGCCCATGTGGGTCAGTCTCGGCGCCATCCTCCTCAACGCGGGCCTCAACTCCATCTGGATCTTCGGCCTCAAACTCGGGCACGAATATCTCGCCCTTTCCACCACCATCGGTTCCGTCTTCAACTTCGCCGCGCTCTATCTCATGATGTTGCACCACGCGAAACGGCTCGAAACCGCCCGCCTCTTCCGCAGCCTCGCGCAAATCGGAGTCGCCAGCACCGCCCTCACCGCCGTGGCCATGGCCGGCCAAATGACCCTCCTCGCCAATTGGCGGGAACAGGGCCTCCTCCTCAACGGAGCCGCCTTGGCGCTCACCATCACCCTCGCAGCGATGGCTTATTTCGGCGTGGCCAAACTCCTCCACGTCGAGGAGATGAACCTGTTCGTCTCCATGATGCGCCGCAAACTCGCCAAACGCTGACCCGGTCGCCCGGAGTTTTGGCTGCCTCTCAGGAGACTTGCGGACCCACCACACGGATCCCGTCGGGCTCGATCACGATCAAACGTTGCCGGAACAGGCCTCCAATCGCTTGTTTGAAGGCCTTTTTGCTCATGCCGAACGCGTTGCGGATCGCTTCCGGCGAGGAACCATCGTGATACGGCAGGTGACCACCCGCCTTTTCCAGGGCCCGCAGGATCTGTTCCGAAAACGGAAGAATCCGGTCGGCGCCCGCGGGGTCGAGACCCACGTCGATTTTCCCATCAACCCGCACGGTGCGGACAAAGCCGTCGAGCGATTGGCCGATGGCGAGCGGCCCGGCCAGTTCCGTGCGATACAGGAGACCGGCATGGGCGTGATTGACGACCACCCTGTAGCCCAGCAGCGTCTCGCTTTCGACGATCAGTTTCACGGCCTGCCCCTTGCCGTAGGTCGGAGCGCTGAGATTGAGGTGACGGTTGATCCGACAGGTGGCCACGATGCGGTTGGAGCGTTCATCGACGGTGACGAAGACAAGCGCATGACCACCGGGATGCACCCCGCCGGCATATTCCCGGCGGGGCAGGAGGAGATCCTTCTCAAGCCCCCAGTCGAGAAAGGCGCCCATGGAATGGTGATGCGAGAGGACACGCAGCCAGGCCACCTCCCCCACCATGGCCAATGGAGTCCGGGTCGTGGCGACGAGCCGGTCCTCGGAGTCCCGGTAGACAAAGACGTCCACGCTCTCACCGGGCTGGACCCCGCTCGGTGCCGAACGGCCCGGCAAAAGGATTTCCCCGAGCGGGCCGCCATCCAGATAAAATCCGGGCGCGGCCTGACGGACGACGGGGAGGAAGGCGCGTTTTCCGAGGATTGACATGGGCGCGGGATGCAGTCCGGAATCTACATCCACGAGGGGGAACGTCGAGGAGGAGGTTGGGATCTTCCGATCTTCAGGGGTGGAGAATCCCGGACAACGTGTTGCCGGGGCGCGGATCCCGAGGGAACAAAGACCTCGAAGGAGCGCTTGGATGCGGGGCATTCCGGGGCCGGACTCCACGCTGGACGGTTTGCCTCGCCGCCTTACCGGGCCTTCGGGCTCACTTTCATCATGCCTGCGCTGCTTTGCCGCGCATTGGCGGCCGTGGGGACCGTGTAGTGCCCCAAGAGGCTTTTGCCGTCCGGCGAGCGCATGCCGCGGAACGTCAGGCTTCGCCCGCGCTTGCCGCGACTCTGTCCCAGCACCATGCTGCCGGTGACCACGCCGCTCCGTGGATTGTAGCTGACTTTGACTTGCGACACCTGCTCCACGGCGGGTGCCACCAAAATCTGGCTGCCGCGCAAGCTCAGGTTTGCCTCACTGCCGGAAGGCACTTCGTCGCCCATCAAATCCAGTTGGGCATCCGCTATGCTCTGCTCCAGGCCGAGGCGATTGAGCCCCTCACGCTGGGCCACGTGACGCGAGCCAATCACCCCCTCATAAGATATCAGGTCGATGCCTTCCGGAAAGGCCCCGCGATGGCTGGCAGGCTGTTGCCAGTTTAACTGCCCGGCGGCATCGCCATCAGCATTCAAGAAAAGCTCTCCCATCAGTGCGCTGGAGCCGCTGCTGTTCTTGAGGAGAGCGTAGACCGGAATGAATGCGCCAATGCCGCTCTCCGTCAGGGTGGTGGCCAGCGAAACCGGCGGGCTGCCGTCAGCCGCCCACACCGTGATCGTGGCATTGCCGGACGTCGAAACAGACATGACCATGAAGCCCGCCCCACCGAAGTCGCCCTGTTGCACCATCTCATTCCCGGAGACAAAGAGAATGTTGACGGGCTGGGCGCTGCCATACGGACTCGGCGATGCCGTCGAGCGAGGAGTGGCGCGCCATCCCGCCAGCGCTGCCGCATCCTCCCCTGCCCCGGCCTGACCCACAAAGCGGAGAAGAGGCGATTCCTCATCCACGCCGTAATTGTGGTCCTCGATGAAGTTGCCGCTGAGTTGCAAACCTGCGTTCGGCGGGTTGATGCGCCATTGGTTCGCTTCCTCGTCAAATTTCGCGGCGGAGGACACGAAAGGGAACCGACGCCCCTGATGAATCAGAAAACCGCTGATCTGCCCACCGGTCGTGATGTTGAAACGCAGCCTGCCGCCCATGTTGCCGTTCAGGGTTTCACTGCGCTCAATCTGGCAATCATAAGTGCCCGCATACTGCGCCAGTGGCAGGGACGGGCGCACCTGGAGATTCAGACTCCGGGTATTGGTTTTGGCACCATTGGGCAGGGTGACCTGCAGGCTGATTTCAAAAGACCCGGCTTGCGTCGGTCTCCCCACGAGATGACCTTGCGCAGAGAAGGACATGCCATCGGGCAGCCCACTGGCCTCGCTTGCAAAGGGGCCGGCGCACCGACGGCCAAATTGATCTTCCACATAAAACCAAGGCGCTTGATAGCCTTGATCACTGTAGCTCACCCACTGGCGCAGTGGCGAAAGCGAGATCAACGTCAGTTCATAGTTCCGTTGGGACTCATCATCCGGCAGCACCTCGATGGTGAACTGGTAGGACGCAATCAAGGTGTTGTTATCAGGCCAGCGAAACTCCACGCTCACCGGATACGTCCCCGGGGTTTTGGGTGTTCCGGTGAGCAAGTGGTATCCCTCGCCCGAACGTGAGGTCAGTGCAACCCCCTCAGGCAACCCGCTGACACTGGCCTGTGTGGGCGCGCGCAGCAATTGATACCGCGAGCTGATCACCTGAAGACCTGCGTTGCCGATCTCCACTCCGGCAAGCAACCTCCCGGTGCCCCAGCTCTGCACGCGGTAACTGCGCGCCTTGGGATCCTCAATGGAAAAGGTGACCGTGGCGCTGCCCGTCTTCAGACCGTCGGACATCATGGCGCTGATCTGCACCGTGTAAGTTCCGGCACGGGTGGGTGTGCCTGCAAAGTGCGCCAAATCATGGAACCCCGGGCCTTTCTGCACCAACTCAATGCCCGGGGGCAGTTCTCCGGCCACCTCCACGCGGTGCGGCAGCCGATACCAAAAATTGTCTCCAGGACTTGGGCGCAGGATCACAATCATTCCCTCGTAACCCAGGGATTCACCCACCGTGAGCGTGCCCAGCCCCACTTGGATGGGATACTCAGGCGCAGCCTGGAGGGAAGCAGAGGCCCACGCCAGCAGAGCCATTCCCAAGGAAGTCAGACGGAGCGACCTTCGGGAGCCGGTCAAGCAGGGGGCTGCGGTGCTTTTCATGGTTCGATAATGGACTGCAAGAATGGGGCGAGAGACGGACCGTCAGAGCTCTCCCATACGCGACCTGAATGTCGAACCTTTTCTGATTCAGGAAACTTGATTTGCCGTCCGTTGCGCCTTCCGGGACACGGGATCTCAAACCCGCTTCAGCGCACCGACCGGTCTCAAACGTAAACCCTCCGTGCCCGCCTCCCCGTCATTCACCAACCGCGAACTCTGTGCCCGTATCTGGACGAGGCTGCGGCCGTATCGCGCCCGGATCTTTCTTTCGCTCGGGTTGCTCGTCTTCTCCGTGCCTTTCATGAATTTCCATCCACTCGTGTGGGGTTACGTGGCGGATGGGCTGGTGGAAAAGACCCTCACCCCCGCCGTCCTCGGGATCTGGCTGGCGGTGATGTTCGTCTCCTATTTCATCGGCATCGGCACCTCGGCGGTGCATTCCTACCTCATGGAAAAGTCTGGACAGGCCGTGGTGCGGGATCTGCGCTGCGAACTCTTCGCGAAGTTCGAGACCCAGTCGCTTGCCTACCACCGCGACACCAGCACCGGCGAGCTTGTCACCCGCGTCACGAGCGATGTCGATGCGATGGAGGCCTCCGTTCTGCAGGGGCTCACCAGCCTGCTCGAGGAGATCGTCACCTTCATCGTCGTCGCGGGAATGGTGCTCTGGATCAGCCCCGTGGTCGGCGCCGCCTCGATCCTGCCACTCGCCTTCGCCTTCATCTTCATCCGCAACTACAACCTCCGCGTAAAGTCCATCTACGAGGGCGTGCGGCAGAAACTGGGGCGGATCGGGTCGTTCGTACAGGACCGCCTCGCCGGCGTGCAGGTAACGCAGTCCTTTGCCCGGGAGGAGGCCGAGAAGGCCGACTTCAACGACCGCGCCGCACTCTTCTACGAGGCAAGTGCCCGGGCGAGCCGCCTGCGCAACACTTACTTCCCCGTCGTGTCGATGTTCGGCTTCATCAACAACCTCGTCATGCTCGGCGTGGGGGCCTGGCTCATCCTGAAGGGCAGCGAACTCTTCACCCTTGGGGCCTTGCTCGCCTACCGCGGATTCTGGTGGCGGCTGCAGAGCCCGATCCGCACCATCGCCCAGACCAGCGATATCCTCCAGCGCGCCCGCGCCGCCGCCCAGCGCGTCCTTGAGCTGCTCGAGGCCCCCGTCGCCGTCACCGAAAAGGCCGAACCCTGCCTGTGGAGCGATCCCCGGGGAAAGATCCAGTTCCGCGACGTCTCCTTCCACTACCTGCCCGCAAAGCCCATCCTCCGCGGACTCGACTTCACGGTCGAAGCCGGCGAATTCGTCGCCCTCGCCGGAGGCAGCGGCTCGGGCAAAAGCACCATCCTCAACCTGATCCCGCGGTTTTATGACGTCGTGTCAGGATCCGTCGACGTCGACGGAACCGACCTCCGCGACCTCTCCTTTGCCGCGCTCCGCGGCCGCATCGGTTACGTGGGGCAGGACAACTACCTCTTTGATGGCACCATCCGGGAGAACCTCCGCTACGGCAAACCCGATGCCAGCGAAGAGGAAATGATTGCCGCGGCGCGCTCGGCGAATGCCCACGACTTCATCCTCGCCCTGCCCGGGGGTTACGAAACCCGCGTCGGGCAGAACGGGGTGAAGCTCTCCGGCGGACAGCGTCAGCGGCTCAGCCTCGCCCGCGCCTTTCTCACCGAACCTGTCATCCTGCTCCTTGATGAACCGACCGCCAGCGTCGAGCCCGAGAGCGAGGCCCTCATCCACGATTCCATCCTCAAACGCACCCGTGAAGGCGCCGGCACCACCCTGCTCGTCACGCACCGCATTGATCTGCTGCGCCAAGCGCCCCGGATTCTGTTTTTGGAGGATGGCCGTCTCACCGGCGATGGAACCCATGAGGAACTTGTGGCGCATTGTCCGGGGTATGTGGAGGCCTATCACCGATGGGAAGTGGCGGAGGTCGCGGCAAGACCGTAGCCTCGCGTTCATCGTGCCAGGCATTTTTCCGGTTTGCGATCCGGGTCGGGAGCGTTGTAGCCTCTGGGCCGATGTCCCTTTCCCGCCGCTCCTTTTTGCACCACGCCGGTCTTCCGGCCCTCACCTTGGTTTCCGACACCCGTCTTTCCGGGGCCGGGGAGCCGGTCTCCGCCCTGCCCCGCGGCACGGCAGAGGCGGAGGGCGTCGATCCGCGGCGGATTCTCGACTTTCTTGAGGCCGCCGGGGAGAACGGGTTCGAGCTGCACAGCTTCATGATGCTGCGGCACGGACGGGTCATCGCCGAGTTGTGGTGGGAACCTTACGGACCGGAATGGGTTCACTCCATGTATTCGATGAGCAAGAGCTTCACCTCCACGGCGGTCGGGTTGGCGGTGAGTGAAGGCAGACTGACGGTGGAGGACCGGGTGATCTCTTTTTTCCCGGAGGACGTTCCCTGGCAGGTCACGGAAAACCTCGCGGCGATGCGGGTGCGCGACCTGCTGACGATGTCCGCCGGGAACGAGAAGGAACCGACCCAGGCCTGCGTGCGCTCGGAGAACTGGGTCCGGACCTTTCTCGCGCAGCGGATCGCGCAGCGCCCGGGGACGCAATTTCTCTACAACAGCGCGGCGACCTACATGTGCTCGGCGATCGTGCAGCGGCTGACCGGCCAGACCGTGCTGGAGTATCTGAAGCCGCGCCTTTTCGAGCCGCTCGGCATCCGGAACGTGCGGTGGGAGACTTGCCCGCGCGGGATCAACACCGGCGGATGGGGCCTCAGCATCCAGACCGAGGGCCTGGCCAAGTTCGGGGAACTGCTCCTCCGGAAAGGCCGGTGGAACGGCACGCAGATTCTCCCCGAAGCCTGGGTTGATGAAGCCACCCGGTTCCAGATCCAACAACCCGGCGGCGACAAGCCGGACCGGCCCAAGGCGGAAAACGACTGGCTCCAAGGCTATGGCTATCAGTTCTGGCGCTGCCGCCACGGCGGATTCCGGGGCGATGGCGCGTTTGGACAGTTCACCATCGTCCTCCCCGCGCAAGACGCCGTCATCGTGATGACGAGCGAGAACAAGAACATGCAGGGCCAACTCGATCTGGTCTGGCGATATCTCGTGCCGGCGTTTTCGGACCCACGCGGCTCCGGAGGCCAACCCGTCGCCTTGCCCCAGACCCGGCTCCCCTTGCCGCCCGGGCGGACGGAGACCCCGCCGGCCTTCGCCGCGCAACGGACCTACCGGCTCGAGCCCAACGATCTGGGGATCGATACGGTTTCCTTCTCTTTCACGCCGGAACGCTGCCTTTTCACGGCGGACGCCCGTTCCGTCGCCTGCGGATTCGGATCCTGGCTCCGGGGAGAGGTTGCATTTCCCGGGGCGCCACCGCGCCTGATCCAGGGCGGTCGTCCCCCGGAAACGGAGAAAACCAAGGTATCGGCGGCGGCCGCCTGGACCGGGGAACAGATCCTGACGATGAGTTGGCGATACCATGAAACCCCGCACCGGGACACGGTGACTTGTGAGTTTGATGAATCCGGTGGCACCGTCACCCTGACGTTCCTCAACAGCATCACGGCCATGAACCCGTCGGCCAAGGATTCCCGGGCCCCGCTCCGCGGCAGAATGGCGGGGTAAGGGCGGTCCCCGCCTTGCGCCCGCCGGATTCCGGGCGTTTGGTGGAGGCCATGCCGTTTCCGTCCCTCATTGATGCCGGCCGTCTGGCCGCGGTCCAACTCGGCGCGTCCGATCTGGAACGCTACGCCCGTCACCTCACCCTCCCCGAGGTCGGACCGGAGGGACAACGGCGGTTGCGGGCCGCCTCCGTGCTCTGTGTGGGCCTGGGCGGTTTGGGCAGTCCGGCGACGATGTATCTGGCGGCGGCCGGGATCGGCAAACTCGGGTTGGTGGACTTCGACCGGGTGGATCGCTCCAACCTGCAACGGCAGATCCTGCATGGCGAGAGTGATTTGGGGCGGTCCAAGCTGGATTCGGCGGAGAAGACCTTGCGGGAGATCAATCCTGGCGTGGAAACGGTGCGGCACGAGACGCGGCTCACGGGCGCCAACGCGATGGAAATCGCCCGGGATTACGACCTGATTCTGGACGGGACGGACAACTTCGCGACCCGTTACCTGAGCAACGATTTGGCGGTGCTTTCGGGGAAACCGAACGTGTATGGGTCGATCTTCCGCTTTGAGGGGCAATGCTCGGTCTTCGCGCCCCATCTCGGCGGGCCGTGCTACCGTTGCCTGTTCCCGGTGCCCCCGGAGCCCGGGACGGTGCCGGGTTGCGCGGAGGGCGGCGTGCTCGGGGTGTTGCCGGGCATCGTGGGGACGTTGCAAGCCTTGGAGGCGATCAAGCTGATTCTGGGGATTGGCGAGCCGTTGGTGGGCCGGCTGGTGCATTTCGATGCGTTGGGCTTCCGCTTCCGGGAGATCAAGCTGCGCCGCGATCCGGAGTGTCCGGTCTGCGGGGAGAACCCGACGGTGCGCGCCTTGATCGATTACGAGCAATTCTGCGGCGGCGGACCACCGGCGGGCCCGGCGCTGGGCGTGGCGGAACTGCGCGAGCGCCTTGCAGCCGGGGACATTCACCTGATCGATGTCCGGGAGCCGTTCGAACGGGAGATCTGCCGGATCCCGGGGGCGGTGCCGATCCCGCTGGGAGAATTGCCGGACCGGATGGCGGAGGTGCCCCGGGACCGGGACGTGGCCATCCACTGCAAATCCGGCCGCCGCAGCGCGGAAGCGGTCAAGCTGCTGCAAAAGGCGGGTTGGACCCGGGTCCGCAACGTCGAGGGAGGCATTCTGGCCTGGGCGGAGATCGATCCGGGCGTGCAACCATATTGAGGGGAAGACATGCACCATTTTCTGAGCTGTTTGGTGATCACCGGTTGGTTGGGCCTCGCCCTTGCGGCCGTAGGCGCGGAGGACGGAAAACTTTGGCTGGCGCATTATCTGCCTTGGTATGCCAGCGCGGCGGAAAGCGGCGGCTGGGGATGGCATTGGACGATGAATCACTTTGATCCCGAGCGTTTCCTCTGGGAGGGCAAGCGCGAGGCGGCTTCCACCGATTATCCGCTGATCGGGCTTTATGATTCGGGCGATCCGGCGGCGCTGGAATGTCAGGTGCTCCAGATGAAGTTCGCGGGCTTGGACGGGGTGATCATCGATTGGTATGGGATCGGTGACTTCAATGATTCCGCCCAGATTCACGAAAACACGCGGCGGATGGTGGAACAGATCAAGCGGGCGGGTTTGCGGTTCGCGATCTGTTATGAAGATCAGGCGCTCGGACGGATGGTGGGCGGCAAGGTGTTATCCGAAGCCGGCGCCTTGGACCAGGCGCGGAAGGATTTGCAATGGGTGCAGGATCAGTGGTTCCGGGATCCGGCCTATGTCAGGCTGGGGGACAAGCCGGTGTTGCTGGTCTTCGGTCCCCAATATCTCAAGGTGGAAGCATGGCGCGAGGTGCGCGCCAGTCTTTCCCCAGAGCCGTTGCTCTACGGCTTGCCTCACCTGGCCCGGGGCACGGAGATGGATGGCTCGTTCGCCTGGCCGCCCGTGACCGGAGGCCAAAAGGTCCCTCCGGAACGCTGGCGCAAGGAACTGGAGGGGAACGGTATCCCGGTGGTCTTTCCCGGCTTCAACGACATCTACCAGCGGGCCGGAGTCCACCCCAGCTATGGCTCGATCGATGACCGGGACGGGGCCACCTTCTCCGAGACCTTGGGATACGCCTTGAAGGGGAAGGATCGGTTGGTCCAGATCGCGACTTGGAATGACTATGGCGAAGGAACGGTGATTGAACCGGCTTGGAACCATGGCTACCGCCATGTGGAGGCCTTGCAGAAAAGCCGGCCGGGTATCCCGTATTCCCCGGAGGACCTGCGGCTGCCCGCCCAACTCTATCGGCTGCGCAAGCGGAACGGTCCCCGGGCCGATTTGGATCGGGCCGCAGAGTGCCTCTTCTCCGGCCGGACGGAGGAAGCCGCGGCAAAGCTGACCGCCATCCGCAACCGGCTGGAAGAGGGCCCGGCCGTCTTTGCGGAGACGCCGGACCGTCCGGATCCAGAGTATCGCCTCCACACGGAAATCCCCTACCGCGAAGGGGCGGCCCGTTGCCGGCTCGATGTCTATTCCCCGGCTCAAGACCGCGGGTTCCCCACCGTGGTCTGGTTCCACGGCGGCGGACTCTCCAAGGGAAGCCGTGCCGTGCCCCTGGCCCTGCGCCGCCAGGGACTGGCGGTCGTCACGGTGGACTACAGGCTCTCTCCGGAGCACGCCTCCCCGGCGTTTTTGGAGGACGCGGCGGCGGCGGTGGCCTGGACTTTCCGGCACATCGGCGATTTCGGCGGGTCACCGGACAAGATCTTTGTCAGCGGGCATTCCGCCGGCGCCTATCTCGCCACCATGATCGGTCTGGATCGGAAATGGCTCGCAGCGCACGGCATCGAGGCGGACCGGATCGCCGGCTTGATCCCGTTGAGCCCGCAAGCAATCACCCATTTCGTCATCCGCAAGGAACGGGGCATCGGTCAGAACACGCCCGTGGTGGACGCCCTGGCCCCGCTCCATCATGTCCGCGGGGATGCCCCGCCGATCCTGCTGGTGACCGGTGATCGTGAGTTGGAACTGGCCGGGCGATACGAGGAAAACGCCTATTTCTGGCGCATGCTGAAACTCAACGGGCACAAGGACGTGACTCTCAAGGAAATGGCGGGGTTCGACCACGGCAAGATGGCGGAACCCGCCCTGCCACTTCTCCTGAAATTCGTTCGGGAACGATCCGGGCGTCCGTGATCAGTTGCTCAGCTTGAGCCAACTGGCCAAGCTGGGCCGCTTCCGTTCGTCGCGCTTGGTTTTGAATTCGGAGAGCTGGGATTGGAGCCGCCTTCTTTTGTCGGTTTCCGCCCAAAGTTTATCCCGGACCTGCTCCACCAGTTGGGCGGAGCGCACCGCATCCGCAAGGAGATGTTCGATCAGCCTCGCGGTCCCGGGAGCGGCGGCGAGCGTTCCTTGGATCCCCGTCAGGACTTTCCGCCAGACCGGTTCGAAGACCTCGAACAACCATTGCCGGTCTTCCGGGGCCTGCAGGTCGGTCCGATGATGGACGACGAACCGTCCGCAGCGCCGCCGGGAGAACACGGCCTTCAAATTCCGGGCATTTTCCAGACCGAACAAGGTATCACCGAAATGCCGGGCATGGGTGGGGAACGGGTTGACCTGCAGGACCGAGGTCCGATACAAGTTGCTGGCCGAGCTTCCCATCCAGCAGTCATAACGGAACGGCGGATGGCAGTGGAACAAGGCGAAATAAGCGAGTTCCTCACCGGACAACACCAGCTCGTCCTGCCCGGGATGCGCCTCGAGAAGTTGCAAGACCGGCCAGTTCGGATCCGGCAAGGCCTGACCCTCCTCATCCACGAAAACCGGCGGAGCCACCACCACATCCGCGTCGTTTTCTTCCGCGGTCCGGACCAGATGCACCAGATCCTCCCTCCGGAGCGCATCCCCGGCGGTGGCGATATGCACCCACTTCCGGGTCGCCTGACCGATCCCGAAATTCCACGAAGCGTAGAGGCCCGGAGGATGGGTCAGGAACCTGACGTGCGGAAAATCCAGCGCCTCACGGAGCCGTTCCATCGTCCCATCCGTCGAATGGCTGTCGACCACGATCACCTCACCCACCTCCTCCAGCCAAGACCGCATCTCCGGCAGGACCGGTTGCAACAGCCGCATCGAGTTCAAGGTCGGGATGACCACGGATACCTGTTGGAGAATCATCGACTGGAAGGTGTTCGAGGTTGGTCCGGGAAAAAGGCTTTCCTTGCCGAAGCAAAAAGCTAACAGAATCTGAATTTACCGATTTTTCGTTATTTTCAAGCCCTCAATCGATCTTCTCACAAAGATCCTCCCCTGCCCTCAGCGGCTCACCCTGACACGCATAAACCGGGTTTGCCCGTTGGTGGCCGGAAGGTAATCGCGGACAGTAAGCAGCGTGGCGGTGTCGGCCTCGATGATCAGGCCCGAACGGCTCCAGTTTTCAAGGTCGCCACTCACCTCGACGATGA
Organism: Verrucomicrobiota bacterium; assembly: GCA_018970725.1. Taxonomy (GTDB): domain Bacteria; phylum Verrucomicrobiota; class Verrucomicrobiia; order Verrucomicrobiales; family DEV007; genus V1-115. The sequence goes on from JAGWVU010000027.1 coordinate 45,898, forward strand.
AAGTGACATCGGTGGCGGCCGGGTTTTTGGGAATCGACAACCGGAGGAACCGGTCGCTGCCCACGGGGGCCAGGGAAAGGACCTGCGGGAAGGGGCCGGTGAGGGTGCCGTTGGTGCCGACGGCGTATTCCAGTAGATTGAGAAGCCCGTCGCCATCGGGATCGGCGGAGGCTTCGGCGAGGTCGTTGTCAGGATCTCCGGTGCCGGAGCTGGCCAGCCAGTGGTTGAACCCGCTTTTGTAACCGGTGAAGGAAAGATCCTTGAACGTGACGGTATCCCCGTCCCCTGCGGTGAGGCGCAGGGTGTAGGGGCCGTTCAAAGAAAGGATGGCGGAAGCATCCTCAAGGAGAGGATTGGCCAAGGTGACCGTGCCGGGCCCACTGACTTTGGACCATTCCGAGGAGATGGCGGCGGGCGGGGAAGGCTGACCATCGTCGGTCACCGTTCCGTCGAGCGCCACCGGGGAGGCACCGGTCCCGGAGATGGCGACCTGCACGACGGGAGCGGTGTTGAGCGGGGTCACGCTGAAATTGGTGAATGTGCCGGTGGCGGAGACGGAGTTGCTGGCGGAATCGACGATGAGCCCGACCTGCAATGGGCCGGTCAGGATGACAGGGAGATTGCCCGAGTTCAGAGCCCAAGGCCCGGACAGGCTTGAGGCCTTGTAAGCATTGACCGTATTGCCCTTGCGAACGAGGCGGAGGAATCCGGCGCCGCTGCTTTGGAGGGTGCCGCTCGACCCTCCGGGGGTGCTGCGCCAGTGGACTTGGTAACCATCCACCGTGGTATTGCCGTAAAAGGCGAAGGCTCCGTTGTCGGTGGTATCGCGCAGCCCGATCCCACTCTGGGCGCCACGGAAAGAACCATTGTGATTGGTCAGCCGGGCGGTGATGACACAGTCTCCCCAGATCTGTTGGTAGCGGAAGTGGCCGCCAGAGCCGTCGTGGCTCCCGTAAGCGGTCACGGTCACGGTCCCGGCGCTCTCGGTGGATGATCCGGCAAGGGGGTAGTTCCCGAGGTCCTCCGAGTGCAGGGCGGGGCCGCTGAAGCCGGGAGTCACGCTGAGGTTGTCGAAGATCGCGGTGGCGGTGGCGGTGGTGCTCGAGCCCGCGCTCACCACCAGGCCGACAATGAGATTGTTGTTCATCGCCACCGTGGAGGTGCCATCCGTGATCCAGGAACCGGGGGAGCCCGACTCGTCCGCGGCATGGGACGCGGTGACCACGCCGCCGGACCGCTCGAGTTTCAGCCAAAGCGGGACGGAGGAGCCGGTGACGGTGGAACTGGAGTCCGCCGTGTTCAAGGTGGCGCGCTGGCGGAACTGGACCGTGCCGCTCCCGTCCTGCAAAAGATTGACGCGCCGCCCACCTTTCCAGGAAGAATCGCGCAAGGTGATGCCGGCCAGTCTTGTGGCCGGTCCGGTGAGGCTGGTGAGGCGGGCGACGAGGACGGCGTCTCCGGTGGCCGTGAAAAGCTGGCGGAAAAGAAGATGCCCGCTGTCGTTGTTCCCGCTGTAACCGCTGCCGCTCCCCAAAAGAACGAACGAGCCCGAGGATTCCCCGGCGATCCCCCGCGTGACGGGCGGACCCTGGTCTTGGCTGATCCAGGAAGCGGAACTGAAACCCCCGTTCTGGACAAAGAGGTCATCGCTGGCGCTGAACTGGCCGTCGCTCACCGTGACCCGCAAACCATAGACACCGGGGCTGGTGAAGACGGCGGTGGTGGTGGCGGCGGCGGGATCACCGAAGGAAGTTGCGCCCGGACCGAAGAGCTGCGTCCAGGTGTAGGTCAACGGCGAGGGCAGCCCGTCGTCGCTGGCCGTGGCGGTCAGCACGAGACCGTTGTCGGCGCTGATGATGGTGGATTTCCCGACGGGGCTGCCGATAAAGACAGCGGGCGGCAGGTCGTCATCCACAAGGGTCACGCTCGCCACGGCGGACGATCCGTTGAGATACCCGGACGAGCTGTTGAGGGAGACGACGACGACCTCGTTGCCCTCGGTGAGGGTGTCTTGCATCACGGTGAGGGGAATGGTGATGGTGTTGGAACCGCTGGCAAACGTGTGCGAGGTGGGGATGGCGGTGTAATCCGATCCCGCGGTGGCGGTGCCGGTCACGCTCAGGCTCACCGTGAGGCTGGCGGTCAGCGGACCGGACCGGGAAAGCTGGAACTGTCCCCCGTTCCCCGCGAACTCGGAGGCGTCCGGATCCGAGGCGATCAGGGAAACCGTGTTGACATCGTCATCATGGATCGTGACGGTGCCAGTTGCGGGCGAGCCGGGGTTGTAACCGGCGCCGGACGCCAGCGTGAGGATCACCGTCTCGGCCACTTCGGCAATGGAATCCTGAAGGGTGGCGACCGTCACGACGGCCGATTCCGCCCCATCCGGGATGGTGACCGAACCCGAGGCCGGAATGGCGGTGTAGTCGCTACCGCTCACGGCGGAACCGGAGCGGGTGAAATTGACCGTGAGCGCCCCGGTCACCGGACCCGTGCGCGAGATGGCGAACGCGCCGCCATCGCCGCCCTCCGTCGCGGTGGCATCGGGGACGGTGAGGGTGACCGTGGGGGTATCGTCGTCCAGGATGGTGACGGTGTGCGTTCCGCTGCCGCTGATGATCGCCCCCGATGGATTGCCGAGGGCGACGGTGAAGGTCTCGCCCGGCTCCACGTTCGGGTCGTCGAGCAGCACCGCGGAGACGGAGGCCAACGTTTGCCCGGGGAGAAACGTGAGGGTGCCACCGGCAGCGACAAAATCCGCATCGGCCGTGGCGGAGACGGCGGTGAGGGAATAGTCCACGGTGACGACGCTTCCCGCCGGTTCACTGAGGACGACCGGGATCTCGAGGGCCGCGCTGTTTTCCGGTTGCGAGGATGAGGCGGCGGCAAAACCGAGGACAGGCGGGGCGGAGACCACGTCGTCATCCACGATGGTGTAGGTGAACGTGGGGGAACCGCCGCCGATGACTGCCGCCGTGGGGTTGCGCAGCAGCACGTTCACGAATTCCAACGGTTCCACGAAGAGGTCATTGGTCACGTTGAGCGTGATGTTCCGGGTCTGCTCGCCTGTGGAGAACGAGAGCACGCCGGGGGTGAGGCTGTAATCGATGCCGTTCCCTTCCCCGGATTGGGTGGCGGAAAGCCGGGCCCGCCACTCGACCGGACCGCTGCCAGTGCCGGTGAGGCAGAAGGAGACCGCCCGCGCCCGGTAATTCGTGGTTTCCCGGGCCATGATTCCCGCCTGGGCGTTGGCGGTGGAGATGGCGGTGATCCGGGTCGTGAACGAAAAATCACCGGTGACGGGGACACAGAGGAAATGGCCTTCATCCTCCGTGGAAGAAGCGGATGGCAGCAGGCCGGAACCGGCGCCGGAAATCACGCAAACGCCCGCGTTCCACGTGGAGAATCCCCCGGGATCAAGGAAACCGATGGTGCGATCCTGAAAGGAGGAGGACGGAGCCGGGTTGAGATTGACGTTGTCGAACGTGCCTTGGGCCAAGGCGCCATCGGCCCGGGAGGAAACCGCCAGCCCGACGAGCAACTGGGAGCCGAGGCCCAGGGTTTGCGGACCTCCGACCGGGGTGAAGGTGAGGCCGTCGGTGGAGGTGGAGGCGGTGAACTCGTTTCCGGTCCGGGCCAGGCGAAGCCAGCCGGGCTTGGCCACGTCCGGATTCGTTCCCGAGGCGTTGGTGGCGCCCCCATTCGTGGTGCTCCGGTAGGATTGGGAAGGCGGACCGGTGCCGGTATGGAAGGCCATGCGCATGGCACCCGCGGCGGTGGAATCCCGGATCATGACACCGGCTTTGGGGGAAGAGGTGCCGGTCAGGTTCACGATGCGCGCCGTGACCGTGCAGTTCGCCGAGTTGGTGACCGGGAAGTAAACGAAGCGGCATCCGTCCGAAGAGGTGGCGGCCACATCGGGGCCACCGCCGCTCACCTGATGGACTCCGCTCCGGACCTGGCTGGCTCCCTTGGGCGAGGTGGAGCCGATCTCGTTCGCGGTCATGGCTCCGGCGCTTCCTCCCGCGCTCAGGCCGGTGACACTGAAGTTGTCGATCGTGGCCAACGCGGTGGCGGAGGACGTGCCGCTGGTCACGAAAATACCCGCGAGGTAGGAAGTGGAGGAAAGGTTCAAGGTCCGCGCCAAGCTTTGCGTGGTCCACGTCACGCCATCCGGCGAGGTGCTGGTGGCGAAGCTCGTGCCGGTGCGTTGGATGCGCACCCAGGTTCCCTGGAGAAAGGTCGTGTTGCGGGTGCCCGCCTCCAGAGTGTATTCCACCGAGACCGGCCCGGCGGCGGGAGCATCGAGGGAAACCGGAATCGCGACTTCCGTCAGACTTTCGGAACCAGCCCCGCCCGGTGTCTCGAAGGCCACGCTCCGCGTCCCGTTGTCATCATCGGAGATCCAGAGGATCCCGTTGCCGCCCCTTGCATAACTTCCCGGAGCGAGCTGGAGAATCACGGTCTCCGTGCCCTCGAACACCGCGTCGGACACGGTGTTGAAGCTGAGATCGACCCCGGCCGCGCCTGCCGGAATGACCACGCTCCCGGTCAAATTGGTGTTCGTGTAGTCCACCCCCGCCGTGGCGGTGCCGCCGAGCGTGTAGTTCACCGTGAGGGCGTTGGTCGTGGCTCCGGTGCGCGACACAAAAAACTTCAGGGTGGTCGTGGTGGTGCCCTCGGCGATCACGTCCGAGCCTCCGGTTCCCACCTGACCGTCCACGAAAACGGTGGGCTGTTCGTCATCGCGCAGGGACATCGTGGCGGCGGCGAGCGGCTCCCAGAGCGCATAATTCGGGCTCGGTGAAAGGGTGAGCGTGATGTTTTCCATCTCTTCGGGGCTGGTGTCGTTGAGCACCGTCAGAGTGAGGTTGGAAGTCACGGTGCCGCCAGTCAGGGTGATCGTGGTGGTCCCGGTGAGGGTGGCCGGATTCAGACCGGTGAGGGTGTAATCACTTCCCGCCGTGGCGGTCCCGGTGATGGTGTAGTTCACCGTGAGGGCTCCTGCGGTCCCTCCCTTTGCGGTGATCCGGAACGTCCCGTTGCCGGACGGCTCCGACGCAATGCCGGAAGACGCGGTGACCTCGAGGAGGGGTTTGTCCGTCGGGGCATCGTTAAGGGTCACCGTGGCGCTCCCGTTGGCCCCGGCCTGATAGAAACCAAAGCCCGAACCGATGGCGAGGACGACCGTTTCCGCCCCTTCCCCGAAGTTGTCGCTGCGCGGCATGATGGTGATGGACGCCTGCGCCCGGCCCGCCGGAATGATCACCGAACCCGGCAACGCATCGTAATCGACACCATGCAGAGCCGTGCCCGCAACGCTGTAAAACACGGTGAGCGGGGCGGCGGTATCGCCCGACCGCGTGATCAGGAAGGTGCCCGGATCCGGGAGCCCGGTCCCCGCTCGGTCCACCTCGGTGGCGTTGGCGTCCGCCGCCGTCACGTTCACCGTCCGCGTGTCGTCATCGATCAATCGCACCGTCACCGTGTTGGCGCTGACGTCCGCAATCAGGTTGGCGGTGCCGGAAATCGAAAGGGTCAGGCTCTCGGTCGATTCCGCCTCCGGATCATCGAGCGGTTGGATGACGAAGGAGGCCGACGCCGCGCCGCCCGGGATGGTGACCGTGCCGGGGAGCGCGAGGTAATCGGCCCCGCTCGTCGCCGTGCTGGTGGCCGCCACGGCATATGGCACCGTGAGCGCGTCGGTCGTTGCTCCGGTGCGGGTGACCGTGACCGTGACCGGAGCGCCCGCCTCGGACGTCTGGGCATCGCCCGCGGTGAGCGATACCCGCGGCAGGCTGCTGTTCGCGTCCTGGATGGCGACGGTGGCGCTGTTTTTCGCGCCGGGGACATACGAGGTATCGTTGGCGAGGACCAGCGTGACCGTCTCATACCCCTCGGAGCTGCCATCGTTGCGGGCGGCGACCGTCACATCGACGAAGCCGCTGCCGGCAGGGATGGTCACACTCTGGAACACCCCGGCCAAGACCAAGTCGGGAGACAAGGTGTAATCTCCGGTGGTGGTGGTTCCCTTGGCCGCGGTGCCCTGCGGCGCGAAAAGGAGCACCGCTTGCGCCAAGCCGTCCGGTCCGGTGCGCGACAGGCGGAAAGTACCCGAAGACCCGCCCTCGACGGCCACAGGAGAAACCGCCTCGATGGCGATGACGGGCAGATCCTCCGCGGTGAAATCCGCGCCGCTGAAAGAGGGCCCGACCGTGACGCTGTTGTTGAACAGCTCGCTGAAGACGAGTCCGTGGGCGGCGGGAGTGACGCTGTAGTTTCCGGCGGCGAGATTGGCGATGGTGAAGCAGCCGTCGCTATCCGTGAGCGTGCCGTTGGCGCCTCCGGTGCCGACGTTGACGTTGGGGATCCCCGAGCCGTTGCGGGTGATCCGGCCGGAGATGGTGAACCGGTTGTTGCCATTGCCCACGGTGATGACGGCATTGCGCACCGCCAATCCACCCTTCATGTCCGAAACGACGCAACTTAGGGTGTAGACACCGGCCACGGAGAAGGACCGGGTGACGGTGGGTCCGTTTCCGGAAATGACGTTGTCGTGCCATTGCCAGGAATAGGCGAGCGTGTCGCCGTCAGGGTCCGAGGCGGAAGCGGTGAAGGTCACGTTGGTACTGAGGGGAACCACCGTCGAGGCCGGCGTGAGTTGCAACAAGGGGGCCCGGTTGGAGGGGAACGTTCCCAGGTTCACCACCACATCGAGACTTGCCGGCATGGTGTTGTTCACGGCCAGCGTGGTCAGGTGGATCCCGCTCTCGATATCGGAAAACGTCCGCCCCACCGTGATCCCGGCATCGCTTTTGCCATTGATCGAGCCGGGGGTGGTATCGAGCAGCTGCTGGTTGCTCCCTCCGTTGGCCGCCCATTTCCATCCCAAGAGCAGGCCACTGTTCGTCCAGTTGTTGCCACCGAGGAGACGGTATTCCCCCCAATAGGTCCGGTCGTTGTCCTTGCGGAGGCGCAAAGCATAACGCTTGCCCGGCTCCAACCCGGCCTGGTCAAACCGATGCACCCGGTAGGTCCCGCTCGCGGTGACCGGGGGCGCGAACTCGTCCGGCATCCATCGCACCTGGTTCTTGGCCTGGGCGTTGTAGTGACCGTTGGGCGGGCTCGCTCCGCCCATGTTGTCATAATTGTTGCCATATTCGACATTGCCCCCGGGCCCGATGACCGAGGCGCCGTTCGTTTCCCAAAAATTGGCATGGGCCAGCAAGAAGGCATGCCCGATCTCATGCGTCGCGGTGCTGACGCTGTCCACCCGCATCCAAACATTCCCGCTGCCGCCGTAGCTGGTGGGCGCACGGGCCCCGCCGTTGGCCCGGACCACGGTGGCATGGTAATCCTGCCAGTCATAGCCGGCCCGGCGCGCCGCCTCCTTGGCATGGCTCATCTCCAGACCGAGGCCATCAATCTCCTTGATGAACCCCGACGTCGTGTCCTTGCCGGAATACCACGCCCGGTTGTGCGGCAACCGGACCGGAGGCGTGACCGTGGCCACCAAGGTGAGGCGGCCGAACGAGTTGGCCTGATAAAAATCCGCCGATTGCCTCATCATGTCGTAGGCCCCCGCCTCCGTGATCGGCGTCTCGTTCTGGTCCGTGAAGATGGCGGGAATGAAGAGCACCTTCACCACCCCGACCGACGGCGTCGCCGCCGCAGGCAGAATCCCCGTGAAACTCTGCGCGCCTCCACTGCTCGACTCCCCTTGGATCAGCAGGCGCTCGAACACTTCCGTATGGCTGCCGTCGCAAAGGTAAACCACTTCACCATTCGCCACCACGGCCGGCGTCTCCGTGGTGATGGCTTCTCGCACCGGGTCGAACACCGTGCGCCTCCCCGACACCGGGCACACGGTCACCCGCGGCAGGCCGGCCGGCGGAAACTCCCCCGGTTCCATCACACGGAGCGGACGCTCGTCGAGCGCCAGTTGCCCGTCCACGCTCACGCCAATGACCGACAGGTTCGGCACCCATTCCACCGACTCCGCGCGCCGACCGAAGACATGGGCCTCGTAGGTTTCACCTCCGACCGTCTCCACCTGACGAACCTGCGGAGGTTGGCCGGCCGCCACGGATTCCGGGCCCGCCTGGTAAACGCGCATCACCCCGCGGGCCGCCACCCGCCGCTCCAACAAGGCCTCAATTTCCGGGGGCAGTTTTTGCCGGGTCACCACCGGGACGGCTTGACGGAGCGCTTCCCGCGGATCCTCGCGGATCAACGCCTTAAAGCGCGCCCGGCGTTCCCTTGCCAGGTTCACCCCCTCGGCCACCCAATCCGGATTCCCCGCGTCCAGATAGTCTTCCACCCAACGGGAGAAGTCGAACACCGGATCTCCGGAGCGATCCGCCGGAGGCCGCGGCCCGTTTGCGCCGACCACCCGGGCCGCAGGGGAAACCGGACTTTCCCGGGAACCCGTCTCCCTCCGCGCGCCATCCTCCGGCCGGGCTCCCGGTCCGGGCCAAACCAAGACCAGCGCCAACATCCCCGCCAGGAAGAGCGGGAGGCGGAAGCGCATCGGACCACGGGTGGGATGGCGTTGAGGGTCGATTTCCTCGGGAGCCTATCAAAAATCAGCCGCCACCGTCAACTTTCGCGGAGCGGACGATCGCGGGACTTGCACGCCCGGGAAATTCCGGTTTCCTGTGTCCCGAGCCGATCCGCATGCCCTCCCCTTCCGACCGGCCCAGGGCCAATGTCATCTATGCCGCGACCGCCACGGCGGTGATCGTGGCCGTGTTCACCCTGGGCTACCGGATGGCGGGCTGGTCGTGGGGCGACGCCTTTTACATGGTCATCATCACCGTGTTCAGCGTCGGCTTCGGCGAGGTGATGCCGGTCGATGATCCCTGGCTCCGCGCCTGGACCATCGCGATGATCATCTTCGGCTGCACCGGGACCATCTTCATCACCGGCACCCTGGTGCAATGGCTCACCCAAGCTCAAATCGAGCGGGCGCTCGGAGGCAAACGCATGGAAAACGAAATCGAAAAACTATCCAACCACGCCATCATCTGCGGCTGCGGCCGCATCGGGCGCATGATCGCCCGCCAGCTCGAAGCCGGCAGGATCCCCTTTGTCATCGTCGACCGGTCCCAGGAACGGGTGGCCGAGGCCAAGGAATGCGGCTGGCTCACCCTCCAGGGAGAGGCCACCGACGAGGCCTTCCTCCGCACCGCCGGGATCGCCCGGGCCCGCGTCCTCGCCACCGTCCTGCCGGACGACGCCGCCAACGTCTTCATCACCCTCAGCGCGCGCAACATGAACCCCTCCATCCAGATCATCGCGCGCGGCGAGGTCCCGGCCACCGAACGCAAACTCCTCCAGGCGGGCGCCGACAAGGTCGTCCTCCCGGCCCACATCGGCGCGGACCGCATCGCCTACCTCATCCTCCATCCCAACGCCCGGGAGATCCTGGGCGAGAAGACCAAGGACCGGCTCGCCTTCGAACATCACCTCGACGAACTCGGCCTCGATGTCGAGGAAATCGAGATCGGCCCCGGCAGCCCGTGGTTGCAACGGACCATCGGCGAGGTCGAAAGCGAGGCCGCCGGCCGTTTCCTCGTCGTGGCCATCGTCCGCAAGGAAGGCGGCACCGACGTCAATCCCGGCCCCAAGGCCACCCTGCTGCCCGGCGACGCCCTCGTGGTCATGAAGCGGGCGGCCCGAGGGTGATCCCCCACCCCGGCGAACCGGAACACGACGTCCCGGTCGGCTCGTTCGCCTGCCCGGCGGAAGCGGAGGACTACGCCCTCGCGGCCCTCGCCCTCGGCCGGGAAACGAGCTTGCGCCGGGAGAATGGCGCGTTCGTGATCCTCGCCGCCGCCGCGGACGCGGAAACGCTGCGGCGCGAGTTCGCCCTCTACGCGGCCGAGCGCGCCGCCTTCCCCGCGGAACGCGAGGCCCCGGAACCGAGCCCCTTCCGCGGCGGCCCGGACCAGGCCCGGGTCCCGACCCTGCTTTGGATCTTGGGCCTGCTCGCCGCCTATCACGGCCAGAGGGAAATTCCCGGATTCACGGATCGCTTCGCCAACTCCTCGCGGGCGCTCCTGGAGCGGGGCGAATGGTGGAGACCCTTCACCGCGCTCTTTCTGCACGCGGACCTCGGCCACCTCTCCGGCAACCTCGTGTTCGGGGCCGCCTTGTTTTCCTGGGTCACCTCCTGTCTCGGCCCACGGGCCGGATGGCTCGCGATCTTCGCCAGCGGCACCCTCGGCAACCTGCTCGCCGCCTGGATCCAACATCCGGCGGACCCCGGCTACCAATCCCTCGGTGCCTCCACCGCCCTCTTCGGCGCGCTCGGCATCCTCACCGCCCTCTCCACCCGGCATCGCCGGCGCGAGGTCCAAGCCTCCCCCGCCCGGCCAAAGCCCAAGCCCTGGTCCAGCCTCGGCCCGGCCGTCGCGGGCCTCATCCTCCTCGCCTGGCTCGGCGCCGGGGAACGCCCCACCGACGTCCTCGCCCACACCCTCGGCTTCGCCGCCGGATGCCTGTCAGGATGGTGCGCCGCAGGACGCCGGACAGCCGCTTGAACGGTCCGGAGGTTCCCTCACCCAACCGCCGCGCCCGGCAAAGCCGAAGACCAAACGTTCAACCTGCTTGAGGATCTCCCGCTTTTCCCTTTCCCCGAATCAAGCCGAACCGGGGGGGCATTGCGGTCGGAAAACAGGGGGGATGGGCCCTGAGGAAAAAAGCGAGGTCGTTCACCTTTCGGCCGGGACCTGCCCAAATCGCATCACTGACTTGACCACATGGAAAAATTGGGGTTTTCTCATGACGCATCGGCCGCAGGCAAATTCCCATTTGTCCTTTGCACCTGATTGAATCTCTCTACCCTATGGAAGATCCGATAGACGAACTACGGAAAATTATCGAGCAATCGGGATCTGACGTGGAAACAATTTTTGGGCCAGCATTGACCATCTTCGCCGGGAACCGCGCAGCTGCGAGAGAATTGAATGAAAAGCTGGGGGAACTTGAGCGCCTGATCAGTCAAGAGCCTCAGTGATTTTGGCGGATTATGATCATTCGCAAACTGACATTACATCATTTTCTGTCCTATCACGGAGTCCAGGCGATTGAATTGCCTGGCGCCGAACAGGACCGTTTGGTGATCGTGGTCGGACCGAACAACACTGGCAAAACATCCCTCATCCGGGCCCTTAAGTTTTGGTTTTATGGCGAAAAAGGGGTAGCGACAAGAGCGGATCTGTCCACTCTCCCCAACAACAAAGCCAAAGCCGAGACCGAGGTCGGAAAAACCTTGGAGGCTTGGGTCGAAGTGACATTCGAGCATGAGACCACTCAGGGCAGGGAGACCGTGACCCTTCGCCGGACGATCGAAGCAAAAAAGGTCAGTGCCCTGCAGTGGGAGGTTCGAACGATTTCCCTCAAACACATCGTTCCTCGCGCCAACCCGGACAATTCCGAACCAGCCCTTCAGCGATGGGAGCGTCTCCTCGAAGGATTGATGCCCATGGCCCTCTTTGATGCCTTCTATTTCAAAGGAGAGCCACTGGACGGGAAACTTCTGGAAGACGTAAACACGATTCGGCCGGCCCTGGGACTTTTTCTGCACGAGGATCAATGGCGGGAAGCGGAATCTGCAGCGGCTAGGATTCGCGATAAAATGGATACGCAGTTGAAAAAATTGGTCCAAGCGAACGCCGAACTTACGAAGGCGATTGAGAGTCGAAGAGAGCTTGAAGAGCGACTGGAATCACAGCAGAATGCGCTTCAGGGTGAGCTCAATAAGAAGGCGGATCTGGAGGCGGAGGAGAATAGAGAGACCGACAAGCTCTCCAAACTCGGCGATGAAGAAGCGGCCAGAGAGGCAAGAGCGCAACTCGACCGGGCACGTCAAAGCGAGCAAAGCGCCAATCATCGGCAATCCAAAGCCAATGGCGATTTGGGGCAAGCGATCAATATGTCTCTGGGCCTGCCCTTTCTTCAGAGTGCGATCGCACCAGTGAGGGAGATCCTGACGGAAATGGAGCGAGAGAACATCCTGCCCGCCGACATATCGGAAGGATTCGTGGACCGCGTTCTTGCCCGTAGCAATTGCATTTGTGGCCGGGAACACGATCGGGGCTCACGGGAATCCTGGGAAACCTATCGAAAAAAGACTCTGGCGGCCGACATCAACGAAGGGCTCTCCAAATTACTGAATTGGGTCAAACCGGACGGCCATCTCTCGGTCGCCAAACGCGCCTCTGACTCCGTGGATGAGATCCACCGACTCCTCCATGAGCGCAGGAGTGCAGTGGCAGACGCGAACGAAGCCCGGGCGAAGCGACAAGGAGCGGAAACGATCCTTGCCAACCTACCTCACGAAGAAATCGCCCGGATTGGCACAGCCCTCCGGCGTCTTCGCGAGGAGATCCGGACCACCGGCGCCCGGGTGGCCCACATTCAGAGGACTTCCGAAGCGACGGCATCCAATCTGAGGCAACAACAGGAAAAGGTGGCGGCTCTTAGCGCTCGGGGCGGTGTGAATCAGCGAGAATTCGAAAACGTTCAACGCTCCCGGGACCGGGCCCACCGGCTGTACACGGCACTAACCGAGTGCCGGTCCCGGCTCGGCACTTACTTCCATCGGGTCCTACAAAACGACGTTTCCGCCTCCTATGATTCCAAGGCAACGGACGGAAGTCGCGCCATCATCGACCGACGGACCTTGCTCCCTTCCATCCAAGTCCAAGGCCAACGAATCAATCATCTGGGGGGCGGTCAATCCCAATTTCTGGCTTTGGCCTATGTGGTGGCGTTGGCCCGACTGCGCCAGAATATGCATGCCGAAATGGAAAGATTGGGTGTTCGCCTGGGGCGGATCAGCGACTTGTCGTTTTTCATGGATTCCCCACTCGGAAACATGGAGGAGCATTACAAGACAGCCGCGACCCTTTTGGCTCCAGGTTGCGCAAAACAGGTGGTCCTCCTTCTGTGGAAAGAAGAGTGGGACTTTGTGCGGCCGCTTCTCGAGGAACGGGCGACCGCCATCCACGCGGTGGAGTTTCACACGCGCGCCGAAGATTACGAAAAATTGTCCCTCGAAGCCCCGCACTACAAATTCGGGAGTGGAAGCCTGCAACTGATTCATCCCCTGCCACCGGAAGATGACCAGCCTCGCAGCAAGCTCATCCAGATCAAGTAAATGGCCAGCATCCGCATTCCCGAATCCGCGATCGATCTGCTGCCTCTGTGCCGTCGATACGACGGGAACAATTCAGATCCTTTGATCACGCCTTGCTTCGATACCTACGCTGACCTGTTGGTCTTTGCGGCCTCCTTCGGATTTCGCGAAATGTCCGGGGCACTGCCCAATCGCACGACCCGGTTTGCGGATTCCCCATACCCGATCGATCTGGCGATTTTCAAAAATGACCGGAGGTATCCTCAGCTTCTCCTCATTGCGCTCGCGGCGTCCCAGGATCGAAATGTGGTTCGGGATGAAGACCTGATCTGCAAGTTGACCGAAGACTACGCGGCCTTCGGATGCGAACGCATCAAGCGCCTGCTTGATGCCAGTCCCGGCCTCGCCCATGTCACAATTGCCCAGCGGATCGCGGAAGAAGCGAACCCCGGTCCAGGCGATCAAATCTAAGCCACGATACTCCCCCACCTGCGAGATGCTTCCTTCACTGAACCTTCGTCTTTGCTACCGGACGGTCCGGGACGATTTGGTTCGGGACTTTTTCGTTCCCTGCCTGGACGCCTCGATTCTCTACCGGCGCAGTGCCGGATACTTCACGAGCGCGGGCTTGGCCTTGGCTGCCAGGGGCGTGGCCAGTTTGGCGGCGCGCGCTGGGGAAATGCACCTCGTGGCCTCCCCGCACCTTGAACCGGATGACGTGGCCGCCTTGCAGCGAGCCATCGATCGCCCGGCGGACATTCTTCACTCCATCGCGGCCCGCTCCCTGGACGACATCGAGGACGCGTTGATCCGCGACCGGCTCAACGCGTTGGCCTGGCTCGCCGCTTCCGGTCGGCTTCAGGTGAAGATCGCCGTCCGGGTGAACCAAACCGGGTCCGTGGAACGCGGGATTTTCCACGAGAAATCAGGAGTGTTTTCCGATGAAGCCGGGAACCAGGTCGCCTTTACCGGATCTTCGAACGAAACCGCCGGCGGATTGGTGGAGAATTTCGAGAGCATCGACGTGTTCCGATCTTGGAACGATCCCGAAGGCCGCGTCGCCGAGAAGGTCGCCAACTTCGACGCGCTTTGGTCCGACGAGGCGCCTGGGCTCCGGGTCGTCGCTTTTACGGACGCCTCCAGGGAATTGCTGGAGCGGTTCCGCGATCCGGATTCGCCCCCGGACGGGATGACCTGGACTCGGGTCGCCCAACCCTCTCCGAGCCGTTCCTTTCGCCTTCCCGCCGGACTGGAACTTCGCGAATACCAGAAGGAGGCGATCCGAGCTTGGAGCAAGGCTGGGGGCCGGGGCATCCTCGCCATGGCCACGGGGACAGGCAAGACGGTCACGGCCCTCGCCCTTGCTAGCAAGGTCGCGGAGAAGAACTCGCCCTTCGTCCTCATCGTGGTCTGCCCCTTTCTCAATCTGTGCAAACAATGGATGCGCGAGATGGCGGCCTTCGGGCTGCGGCCGTTGGGCTGTTATGAGGCAAGTGACCGGTGGCGCCCTCGCTTCGAGAGCGGATACCAAAGTCTCGCGGCGGGGCTCTCCACGGTCCATGCCATCGTCACCACCAACGCCACCTTCCAGAGCGAGATCTTCCAGAGCTGCCTCAGACCTCACCTTGCCGGAGGCACCAAATTCCACCATCTCCTCATCGCCGATGAGGTCCACAACCTTGGCGCCAAGGCGGTGAGCGAAGCCCTGCCCGAGGCGATCACGCTGCGCCTTGGCCTCTCCGCCACGCCAGAGCGTCACCTCGATCCCGTGGGCACCGGTGCCGTGCTCGACTACTTCGGCAAGGTCATCTACGAATTCGCCCTGCCACAGGCCATCGCCGAGGGGCGTCTTTGCCGCTATCGTTACCATCCCCTCCTGGTGAACCTTACCGATGAGGAATCCCAACTCTACGCGGAAATCACGTCCAAGCTGGGACGCCTTCTCGCCGGAAGTGAGAAGGATCCCGAGCTGGGCCAGGCGGCCATGGCGCTGCTCATCCAGCGGGCACGGCTTCTCGCAGGGGCCGAAAACAAGATCCCTGCTCTGGACCGATTGCTCACCTCGCTACCCGAAAAGCCGAGCCGGGCCATCTTCTACTGCGGTGACGGCACCACCACCGACAAGATCCGCGACGAGGAGGTGCGGCAGATTCAGGCCGTCTCGCGGCTGCTCGGGGAAAAGCATGGATTGAGGGTCCGCAACTTCACCTACCTCGAGTCGCCAGCAGAGCGCGAGGAAATTCTGCGCGATCTCGCCAGTGGATTTTTGGATGGCGTAGTCGCGATTCGGTGCTTGGATGAAGGCATCGATCTCCCCGACCTCCGCATGGGCTTTCTCCTCGCCAGTTCCACCAATCCCAGGCAATTCGTGCAACGTCGCGGACGCATCCTGCGCCAGGCTCCGGGGAAGAAGTTCGCAGAACTCTACGACTTCGTCGTGGCGCCGGCGGAACTGGGGAGCGAGGTGGACGACGCGGCTTTCAATCTGGAGAGATCGCTCTTTCGGCGGGAGCTTAAGAGGATAGAGGAGTTCTGTAATACGGCGGAGAACGGGCCGGAAGCTCAACTACGCATCCGGGAAATAAGAACTACACTCAACGCACTGGGCGCAACCTAGGAAAATTGCTTCATGCAGATTCAGTCCGAACCACAAAAGCTTGAAAGCATCTTCCACGGCGTCACTACTCGATACGCTGTCCCGCACTATCAGCGGGATTACAGCTGGAATCAAGACCAGTGGGCGGAGCTGTGGAACGACATCACAACGGCGTTTAGAGGGAACATGGAATACTTCCTCGGAAGTATTGTCCTCAACACTGAGAATCTTGAAACGCAAGGAGTATACGAAATCGTAGACGGTCAGCAGCGGCTGACGACTTTCACGATCCTCTTCTCGGTAGTGCGGGACCTCGCGCTTCACTATAGCCAAAACCCATCAGACAGTGCTTACGTTGCGATGGCGCTTAACCATCAAGAGAATAAAGCTAAAGCGAATCGAGCAGTCGCCAAAGCAAACCAGCTTGTCGTTCACTACAGCGAGCCGGACAACTACTTTTTGCGCCTCAACGACAAGGACCACCAGACTTTCCACGAGAAGATCCAAAAGGAGGGACTTCCGCTCCTCAGCAAAGAGGAGCGACAAACGTATAAGGCCGAATCTCGCCTTACAAAGGGCAAAAAGTTTTTCACCCGTAAAGTTCTAGATGATTTCCTCAATGACGATCAGGGCTTCGTCCAGTTGGAGAGATTCGTCACCTTTTGTATGACCAAGCTAGTACTGTTGCGGATTGCCGTCGGCAGTGACAATGACGCCTACCTCCTTTTTGAGACCCTTAACGACCGCGGGCTTGATCTCTCGATTTCAGACCTCGTCAAGAACCGCTTGTTGCTTGGATGCGACGGAAATGAGGAAACAAAGAAGCGCGTACTGGGGAAGTGGAACGAGCTGATCACCAGACTCGGCAAATCCAGGTTCCTGCCGCAGGATTACCTTCGGTTCTACTGGAACGCATTCGAAGGGAAATGCACCAAGAAGGAGCTCTATCGGCTAATTCGGGAAAAACTCGCCTCGATGAATGGCGAACAGCTCCTGGATGCCTGGCTCGAAAGCTCGGAGTTCTTCTGTGAGATTACTGACAATTCGCTCCGCTTTCCCCACTCCGCATTGCGTCTCGGATCGACACGGTGCAGCTACGCCGAGCTGAATACCCTCGGCTACTCCGTTTACATTCCACTCTTCCTCTATCTTCGTCGCCACCGGCGCTCGTTGCTGGACAAGATCACAGGCCCATCTGCGTCTTATCTTTTCCGAATCATCACGGTGGGAAGTTTTTCGGCGGGAAGGCCGGAGAGCCGGTTCGAGAAAATCCAGGAAGCGGTTAAGCGGGGCGACTCCGACGAAGCCGTGCTTGGAATTTTTGCTTTGGATCCGGAGGCAGCAGACGATAAATTCCAGGAACGGATCCGGACGCAGAGATTCGAGGACAACAAGGCTGCGCGGCATTTCCTCTCCAAGTGGCACCTAAATGAATGTGGCGAGGGCCATCCGCTCAATCAAGATGTCCAATTGGAACACGTCTTACCTCAGAAGGAAGACGCCTGGTCCAGTTTCAGTGTGGCTGGACGGGCGCGTGAGGATTGGGTCTATTGCATTGGCAATATGACCCTCCTCGAGCAAGGGCTAAACAAGTCAGTGCAAGCGTCCGATTTCGCAACAAAGGTGATCCGTTACCGTCAGCGCGACTCACAGAATCCCAATGGCTCGTCGCTTCCCATGACTTACCGGATCGCTGCCGCGCACGATCACAGCGGCAGGATTTGGGACCAAGCCTGGATTACGGAACGCGCTGAGACCTTCGCCGCCGGGGCCGCCGCCATCTGGCCACTGCCACCCGCTGTTCCGGCAACTTGCGAGAGCCAGGGCGGGGTCTCGTCAGTCGAATCTGAAGACGGAATGTTCTAGCCATGCCCGACCAACCCCAACCACCCACAAACCTCACCCGAGCCCAGCAAACCTTCAAATCCTCTCCCGAGGAACTCCAACGGCTCATCCGGGAGATTCTCGAAGAGGAACGCAAGGTCATGCACAAACTCCGTCGGCCGAACATCCATCAGAACCTTTACGACCACGTTAAGCGCGTCATCCGATGATCCTGGAGCGTCTCGTCTTTGAAAACTTCCGGCAGTTCAAGGGCCGGCAAGAGCTGGTCCTTTCAGACTCGCGGGATCGGAATGTGACCGTGGTGCATGCGGAGAACGGCTTCGGCAAGACCACCATTCTCAAAGGCCTTCTTTGGGTGCTCTACGGGCGCGACGGGTTGATGGGGACGGACGGGCAGCCGGACGACTTCGAGATGCCCGACCGGATCCTCAACGAAGGCGTCGCGGCTCAGGCGAGCGATCCCACGCGGGCAGAGGCGGTGATCGAGCTGGCGTTCAAGCATGAGGGCGACCGCTACATCCTGCGGCGCTCGCTTTCCCTGGCGCAGCAGCTCCTTGATCCGAAGAAGACCGAGCTGACCCTGACGGTGATGAGGGACGGACAAACCTTCCGTCAGGACAATCCCCAGCAGCGCATTCAGTCCATTGTGCCCGACGGCATTCGCAAACTGCTTTTCTTTAACGGCGAGCGGATCAATTATCTCGCGCTGGAGCGGAGCAGTGCCGAAGTGGCGGAGGCCATCAGACAGATGCTCGGTTTGCAGTTGCTGGAGACGACCATCGCCGACCTCAATCACCAAAACGTGAGGGGCAAATTGCGAACCGATCTGCGGGCGCAACCGACGAGCGAGGAGAAGCGAAGGCTCCTCGATCTCCAGGACCGCGCGACGGAGTCCCTCAATGAACACCGGGAGACCATCCAGCAAATCCAGCGCAATCTCGTGGCGCTTGAAGAGGAGGTCGGGAAGATTGACGCAAAGCTCTCGGCAAACCGGCGCGTTCACGAGCTGCAGGCCAAGCGGGCCCGTCTCGGGAAGGAACTGGAGGAATTGCGGACCCGCAAGGAGGAGACGTCGAAGAAGCTGGCCAAGCTGATTTCGGAGGACGGTTACATGCTGTTCACCACCGATCTCGTGAAGCGGGGGCAGGACATCATGGCGCGCTTGCGCTCCGAGGGCAAAATTCCGGCCCGGGTGCTGAACAGCTTCCTCAGCGAATTGCTAAACAGCGAAACGTGCATCTGCACCCGCTGCCTCGCGCCCGGCACTCCGGAGCGGGCCGCCGTTGAGGGCCTGATGGAGATCGCGGGCGACGCCGAGTTTAATAACGCGGTGGGCGCACTCGACCACGCCATCGGTGTGCTTGAAGAGGGGGCCCGCAAGACGGCCGAGCGGATCCGCGAGCTGAACGTGGAGCGCCTGGAGCAGGACCGTGAGATCAGCGAACGCGAGGAGCAGCTCGAGCAAGTCCACCAGGAGATCAGCGGCAAGGACGACGACGAGGCCAAGGATCTTGAGGCGCGGCGGAGCAAGCTGCTCCTGGACCGTGACAGCCAGAACGCCGAGTTGGGCCGCACCGAAGGACGGGTCGAGGCGGCGCAGGAAGAGCTTCAGCGGCTCAACGAGGAGATCCGGCAGATGGGAGAGCGGGACGCTAGCGCCGAGCTGGCGCAGCGCCGCGTCGATGCGGTGGAGGACTGTGCCGCGATTTTGCAGCGCATTCTGGATGCCGAGACCGAAGATCTGCGGCCATTGCTGAACGAGGAGATCTCGAAGCACTTCCGCAAGATCATGGACCGCGATTTCTGGCCAGAAGTCGCGGATGACTTCACCCTGCGGATCCGCAAACGCGTGGCCGGAAGTGCCGCCGCCGGGCAGGAGAGCGAGATCGACGCCGCTCTGAGCACGGGACAAAGAACCGTGACCTCGTTGGTCTTCATCGCGAGCCTCGTCGCCCTGGCGAGCCGCCGATCCGAGATTCCCACGATCGTGAAAGGCCTGTCGGGCGCGGACTACCCCATCGCCATCGATTCACCTTTCGGTTCCTTGAGCATGTTCCGCAAGGACGTGGCCCGCTACGTTCCCGAGCTGGCACCCCAGGTGCTCCTGCTCGTAAGTCCGACCCAGTACGACGGGGACGTAAACGAGGCCCTCGAATCCTCGGGCCGCGTCGGCAAGCGTTACTACCTCAGCTTCACCGGCCCCACCATCCGTGAGGAGGCGAACCCTGAATTGGTCGTCGGCAATCAGAAGATCCAACAGTATTTCCCATCGCAAGACGAGGAGTTTACCCAGATTTGTGAGTTATGAACACCCTTCGACGTATCCATCGCGACGTTTCCCACGAGGAGTTTGTCAAGGAATTAACCTCAGGTGAGCGACCGTTGTTTCGGGAGATTTGGAGGCTTCTGCTCCTCGCGGCAGCTGTCGGTGTACGTGATGGAGTTCGTGAACCTTTGACGTCTTCCGATTCGGGAAAAGCAATGCCGGAGTCCTACTTTAGCGGACCTGTATGGCGAGGGTTTCTCCACTTGATTGCAATCGCAGAGACCCATGATAGCAACTGTCTTCACGGATCTCCCGAGAACCAGGAACGATTGGTGTCTGCGTTCGAAGAATACGCAAACTACGGTTTAAGGAAAC
>JAGWVU010000028.1 GCA_018970725.1 Verrucomicrobiota bacterium
ACGTCTCACCGTTTGGTGTCAGGCAAAATGACCTGGGATCATTGTGAGTTCCTGATGTTCAGCGCGCATCGAGCCTGACACCAAAAACCACCACCAGCATCCTGGCGCTCACCCGGGGGCGGTTCTACTCGATCCAGCTTGCGCTTGCTTCCGGTTGAACCCCCACCATCCTACACCGACCGGTGACTCGTGGGCGGGCGGGCTTTAAAAGGAAGTTCCCATCAGTTCAGTTCCGGAAAGATCAGGCATTGCACCAGGCGCATCGTTGGTATACCAGTGACACACCATTGATGTCCCAAGGCACCACCACTCTCCGTCAGCGCGCCTACGCCCATCTCCAGCGCAAGCTGATCAGCGGCGAACTCCGCTCCGGCTCCATCATTTCCGAGCAATCTCTCGCCTCCGAGATCGGCGTCAGCCGGACCCCGGTACGCGAGGCCATTCGCACCTTGGAACAAGAGGGCGTGCTGGAGCAAGTCCCGCGTTTTGGCACCGTGGTGCGCAAGTTGGACCGGCGCGACTTGATCGAACTGTTCGAACTGCGCGAGGCCATCGAACCTTTTGCGGTCGGCCAGGCCGCCACCCGCGCCACCGCCGCGGACGTCCGGACCCTGCGAGACCTCTGTCAGGAAATCGCCCATCTCATCGCGGAGGTCTCCGCGGCCGGTGCGGCGCCGTTGGACGATCTCCAGATGCGCCGCCTGCTCACCGCCGATCTGAGCTTCCACCTTACTCTGCTTCGCATGTCTGGGAATGGGCGGATGGTGAAGATCGTCTCGGATTCACGCCTCCTCACCGGCATCTTCAGCAGCCGCCGTCAGCCCCATACCGCCGCGGTGCTCAAGACCACCCTGGAGCAGCATGAAGCGATCCTCCGAGCGGTGGAGTTGGACGACCGGGATCGAGCCTCTGCCCTGATGCTCCAGCATATCCGGCACAGCAAAGCCCAGGCCCTGGAAGCCTATGACCTGGATGCCGGGATCGACCGCACCCCATCCAGCACCGAGCAGCTCCTGGCCGAACTCAACCGGCCGCCCATGAAACGCAAGACGAAGCGCCCCCCAAAATCCGCATGATCCCTGCCGCTTACCCCATCATGCAAACCCGATCCATCCTAGCCACCGTCCTGGGCCTGGCCTGCGCCGGACCCGTCAGCGCCCTGGAGCGCCTTCCCTACAACCATCCCGGCCTCGTGGTCGATCTCGGCGTCGGTCTCTGGGCCTGGCCTGTCCCCTGCGATGCCGATGACGACGGCGATTACGATTTGATCGTCTCCTGCCCGGACAAGCCTTCGAACGGGATCTACCTCTTTGAGAATGTGGCGGGCGACACCGCGCAAACGAAGATGCCGGTGTTCAAGGCCGGGCGGCTCCTGGGCAAGACGGAGTCCTACGTCATGCCGAGCTACGTGGATGGCCAGATGCGGATTCTCACCCCGGGCACGGAGCACCTCAATTTCACCCGGTCCGGGCTCGAGGAGCGGGTCAAACTGCCCCTGGAAGCCAAGTTCCACCGGCCCGAAGGCACCCAACCCAAGGGCCCGAAGATCCGGCACAACCAGTGGCGCTACGCCGATTGCGATGGCGATGGCGCGGTGGACCTGATCGTCGCAGTCGAGGACTGGAGTTACTACGGTTGGGACGATGCCTGGAACAGCGCGGGCGAGTGGACGAACGGACCCCTGCACGGCTGGATTTACTTCGTCAAGAATACGGGTTCGACGGCTCGGCCGGCCTATGACAAGCCGGAGTTCCTCGAGGCGGGCGGCAAGCGGCTCGACACCTTTGGCTGTCCCTCCCCAAACTTCGAGGACTTTGACAACGATGGCGACCTCGACCTCCTCTGCGGCGAGTTCCTCGACAAGTTCACCTACTTTGAGAACACCGGGACGCGCACCGCACCGGTCTACGCCGCAGGCCGTTGGGTCACTGACGTGGACGGGGCGCCGGTCCGGATGGACTTGGAAATGATCGTGCCCATCGCCTTCGATTGGGACAAGGATGGGGACAAGGATCTCATCGTGGGTGATGAAGATGGCCGCGTGGCCTTGGTGGAAAACTCCGGACGTCTCAATGACGAGCGCACTCCGGCCTTCGCGCCCCCGGTTTACTTCCAGCAGGAAGCGGACACCCTGAAGTGCGGGGCCCTGGCCACTCCGGTCGGTTTTGACTGGGATGGCGATGGGGATACCGACATCGTCAGCGGCAACACCGCGGGCTACATCGAGTTTTTCGAGAACCTGAGCGGGCCGAACGTGGCCCCGCCCAAGTGGAACGCGCCGCGGCGCCTGGAGGTGGACGGCAACGCGTTCCGGGTGCTGGCGGGGAACCAGAGCATCCAAGGGCCCGCCGAAGCCAAGTGGGGGTATACCACGCTCAACATCGCCGACTGGGATGGGGACGGTCTTCCCGACATTCTGCTGAACTCCATCACCAGCCGCGTGCAGTGGCTCAAGAACACCGGCACCCGGCAGTCGCCCAAGTTGGCCGCGCCGCAGCCCATCGAGGTGGAATGGGAGGGGCCGCAACCCACCTTGGCCTGGGGTTGGCTCAAGCCCAACGGCAAGGAACTGCTCACCCAGTGGCGCACCACGCCGGTGGTGTTCGACTTCAACGGGGATGGCTTGGTCGATCTCGCGATGCTCGACACCGAGGGCTATTTCGCTTTCTTCGAGCGCGCGGAGCGGGACGGCAAACGCATCCTGAAGCATCCGCGCCGCGCTTTCCTCGATGAAGCGGGCCAGCCTCTCCGGCTCAATGCGGGCAGCGCGGGCAAGAGCGGCCGCCGCAAGCTCTGCGTCACGGATTGGGATGGGGACGGGAGATTCGATTTCCTCCTCAACTCCTCCAACGCCGATTTCCTGCGCCAAGTGGAGGCCAAGGACGGGAATTGGATCATGAAAAGTGCCGGGACCCTCGCGGATCGGAACATCGAGGGGCACGACGTCAGTCCCACCGTGGTCGACTTCGATGGCGACAAAGTGCCAGACTTCATCGGCGGCGCCGAGGACGGGCGCTTCTACTTCCTTCGCAACCCCCGTTCCAAGTAATCCGTCCGCCCCAGCCGGCCATGCTCAAGGGTATTGTCCCTCCGCTTGTCACCCCGCTCTCGGATCGGGACACGCTCGACGTATCCGGGTTGGAACGCCTCATCGAACATCTCATCGCCGGCGGCGTCAGCGGGCTCTTCATTCTCGGCACGACCGGAGAAGGCCCGAGCCTGGGCTACCGCCTGCGCCGGGAACTCATCGAGCGGGCCATCACGCTCGCCGCGGGACGCGTTCCGGTTCTCGCCGGCATCACGGATACGGCATTCACCGAATCCTTGAATCTGGCGCGTCACGCGGCGGAGCACGGAGCCGACAGTGTCGTGCTCGCCGCGCCGTATTATTTCCCGGCAGGTCAGGCGGAACTCATCGAATACATGGGGGATCTTATCAAAGAGCTGCCCCTGCCGATGTATCTCTACAACATGCCGGGGCTGACAAAGGTGAACTTCGAATCCAGCGTCATCCGCGCCGCCATGCAGTGGGAAAAGGTCATCGGAATCAAGGATTCGTCGTGCGACATGATTTACTTTCACAAACTGCTCCGCCTGACCAAGCAGCGTCCCGACTGGTCACTGCTCGTCGGTCCCGAAGAACTGACCGCCGAAGCGGTGCTCCTTGGGGCGCATGGTGGGGTCAACGGTGGGGCGAACATCCATCCGCGCCTTTACGTGGATCTCTATGAGGCGGCGGTGGCCCAGGATTTGGCCAAGGTGCGGGAATTGCACACCCGGGTCATCGAGCTGGCGAGCCGCATTTACGCTGTCGGACGGCACAAGTCCGCGATCATCAAGGGCATCAAGTGTTCGCTCAACCTGCTCGGGATTTGCAGCGACGTCATGGCCGAGCCTTTCCACCGCTTCGAGGCACCGGAACGCGAACAAATCCGGGACCACCTTCACGCCCTTCACTTACTCTGACGGAACATGAAAACGCTTTTACAAAGCAGGCCCGAATCCGGAATGAACCCCCACCATCCCACGCCGACCGTTGACTCGTGGGCGGGCGCGGCGAAAAGGTATTTCCTGTCAGTTAGTTAGAGAACAAAATGAAACCCACCCTCACACTCTTCACCACCCTCCTTCTCGCTCCGTCGGCCTTCGCCGAAGCCGCTTCCGATGTCCGCGACGTGTGCGTTGTCCGCACCGCTGACCAAGAGCCACGTGCATCCTTGCTTGGGCAGCCCAGCATCGCACTGTGGAAGGAAAAGCATCTCGTCGTGGCCTACCAGAGAGGCATCGCGGGCAAGACCGACATGGGCAGCATCGACGCCATCGTTTCCAGCAGCGACGGCGACTCCTGGAGCATTCCGAGCACGATCTTTGACCACCAGCAGCGGCATGGCGCGATGCAGTTCGGCTATTGCAATGCGGTGCTCTACCATCCGCCGGGGCAGGAGGTGCTGTGGTGCTTTGCCATGCGCTGCCCGCTGAACTATGCCGACAGCGAGGACTCGCACCTCGCCGCTGCCTACAGTGGGGATGGCGGACGCTCGTGGAATCCCGTCGAACTGGCCATGCACTACACGGGGCCGCTTGTCATTCTCGGTGAAATCCAGCGCATCATCGAAAACGGCCAGCCGGTCTATCTGCTGCCCACGCATCGCAACACGAAGCGGGCCGATCCGCTCGGTCAGCGCGAGCAGTTTGTGCTGCGCAGCACCAGCCTGCTTGATTGGAGCCTCGGCGGTTATGTGCCGCAGCCGGAGCCGGGGAAAATCTTCCTGCACGAAGGCCAGATCGCCGTCATCAACGAGCAGCAGCATCTCAAGATGGTCATGCGGACCGCCGAGGGACGAAAGGAGGGCGGCGCGCTCAATCCTCCCCGCGCCTGGTCCAGCACCAGCACCGATGGCGGCAAGACGTGGAGCATCGCCCAGGAGGAGCCGGAGCTTTGGAACACCGTGTCGGAAGGATGGTTCGGCCAATCGAGCACCGGCACACAGCTCTACGTTTACAATGACGGCCCCGCATGGAGCCGCATGGCGCTGCGCTACAAAGTGAAGCCCGCGAGCGGCGCATGGAGCGCCGAGCGCAGCTTCTTCGACGCTGGCATCCACAACTCCTATCCCACGCTCATCGAAACAGCGCCCGGCGAGTTCCGCGCCGTATGGGACAGCGGTGACGAGAAGCATGGCCGGCGTTCGATTCGCTTTGGAAAGCTCACTCTCACAAACTAACATGAAACCCACCCTCACACTCCTCACCGCCCTGCTGCTGGCACCGCTGGCATCATTGCACGCTGCTGAGCCGCCTTTTCCCGCTGGCATCGAGCATATGCGCGTCGAGCGCAGTGATTCGGATCGTTACCAGTTCCTCCATGATCCGGCCATCGAGTTTCACAAAGGTGAGCTTTTCGCTGCATGGTATAACTGTCCGGAGCAGGAAATTGTCGGCGAATCGCTCATCCGCTGCCGTCGCTCGAAGGACGGCGGCAAGACGTGGTCCGCGCTGGAGGTCATCGCCGAGGACACGCGCAGGGACGGCACCTACTTCGTGCCCGCGCAACTGCTCTCGCATGGCGGCGTGCTCCACGCGTTCGTCGGAAAGATGAAAGGGCACGACCTCATCAGCACCTGCGCGGTTTATGTGCTCGATGAGGCGACCAACCGCTGGCAGCCGCGCGGCGACATCGCCGACCTCTTTCTGCCGCTTTGCCAACCGGTGAAGATGGCCGATGGTAACTGGATCATGGCGGGCCGGGTGGCGAGCCGCTTCGGCGTGAAGCCTTACCTTCCCGCGGTCGCCATCAGCCGGAGCGATGACATCACTGGCCGCTGGCAGATCGTGCGATTGCAGGCGGAGGAACTTTCCAAAGCGCATTGCCCCGAAACTGCCGTGTGGGTGGAAGGTCGCGAGTTGCTGGCGATCACGCGCAACAACACGAGCGCGGTGCCTTTCGTGTTTGCCAGTCACGACTATGGTCGCACCTGGAGCGTGGTGAAGGATCACACGTTGACCGCCTCCACCTCGAAGCTGTATGCCGGCCATCTTTCCACAGGCCAGCGTTACCTGGTCTTCAATCAGCCCAAGGACGGTGAGAAAGGTTTCAACAGCCGCGAAACGCTTGTCATTGGCGTGAGCCGTCCAGGCGAGACTGCGCTGGCGAAGAGCTGGTGCGTGCAGAACCACAGCGCCCCCGACCGCCCGACCGCGTCGCATTACCCGTGCGCCATCGAGCATGATGGCCGCCTGTTCGTGCTCTACACGGCAGGCTTCAGTGGCCGCAGACAATGCGAGTTGGCGATCATTCCCATCACGTCCCTGCAAGTCACCACGAAGTGAAAGAAGCCTGGAGCCAACTCATGAAACTCGCCCTCACACTTATCACCGTCCTCCTGCTCGGATCGCTGGCCGCGCTGCACGCTGCTGAACCTGTCACCATCGACCTCGCCAAGCGCACCTGGCAGGGCATCCCCGGCCTCGAACGCACGGCGAAGGGCCGCGTGTTTGTCTCGTGGTTCACGGGTGGAACGCATGAGCCACAACCGGAGAACACGGTCGTGCTTTCGCAAAGCGACGATGGCGGCAAGACCTTCTCCGCGCCGCAGGCGATGGGTTTGCCTCTGAATGATGGCACGCGCTGCTACGACCCGTGCCTGTGGATGGATCCGAAAGGGCGGCTCTGGTATCTCTTCAACCGCAGCGTCAAGGACAGCACCCGGCACGGAGTCTATGCACGCATCTGCGATGCCCCGGATGCTTCGCCGCCGGTCTGGGGCGCAGAGTTCCGTGTCGGATTCGACAGTCCGTTCAGCTTCCGGATGAACAAGCCCACGGTGCTCTCGTCCGGTGAGTGGGTGCTGCCGGTGGTGCACGCGCTGGAACCTCTGGCAGGCTGGGCGGGATTCGATCCGAAACAGGTTTTTGGCGCAGCGATCTCCACCGATGAAGGCAAGACCTGGAAGCTGCATGGTGCGGTGAAGACGGAGAAGGCGGGACTCGAGAACATGATCGTGGAACTCAAGGACGGACGTCTGTGGATGCTCATCCGCACTGAGAAGGTTCTGTGGGAGAGTCATTCCTCTGACAAAGGTCGCACCTGGACGAAAGGCAGGCCGACCACCATCGCCACGCCGCATTCGCGCTTCTTCATCCGGCGTCTCGCCTCGGGCCATCTGCTGCTGGTGAACCACTACAAGTTCACCGGACGCAGCCACCTCACCGCGCAGCTTTCCACCGACGACGGCGCGACGTGGAACGAGGGCCTGTTGCTCGATGAACGCAGCGGCGTGTCTTATCCCGACGGCGTGCAGGACAAGGACGGCCTCATCTGGGTCACTTATGATCGTGATCGCGGTGGCGCAGGCGAGATCTTGCTCGCGAAGTTCAAAGAAAAAGACGTGGCTGCAGGCAAGAACGTCTCCGGTGCCGTGAGCCTGAAGCAGGTGGTGAACAAGCTCAACAAGCCTGCCAGTGCACCGAAGCTCGTTCCCGCGAACTGGAACCCCAAGGCGGCAGCCGACAAGGTGATCGCCGGGTTGATCAAAGTCACCGCGCCCGAGGTGAAAGGGGCGCACGGATCCAAGCTTACCTTGATCGGCGGCCGGGCTTATGTCGCCACGCTGGCTGACAATACGGCATCAGGGGAAACGCACGACAGGGCCTCCATTTACTCCGCCCTGTCCGTCGTGAACTTGAAGGCGATGACGGTCGAAGCGTTCTTGACCACGGCCAAGTCAGGGCAGGCCTTCACAAACGAAACCCTGCCGCGTGGTGCGTGCTACGCCTCCGGAACCCTCCTGATGAATGACCACACGCTGCGCTGCTTCTTTTGCAGCGAGCAGCCAGGACGCGGCCAGTCACAGATGTATTACCGCGATTTTGATCTCCGCACCCGAGCCTTCGCCAATGACGTCCATCGCGTGAAGCTCAAAACGTCGATCGGCGTCTTCGACCTTCAGCCGCAGTATTTGCATGCTGATGCGGTCAAGCATGGCTTCACGAAACCGGCCAAAGACTACTCGTTGGAACTGCTCGACGCATTCAAGAAGTTCGACGGCAGGACCTATTCGGTGCTCAACAGCTACATCAACGCGCTCAACGCGCTGACCGTGTTCAATGATGCGGGCGACACGCTGGAGGTTGTCGGTCGCTATAACGAGCCTTTTGATTTGAACCTCACTGAATCCGCCGTGAACCGGATGCCCGACGGCACCTGGATGGCCATCTGCCGCCAAGAGGGTGGCACGCGAAACTACCTCTTCACCACCAGCCGCGATGGCCGGACTTGGACGAAGGCCGAGCCGCGGGGCTGGGTGCCCAATGGCACGAGTTCGAAGCCCACCTTCGACAAGTTTGGCGGCGTCTATTACCTCGGCTGGCAGGAAGCGACCCGGATCGGGAACGCGGGGCGTAGCGTCTTCAATGTGGACGTCTCGATGGACTGCGTGACATGGGAGCGCAAATACCGCTTTGAAAGCACGCAAACCTTTCAATACCCAGCCTTCGCCGAGCACGATGGTGCGGTCTGGCTCACCGTGAGTCAGGCCCGGGAGGGTGGTGGCGGACCGGATCGCATCATGTTCGGCAAGCTGGAGAATCTGCCAAAATCCAAACCCGCCGTCAAAGTCACCCCGTAGCTGCTCAATAGCCTCCACGTCATACCGATGCTCATCTTCACAGATTATGGAGGCGGTCGGACAGGAATGTCCAACCCACCTTACGACGGCGCGCAGTGCAGCGGGATGAGGAGCGTTTTGCCGGCGGGACGCCTGCAACCCTCACAGCCGGGACGGCTGTGTCCCAACCAGGCCGGCAAGGGAGCAACCATCATCCCGCTTTCCTGCGCGCTTGTAGGTTAGGCATTCCTGCCTGACCATAGATCATGGAACAGGTCGGACAGGAATGTCCAACCTACGCAAAGAATGATTTGCCGGTCGGACAGGAATGTCCAACCTACAAAGGATGAGATGGATGTTGCCGACACCGGAGGGATTTCAGGGGTTTGATCCTCTCAAACCCGTGACCGTCACTCATCGCCACCTGCCGCATTGGCGCCAGGATGGGGCCACCTACGCGGTCACCTTCCGACAGGCCGATTCCCTTCCGCAAAGCCGTCTGGAGGAACTCCGGATTTTGCGCCGGAACTGGGAAGACCGCCACCCGGAACCTCGAGGCGAGGCAGATTGGGAGGAATACGCGCGCACCTTCACCCGGCGCGTCGATGGCTGGCTGGATGAAGGATCGGGAAGTTGCGTGTTTCACGACCGGGCCAACGTGGAAATCCTCGCCGCGGCGTTACGCAAGTTTCACGGGAACCGGTATCACACCGGAGCCTACGCGATCATGCCCAACCACTGCCACGTTGTGATCCGGCCTTACCCCAATGAGGATTTGGGAAGGTTGCTCAAAGGCATCAAGGGATCCGCGTCCCGGGAAATCCAGCGGCGCGCCGGAGCGACTGGAGGTCTTCTGTGGGAACAGGAAAGCTACGACCGGATCATTCGCGACGAGGAACACCTCGCCCATGCCATTGCCTATACCGGAGCCAACCCCAAGAAGGCCGGATTGGAAACGGACGGGGCGTGGCGTTGCTGGGTCGCGGAGGATTGGGTCCAAGCCGGGTGGCACTTTGATGCCTTCCATGAGCGGTGGTAGGTTAGGCATTCCTGCCTGACCATAGATCATGGACCCGGTCGGACAGGAATGTCCAACCTACCTGCCGACACGCAGTGAAGCGGGATGAGGAGCGTTTTGCCGGCGGGACGGCTGTGTCCCGACCTCCCCTACGTTGCTCTGTGGGAAACCAAGCTCACTGTTTAAAGCGATCGTCCTCCGGATTTCCGCCGCTGAGGACGTAGGCGACGAGATTGAGGATCTCCTCTTTCTTCAGCATGCCGAGCAGCATCGGGGGCATCGGCGAGACCTTGGAGACTTCCATGCTTTTCACCGTCTTGCGATCCACGTTGACCCGCTGGTTCGGGTCGGAAAGGTCGGTGTTGAGGGTGACGCCGTCCCCGTTCAGGTTGACGACCACGCCGCTGACCACGGAACCGTCATTCAGGGTCACGACCACGGGGGCGAACTGCTCGTTGATCTCCTTGCTCGGGTTGATGATCTGGTCGAGGAAGTCGTGGGGTGAATAGCGACCGCCCGCTCCGGTGAGATCGGGTCCGTTCATCCCGCCCCCGTCCCGGAAGCGGTGACAGGCGGAGCAAGCCGCGGCGGCGAACATCCGGCGGCCGTTTTCAAAGTCGCGCCCGGTCAGACCGGTTTCCGCGGCCTTGCTGAGTTCCTCGAGCGTCCACATCACCGGAGTCCGCCCCACGAACATGGTGCCGACGTTTTCAATCGCGGAAAGACGTTCCGGTTTCTTCGCGATCAGGTCGGCGAGTTCCGTCTTTTCTGTGTCGGTGAAGGTGGCGAGGGCATCGTTGCGGATGAACTCGATGAATTTTTCGAAACTCGCTCCGCCCCGGTAGTTCGCGGCCTTGAGGAACCACTCGAGGTAAGCGGTGCGCAGTTCCCGGGTCCAGCCGGTTTTGACGAACCGGAGGCTGCGGGCGTATTCCAGTTGTTCTTCCTGGGACACGGCTTCCTTGATCAGCGCAATCCCCTCGGCGGCGATGTTGGGGGACTGGAGGTAAGCGAGGGTTTCGCCGAGAAGCCAGTTCATCGGGAAGGACGACGCCGGGAAGGCGGGATCGAGATCGGCGATGAGTTCGCCGGATAGATCCCCCGCCCCGTCGAAGCGGTTCAGGGTGATCTGGACGGTGCGCACGAGCGTCCGTTGCGACTCCGGGGCAAGCGCGGCGAAGTCAACCGCGATGAGTGCCCGGAGAATCCGGTCGCGCAGGACGGTATCGACCGGCGGGGTGGGCGTGGCTCCCTCGGGGATCGGGAGCCTCTTGATCTGGGGTTCCCCGGCGGGCACACCGAGCGGCTTGGCGGGGACGCGGTGGTAGGGACAGATGCCCCCGGCGCGGGCCAGTGCGAGGAGAGCCTCGACCTGCCTGGCGGGATCTTTCTCGGAAAGGGCACGCTCCTTCCAAACGTCGATCGGCTGGTGCTCGATCGCGGTGCGCGCGGCCCAGCGGACGTGGCGGTCGGCATGGGCGAGGTGGGGCCAGGCGACATCGACGGCTTTCGGATCGGGCTTGCCGTGACAGGCCTCGAGTTCGTGACGCAGCTTTGCGGCCTCGGTCAGGGAAGTTTCAGGTGCCGCGGCGGCGGTCGACTCGCTTCCCGTGTAGGTGACCCGATAGAGCCCCGACTGGACACGGCGGCCGCCGATCGCGAAATACATCGCGCCGTCCTTGGGATGGATGAAGACATCGGTCACCGGCAGCGGGGCCCCGGAAATGAAGTCCTCCTTCACACCGGTGTAGCTCGCGCCCTCCGGCTCGAGGTGGATCGCGTAAATCTTGCCCCAGCTCCAGTCGAGGATGTAGAGGGCGTTCTGGAACTTCGCGGGAAACTTAGCGCCATAACCGAACGTCGTTCCAGTCGGCGAACCGGGACCGATGTTGACGGTGGCGGGCAGGTTGTCAGGGTAAAACTCCGGATACTTCCCGGCCCCGTTGCGCCATCCGAACTCACCCCCGCTGACCACGTGATTCACGCGGGTGGGCCGATACCAAGGCGTGTTGAAGTCATACTCCATGTCCGCGTCATAAGTGAACAGCTCTCCGGCGCGATTGACGGAAGCGTCGTAGATGTTGCGGAAGCCCGAGGCGATGCGGGAGAACGTTTTGCCGTCGCGCGAGACGCGGTAGATGATCCCGCCGGGCGCGAGGACGTGGCGGTTGTGGCCGCGACCGTCAGGCATGCGCTGGAGGAGGTGATCCTCGCCCCAAATCGCCGGGACCGGAGAGGCGGGATCGGCCTCGGCCGGGATCGTGTTGTTGCCGGAGATGAGATAAAAATCCTCGCTGCCGGGCACGGGGACGATGGCATGGACCCCGTGGTCGCCCTTGGAATCCATCGCGCGGAGGACTTCGACGTGCTCGAGTCGGTCATCGCCATCGCGGTCGGTCACCTTGTAAAAGCCGCTCGAAATCTTCTGCTCGTAATCGTTCACCCCGACGTAAAGGGCGCCGTCGGCGAAGTGCATTCCGTTGACCGCGCGGATGGGGGCGGGCACCTTTTCAACGGCCTTGGGATCGAGCGGCTGACCGGCCGGAGGGGCCGGGAAGCGGTAGAGACCACCGTATTGGTCGCTGGCGTAGATGCGGCCCTTGTCATCGGCGCAAAGCGCCACCCACGAACCCTGCCCCTCCCCGGGAACGGAGTAGAGGAGTTCCACCCGGAACCCTTCGGGTGCCTTGATCCGCGAAACGGGCGTGGCCACGTTGGCTCCGACGGCGGGGCCGACCTGCGCCTGGGGCGGCGGACCGGGAGGCTTGGCCTTCGCCTTGCCCTTGCCGCCTTCCTGCCCGGACGCGGACAGGCAGGTGAAAAGGATCGCCGGAAGGCACAGAAACGAACCGAGGGGAAATTTCATGGGCTAAGATGGTGCCTTTTCAACTCCGGCGCACGTCGGAAGTCGCGCGGGTTCCGGCGGAGTTTGAGCGATCAGGGCGGAGGCGGTTCCACGACGTCATCGGCGGTGAACAGGGTGCCGTCCGGACCGGCAGAGCGCACTTCGATCCAACGGCCGCTGATCGCGTGAATGTGAAACGGCCGTCCCCAGCGATCACAGAGGCGTCCCCGGGCATCGAGGCGTGCATGATCCGGCGGGAGCAGCGCGCGCTTCAGCGGATTCCTCCCGGTCAGCACCTTGACGAGATCCTCGTTGTCCCCGACCGGCGGCCCGGGGCGGTTCTGCAAGGCGGAGGTGTATTGGGAAAAGAGCTGCCTGACCAGCCGGACTTCTTCCTGCGGAGCCATCGCCGGATCGGCAAGCAGGTCCGCCAGCGGTGAATGAGGCCCCGCGGAGGATGAGGATCGCGCCGGAACCGATGGCGGCGCAGCGACCGCGACGGGTGGCCAGGGACGGGATGCAGTGGATCCGGGCTCCGCGCTCCCGCTGCCCTCCGGCCCTTGGATGCGCCCCGGGATGATCACCGCGACCGCGACGAGGACGACGCCGGCAGCGCCCCATTTCAAAGCAACGCTCAAAGCAGGAATCCGAGGGGGGCTCCGCCGGAAGCCGGATCGAAGAAGGAGGCGACGTTCGGCAGCACGAGCGGAAGATTGGTTCGGGAAACGCCCAACCACAACGCCAACTCGGCGAAGTAGCTGTCCACGCTGGTGGTCGGGATGAGGCGACCGCGGCCGACGTCGTATGGGTTGTCCGCATACAATGGCGGAAACGCTCCATAAATCCGGTTGCCCCGGACCGCGCCGCCCATGACGAAGGCGTTGCCCCCCCAGGCATGATCACTGCCCGCGCCATTGGAGGTGAGGGTGCGCGCGAAGTCGGAAGCGGTGAACAGGGTCACCTGATCGCCCACCCCGAGCGCCTCGAGGCAACGCTGAAACGCCAGCAACCCGGCGCTCAGCCCGGCCACCTGACCCGCCATGTTGGTGAGGACCTCGTCATGATGATCCCACCCCCCATATTGCACGAAAAACGTCTGACGCTTCTGCCCCAAAGCTCCGCGCCCGGCAATGGCCTTGGCAATCATTTGCAGTTTCCCGGAAAAGTCACCGGCCGGCCAGACGACCGATCCTGGCAAGGTCACGTCCGTGGCGGAATTGAAGAGTCCATAGGCGCCGATCGCCTTGACGCGCTTCGTTTGGAACGCCTGCTGCAGCAGGTGATCATAGGTCAGGCCAAGCTGCTCACCAATCGCCACGGTGCGCTTCGGTGTCAGGCTCCATGGATCGGTTGATTCCGGATCATAGCCTTGAAGCTCCTCCGCACCCTCCGGACCGATCGCATACTCCACCGTGGAATCCCCGCTTTGCCAGAGGTTCGTTCCGGAAAGCGAGATGTTCATGGAAACGTCCTGCTGACCGTTGAGATCACGCAACAGATCGGCCGCCCGGCCCGCCCAACCCCGGGCGGAGCGCGCATTGGGAATGGATGTCTGCCATTGTTCGATTTGATCGGAATGCGAGAACAGCCCCAGCGGCAGCGCCCTGCTTGCGTCGTTGACCTGTTGTTTGGTCACCGGTTCGATCAAGGTTCCGACATTGGCGACGCACGCGGCTTTCCCCTCACCGAACAACGTCTGGATTCCGCTCATCCCGGGATGCAATCCCAAATCCAATCCCGGCGAAACGTCCGGTGTGATCGGCAGCAAACTTGCCTGAGGCAAGGCGAGGTCCTGACGAATCGTCCGATACTCCGTGTATTCGGCGCCCCCCCGCGGGACAAGCAGATTGAACGAGTCGATTCCGCCCGGCAAAAAGACACAAACCAGGGCCCGGTATTCCCCGGAAGCCGGCTCCGCCGCCGCGAGGCTTCCCGCCAAACGCAGGTTCACGATGGTGTTGAGCACCGGCAGGGAGGCGGCACCGCCCCGGACACGGCTCAAAAAATGGCGACGTGAAAGGCGGGGCTTCATCGTTGGACTGCGTATTCAGGCAGGGTGCAAATCAGATAAATGGCATTCCAGACACGCTCTTTTTTCCACTCCCAAACCGTGTTGTCGATCGATTCGACGAATTCCCGGATGATGCGGTGTTGCTCCGGGTCCAGGGTGCCTCCGGTCAGGACCAGGTCGAGGCGTCGCATCAGCGCCGGGACATCGTTCACCAAGGACATCTCCACCCGGAGCCCTGGCAGGACCAGATTGCGCCAATTCGCATCCCCCCATCGGTTGAAACCCTGCCGCAGCGCGTTGAAGTGGTAGTTCGGCACGGAAACAGCGCTGATGGAATGCAAAATCTGGAACTCGGGAGCCACCAGACCGGCGTCACTCAACGGTCCGGCAGGCACATAACCGGGCCGGAAAAAGTTGAAGACACTTGGACTGGAATAGGGCTGCTGGAAATGGATCTCATCGAGATACGCCAGGGGCCAGGACCCGTTGGCGGAACGGGCGTTGAAAGCCCTCGCCAGGTTCACGGTGCGGAGATAGGGCTCTTTCATTTTGCCATACGTCGAGCTGGAAAGGTTCGTTTCCAAGCGCGCCTCCGGATCCAGCAGGATCGCCTTGATCACCGCCTTCATATCTCCCCGGACCCCGGACCCGTTGTTGGCGAAGGCTTGGGCCACCCGGCTTATATAATCCGGAGAAGGATTGGAGGTCACGAGGCGCTGGATCAACTGCCTGCCAATGAACGGGCCGGTGTTGGGATGGTGGAACAAACAATCGATGGCCGCCTCGACATCCAACATCCCTGACACTCCGCGGTCGGGCGACGCCGGATCAAAAGCGGGCCGGGCCGGGAGCACCACCCCGTTGAGCAACACCTTTGGCGCCATGTCATGGTATTCATCCCACATCCGCATCGGCGCCGTGTAGTTCTCCGGAGGCCACCAGAACTCCGTTCCACGTTTTCCACCAAAACTCAGCCCCGTGAACACCCGGGCGAAAGCGGTGATCGTGTTGTTGTCATAAGCCGGCACCGGCTGTCCTCCCGACAACACCCGTGTCCCGTCGGGATTCAGCTCCCAGAGACCGATGCTGAAGAGTTGCATCACTTCCCGCGCGAAGTTTTCGTCCGGAAAGGTTCCCGCCTCCGGATCCGCCTTGCGGTTCTTCAAATGGCTCAGGTAAGTGCCCATGCAGGGATGGAGCGCCACGCCGCGGAGCAGGCCGCGGAAATTCCCGAAGGCTCCCGTGACCAGCATATCATAATACGAGGTCATGCCCTGCGGCTGGTTGCTCAAGTCGTCCAACCGATCGGAGACCACAAAAATCTCACTCAGCGCGAAGGCCACCCGCTGCCGCAACGGATCGATGGCCGACGGCCCGATGGCCCGTTCCCACCATGGCCGGACTTTGCTATCCCAAGAGACCGGCTTCCTCGCCCGCACCATGGCATCGAGCGTTGGCGTGTGCAGGCCCGGTTTTGTCCGGAACTGCCCATCGATCCACCGTGCGAACCCCAGCGACATGACCGATTCCACGTTTTCCGGAACCATGTCCCGGTCCGAGATCGAGTCCGCCGACGGGCCGAAGGCGGCTTGGAACAAAAACCGGGCCGCCTCCTTCGCCCCCGGCTTTGTCCCGGAATCACTCAGCGTCAAGGTGACGGCCCGCCGTTTCGCTTCCGCCGGCAAGCTGTAGCCGGGGTCCGCCTGCAAGGTCACCACCATCGTTTCCGGCCGCTCCACCACCGCATCCTGCAGAGGAGCGAACGACAGCGTCACCTCACGTTCCCCGTCCGGGATCACGATCGCGTTGCCGGGGTTCACCGCATAATCCACCCCGGAGACCGCCGTGCCCGAGAGGGCGAACCGCACCGTCAGGCTTCCGGTGGTTCCCGCCCGGCGGAAAGCCACCACGCCCGGGTCCCGCCAGTTCTCGGAGAGGAGGTCGTCCACCGCGATCACATCGATTCCTTCCGCCCGGGCGCCCGGGGCGGTCCAGAGGGACAAAGCCAAGGCCAGCACCACAAGGAGCGGAAGCCTCGCCTCTCCCACCCGCGCCCCGCGCCCGCAGGAGTTTCCGGTCATGGCCTGCAGACTAGAGGAAAAAGAGCCGCGAGGTCAATTCCGTTTTCAGGGATCCCGCCTCACCCCGCCCCGTCAGGCGCCGCTCCGCGGGGGGGTGCGGGCGTCGTAGGGGCGCAACAAATCCCGCAACACGAGGTTGGGGAAACGCCGCGTGATGGTGATGGCGTGGAAGGTCTCACGGATCTCCACGATCCGATGGCGCTCAACCAGGAGGCCTTGGTCCAACTCGCGCCGCACCACCACCGGCGGGACCAGCGCCAATCCGGCCCCTTCCGAGGCAAGGAGACGCAACATCGCCATGTCATCCACTTCCGCGGCGATCATCGGCCGAACGCCGAGGCGCTCCATCAAGCCATCGAACGCCGCCCGCAAGTTGCTGTCGTGCCCCGGCAGGACGAGCGGGGTCGTGGCGAGATCCTCGGGAAAGCGAAAGCGCTCGCGCCGCCGCGAGGCCAGTTCCACGAGGCTGACCGGTTGTTCATCAAGCAAGCGGGAATGCCAGGGGGTCTCGCCATCCCGCGGCACCGCCAGATTGGAGAGCACCACGTCGAGCAGGTGCGCCTTGAGCATCGCCAAAAGCTCGCGCAAATTTCCGGAGCGCAGCACCAATTCCACATCTTCCCGGCCGACCAGGGGACGCAACAGGCCCGCCTGGAAGTTCCGTGAAAGGGTGGCGACCGCTCCGACCCGGAGAACCGTTCTGCGGCCGGACCCGCGATGCCGGAGGACATCGATCATCTCCTCCCCGGTCTGGAAAATGGTTTCCGCGTAATCCAGGGTGATCCGTCCGGCCTCGGTCAGGACGAGCGATTTGTTTTCCCGGCGGAAGAGGGGCTGGCCGATGCTCTCCTCCAACTGCCGCAACTGGATGCTGAGAGAGGATTGGGAAAGATTGAGGACCTTGGAAGCGGCGGTGACACTCCCCTCTCTGGCAATGGCACGAAAATATCGCAGATGATGGTAATTCAACATGGAACCGCCTCGCAGATTTCCTCATCCATTGATAAAAGCGAACGATTTTTCGTAGAACATATATTGGAAGAACCTCTTCTCCGGGTGGATGCGTGAGGGAGATGATCGAGAATGAACTCGCGGAATCGTTATCGCTCCAGCCGGAATCCATCCTGACGGCCGCCCCCGCGCTCCTCGCCCCCTTGTTCCCCTTGGCCGCCGCGCTGCTCCCCGGCTTCTCACAGGGCGGGAAGCGGACCGTCCTGATGGTTCGGGCCTCGCTTCTTTCCCTGGCGGCGGCGCTTTCCGCCTCCGTGCTGGTGATGCTGCGTGGGGAAAGCCACCTTGCCTGTTTTCAAGTGGATGCCCTTACCGCGGTGATGCTGCCGCTGGTCTGTTTTCTTGCCGCGGTGGTGACCCGTTACAGCGGTCCCTACCTTGCGGGCGACCCCGGCCAGAACCGTTTCACGAAGTGGCTCGGACTGACATTTTGCTCGGTCCTGACGCTGATTTTGGCCGGGAACCTCCTCCTTTTTGCGCTGGCCTGGGCAGCCACCAGCCTATCCCTCCACCGGCTCCTGACATTCTACCGGGACCGCCCGGCCGCCCGGCTGGCCGCGAACAAGAAATTCCTCTCCAGCCGGCTGGGGGACCTCTGCCTGGCGGCCAGCTTGGTACCGGCCTGGCAGAGCTTCGGCACCTGGGACTTCCGCGAAATGTTCGCGGCGTCCGCCGGGAGCGGGGTGAGTCCGACCATGCTCGCCTTTCTCCTCGTCTTCGCGGCCCTCCTCAAATCCGCCCAATTCCCCTTTCACACCTGGCTCCCGGATACCATGGAAACGCCGACACCGGTCTCCGCGCTGATGCATGCGGGGATCATCAACGCCGGCGGCTTTCTGGTGCTCCGGCTCAGTCCGCTGCTCGTGCAGGTCCCCGTCGTGATGGACGTGCTGGCCATCACCGGGGCGTTCACCGCCCTCTTCGCCTCCCTGGTGATGCTGCCGCAGACGAGTGTGAAGCGTTCCCTGGCGTATTCGACGATCGCCCAAATGGGATTCATGATGCTGGAATGTGGGCTCGGGGCGTTCGCTTTGGCCGCGCTCCACATCGTGGCCCACTCGCTTTACAAGGCGCACGCCTTTCTCTCCTCGGGAAGCGTCGTGGCCGCGCAGAAAACGGCGTGGAAGCCGACGGAACGCCGGGGCGGATTTCCGATCATCCTCCCCGCGATTCTGGCCGCCGCCAGCCTCACCTGGGCCGCGGCCGCGTGGTTCCGGCCGCATCCGCCGTCCGACCCCGGCGTGTGGCTGCTCGGTTCCATTTTTGTGATGGGGCTGGCGTCCTTCCTGCGAAACGTCTGGTCCGCCAGCCGTGACCCGGTCCTCATCGCGCACGGACTGCTTGCCGGGGGGGCGGCGGCCGTGGCCTGCTTCGGTGCCCATGCCTTGTTCGAGCGGATGCTCGCCGGCGTCCTGCCGGACCATGCACCACAGCGTTCCCCGTTTGAAATTCTGGTTCTGGCCGGGATCGCGGTCTTGTTCCTCACGGTGATGGCGTTGCAGGCGCGACTCGCTTCCGGAACGGGGAACCGCCATCTGCGCGCCCTCCATGTGCACCTCGCCAATGGCTTTTACTTGGGCGAGCAGGCCAACCGCTGGACCGCGCGAATCTTTAGAACCCGAGCCCGCCCCCTCTGAAATCATGAACCGTCCCCCGACATCCCGGACCAGCGCTCCCGACGTCCTCTCCGCCCCACCGGCCCGCGGCAAGACCCGTTGGCGGACCGCCACCGCGGCCAAGGCGGCCCGGGAAGCCTGTCTCCGGGTGGCCCCGCTCTGGCCCTTGAAGAATTTCGTGGCGGCAAATCCCTGCCTCGGGTTGACCGCGGAAACGTTTCTTTCCGCTGCCGAGCGGCTCGGGCGGGTGGCCCCGGGCGGGTTGCGGATGGACCCGGCGTTCTACCGGGAGAAAATCCGCTGCGGGGAGATCACCGGGCGGGATTTGGAGGCGGCTTGGCGACGGGCCACGCGCCTGCCGGGCATCGATCCCCGCGTTTGGGAGGACCTGCGCCCGGAGCGTCTCCGTTCCGCCCTGATCCGGAACGAGCCCGGAACGGACTTGCCCCGGGAAATCCTGACCCTTGCCGAAACCTTCGATCTCCGCCATGGCACCGCCTGGCACGCCAACCTCCGGGAAGCCGCCGCGGACTTCTGCGCCGCGTATTTCGACGAGGGCCAAAGTCTCTGGCGGATGCCGTGGCAGGGTGAATCCCTCTTCACCGCGTGGAAGGAGTGGAGTTCGATCGATCGAAAGTTGGAAATCGCAGGACTGAAACGCTTCCGGACCCGGGTCCGCGTCTTGCCGGATGATCCGGCGGCCGCGATCGCGGTCTGTCTTCACGCCCTGCGGGTTGAACCGGAGGCGGCGGCGGATTATCTCCACCGCCTGCTGCTCTCGATCCGCGGTTGGGCAGGGCACGGGCAATATCTGGCGCGGGAAGCCTCGATGCGGGGCGAAGAGGACACCCGGCTTTTGGAGCTTCTGGCCATCCGGGTGGGTCAAGAGGCCGCCCTGCTCGAACTGGCGGCGGCACCGGATCTGCTGGAGTTCCGCCGTCTCCAAAGGGTCCGCCCGGACGGGTTGTCCCGGGCCACCGCGATCAGCCATCTTGGCCAACTGGCCCTGGAGCACGCCTGGGAACGGCGGATCCTCCGTGCGATCGCCGCCGGCGGCTCGGTCAAGCCCTCGCCCGGAGCGTCGCGCCCTGAGGTCCAGGCCGTCTTCTGCATCGATGTCCGCTCGGAAATCTTCCGCCGGGCGCTGGAAGCGACGTCTCCGGGGATCGAGACCCGTGGTTTCGCCGGCTTCTTCGGCCTTCCGATCGAATACCGTCCCATGAACCGGGACCAAGGAGGCGCCCGCTGCCCGGTCCTCCTGCAGCCCCAAGCGGTGGTCCACGAGTGCCATCGGGACCCTTCCGAACACGCGGCCCTCCAGCGCAGGGCGGGCCTCGCGGATGTGCTGGCCCACGGCTGGAAGATGTTCAAGCAGTCCGCGGTCTCATGTTTCTCCTTCGTGGAAACCGCCGGGCTGCTGTTCGGGGCCGCGCTGTTGCGGGATGGACTGCTCCCCTTCGGCCGCCCGGGAAAAGGGGCGTTCCGGGACCGCGGCGCCTCGCTTGATTGGGGCGGAGGAATTCCCCGCGAGACCCGCCCGGCCACGGCCTTCGGCATGCTGAAAAACATGGGCATGACGGACCGCTTCGGCCGTCTCGTCCTGCTTTGCGGCCATGGGAGCGAAACCAGGAACAACCCTTACGCCGCCGGTCTCGATTGCGGTGCCTGCGGCGGTCATCCGGGCGATGTCAATGCGCGGGTCGGTGCCGGGCTGCTCAACGACCCGGAGGTTCGCGCCGCCCTGAGCC
Organism: Verrucomicrobiota bacterium; assembly: GCA_018970725.1. Taxonomy (GTDB): domain Bacteria; phylum Verrucomicrobiota; class Verrucomicrobiia; order Verrucomicrobiales; family DEV007; genus V1-115. Next base: position 20,937 of record JAGWVU010000028.1, read on the forward strand.
GGGAACATGGGATCGCAATCCCCGAAGACACCTGGTTCCTCGCCGGTCTGCACAACACGACGACGGACGATGTCACCCTCTTTGACCTTCCGGACCTGCCCGCCTCCCATGCCGCCGAAGTCGCGGCGTTGCGCCGGCATCTCGCCCGGGCGGGTGCCACGGCCCGTCGGGAACGGTCTGAACTCCTCGGCCTGAGCGCCGCCGATCCCGCGCTCGACTCCCGCATCCGCTCGCGGGCCGCCGACTGGTCCCAGGTCCGCCCGGAATGGGGTCTGGCGGGCAATGCGGCCTTCATTGCCGCCCCCCGGGCGCGCACGGTCGGGGCCAACCTCGGCGGCCGCGTCTTCCTGCACGACTACGAGGCGCAGCGGGACCCGGACAACTCGATCCTCGAATTGATCATGACCGCGCCGATGGTGGTGGCGAACTGGATCAACCTGCAGTATTACGGATCCACGGTGAACAACACCGTCTTCGGCAGCGGGAACAAGGTCTTGCACAATGTCGTCGGCCATCTGGGGGTCTGTCTCGGCAACGGCGGCGACCTCGAGACCGGCTTGCCCCTGCAGTCGGTCCACGACGGCACCCGGTTCATCCACGAGCCGCTCCGCCTGCACGTCTTCCTCGAGGCCCCGACCGGGAGGATCGACGCCGTGCTCGCCAAGCATGCGGCGGTCCGGGAACTGGTCGAGAACGGTTGGCTCCTGCTCTTTGCCACCGACGCGGCAGGCCGGGTCTGCCGGTATCTGGGCCACGGCGTTTGGGAGGAGAGGCGGGAACCCGGTTCCGCGGAATCGGCTGCAGGCCGCGACGAGTGAACTTGCCTTCGTGGCCGCCGGTGCTATGGGACGGCAGTCCTTTGATCATGGCTCCCCTCCCCCAACGCGCCTTGCCGGCCTTTTTCACCGCGCTCCTCACGCTGCTCCTGCCGACCTCCTGCCAGACCGTGAGCATCGCCCCACGCCCCGGCAAACCTCTGGCACCGGGGCAATTTGAGTGGGAGCCGAGGTTGAGCCCTTCGGGTCCGGTCCTCATGGTGGTGAGCCTGGACGACCAAACCGCTTACGTTTACCGGAATGGCATCCAGATCGGGCGGAGTCGCGTCAACGTGGAGGGAACGGTATCGACGGGAGTGTTCAGCATCCCGCCGGGGCGGACCTCCTCCGCTTCCGCCGGCTCTTGGACGGGCATGACGCTGGTGGGAGCCCCGGGGAAAGGAGTGGCGCCACGGCTCCCCCAAGCCTTCAACCAACTTCTCGACGAGGCCATGGGCCTCGGGGCCACCGTCGTCATCACCCGGCGGAACACGCCCCCCGTGCCCTCGGACAAACCCACCTCCGTGCTCCTTGCCAGCGACGTCCGCCTCCGTCCGGAAGACGTGGCCGGGGAGGGCGACTTCTGGGACCCGTCATCGAGCGAGGACGGCCCGGTGGCCATTCTGCTGAGCGTGGCGGACCGGATGCTCTATGTTTATCGGAGCGGAACGCTTATCGGCAAGACCCGGGTGAACATTCTGCCCGGAGTGGACAGTGGCGCGCGAAGTGCCGTATTCATCCTCTTGGAGGGCGAACTGCCGGAAGAGAGCGAGGTCCTGCCCGGCGTCAAACAGAGGCCTTGGGCGGTGCTCAATCTGGATGGACCGGGAAACCTCACGGATCCCGTGGCGGAACTGCGCAAGCGTCTCCGCATCCCGAAAGCCTTCGGGACGAAGGTTTACCCGCTTCTCCAACCGGGTGCCCTCCTCATCGTCACCCGCCAATCGGTGGCCCCGGCGGACCGCATGGGAGCGGATTTCGCGATCTTCGGACCCGGTCTCTGATCCCGCTCAACGGAGCCCTTGCCCTCAGCCTTTCACAAACACAAAGAAATGCTGCAGGGGCAGGAAATCACGGGTCTCTTTCCAGGTTAATCCGACCGCGGCCATTTCCCGCTTCACCTGCCACTGCGTCATTTTATGCAGCGGTTTGATGGCGACTCCGGGATCTTCCCCCCGATACTCCAACTGGATCAGCCGCCCGCCGGGTTTCAGCGCCCTGACAATCGATTCCATCATCTCCCTGGGATGGGAAAATTCATGATAGGCATCGACCATGAGCACGACGTCGAGGCTGTTTTCGGGCAGCTTGGTGTCCTCGATGGTGCCTTTGTGAGGAATCACGTTCCCCAGCTTCGCCGCCGTGGCGCGGACCTGGATGAAGTTGAGCATTTCGTCCTGGATATCGACGGCATAAACCTTGCCACCGGTCACCAGTTTCGCGAGTCGCAAGCTGAAATAGCCGCTCCCGGCGCCGATGTCCGCCACCACATCCGCCGGCTTGATCTCCATGTTGCGAACCACCTCATCGGGCAACTCTTCCCCGTCGCGCTCCGGGCGCTCCAGCCAAGTGATCGCCTGATGCCCCACCACATGGGAAATCTCCCGGCCCATATACACCTTTCCGGTGCCTCCCGGGCCGGGGGTTTTGGCGGTGTAGACCGCTTCTTGGGCGGGCAGGACGCAAAGAAGGATCCAGGTGAGAAGACTTACGAGGCGCATCGTCATCCTCCCATTGAAGCAGATGCGCCCACCTCCTCAACCACGGATTCTCCCCGGTCCGCGGTCAACCTCCGGGATCCGACATCCGGCGGACCACTTCTTCCGCCTGCCAAAGGTGGATCTGGAGGTGCAGGGCGAACATGGCATGCCAGTCGTGGGCATCCAGCCTCCCGAAGACCGGGTGCTCCTTGCGTCGCGTGCCTCGCAGCTGCGGCAGCGCGGCCACGACTTCCAAATGGCGCTCCACCGACTCCCGGAACGCCCCCAACTGCTCCGGGCCGGGGTCTTCCGATGGCAGGACGCCGCGCTTGGGATCGATGGCCCCCTCGCCACCCGGCTCCTCCCCGAGCGAGAGGGCGCGGACGATGGCGGTGATGCTGCGATTGACGATCACCTGGTGCTCCAAAATCTGGAAGAGGGACCAGGAGCGCATCTCCTCGTCGATTCCGGTCATGGGGGGAACGCGGACCCGACGCCGGGCCTCCTCTTGACCCACGCCGGCGTAGAGGCCGCGGTATTCGAGGAGGAAGCGCCGGATTTGACGCGAAGCACTCTCCCGCGAGGTGAGGACCATCCGGGTGCGGATCAGCGGCCGGAGCAGGAGGTTCTTCATTCCTCGGAGAGCCCGGGGCGCAGCGCGCCACAATTCCAACATGAACCGAAATTGGCCGGGACCGCTTCCTCACAACCGGTGCAGTTCCAATCCCGTTCCTCCGTGGAAGGCGCGTTCAGGAGGTCGTCGAGGATTTCGCGGGCGCGTTCCTCATCGTGATCGTGGAGCACACAGAGGGCCGGGGAGAAAAAGATCGATTTGCGGCTCGCGAGCGAGGTGCTCCCGAATTCGCCACGGATGAAACAGGGAATCCCGGCCTCCTCGAGGACCGACCGGAAAAAGCCGACGCGGGTCGGATCACGATGCACGAAAACCTCTTTCATGGGCTCTCCTCACCAATCATCGCCCTCGGACAATTCCTCTTCCATGTCATCCGCCGTCTCCGCCACCGCCTGGATGACCGTGACGAGGGAATCGACATCGGTGTCGGCCGCGATCTGGGCGGAAAAGACGGCCGCGAAGTCGTCACCCATTTTGCGCATTTGCCAGGCCCCGATCTTGGTCTGGCCGTTCTGTTCCAGAAGGAGATGGCCCACCTTGGCACTGAAGGGTTCGGGAGATTTGAAGGCGATGGACCAGACCTCGCGGATTTCCAGATCCCCCAGCCCGGACGTTTTGGAGAGGATCCAAATCAACTGGCTCCTTCCATCGGAAACTTCGTTGTGGAGCCGGAAGTCACCCTCCGGATCCACGGTGAATTTGAGACCGGCCTGATCCAGCAGAACCCCGACCCGGGGATCACCCGCCGACTTTTTGCCAACCTGCGCTTGGCCGGAAATCATCAATCCGCAAATGACCGATCCAGTGAGAAGTATTGTTTTCATATCGCCTGCAAATCCGCAAACCACGCCGCGTCGGGCAACGCATAGGGACGAAAGATTTCCCCGGTGCCTTCCTGCTCATGATGCAACAGGGCGCGGTGTCTGCCAAGCGAGACCGCTTTGGGAGAATCGATCAAGGCAGCGGAATCGTCGGCGCTCATTTGGAAGACGACGCGCATCCCCACCTCCGCCAAAGCCTTGCGGGGCAATGAACGCTTCAAGTTGCCTCCGGTATCGCAATGCATCACCAGATGCACCCCGACGGCGGCCCCTTCCTCCAACAACGTGAGCAGATCCCGGGAGGGTCTGGCGGCTTCTTCCGTCCCGGAGGAAAAGCTGAATTCCTCCCCGGGTCGCAGCTTTTTGAACTGCTGCAGGCCGAGAATGAAAACAAAGAGCGGCGGAAAATCGGTTCCCCGCTCCCTCTCACTCCGTTTGCGGACCTCGGCCGCCCAGGCCGCGAAGCTGGGTTCGATCTCCGCCGCCCCGATCCGGACCGCCGTGCCCGCCGAACCCGCTATGGCTTGATCGAGCCACCAGCGCTCCCGGGATTCCGGAGAGAAAGCATCCAGCACCACGGAACGAAGACCGGCTCCGGCCCCTTGGGCACCCAGCGTCACCAGCCCGATCAAGGTGAAAGCGAGCACGGCTTCGTCCTGTGGCCCCACCAGCAGCAGGTGACTGCCACTCCGCTGCCGGAAAAGCGCGGTCACCGGCCCCCGGACCGCGTTGGGCGCTCCCAAAAACAGATGGATTCCACCGGGCAACGGACCGGGTCGGGCCAGGAGGTGCCGCAACGGCTCGTTCTCCCGGACCTCGGCCGCCGTGTTCCCCTCGAACACGAAGGGCGCGGAACCGCCATAACCTTCCACATCAGCCCGCGCCCGCAGGAAGGCCAACCAGACGTCCCGGACCTCATCCGGCAACCAGACCACTTGAAACGGACTGTTCCCCTCGGACGCACCGGTTTGGTCGTTGTAAATGCCCTCGCCCGGGCGCCCCAACAGCCGGGCCGCCGGATTGCCCTCGTCCAAAATGAGGTAGGAATCCGCCTCGTTGCATTGCAAGGCGATCCGCACCGCCATTTGCCCCAGGGTCGGCCGAGCCAGAGTGAAGGCCCCTCCCAAGGTTTGCGAGCCGAGCAGGACGTGCATCCCGAACGCGCGCCCCTGCCGGACGATGCGGTCGAGCAAAAGCGCGGCAGTTTGCGCCACCCGGTCGTCCTCGGTGAAGAACTCCTGGAATTCATCGATCACCAAGAGGCAGCGAGGCATCGGCTCCCCACTGCCCATTCTCGAATATCCGGCCAGATCCTGGACGCCCTTTTCCCGGAACACATCTCCCCGGCGACGCAATTCGTCATCCAACCGCTGCAGCACGCTGAGGCCGAACTCGCGGTCGCTCTCGATCGCCACCACGCGGGCGTGGGGCAGCCGATGCCGGGCGTAAGCTTGGAACTCCACTCCTTTCTTGAAGTCGATCAGATAAAACTCGACCCGGCGCGGATCCGCCCACAAGGCGAGGTTGGTGATGATCACATGAAAGAGCGTGGACTTCCCCGAACCGGTCTTGCCCGCGATCAAGGCGTGCTGCCGGGTCCCCTTGCCCAGCACCAACTCCTGGAGCCTGCCCGCTCCCGTCCGGCCGATGGGCACCCGCAACTCGTGGATCGTGTCCAGGCTCCAGAAAGCTGTTTCCGGAGGCGCGATCTGGGCAAAGGGCACTTCCACCCGGTTGCTCTCGAGGCTGGCCTTGCCGACCCGGTCCAGAAAAGCCGCGGCCGTTTCCCCCGTGGGCGGGCGATCGAAGCGGAAAGCGACGCCCTCCGGCTGGCCAAGCAGGACCGGGACGTCGCCACGAAAACTCAAGGAGACGGCGTGGGGCCACGGATCCAACCCGTCCAGGCCGGGGGGCAGCGGCTTGGCGGCATCCCGGTGGAGCAAGAGGTGGACCCCGCAACGCGGTCCCGTCAGGGCGATGGAACCGAGCCGTTGCAGGGCGGCCGTGGAGAACCCGTTGGGAAAATCCGCAATGACCACGAAACGATAGGCCTCCGGAAGGCTGCCGGGATGCGCATTGTAATCCGCGATGGTGGCAAATTCGTCGCGCAGATCCATCCGGATGACTTTTTCCATGTGCTCGCCCAGCTCGGCGAGCCGCTTTTCAATCTGCTCCGGCTGCGTCCAAACCCTGCCGTTGATCAGAGCCTCCCCGGAGTCGGACAATCGCATCAGGCTGGAAAAGGATTCCCCCAGCGCCAACGGGTCGATCAAAGTGAAGACGACCCGGCCCGGAGGCTGACTGGCGAGCAGCCGGTAAACCGCCAGATTCAGCGCCGCCAGCGCCCCGGCCCGGCCCGCCCGGTCGGCCTCGATCACGAGGGAGGCCTGGTCCGGAATCCGCAAACAAGCCGGGGCCTCGAAGGATTGGCGGGAAATCAAAAACGCATCCCCCTGCGGCCAAACCCCGGCCAACCCGTCCCACCGCCCCTCGAGCCCCCCGAGGGGAATGGCCAAGGTTCCTTCTTCCGGAGGCCGCCATTGCGCCAGCCCCCGCTCCTGCCGGATCCCGTTCCACCCGGCCGCAAGCTCATTCACCGCCTCCAGATCTGCAAGGAGCGAAGGCAGTTCCGCCTGCCAACTCCGGACCAAGGCTTCCCAATCCTGCTCGAAGACGGCTTGAAAGTTCCGCAACCGCGTTTCGAGGTCGGTCGCAATCGCCTCCTCCCGCCCACGGGCTTCCTCGTGCAACCGCTTCAGGCTTTCCTCATGAGAATGCGCCAACCGCGCCGCTTTGAGGCCCCCGAGACGCTCGTGCCGCTCCAAGGATCCGCGGCGGCGTTGCTCCAAATCCAACGGCGCCGTCGCCCGCAAACGGTCCGCCTCTTCCATCAGGCATCGGAAATTCTGCTGCAACCCGGCAAGATCCTGCCGGTGCCGGTCCGCGATCCGCGCAAACTCCGCCTCCTCCTCCCGCTCGATCTCACGGGCGGCCGCAGATAGCGCCGCGCGCGCCTCCGCCAAACCGGATCGGATCCCGATCACCAGCGGCCGGGCCTGCCCTCCCCCGATCAGGTGGAAGACAAGCGCCAATCCGGCAAAGCCCAGGGCGGAAAGGGAAACCTGAAGCGCCTGCTGCCCACCCAACTCCGGGGGGAGAAGAAAAAAACCGGCCCCATGTGCCCCACCGATCAAGATCAATCCGATCGAAAGAGGGAGGAGCCGGAACAGGCTGACCAAGGGCAGTTCCTCGAGGTCTTCCAAGGCGTCTTCCGCGGCATCCAATTCCCTCTTCGTGCTTTCCAACAAGCCGGAAACATCCCGCTCCCCCACCGGATCCGCCGTCAGCGTGAGCGCATGGTGCAGCCGGCGGGAGAACCCTCCGAACCCGCGCACCGCCCGCCGCGCCCTCTTCTCCACCTCGGATTGCCTCCGTTGGGAATCGCCCAAGGTCACCCGCAGGTCGTCGAAGAAGGTTCGGGCCCGCAGGGAATCCTCCTCGCGTTGCCGGTCGATCTGGATGAGGGATTTTTGACGGTCGTATTGCGCCTGCCCTTCCAACGCCTGGAACTTCTCCTCGAGAACCGCACCGACGGCCCGGAAGGCTCGCTCCAACCGGGCCCGGCGCAGCCGCTGGCCTTCCTCCAATGCTTCCACCGCAAGGCCACGCCCGGTCTCCGCCGCGGCCAGATCCCCTTCCAACCGCCGCCGCGATTCCGCCAGCGCCTCCTCGGCATCCACCCGGCGCCGCGAATGATTGAGCCGACGCCCGTGGTTCAGGGTTTCCTCCCGCCTGGCCACGGCCCGGACCAGTTCCCGGATCACCCCCAGGTGGGCGAGCAACTCGCCCGCTGACGGCAGGCTGTTATTCACAGTCGGCATGGATTTGCCGGAGCACCCGGTCCAGTTCTTCCGCCGCCACCCCCATCGAACCAACGGAGTCCACGACGGGGGCGAGGTGGCCTCGGAAGAATTCGGCAGCCTTGGCATCCCGCCACGAAGCCCCGGTCTCATCCCAAACCCGCATCAGGTCTTTGGTCAGGCCGGCCAACCCGGCGGCGGAGGCGGTGATGTTCATGCGGGTGGTGGCGCGTTTTCCCCGGACGCCTCGAGTTCGGTGTAACTCTCCAAGGCCCGGATCATCCGGCCCAGCTCCTCGATGGCGCGCGGCAATCCGTCATCGACCAAAACCCGCAAGTTGTCCACTTGCTTGGCGGGCGGACTCACAGTCGCCTCAAAATTCCGGTCCCATTTCCCCGCGGCAGCCAATTTTTCCTCCGCCTCCCGCACCGCCTCACGACAGCGCAGGACCTGCCGTTTTTCCTCTCCGGCTTCATCCCGGAACTCCGAGAGCCCGGCACTGAACAGACGCTGCCGTGCCTCTTCCAAACGCAGTTCCCTCCGGGACAACTCCCGGTGCCAATGAGGGATCCGGTCCTGCTGCAGCCAGACCCGGGTCCGGCGGACCTCGTCCCCCATCTCGTGCAAGGCCGCCGCGGCTCGCTCCCGGTAAAGGATCAGGGCAACCCGCAGCCGCTCCAAAGCCTCGATCGAAAGCAGATGGGCGCGCTCAGCCATGGCCAACGATCCCCGCTCACCGCCGCCCGAGATACGCATCGATCTTCTCCGCCTTGCGCAGCAGGTAGGGCGCGTGCCGGCCCGAAGCTTCCAGAAAGCGACGCAGGATCTTGGTCGCTTCCGCAAACTCTTCCGCGAACTTCGCCTGCTCCTGATCCTGCCACGTCTCCCCAAGCCCGGCGAAACGGGCCTGCAACGCCCCCAACCGGTTCCGCAACTCGGCATCGAACCGATGCAGCTCTTCCGCAAACCGACGCAATTCTTCCGGATCAACGATCGCCTGGGCCATGATCCCTGCAGTCTAACAGAGCCGATCCCGGAAAGCCAACGGGAGTCGCTGGAAAGGGAAAACCGGGTCCGAAGGCCTGGGCGATGAAACTTTTACTTTCCATATTCGCAAAATTTGTCATGTTTGCGACTCATGAGGAATCTTCACCACTCCCTTTTCCTGGTTCCCGGCCTGCTCTGGCTCACCGCCGTCACCCCGGTCACGGGCGCTGAAACGCCGCCGAGGGAACTCCCCGTGCTCATGACCGAAGACGGTCGCGACTACGTGGACGTGAAAATCCTCCGGTTTGATCCCGAAGGCCCCATCTTCCGGCATCGGGACGGCATGGCCAAAATCCCCTTCCGGCAAATCAAGGAGAAGACGCGCAAGCTGCTCGGCTATCCAATGGCGCTTCAGGCCAAACCGGCGCAGCCCGCCGCCGGAAAGGCCGCGAAGGTTTCGCCAGAGGCGACGGCTCCGCTCATCCCGGTCCGGATCACCACGCGCTGGGCCGTTTTCCAACCGGTTCAGCCCCGGGCCACCCCCTGCCGCCACCGCCCCCTTCATCCTTGGTTCCATCATCAGGCCGCCTGGCCGTTCGAGGATCCATTCCGCCCCTTCGCGGCCGTGGATTTCCTGGTGGTCGGAGGCGTCGTCCCCCACCACGGCTGGCCCGGACCGGGCTGGAGATGGTGAATCCGCCCCGGGTGCCCGCCTTTTTCTTGGACGGGCCGGGCCAACTGGCTTTTCGTCTCCCGCATGGCCAGACTGCCCCCGGCCCTCGCCGAATTGGTTGCCTTCTTCGAAGGTCTCACCGAGACCCAACGAAGGGAAACCCTCTGGAGCTTCGCGGAAGAATCGAACCACCTCGCGCCGCGCGAAGGGGAACTCTCCGCCGTGATCGACGATCGGACCGAACCGGATTGCGTCGATGCGGTGACGCTGTTTCTCGGCATCGGCCCGAACGGCGGCCTGCGTCTTCGCGCCACTTTCGGGGCCGGCACCCAAACCCTGACGCGTGCGCTCGTGGCGATTCTCTGCCGCGGGCTCGATGGCGCGGACCTCGCCCTGGCGGCTGAACTGCCGGATGACTTCATCCCGCGGATTGTCGGGGAACCCTTGCTCCGATCCCGCTCCAGGAGCGTCCACAGGCTGACCGGCCGGCTGCGGGAAGCGGTCCGGCGGCTTGCGGGCGGAGTGCCGGGATCACTCTCCGGGATGGATCCCGTAAGCCCTCAGCTTTTCACGGAACGTCAACCGGGAAACGCCTAACCAGCGCGCCGCTTTGGCCTGGTTCCCGCCGGAACGGGAGATCGCCTGACTGTAGACTTCCCGCTCGAAGATCCGCTCCAGTTCGGGCAACGCCGCTTCCAATTCCCCCGCAATCACCCGGCTCAACGTCGCCCGGACCAAATCACGCAACCCCGGAGACTCCACCGCGCCCAAATCACTTTGCTCGAGGATGGCCCGACAATCCTGCCACCCGATGGTGTAGCCGCGGGATAGCAGGAGGGCCCGGCGGATCACGTTCTGCAACTGACGGATGTTTCCGGGCCAATCCTGATGCGCCAGAAACTCCATCGCCGCCGGGGCGATCGAGGGTCCCTCGATCTTGTATTCGGCACCGTGGCGGCGCAGGAAATAGTCCACCAAAAGGGGAATGTCATCCCTTCGCTCCCGGAGCGGCGGAATCGCGATCGAGGCCACGTTCAACCGATAAAAAAGATCTTCCCGGAACTCTCCGGCACGCACCATCTGCTCGAGGTTCCGGTGCGTCGCCGCAATCACGCGCACATCCACCGGGATCTCGCGGTCGCCCCCCACCCGGTGAATCAGCTTCTCCTGCAGGACCCGGAGCAACTTCACCTGCATCGGAGCGTTGAGATCACCGATCTCATCGAGAAAAAGCGTCCCCCCGTGCGCCTGCTCAAAGCGGCCGATCCGCACCCGGTCCGCCCCGGTGAACGCACCTTTCTCATGGCCGAACAACTCGCTCTCCAGCAACGCCTCGGGGATCGCCGCGCAGTTCACCGCCACAAACGCTTTGTGCGCCCGGTGACCATGCTGGAAAATGGCGCGGGCGATCAATTCTTTCCCGGTCCCCGTCTCCCCCCGGATCAGGACGTTCACCGGCTGGGCACTGATCCGCCCGAGCTGTTTGTAGATGTCCCGCATCTCCCGGCTCCGTCCCACGATGGTATCCTGCTCCGGATACACTTCGCCAATCTCCACCGGCTTGGAGACACGCCGCGCGTCTTCGCAGGCCTTCTGCGCCGCCGCCACCACCTCGCCCGGATCCGCCGGCCTCAGAAAGAAATCGTAGGCCCCGGCCTTGATCGTCTCAATGGCAAAACCACTTTCCGCACAGGAACTGACACAAATCACCGGCAGCCCCCGCCGCGCCTCACGCATTTCCCGGAGCAGTTCAAATCCCGCACCGCCCTTGTCAGGAACCTCGCAAACCAACACGTCCATCCCCCCTTTCGCCAAAACCGCCCGCGCCTGACTCACCGAACGACACCACTCCACCCTCACCCCGGCCCCGCGGAGCCGATCCGCGAAGTCTTCCGCGGCGGCATCGCCATCCAAAAGAAGCAGATGGATCGGTCGGGAATCCATGGGGTCACCTTAGCCTGCCCGACGGAATCCGCATCACGGGATCACCCTTTTCCACCGCGCGCCCCGACTGACACACAAAAAAACCAGGCCCGACGTATCGGGCCTGGCTGAAACCTAGAAACATGAAACACAAACAACATAGCCGCGCGAAGCAGCTATGACCCAGCTTAACAGAGCCTGAATATTCGTCAATTGAGAAAATCCCTTGCCAGAGAATTTTCTGGAAACCGATTGAAATCCTCCGGGCCGCCACCCACGGCTTTCACCCGGACGGTTTGACAGTCCGCCGCTTCAAGCGGAAATTCCCGCCGTCATGATTCTCCCGCTCGTCCGCCGTCTGGCGCTCCTCCTCCCCGCGCTCCTCGCCAGCTGCTCTTCCATCTCCACCAAACCCTACGACTGCAAGGCTTACCGCCCCGCCAACCCCTCCGCGGTGGAGATCAAGGTCAGTCTCGCCAACAGCATGATTTACGTCGTCGAGGGCAAGCGGCTCCTCCTCGCCACCGCGACGACGATCGGCACTCCGGAGAATCCGACGCCGAAGGGCCATTTCAAGGTGTTCCAAAAAATCGCGGACAAGCGCTCCAACACCTATGGCTTCCACGCCACGTCCGATGCCATCCGGCCCGGCACCCGCGCCCAGACTCCCTCCGGGGCCCGTTACGTGGGTTACCCCATGCCTTACTGGGTCGAGTTTTCTCCCGGTTACGGCTTTCACGCGGGTTGCGTCTGGCCCATGCCCCGTTCCCACGGCTGTCTGAGAGTCCACAAGAACGTTGCCCCGAAATTCTTTCAACTGGCCAGGGACGGCACCCCGGTCCACATCGCCGACCATCACCCCGAGGATGCCACTGTGGGACGGAACTTTCCCCGACCCACGGACTACGCCGATCCCGATCCACCGGCTTCCTTCCTCATCAGCGATCAATTTTTCGCGCAACAGCCCCAAGCCCTCTTCGAGGTCGATCCCGCGCCCCTCATCCCTTGAACTCATCTTCCTCCCCTCCGCCCTCACCGGCCCGGCCTTCCAGGGTCAATCTCCGTCGGCCCGATGTCATGGAACAGGTCCAGGCGGAGGTCGAAAATCACTACCGCAGCCAGATCGTCGACAAGGTCAGGACCAGGGACGGATGCCTCACCATCGGGAACACCACGGTCCGCCTCGCCCAGGCTTTCGGATTCTGTTATGGCGTGGAACGGGCCATTGATTTGGCCTACGCCGCCCGCCGGGTCTTCAGTGACCGGGAGATTTATCTCATCGGCGAGATCATCCACAATCCGGAGGTCAACCGGCAACTCCAGGCCATGGGCATCAAGAATGTGGATGGCCCCACCCCGGACAAGCAGATCCATGAACTTACGGCCGAGGACGTCGTGATCGTTCCCGCTTTCGGCACCACGGCCGAGCTGATGACCAAACTCCAGGAGCGCGGTTGTCAGGTGATCGATACCACCTGTGGCGATGTCATGACGGTCTGGAAACGGGTCCGCAAATACGCCGAAGAGGGCGTGACCTCAATCATCCACGGCAAGTCTTATCACGAGGAAACCAAGGCGACGGCCTCCCGCTCAACCGGCCCCGACGGAAGGGGGCATTACCTCGTGGTCCTCGACCTTGAGGAGACGGATTACGTCTGTCGCTACATCGAACACGGCGGCGACCGGGAGGAATTTCTCCGCAAGTTCGCCCATGCCCACTCGGAAGGCTTCGATCCGGACCGGGACCTCCAGCGCATCGGCGTGGCCAACCAGACCACCATGCTGAAGTCCGAGACCGAAGAAATGCAGCGGCGCCTCGGAGCCTCCGTGCAACGCCGCGACCACGGCTCCACGGAAAACTTCCGGCTCTTCGAAACCATCTGTGGAGCCACCCAGGAACGACAGGACGCTCTCTTCAAGATGCTGGAACATCCGATGGACCTGCTCCTCGTGGTGGGCGGTTACAACTCTTCCAACACCAGTCAGTTGGTCAAAATCGGCGGCAAACACCTGCCCACATTTTTCATCCGGGATGCGGACTGTCTCCACTCGCTGGAGGAAATCGTCCACTACGATCTGGGCCGGAAGCACGAGGTCACGAGCTACTCCAGCGCCCTGCTGGGCGATGGCCCGGCCACCGTCGGCATCACCGCCGGCGCTTCCTGCCCGAACAACCTGATCGAGCAAACCATCCTCAAGATCTTTTCACTCAGGGGCATTGCGCCCGAGATCGTGGCTGAGTCCTGAGCCACCTCTCACCAACCGGAACGGGGGGATGAAGTCCTTCCATCCCCCCTCCGCGTTTTGAACTTCAGGTGCAGCTGATGCACTCCTCACCGGTCATGTCGGCGTTGAGCCGGCAGACCCTGGCCGCTTCAGCCTCAGCCTCCGGGGCACGGACGGCGGACTCTTCGGCGGCACTCCCATCCCCGGCCACCACGCCGCGGAGTTTCTTGGAAGTGTCCACACTGATCTTGTCGATCCCCGATGCCCCCAAGGTGCGCAAATAATAGGTCGTCTTCAACCCCTTGCGCCATGCCGCCCGATACATGTGCGACAACACCTTGAGGTCCGGCTTCGCGAGGAACAGGTTCACCGACTGGGATTGGTCGATCCACTTCTGGCGCCGGGCCGCTGCATCGATCACGAAATCATAGGGAATCGCGAAGGCCGTGGCATACTTCTCCTTCAGACTAGCCGGAATCCCGACGATCTCCCCGAGCTCGCCGTCGTGATACTTCAGCCGGTCGATCATCGCCTGATTCCACAGCCCGAGTTTCTGCAGGTCACGCACGAGGAACGGATTGAGCACGGTGAACTCACCGCCCAGGTTCGACTTGCTGAACAAGTTCTTGTAGAGCGGCTCGATGCACGGCGTGCTGCCCATGATATTGGAAATCGTCGCCGTCGGCGCGATCGCGATGACGTTGGAATTCCGCATTCCCTGACGGGCGATTTTCTCACGAAGGGAGCTCCAATCCATGCGCCCGCCCCGGGCCACGTCCACCGGGAGACCACGCTCCTCCTCCAGCAGATCGAGCGTGTCCTGCGGCAGGAGACCCCGATCCCACTTCGATCCCTTGTATGTTGAGTAAGTCCCTTTCTCGCCCGCCAGATCACTGGACGCCTCGTAGGCGAAGAATGCAATGGCCTCCATCATCTCGTCGTTGAAGTCCACCGCCGCCTGCGAGGCGAAGGAGACGTCCCGGAGATAAAGGACATTCTGCAAGCCCATCACGCCCAACCCGATCGGACGATGGCGCATGTTGGCCGTCTCCGCCGCCTTGGTGGGGTAGAAATTGATGTCGATCACATTGTCCAGAGCGCGCACCGCGATCCGGATCGTCTCCCGCAGCTTCTCCAGGTCCAGCTGACCGTGCTCGTCGACGTGTTGGTCGAGCACCACCGAACCCAGATTGCAGACCGCAGTCTCGTCCGCCCCGGTGTTCAGCGTGATCTCGGTGCAGAGATTGGAACTGTGGATCACCCCGACGTGGTCCTGGGGACTCCTCACGTTACAGGGATCCTTGAAGGTGATCCAGGGATGCCCGGTCTCGAAGAGATTGCGCAGCATCGACTTCCAGAGATCGATCGCCGGCATCGAATGCCCGAAAATCTCCCCGCGCCGCGCCATCGCCTCATACTGGAGGTAGCGGGCCTCGAATTCCCGGCCGTAGGTCTCGTGCAGGTCCGGCACCTCGTTGGCCCGGAACAGGGTCCAATTGGCCCGGTCCTCCATCCGCTTCATGAACAGGTCGGGAACCCAGTTTGCCGTATTCATGTCGTGCGTCCGGCGCCGGTCATCCCCCACGTTGCGCCGCAACTCGAGGAAATCGAGGATGTCATTGTGCCAGGTCTCCAGGTAGGCGCAGCCGGAGCCCTTGCGCTTCCCGCCCTGGTTCACAGCCACCAACTGGTCGTTGTGCAACTTGAGGAACGGAATCACCCCCTGGCTCTCCCCGTTGGTGCCCTTGATGTAACTGCCCGTGCCCCGGACCGAAGTCCAGCTCCCGCCCAGACCACCCGCCCACTTCGACAGGCTCGCGTTCTCCGCGACCCCGCGCATCATGATCGACTCAAGGCTGTCGTCCACCTTGTAAAGGTAACAAGACGACAGCTGCGAGTGCACGGTGCCCGCATTGAACAGGGTGGGGGTCGAAGAACAAAACCGCCGGCTCTTGTAGAGGCCATACAGCTCCAGAACCCGCTGGGTGCTGTTCTCCTCATGGCAGAAGATCCCCATCGCCACCCGCATCCAGAAAAACTGGGGGGTCTCCAGGCGCCGGTGGGTGGAAGCGGTCTTGTCCACCAGCAGATACCGGTCGTAAAGCGACTGGATCCCGAGGTAGTCGAAGTCCATGTCCGCGCTCGGATCCAAGCGCTCCGCCAGCGCGCCCAGATCCATCTTCGCCAAGTCCGGATTCAAGCGCTCGATCTCAATCGCACGCTCCAGATTCCGGCGGAAGGCCTCCCGATGAAACCGCGCAATCTCGTCCGGCCCGTTGACCAGGATATTCCAGCCCAGCACCTCCTCATAGATGAAGGTGCAGAGAATCCGCCCGGCAAACCGCGAAAAATCAGCGTCCTTCTCGATCAAACTCTTCGCGTTGAGGATGATCGTCTTGTCGAGATCCTCCTGGCTCATCTCCGGGAAGACCGAACGGCGCAACTCGAACTCGACCTCGTCATTGCGCAAATTCAACGATAGGCCCCGGCGGGCAAACGCAATGCGATGGCGCAGGTCGCTGCCGTCCCACAGATAAGTCGTGCCATCGGACCGCTTGACCAGAACCATCTCCCCTTGCGCGGAGTCCTCGAACAGGGTGGGCTGGGAACGGTCCTCCTCCTGCCCCCGCATCTCCCGCCGGTGCTGCCGGAACAAAATGTAACTTTCGGCCGCTTTGTAGTGCCCCTGGCGCATCAACTCTTCCTGGACCCGGTCCTGGATGTCCTCGATCTCCATGTATTCGGCACGCAGTTCCCCGATCTGCCGGGTCACCGCTTCCGCGATCTCCGTCGCCGCCGAGCTATCACTCGGCACCGCCAGAAATGCCTTCTTCACCGCAAGCGCAATCTTCTCCTGGTTCCAAGCCACGATGTCCCCGTTGCGCCGGATCACCCGGGTCGCGATTTGCGGGACTCTTCCCCCGTGGGGGTTGACTTGGGCCCGGGTCGTCCCGAGGCGCATGTTCTGCTGGATGATGAAGCTCCGGGCCACATCGTAAGCATGGTGCTTTTCCAAGGCGGATTCAATCGCGTGAATCAACTCCTCCTCCGTGAGGACGATGCCCCCGTCCGGGCCCGGCGCCTTGCGCTCCAGCAATTGCCCCAACACCGCGCCGGTAACCCGGGCCACGAGGCTCCGGTTCGACTCCGAATAAATGTCATCCCGGTTCTGCGACAAGCAGAGGTCCGTCACCGCGGAACCGACCGTGTCCGCAATGTCCCCATGACGTAGGTCCCGCACCCCCTGGTGCCCCTTGACCCGGATCGGGAGTCCCGCCGCGGCATCGGCCGCAACCTTGGCGACGTGACGCCAATCAAAACGAGGCTTGTGATCGGGCGGCTGGGCGGCAAGCCGCTTCAAGGCCATATCCTCCTCGTAGAGATTCCTGCTAGTCATGTGTGTGGTTATTTGAGTGCGTGTGGTTGTTATGAGAAGGAAGGTGTCAAGCAGCCGGAACGACCGCGGAACGGGAGGACAACGTGTCAGAGCTCGGAATCATCGACGGCTTCCAGGGAAGACGCCTTCTGGTATTCCGTGACCCGGCCCTCGAAGAAATTCTGCTCTTTCTTGATGTCCATCATCTCCGCCAACCACGGGAAGGGATTGGAAATCCCCGGGTTCAGCGGAGCCAGACCGACTCCGGTCAAGCGCCGGTCGGCGATGTAATCGATGTATTGGATGAAATCCGCGGCGCTGAGCCCGATGGAATTCACCGGGAGGCAGTCGCGGATGAACTCTTTCTCGAGGTTTACCGCCTCCACCATGAGTTCGGTCAACTCCTCCTTGAAAGCGGGCGTCCACACCGCGGGATTCTCCTCGACCAGATCCATGAGGAGATTGCGGAAGACTTCGATGTGGTTCGACTCGTCCCGCAGGGTGTAGCGGAACATTTGCCCGATCCCGGGAAACTTGTTGTTCCGGTAAAGACTCAGGATCATCCCGAACAATCCGTAGAACTGGGTCCCCTCCATGCATTGGCCGAAGACGAAGATGTTCTTCGCCAGCAGCTGCTTGTTTTCCAGCCTGGTCATGTCCAGATCCCGGCGCAACGTCCGGGAAATCCGCGTCACGAACTCGTTCTTGCGACGCACCGTGTCGATCTGTTCGAACATCGCCTCGCACTCGTGCGGATTGATGCCGAGACTCGAGATCATATAAAGAAGGCTGTCCGCGTGGATGTTCTCCTCATGCGCATGGCGGCCCAGCACCAGCTTCAGCTCCGGAGCCGTGACCAACTCCCGGACCACGTGCTGGATGTTGTCCCCCACGATTCCCTCGGCCGCTGAAAAGTAGCCGATCCCCATCCGGATGATCCAGCGCTCATTCTCCGAGACCTCGGCCCCCGAACGCCACTGCTCGAGATCCTTCCCCATCGGGATGTCCTCGGGCTCCCAGTGGTTGGCCTTCATCGTGCGGTAGAGGTCGTAGGCCCACTGGTACCGCAACGGCAACAGGTTGAAGGCCATCGAAGGCCGGCCGTTGATGACCCGCTTCCCGGCGAACGCTTCCTCGGCCTTTTTCTGGTCCAGAACGAACGAACGGCCCCCGATTTCAAAAGTCTTTTCCATGGATGATGTGCGCGAAATTACTTAATTTACGTTAGAGTTCAATGCTCAGGATTCGCTCCAGGCAAGCGATCGGACGCTTTTCCCGTGGGGAAAAGCGCGGTCCGCTTGCTGCAGTTTGCCGTAGCTGGCCATTCGTGATTTCCCTAAGATCGTTTTCCCGTCCAACACCATATGTGGTGGCTCGGTCTGAGAAATAGCCCAACATCTAGTATCCAAGCAAGCTGAAATTCTTTCTTTGTGCGGAGCGACGGGGCGACCCCGTAAAGAAATCCGCCTGAGAATCAGGGCTGCGAACCGCTCCGGCGAGAGACCGGTGGTTTGAGGAGCAAAAATGATCGATTTCCCAAATATTCAACGAATCTAAATCAAAGTTGGGCATGTTAGGAGGGCCTTCCACCCAACCCGGGGATGGCTTTTGCGCAAGTCCGGATGTCGTCGGTTTTTTCGCTCCGGGGTTGCCAAGAGGTCCGGACGGAGGCATGCTATGCGCACGGTGGGTCGTTCATGACGACAGGGCCGCTCCAAGGAAGGATGGCTGAGCTTGGTTGAAGGCGCTCGACTCGAAATCGAGTTTGCGGGGAACCGCAACGTGGGTTCGAATCCCACTCCTTCCGTTCCTTTCCGCCCCGGCCTTCCCTTCGGGATCCGGGCTTTCCTCCGCTCCCCTTGCATTTGCCACTGGCGCCTCGCGGTGGCTGTGTTAGGATCACGGACGCGCCATGGATTCGAGCCCGCTTGATCAACCCCTGCTCACCGTGCTGCAACGGGCCGGTTCCCGGGGCGAGTTGACCCTGGGCGCGCTTCGGGGGCGGGTCGCCCGTTGCCTCGGCGGCTCCCCGCTTTCCTCCGCCGACCTCCAGAACAGGGTCCATGCCTTGTGGCGGCAGGGAAGGCTCACGATCGAACCTCCTCCTCCGGGGCGCCGCGGGATTCGCATCCGGCCCGCCGCAACGTCCGCGGTCCCCACGCCGCCCGCCTCTTCCCACCCGGGCCGCAGCGAGGAGTTCCTCCACGTCTGCAGCCAACTCGCGTCTGCCTACCATCGGTTCGAGCAAACCGCCGCCAAGGAGGAAATCGCCCGCCTCCTGTTCAACCTCGGGGTGGTGCGGAGCGATTCCGAGGGAGCCCTCACCTCTTTTCTCGGGCGCCGCCACCTCTGTGAAGTTCCCCTCCTGCCGGGAGACCGGGTCAAAGTGCTGGAAAGCGGCTGGCTTCTGCGCGACTGCCCCGGCGACCACCTTCTTTCCAAGTCACGGGTGATCCCCGCCTGATCCTCTTCTGAATGAGTCACGACCCCTGTCTCTCCATCGATTTCGGAAACGCCTTCACCAAGGTGGCCCTGCGCTCCGGTCTCTCGACCCCGACCAAGCCAGTCTCCGATCCACTCCTCCAGTTCGACCGCGGCCTCAACGTTTGCATCCCCACCCTGGCCGTGAAGGTCGGTGTCGGCGGCGTCGCCCGTTGGTATTTCGGAGCCGATGCCATGGACGTTCCCTTCAACCGTCCCGGATGTCATTTCTTCCACGATTGGAAGCGTGACTTCTTCCAAGCGGCGGAACGCAACACGGAGGGCGGGGTCCTCGGGGCCGCTTCCCAAGTGGCCCACTCCGGCCCGGCGCGTCATTCCGCCATCTCGCCGGACGAACTGGACCGTGTGGCCCGCGGATTCTTCGACTGGCTCCGCTTGTTTTTGGACGACCGGCTGGCCGAACAGAATCTGCCCCAAGTCCGGGACTGCATCACCCGCGTCGCCATTCCGGCGTTCGCGATCGACAGCGAACCGGAAGGCCGCCTCCTCGCGATTCTCGGCGAGGCCGGATTCCGGACCGCTTCCAGCCAACCCACCCTTCCCGAGCCCCTCGCCAATGCGATCGGGATCTTCACCGGAGGCAGGAACGAAGCCGGCGACCCCTTGACCCCGGATCACGCCTTGCTTTTTGAAGGCACCCGGATGGTGGAAGCCATGCGGGCCCGCGCCCTCCATCGCTCCGGCCCACTGACCTTCTGGACCCTCGTCGCGGATCTGGGGGCCTACACGCTCGACATGGCCGTCATCGGCTTCAGCACGAGCGATCCGGCCCGCAGCCTGATGGACACTTACTATGGCAAGGAGCGTTTCGCCCTCTGCTCCGAACCGATCGGCGTCTCCGGGCTGACCCACCGGATCCGCTCCGTTCTCGAACCGGCCAACCGGGCCGCGTTCGACGCCATTCTCCGCGGCTCGGACGCCGGGGAACTCCACCTCCTCCAGGACAATCTTCTGCACTGGCGCCGTCCTTTCCTCCCCGGCGGCACCTCCCAACCCATCGGCGAAGGCCGCGAGGGAGAGCGGATCCATCGGGAAGTGGATCAGTTTGCCGAGGAAGCCGGCTCCATCCTGCGCCGTTTCCTCAAGAAATACCATTACAACCGGATCGACGAAGTCATCCTCACCGGCGGAGGCATGTTTCTCCCGGCGGTGCGCGACTCCGTGTTCCGGGTCGCGGAGAAACTGGGCGCCACCCACGCCTACGTGCCCGCCCGCGCCGGAGACCCGCCGGCCCACCATGTCTATACCCCGCTCCCCGGTCTTCAGGCCCGCGCCGGAACCGCCACCGGAGGCGCCTCCGTCTTCTTCGATCTCGCCCCGGAGATTCTCAACCGGTAGCCCGGGGTAAGGACCTCTTTGGAGGTTCTCATCAGCTCCCCAAAGCCCGGGTCGACTCGCCCCGGCGGTGCGGAATCATGGGCTGCGCACGAAGCCGTCATCGACCCTCCATAAATTCAAATTCTAGTTTTTAAACTTTTTGATTGTCATTTTCGAGACCTTGCTCATATTTGAGGAAAGAACGGCACCGCCATTGCCAAGGAAATTCCCAGAACAAGACCTGCACCGATTTTTCCCATGACCAAGCTCTCCACCGCCCTCATTACCGCTTGCTTGATCGGATCCGGCCTCGCTTCCGCCGAAACCAACCTGCGCGATGTCATCAAACCCGGTGACGTTCTCTCCCTGGTGGTGTTCGACGAACCCGATCTCTCGTTCAACGAACAAAGGGTGGATCAGGAGGGACGGGTGACGATCTCCCTGCTCGGCCGCGTGCAACTGGCCGGGAAAAGCGTGCAGGAGGCGAACGTGGAAATTTCCAGTGCCTTGGCGAAGGATTATCTGGTCAACCCCGGAGTGACCCTGAACATCGTGGCCTACGGCGAATATCAAACGGTTTCCGTGCAAGGCCGGGTCAGCCAGCCCGGGACGGTGAGCTTTCAGAAAGGCGAGTGGATCGACGCTCTCCGCGCCATCGAGCGCGCCGGGGGACTGACCCAACCGGAGGCCCGCACCTTGGTGCTGAAGCGGGAAGGCGCGGCCGATCTCAAGGGGGACATCGTGATGATCCGCACCGGCAAGCAGTCCCGGATGACGCTGCGCGACGGCGACACCCTCGTGGTGGGTGAATGAACGGATCAGTTGCTGGTCACCGCCGCGGCTGTGGCGAATGAGGCGGCCACACCGAGGACGGGGATCACATTTTCCGTTGCCCTCTGCCACTGGGCCGTCGGGGTTTCGCTGATGTAGACCACATCGTTCGGCCTGAGTTGGAAGCTTTGGGCCAGAAAGACGCCGTTCGGCTTGGAAACATCGATCCCGAACACATAGTTCCCTCCCTTGCCATCCGCCCGGAAGACAAACACGCCGCGGGCATCGGACTTGCCGGGATCCAAGCCCTCCGCCGCGGAGAGCGCGTCCATGACGGTGGATTGCTCGCCCGGGAAGGGGTAACGACCGGGTTTTCCGATGACCCCGGTGACTTGAAACGCCAGCGACGGATTCTCTTCCACCTTGAGCACATCGGCGTCCTGAGCCTGAATGCGCCCCTCGGCGAGGGATTTCACGTTCGTGCGGTAAGTGGCCCCGTCGCGGTGCAAGACGTAGGTGAACAGGTGCGGCGCACCGGATGGCCCCCCGCTGGAGGCGAGCGCTTCGAGCAGCGTGAAATCCTCCCGGTCAATCACCGCGCTTCCGCCTTCGTTGACTTCACCATAAACGAAAACCCGGCGTTCCAAACGGCCGGTCCGGCGAACGGTCGCTTCCGCGCTGGGCGAAACTTCGCGCGCCGCTTCCGTCACCTCCTGGGAGAGAGCCGTCAAACTCTTCCCCAAGGCCCGGATGTCCCGGAGATAGGGGAGCCGGAGGATGCCTTCACGATCCACCTCGACCGGACCCACCATAAACCCGGTCCTCCCCCCTTTGTCGCTGATCGTCTGGTAAAACGGACTGTTCACGTCCACGTCATTGATCGAGATCTCCAGCTCGTCCCGCAACGTCACCAAATCAGTGTAGACCCGCTCCTCATCCACCGGCGGAATCGGATCGCCTTGCGGCAGCTTGAAGGGCGGAGGCAGCCGGGAGGTGTCGCTGACTTCAATAAAGTGAAACCCGTTCCGCGAAGGGGCCAGCGACCGGAGCCGGAGCGGATTGGCAATCTTTCCGGAGGCGACCCCAGGGTGGTTGCCAATCGCGGCCGAACCACTCACCGGCCTCAGTTCATGCCGTTGCGGGCCGGGCGATGAATTGCTGCAGGCGGAAACGAGAAGACCAAGTCCCGAGACGAAGGCGAACTGCTTGTGCACGTCTACTCACTAACCCTGATAATCAAGACATACAAACTTTTTTCTGCGGGATTTTCCGTGCTTTATGGATTTCTCACATGCGAGTTTTCCTGATTTTTTATACTGAATTTGCGAAACATCATTTTTGGCTAGACCAACCCCCCGATCGAGTTTAAATTCCATAGTAAGGATCAAATTTCATGGCTCCGTCTTTCCTCTCCCCTCCTAGCGTTGATTCGGCTCCGGATGCGTCATCGGATTTGAACCGCCCTCAGGATATCGATCTGGCCGCCCTTTGGCGCGTCATTTGGAAGCATCGGTCGCTCGTCGGGCTCGTCCTCTTGGCCACCATCGCCATGGCCCTGGTCTTCCTCAAGGTGGCGACGCCCCTCTATCAAGCCACCGCGACTCTCGAGGCCCGGCCGTTTTCTCCTGAAGTTCAGGAGCAGGATCTCTTCGGCAAAGTGATCACCGACGGATCGGTCAATGTCTTGACCGAGGAGGATATCGCCACAACGGCGGCCAAGCTGTTGCGCCATGAGTTTTTGTCGAAGGTGGCGGGGGACAAGCAGCTTCAGGCGGCGCTCCAGCCGGAATTGGCCCGGGCCGCCCGGGAACAACCCCCGGGCAAGGCGCTTCCCTTGGAGGACGCCATCATCGAATTCCTCAAAGACTCCGTCACGGTGGAACCGGTCAAGAAAACGCGCCTGATCGACGTGGTGGCGGTGCATTCCGATCCGGCGGTGGCCGCCTTGATCGCCGACACGTTTGTCAACGTGGTGATCACCGATGGCATTTCGAGCCGGGCCGCCTTCGCCGGGAAGAAAATCGAGGACCTCGAGGGTGACTTCCGGGATGTGAACAGCCGGATGGTCGAGTCCCAGCGGCGGATCGCCCTCTACACCCGGCCGGAAGAACTGCGCACGGCGTTGACCGCGTCCCGCAACGAAGCGAAGACCTTGGCCGGGCGCTACAAGGAGAAGCACCCCAAAATGATCGAGGCGCTGGAAGTGGTCGGCAGGCAGGAGGATGCCCTGGCCCAGGAATTCGAGAAAATCCGTAGCAACCCGATCGAGAGTGCCCACTGGCTCGAAGCCTTGGGCAGCGCCAAACCGAGCGAGATCTCCCGCAGCCAGATCGAGAACCTCCTCGCCGCCCGCTATCTCTTCCTCAGCTCGGAACTCGAGGGAATGCGCAGCCTGCACACCAGCCTCAGCGTCCGGCTCAACGAAGTGCGGATCGCCAACAACGACACCGATCTCGATCTCCGCCTGTTTCAGAAGGCCGTGATTCCCCGTCTGGACGAAGAGGTCTTCCCGAACAAGCCCCTCGTCATCGCGGGCTCCATCGTGCTCGGCCTCAGCTTCGGCTCGGTCGCCGCGCTGCTCCTCGCCCTGTTCCGCCCCAGACTCCAAAGCGTCTCGGACTGGCAGGCCGCCACCTCCATCCCCCTCCTCGGGATGATCAACGAGTTCCCCTCTCCGGAGACCACCCCCTACGAGATGGTGGACGCCACCAAGGGTTTCAATCCACTGATGGAGCAGATCCGCAACCTGCGCATCCGGCTCGGCTGCCCCAACGCGGGACCTTCCGGATCCCTTCTGATCACCAGCGCCCTGCCCCAGGAAGGCAAGACCTCGGTCGCTTCCGCCCTGGCCCTGTCCATGGTCAGGGGCAATCCCGGCAGCGTGGTGCTGGTCGACCTCGACCTGCAACGCCCCTCCGTGCACCGGGACCTCCGGCTCGCCAACGACCTCGGCGTCTCGGATATTCTCCTCGGCCGGACATCGATCGAAGACGCCCTGATCGAAACCGACGGCCTCATGGTCCTCACCGCCGGCAGCTCCGCCTTCCAAGCCCATGACCGCCTCAGCAGCAGCGCCTTGGCAGCCTTGATCGCCAACCTCAAGGCGAAGTTCCCCCGGGTCGTGATCGACAGCGCGCCGGTCCTGCCCGCGGCGGATACCCTCCTGATCGGAGCCCTTTGCGATGAGGTTCTGCTCCTCGCCAATACCAAGTCCACCCCGGTGCCGTCCTTCCGCCAGGCCGAACAGGAACTCACCGCGGCCGGAGCCAGAATCCGCGGCGGCATTCTGAACCAACTGCCGATGCGCAACCACAAAGCCTCCCCCCAATACAAGTATTTGCTCAAGGCTTACGATCAGTTGTCGCGGCGCCTCATTCCCCAACCGTCCCGGTAACGGACCGCTGGGGACCTCCCTCCGAATCCGGATTGCGTCTTCTTTCTTCCGAGGCTTAAGTCGCCGCTCGTGCGCGGACGACCGCGCTTGGATCCATGCAAAAGCCGGACAAAATTTACGTGGCGGGTCACCGCGGGATGGTGGGCAACGCCATCGTGCGCGCCCTGCGCCAACAGGGACCCCACGAAATCATCACCGCGACCCATGCCGAGCTCGATCTGACCCGCCAGAGCGCAGTGGAGGATTTCATGAGGCATCACCGGCCCGATGTGGTCGTGCTCGCCGCGGCCAAGGTCGGAGGCATCCACGCCAACGCCACTTACCCCGCGGATTTCATTTACGAGAATCTGCTGATCGCCTCCAACCTCGTTCACGCGGCCCATCTCACGGAGGCGCGGCGCTTGCTGTTCCTTGGCAGTTCCTGCATTTACCCGAAATTCGCGCCTCAACCGCTCACCGAGGAAAGCCTCCTCACCGGCCCCCTGGAACCGACCAACGAGGCCTATGCCTTGGCCAAGATCGCCGGACTGAAATTGTGCGAACACTATCGCACCCAATATGGCCGCCTCTTCCATTCGGCCATGCCCTGCAACCTCTACGGTCCCGGGGACAATTACCACCCCGAAAACTCCCACGTCATCCCCGCCCTCATCCGCCGGTTCCACGAAGCCACCCAAGCCCGCCTCCCCCAAGTCGTCGTCTGGGGCTCAGGCACCCCGCTCCGGGAATTCCTCCACGTGGACGATCTCGCCTCCGGGTGCCTTCATCTCCTTGGTCTGGAAAATCCCCCTTCCCTCGTGAACGTCGGTTCAGGAAGCGAAATCTCCATTGCCGCTCTGGCCCGGTTGGTGGCCGACACCGTCGGCTACCCGGGTGAAATCGTCTTCGACTCCTCCAAACCGGATGGCACCCCGCGGAAAGTCCTCGACTCCTCCCGCATGGAATCCCTCGGTTGGGCTCCGGCCGTCGATCTCCCTTCCGGGCTCGCCGCCGTCTATCCGGATTTTCTCCGGATCGAGTCCGCACGCGCCGCCGCGGCTCACTTGCCGATTCCGTAGGCCCGGAAGCCGATCTCCCGCAATTTCTCCAAGTTCAGGATGTTCCGGCCGTCGAAGAGAAACGCCGGCTTCGGCATGGTCGCGAAGATCGACCCATAATCCAGGGTGCGGAACTCGTCCCACTCGGTCACCACGGCGATCGCGTGCGCTCCGGAGCAGGCCTCGGCCGCGCTCCGCGCCACGCTGAGCCGCGGGTTGCGCGCCTCCTTGCCGAAAAGGTCCGCCACGATTTGCTCCTCACCGACCTTGGGATCGTAGACGACCACGTTGGCGTGCTCCGACAACAAATCCCGGCAGACCTGGATGGCCGCGGATTCCCGGGTGTCGTTGGTGTCCTTTTTGAAGGCAAATCCGAGCACCGCGATCCGCTTGTCCGCGACCGTGTTGTAAAGGGTTTTCACCAGCGTGCTGGAGAAGCGGCCCTTTTGCCAGTCGTTCATCCGGATCACGCTCTCCCAATAATCCGCCACCTCCGGCAGCCCGAAGTGCTCGCACAGGTAGACCAGATTCAACACGTCTTTCTGGAAGCAGGACCCCCCGAAGCCCACCGATGCCTTGAGAAACTTTGGTCCGATCCGGCTGTCCCGCCCGATGGCGTGCGCCACCTCGTCCACATCCGCCCCGGTGGCCTCGCAGAGCGCCGAGATGGCGTTGATCGAGGAAATCCGCTGCGCGAGGAACGCGTTGGCCACCAACTTGGAAAGCTCCGATGACCAGAGATTCGTCGTGATGATCCGCTCCCGGGGCACCCAGCGGGCGTAAATCCCGGCCAAGGCCTCGATCGCCGCCGATCCCTCGGGAGTCCGTTCCCCACCGATCAAGACGCGGTCCGGATTCAAAAGGTCAGCCACTGCCGTACCTTCCGCCAAAAATTCCGGGTTCGAGAGCACCTGACACTTCGCCGCCGACGGATGCGCCTCCAGAATCTCCTGGATCGTCGTCGCCGTCCGCACCGGCACCGTCGATTTCTCCACGATGATCTTCGGCGTGGTCGCCACTTCCGCGATGGTCCGGGCCACCGACTCCACATACCGCAAATCCGCCGCCCGTCCGGCCCCGATCCCGTTCATCTTCGTCGGCGTGTTCACCGACACAAAAATGATGTCCGCCTCGCGAATCGCTCCGGTCACATCCGTCGAAAAAAACAGGTTCCGCCCCCGGGCCTCACGGACCAGATCATCCAGTCCCGGCTCGTAAATCGGGAGTTTGTCGGAATTCCAAGCCGCGATCCTCTTTTCGTTGAGATCGACCACCGTGACCCGGACATCCGGGGCCTTGCAGGCGATCATGGCCATGGTCGGTCCGCCGACGTAGCCGGCTCCGATGCAACAGATTTTGCTCATGGTAGGCTGGGAAAATTCGGTTCAGATCTGTGTCTTGAAATAGGCGATGGTCCGGCCCAAGCCTTCCTCCAACGGGATCGATGGCGCCCATCCTCCGAGATACTTGTGGGCCACGCTGATGTCCGGCCGACGTTGCTTCGGATCGTCTCCCGGCAGCGGGCGATGCGTGATCTTGGACCGGCTGCCCGTCAGTCGGATCGTCAACTCGGCCAACTCAAGCATCGTGAATTCATCCGGGTTCCCGATGTTCACCGGACCGATCGTGCCGGTCTGGTTCATCGTCCGCGTCATCGCCTCCAAAAGATCGTCGACGAAGCAAAACGAGCGGGTCTGCGTGCCGTCCCCGTAGATCGTGAGGTCTTCCCCGCGCAGGGCCTGGACAATGAAATTCGACACCACCCGCCCGTCGTTCGGGTGCATCCGGGGCCCGTAGGTGTTGAAGATCCGGACGATCCGGACATCGACGCCGTTCTGGCGGTGGTAATCCATGAAAAGGGTCTCCGCGACCCGCTTGCCCTCATCGTAACAGGAGCGGATCCCGATCGGGTTCACGTTCCCCCAGTAGCTTTCCGGCTGCGGATGCACCGCCGGATCCCCGTAGACCTCGGAGGTGCTCGCCTGCAGGATCCGGGCCCGGATCCGCTTCGCCAGCCCCAGCGAATTGATCGCCCCCATCACCGAAGTCTTCACCGTCTTGATCGCATTGTATTGGTAGTGGGGCGGCGAAGCCGGGCAGGCCAGATTGTAGATCTGATCCACCTCGCACTTGAAAGGATCGATGACATCATGGCGCACCAGCTCGAAGTCCGGCCGCCCCAAGAGATGGGAGATGTTGTCCTTACGCCCCGTGAAAAAGTTGTCGAGGCAGATCACCTCGTGCCCCTCACCCAAAAGTCGGTCACAGAGGTGGGAACCAAGGAATCCGGCACCGCCGGTGATGAGAATGCGCATGGGATCGAGTCTGGTTTTCTAATCGTCAATTTTGCGGGAAATTCAACCGAATTGAATCTGTTTCCTCGGGCCTCCCGCGCCAAGGCGGCGTCACCCGCCTCCGCGCGCGGAGCCGGTTCAATAGGCTCTCTCGGACGGCGCGATCGCTTCCTTCACCGTCATGAAGATGATGCCGATATCCAGAAGGATCGACCATTGGCGGATGTAGGCGATGTCCCAACGAACCCGGTTCCGCACATCGCGCGGATGGATCGCCTCACCCCGGCAGCCCTTGACCTGAGCCAACCCCGTGATCCCCGGCTTGGCAAACCGGCGCACCGGATAGTTCTTGCTGACGTTGGTGAAAATCTCGTCGTGGCTCGGCAAATGCGGCCGGGGCCCCACCACGCTCATGTCCCCCACCAGCACGTTGTAGAACTGCGGCAGCTCGTCCAAGCTGAACCGGCGCAGGAACGCCCCTCCTTTGAACACCCGGGGGTCGTGCTTCCGGGCTTGCACCGACTCGTCCCGCGGAGCCGCGGTCATGGTCCGGAACTTGACGATCGGGAACGAACGCCCGCCCCGTCCCGTGCGACGCTGCACGAAGAACAGAGGACCCGGGGAGTGCAGGCGATGGATGATCGAAACCATCAGCGCCACCGGCGGCAGCACGAAGGCGAGCGCCACCAGGGCGATCCCGACGTCCAGCACCCGCTTCATCATCTGGTTCACCGGATTCTCCAAAGGCTCCGGCATCGTGAACACCAGGTCCGTGGAACCGAGGCAATGGGGCACCAGTTTGCGTCCGTAGCGCGAAGTCAGATCCTCGTAGAGCATGAAACGGATGGAGCGATGGTCACAAAACTGGGACAGCGCAAGGATGATGTCGTCATGCCAGTGCGCATTGACCACGATCACTCCTTCCACCTCCTGCTCGGCACAAATGGCGTCCAAGTCTCCGATCGTCCCGAGCTTGCGCACCCCGCAATCCTCGGAATCCCCCTGTGCGAAGTCCACATAACCGGCCACCCGGATCCCCTGGAATTCCCCCTTGCGGACCCGGGTCCGGAAACGGCGGGCGTCGCGGGCATTGGCGATGAGGAGGACCGGAGCGGCGTCCTCCCTTTTGGTGGAGTAAAACCACCGGCTCAAAAGCGCCGGCATCTGCGCGTTGGTCCAGAAAACCCAGCCGCCGTAGATGGCGAACCAAGTGATCAAAAGGGCGCGCGAGAGGTCGGGCTCCCCTGACAGGAACAAGGAACCGAGAACCGCGACCAACGGGAAGGTGAACTGCCTCTGACTGAGCGAGAACTTGCGGCGGTCCGTCAGGGTGAAGAGATTGCCCCGGTTGCGCGAACGAGTGATATACTCGATGAGCACGGCTCCATAAAAGATCCCTGCATATTTCGCGTAGACCATCCATTCCGCATGGATTTGCGGCTGGATCACTTGGAAGAAGAGAAAGACCAATCCCATGAGAATCAAGGTAATTCCCCCTTGGATCAGAACATGAAAGCGCAGCAGACCGTTGGGACGTTCAATAAACATGGCTGTGTTTTTCTAGGGTTGAAATTCAGATTTCTTCAGGTGATCAGCGGGGCAGGATCCTCACCATGCCACGTTCCGCCAATCCATCGTCGAAATAGCCTCCAAGCAGATTCTGCTCTTGGAAATAGACCGCGCGGATCGTGATCGCCCGTCCGTTGCCGTCGGTGACATTCCAGACCAGGAATCCGGTGGTCGCATCAAAGATTCCCGGGGCGTCGGACAGACCCCAGACGATGGAATTGCCGCCAATCGCCGCCTCCAACTCGAGATCGGTCGGCGCCCCCAACAGATCCACGGTGGCCTCCGCCTTCTTGATCTGTCCTTGCAGGGTTCCCGGCGTGTAGCGGCATCCGATGGCCTGGAGATCGATCCCGGCTCCCAGGTCGCCCAGGCTCCACTTGAGAGAGCCGTTGAACTCACTGATCCCTGGATTGGCCACCCAGGCGACCGTCCCTTTCAGGGTATCCACTTTGCCGCCCGCCACGGCGGACGTCGCATCAATCACCAGCTGGCGGTTGCTCACCTTCACAGACTGCGTGAAGCGGGTGCCGTCCCCCATCGTGAGCTCAAGGTGCCCGTTGAGCTTGGTGTCCAGGGTCAGGAATCCAAAACCGTTCCCCACTCCGCTCACCCCCTCGGGCGCGGGAATCAGGATGGTGTGGCGGCCCGCCCCACGGCTCGCTGCCGACACCGGAAAGAGGTCGGCGTTGTCACCCAGGCCATCCCCATCCGTGTCCACGCTCTCGGACGGATCGTTCGGGAAGGCGTCCGCATCGTCCGCCACGCCATCCCCATCCAGGTCGCCCACCGGGCCCGGGGCGTTCGCCAAAGCGGGCACTGGCGCCGGAAGATGCTTGAAGAGCGCGAGACCGCTGACCTTGGCGCGACCCGTGACCGAAGTGAACTGGATGGAGATCACCCCGGCAGGGCTCGGTTTCAGCGTGAAGACGCGCTGCACCGCTTTGCTGAGACCGCCGGCCGCCACCACGATGTCGAAGTTATCCAGCACCAGCGCCCCGTTGACACGGACATCAAAGACCCGCTTCCCGGCCCCCATGGAAACCACTTCGGCAAAGTAGAGCTCCAATTTGTGATAAGCGGCCGGATCCAACCCGTTCAAGGTGTAGCCAAAGTTCCCGTTGCGATCCGTGCGGAACAGCGGGGCGGGCACCCCGGACGGCACTCCCGTCACCGTGGCCGAAGAGGAGGAGGTGCTCCCCCCGCTGAAACTCGCATCCGCCCCGAAACCTCCGATGGGCCCGCCGCCCGCATTGATCGAACGCACGATCTGGAGCGGTCCGAGAACGGTGTTGTCGCCCACCCCGTTCCCATCCGCGTCCGCCCACTCTGCTGGATTGGCCGGGAAGGCATCGCCGTTATCCCCGTAACCATCCCCGTCCGCGTCCGCCCACTCCGCCGGATTGGCCGGGAAAACGTCGGCACCGTTGTTCACCCCATCCCCATCACTATCGAAAGCGGTGATCGCGATCTGCCGGAAGATCCCGATTCCATCCAGCTTGGCCTCTCCCTTGACCGAAACAAAACGGAGGGTCGCCCGGCCCGACGCGTCCGCCCGGAAAATCACTCCCCGCAGCACGGCCTTGTTGCGCCCGCCCGCGGCGGCAAACACGTCGAGGTCGTTGAGACGAAGCACATTGTTGAACCACACGTCAAAGAGACGATCCCCGGGGCGGGTCCCAGTGTCTTCCGAGAGATAAAGTTCCGCCTTGTGATAACCAAACGGCACCAGCCCCGTGAGAGTGTAGGCGAAGTTACCCGTCCTCGAGGTCCGGTGGATGTTCACGGAAACCCCGGGCAACCCCTTCACCGCGAACGATTTCACCGACTTCACGGAGCCGCCGGAGAATCCGGAGTCCCCCTTGAAAGCGCCCGTCGCGGCGCCGCCGGCGTTGGTCAAACGGATCGGAAGGACGCCTCCGAGCGTGACATTGTCTCCGGCGCCGTCTCCGTTCGAATCTTTCCAATCCAACGGATCGTTGGGGAAAAGATCGGCATTGTCCCCATATCCATCTCCATCCGTGTCTTTCCAATCCTTCGGATCGGCCGGGAACAAGTCTTGTTCGTTGGGGACACCGTCACCATCGCTGTCCGCCACCGTCACGGCGGACTGTTGATGGAGCACGAGCCCCCGCAGGTTGGCCCCTCCCACGACCGAGACAAAACGGATCGTGGCCTTGCCGGTGGCGTCCGATTTGAAAATCAGGCTCCGTGAGATGGCCTTCTTCTGCCCTCCGGCGGAAGCGAAGATATCAAAGTCGTTGAGCCGCAGGACATCGTTGGTGAAGACATCAAAGCGACGGGCTCCGGTCTTGGTCATGGAAGTCTCCGCCAAATGAAGATCCACCCGGTGGTAGGCGGAGGGCATCAGCCCGCTGAAGACGTAACTGAAACTGCCACTGCGCGAAGTCCGGAAAACATCGGAAGGCACCGAGCCCGGAATGCCTTTGATATCGAGGCGCCTCAGGGAACCCGCCGTTCCGCCGGTGAAGTTCGAGTCCTGGATATAAGAGCCCACGGTGCCCCCGCCGGCGTTGACGGCACGGATCAAGCGCACCGCTCCCAACCGCACATTGTCCCCCACGCCATCCCGGTTCGTGTCGGCCCACTCCGCCGGGTCCGCCGGAAAAACATCCGCCGCGTCCGGCACGCCGTCGCCATCGGTGTCGGCCACCGTGACCGAAAGATGCTTCGAGAGGGTGATGGCGTTGACCTTGGCCGTGCCGGTCACCCCGGTGAACTGAATGAGGATCTTGCCGGCGGCGTCGGGCTTCACCGTGACGGTCTTGGTCCACGCCTTGTTCGCCCCGGCCGCGACCACGAAAAGATCCACGTCATCGAGGACCGGTTTTCCATTCACCGCGACATCGAATTTGCGCTTTCCGGCCTCCGTCCACGCCGTTTCCGCAAAGTGAAGATCCACGCTATGATAGGAGGCGGACGTCAAACCCGCGAACGTATAACTGAAATTCCCCTGACGCTCGCTCTGGTAGACCTTCGCCGGGATTCCGGCCGGTGCGCCGCTCACCAGGGCGGCGTTGGTCGCAACGCTGCCGCCGCTGAAGAACCCGTCGGCGGCCAGCGTCCCCACGGCCGGGCCGCCAGCGTTCACCGCGAGGACATTGAACTTCGGTCCCAACACCGTGTTGTCACCCACTCCATCCCCGTTGGCATCCGCCCACTCCAGAGGATCGTTCGGGAAAAGATCCGCGCCATCCGGAATCCCATCCCCATCCGCGTCACCCGGCGAACCGCCTCCCATCGTGTTGATCCAGCTCGTGAGCAGGGCCAGATACTTCGAGTCCACGGCCCGCGTACCGAGCGGCGGCATCTGGATCAACGGATTGCGACTGCCGTCACGAAAGGCAAAGACCGAGTTCGCGGGGTCACCCGGCTTGATCAGCTTCGCATTCACCAGCCCGACGTCGTCCGCCAGGGGCGTCGCATTGACCAATTGTGCCAGCGCCAGGGGGGTGGTCATCCGCGCGTCGAAGGTGGCCCGGCCCGCCACGCCTCCGGGCATGTGACAATGCGAGCAGTTCATGTCTATATAGGACCTCACACGATCCTCCACCGTGGCACTGGTATCCCCGAGCCCCTTGGCCGCCATGAACCCGGCCACCGCACCACTGGTCAGCGATGCCGGGAACAGCCCTTTGGAGCTGAGATGGAGAAGCTGGTTCTGGGCCGGCGAGTCCGCGTAGTTGTAAGTCCAGTTCAACGAGCGCGTCTTCACGCCCAGGACACGCCCCGCCGCCGCCTGATGGCAATCCATGCAGGCGGCCCGGCTCGGAAAATCCCACACCTGATTCACCGTCGTCCCCGCACCGTTCACCACCTTGAAGGAAGCGGATGATCCGTCATTCAAGAGATAGGCTTCCGTCCCGTCGTCATTCCATCGGTAGGTGAACGCGAAATACCCGTCCTCACCATGGACCATGAACCTCGTCTCCAAACGATAGACACTGCCCGGGTTCGAAGCACTAGCCGCCAGCTCAAAATGCTTCACGAACACGGAACCGACCGGGAAGGTCCAGTTGTCATTCTCCGAGAACGCGATCTTCTCCGCCGCGGTGTTGCGCACCCCGTCATTCGGAATCACGATCCAGCGCTGCTTGGAGGCGTTGTCACTCCACAAGGGGGATGCCGGCGCCACCGGAATCATCCCCGGGGCCGGGGTCAGGTTCGCGAGGTTGGTGAACGCCCCGGTTTCCGAAAGACGCGCCGGAGGCTGTGGGTTGGGAAGCCCGACGCTTTGCAGCTTGAGGATTTCCCCGCCGTTGTAGTAGATAATGTAAATCGATTCACCGTTGGAACTGGAATCGATTCCTGACACCCCACCGTCGCCATCGAACAACACCGCGCTGGTCTTGGCCGGACCGGATGGATCAAGCGACCAGATCTTGCCGGAAGTGAAATCAGCGAAGATCATCTTGCCCTGAAGCTCCGCCAGGGACGTCCCGCGGTAAAACTCGCCGTCCGCAATGGCATTTCCATTGCCGTTGAGGTGATCGTAATGCCAGTAATCCGTCCCCCCCAAAAAGGCTCCGGCCGGCGGCTGGATGCCCGTCTCATAGGTTTTGGCGACCGGACCTTCCCAGTAAGGCCATCCGTAGTCCTTGCCCGCCTCCAGAAGATTGATCTCCTCGTATTTCGGATCTTGGTTCGAACCGGCATCGAACATGAAAAGAGCATCCGTCAGCGGATCCTTCGTCATATTCCAGGGATTCCTCACCCCTTTGGCATAATGCTCCTTCAACACCTTGTTGTAGGGGGCGGCGTTGTCGTCCGCATCAAAGGCACCGTCCTTGTCCTCGTCGTTATAAGGATTTGTCTTCGGAATATAATAACCGATTCCGGAAAAACTGTTCCCCCCGTCATAACGCCCGCCCACCAGGCTTTTCTCGGTTGCCACACCGTTCACCAAACCGCCCTGCAGGGTCCGCGTGGCCGGGAAACCCTTCACCGGGTCCATGTTGACATCGATCCGGATCACGGAGCATTGGAAAAGCGTATCCAGCGTCAGGGCTTCGGCGTATTCCTCGTCCGTCCACTCAAGATCGCCAATCGCGAGGACGAGGAAGCCGTCCTTGTCAAAACACATGCCGCCACCCGTGTGATCAAACGGAGCCTGATCCTTCTGCTGGATCATGATCAACTCGCTGGCGTTGTCCACCACACCGGTGGCCGGGTTCCGGGTGAAGCGGGACAAGCGGTTGTACATCACCCCGCCCTGGATTGTTTGATACCAGGCGTAGACGAAATCCTTGTTCGGCGAGCCCTCGAGGTTGAAGTCCGGGTGGAAGGCGAGGCTGCTGATGCCCCCGTTTCCCTGGGTGGACACCACGCCGGTCAGATTCAGAAAGACTTTCACTTCGCCCATCGTCACATCGGGCTTTTCCGGACAGACGCTGACCATCCCACCCCGCTGCCGGAGCACCATCTGCACCGGGTTGGTGCGCGGCACGTAATCGATGTCCATCAACTCGTTGAAATTCCCCGCAAGATTCGGAAAGGCGGGAACCGCCGCCCAACCTTCCGACCCGGAAAGCTTGGACGGATTCAGGAACGGCAGTTTGCCGTTCAAAAACGGAGCCACCGCCCCGTCCCCTCCCTTGCCGGGCTGGATGGCCGCCCGCGCCACCGGAGAACCGGTGAACAACGGCCGCAGCTCGATCGCGCTCACCTTGGCGTTGTCCAAAACCGTGGCGAACTCGACCATGACTTTCCCGTCGCCATCGGCCACCGTGGCGATCTTCTCCACGATCGCGGTGTTCGCCCCCGCCTTGGCGAAAATGTCATAACCTGAAAGCGCCTTCTCCCCGTTGATGGTGACGTCGAACACCCGCTTCCCAATCGCGGTCCAGTAAATCTCCGCAAAGTGAAGGCGGACCTCAAACGGGGCCCCCGACGCCAGGCCCGTGAAGGTGTAGAAAAAATTGCCCCACCGCTCCGTCTTGTAGACCGCCGCCGGGGCCTCCACCGCGCCCGAAATGGTCGCGGCCGGGTTGGCGTAGGAGAATCCGTTGAAGAATCCGGCATCCGCCGAGAATCCGCCAACCGCGGGGCCACCGGCGTTGATGGCAAGGTTCTGCCCTGAAGCCGCGCCACCAGAAAGGAGGCCGAGACAGGCTAGGGAGCGGAGGGGAAATCGGAAGTTCATCGGATCAATCGGGTTGGAGCGTTGCAGCAGCCAGAGCGGCAATGCGAAAAATTTCCAAAAAATGACGCTTTTTTAATAAGATTCAAGGGCAAACTGGAATTTTCATAATTTGAGAGTCGATTTTTTACGTTTTCACCAATTTTGACGCGCACCAAACGTGGATCGCGCTGGGCCGCCGCCAAGCCGGCTTCCTGACAGGGCGATCACTTGACGTACGGGAGCGGCGGCGGCATCAGTGCCAAACCATGCACACATCCGGCGGTCTTTGCGCTTGCGGACCCGGCCGGGACAGGACCCGCGCCTGTCTCCGCCCGGGAATCTTCCTTGTGGCCCTGCTCTGCGTCCTCTGGCCCCGGCCGGTCCCGGCGGACGTCGGGGAGCACAAGGGGACCCGGATTTTCCGGTGGCCGGCCCCCCCCCCCACCGACCTTGAAGGCCGCAAGAAAGCTTTGGGAGAGCAGATCAGCCAATACTCCAAATTGGCGGGGCACATGAAAAACGCTTCCCGCAGCCCCTCCGACCCCTTCTGGGCGGAGCGCAAGAAGCTGATCGCCTCGATCTGGCCCTGCGACTGTAACGGCGTCCGCAAGACCTTGATCGACACGCTCTTCAAAGAGAGCATGGACGGGTTTTACCAGTATGGGAATTGCGGGGAAGGGGCCATCGTGACCATTTGTCTGGCGAAACACTACGGATTCGCCAAGTCGGACATCCTGCACTGCCAGAACCGCTACAAATCCACCGACGCGACGAAACCTCCCCGCCTCAAGCACCAGTTCGGGGTGCTCCGCATCGGGGATTCCTGGTATCTGCTGGATCGATGGAATCGCTTTCAGGGAGGCCTAAAGCTGGAACCGATCATTCGGGACGGGAAGCACGCCCGCGCGCAGTGGGATCCCACCCGCAAGCTTTACAAGTTGACGACGCCCAGTGGCGGGAACTTCTTCGCCGGGGCCCGGGTCAGCGAGGAGATCGAAGCCAAGGAACCGACTTACTGGTGAGCCCCGCCCCGGACGGCCCCTGGCTGCCCCGCCGCACTCCCCTGCTGGCCCTGGCGCCGATGCAGGAAGTGACCGATCTGGCCTTCATGCGGGTTCTCGAGGCGCACGGGCATCCCGACCTTTACTTCACCGAATACTTCCGGGTTCACGCCCATTCCCGGCTCGACAGGCACATTCTGCGCTCCATCACGGAGAATCCGACAGGTCGTCCGGTGGTGGCGCAAATGATCGGGGAGGATATCGAACGCCTGGTGGCCACCGCGGAGGAATTGCAGCGGTATGAGGTGGCGGGCATCGACCTCAATCTCGGTTGCCCGGCCCCCTGCGTCTGCAGCAAACACTCCGGCGGGGGGCTCTTGCGAAACCCGGCCAAGGTGGACGCGATCCTCGCCGCGCTCCGTTCCTCCATCCGGGTGGCCTTCACCGTGAAAACGAGGATCGGCTACGAGAGCCCGGAGGAGTTCGACAATCTGCTGGAGATCTTTGCCAGGCACCGGATTGATCTGTTGTCCGTGCACGGCCGCACCGTGGCGGAGCGCTACCACTCCGCTATTCATTACGATCGGATCCGTTCCGCGGTGGAACGCCTCCCCTGCCCCGTCCTCGCCAACGGCAATGTGGTCTCCCTCCGGACCGCCCTCCTCACCTTGGAAAAAACCGGGGCCGCCGGGTTGATGATCGGACGGGGCGCGATCCGTCACCCATGGATTTTCGCCCATCTCCGGCATTACTTCGATACCGGGACAGCCCTCCCGCTCCCGGATTCCCGGGAACTCCGGAAGTATATCGAGCGGCTCTATCGGGAGACCCGCGACGATGAGGCCACTCCCTTCCAGCACGTCACCCGGATGAAACGCTACCTGAATTTCATCGCCCCCGGACTGGGCCAGGAGGAACGTTTTCTTTACGAGATGAAGCGGGTGCGGGAGGAAGCCGGGTTCTTTGAGATCTGCGACCGCCACCTCCGCACGGGGGAAACGGTTCCCGCCGAACCTCCGCCGGAATCCGTCTTTGCTGGCCTTGCGGCTCTGGATCTGGCAGAGTGACCGCATGAAGGGTCTTTGCCGGCTCGCCGTTTTTCTCTTTCTGGGTTCGGGCCTCGCGCCAGCCGGGGAGACGGTCCGCCGCGAAATTTTCACCAACTTCGCTCCTGTCCCGCTCCTCAAGGAAACCGTCCGGGATACCCTCTCCCCGGAGGGCCGCTTTGTCATTCTCCCCGACAAAGGAGCCGTTCTGGTGATCGACCAACCGGAGCGCGTCGCCGCCGCGGAGCAGGCCATCCGGTCTCTGGATCTTCCCGCGCCCCAGCTGGAACTGCAGGTCGGCGTGCGCACCGGAGGCAGCGTGACCCGCCCACCGGCCCCGGCCCGGGATCCGTTCTCCGGTGGACTCGACTTCCCGGTTCCCACCGCCTTCGCGCCACCACGGGTCCTCATCCAACCGGACGGCCGGTATGTCGTCATCCCGGCCACGCCCACCCGTTTCGGCCGGCGCGCCGTCGGGACCACCCTCGAAACGCAAGCCCTGGCCCACACGAACGGCTCCGTTCAACTCAATCTGCGGTTCGAGCAGGTCGACTTCGCCGGATTCGTCCGCTACGGCTCCCCGGTCCTCCCCTTTGGCGCCGCTTCGGTGTTGCCCTTGCAAGAACGGATCCCCCGTCCCCTCGTCATGGGCGAATACCTGCGCCACGCGGTCCCCGGGTTGCCCGTCTTCGAAACCACCCGGATCTCGACCTCGATCCTCGTTTCCCCCGCCCGGGACGCCGATACGGTTCATCTCGAGGTCTTGCCCCGGGTCACGATCGCCGCGGAACACGGCTCGCGGGAACAGACCCACGCCTTCCGCCAATACCGCACCAAACTCGCGGTGAAGAACGGGGGAATCGCCACCCTGCGCGCCTTCCGCGATGCGCCGGACGCCTTCAACGAAGTCTTTTTCGGCGACGAAAAACACCCGGTCGGCGTCGCCGAACTGGTGCTCAAGGCCCGCATCGTCCCGGGAGCGTCCGAACGGGCAAGCCCCCGCTGAACCGGAAGATGCCGTCTGTTTAGGCTGGGCGAAGCCCTAGGTTTGGGGCACGGATGAAACACGGAGGGGCGGGATGACACGGATGGGGAAGAGACATTCTCTTCTTTGGATCCCTCTCCGTGCCATCCGTTTCATCCGTGTTTCATCCGTGCCCCAAAAAAAGCAACCTTCATCCCGCTGGACCGTTAGGTGATCAAAGCACCAAGCAGGGACACTTGGCGTAGACAATGCGCGGACGTTCCCGCGACGCCGGGCCGAGCCGGGGCGGGCGGAACTCCGCGCGCTACCAGATTCGGGAAGCGCCCAGGCCGGACAACGGGGTGTCGGGGGAGAGAACGGTCAGGCCAGCGTCGATGGCCTGCGCGGCCAAGAGCCGGTCAAACGGATCGTCGTGGGTCATGGGGAGTTCGCCGCTGAGAAAAATCGCATTTTGCCTGAGTGGCAGAGACTGCAATTGATGCCGCATCAGCTTGGCTGGCACCCATTTCCGGGGCGCGTCCGGCAACGGCAGCTTGCCCGCCGCATGTTTGAGGGTGATTTCCCAAAGGCTCACATCACTCACGAACAAAACGCTGTCCGGATCGTTCAGCGCGTTTGCCGCCGTGGGGGAGATCATCGCGGGCTGCTGGGCCAGCCAGAGAAACGTGCAGGTATCCAACAAATAGTTCACAGCCCCCATTTCTCAAGCTCCCCCTTCGGAAGCGGCGCAAATGCCGAAAGCGGGAACTCGAATGGCTCGCCCTCGATGTCGCCCACCTTGGGACGGGGAAGGTGCCGGGCCTTCGTCATCGGCACCAGCATCGCCACCGGCGTCTTACCGCGAGCGATGACAAACTCGCGGCCCTTCTCCACCTCGGCGAGATATCGCGAGAGGTGCGTCTTGGCCTCGTGCGTCGTGATGGTTTCCATGACCGGTACTTTCCTCCGGCCGTTGAATTAGTCAAGTTAGTCCGCTCAAGCGAGCTGAACCCGTCCCAACTTCCAGTGACCACGAGGCCCAAGGTCTTGACGACAAATCCTTTTCCCTCGTTCCCTTGCTGACCATTACCTCCGCCCACGCCAAGTTGGAACCTTGAGCGATGGAGACAAAAACAACCATCATCCCGCTTAACCGGCTGAAGCGGGCGCCTGGAGAACTCCGCCTCAGCCCTCCACCGACCGGGTGAACTCCCGCAACAGCGCCTCGTCCATCTCGACCAGATGGCAACGCTCCGGGAACCGGCCCGCCTCGACGTCCGCCCGGTATTCCAAAAACGCCGTGATCCGCTCCTCCTGCAACCGCCGGGCCTCCCCGAGGAAATCCCGGTAAGCCTTGGCGTGGCGGGGCAGTCGCTCCGGATAATCCCCGAGAATATCGTCCGAAAAAAGGAACTGGGTGTCGCACCCGCTCCCGGACCCGAGCGACATCAGGATCATGCTGGTGCGGGACGAGAGAAAGGAGGCGAGATTGTGCGGCACCACCTCGAGTTCGGCGGCATAAGCCCCGGCGCTCTCCAGCGTCTTCATCCGGTCATACAATTCCCTCGCCTCCCCAAGGGTTTTGCCGATCGCCCGGTATCCGGTCCAGGTCACGTGGCGCGGCACCAGCCCGAGGTGACCGACCACCGGAATCCCCTCGCGCGCCATCGCTTCCACGATGCCCGGGCTGGCGGAGCAGTAGACGGAGCTGGCCCCGATTTCCAAGGCCCGGAAGGCGACGCGGATCGCATCTTCGGCGGAGGCCAAACCGTGCGGGGTGGCAGCGGACAAAAAACTGTGGGGTGCGGCATCGACCAGATGGGGCAACCGGGCCTGGGATTCCGGGGTATCGAAGCTGCAACTCATGAGGTCGATGCCCGCCGCCTCCGCCGCCGCGGCCTCTTCGGGCGATTTGACGTGGACGTGGGTGAGGCAACGTTTGCCCTTGAGTTGGCGGAGGTCGTGGACGGTGTATTTCTTGCGCGGACGAAGCATGGGACTCCCGCCAGCATTGCGGAGCCCGGGCCGGGAGGCAAGCTCCATACGTTCAAGGGGCTGTTGAAAACCTCCGGGTCTTGCGATGCGCTCCGCCAATTTGGCTCGATGCGAGAGCCCTTGGCCCCGTTGGCTGCCGGCCCGGCAGAATCCTCCTGCCGTGTCGGGCCGCTACTTGGGCCCGCAAAGCATCGCGACCTCGGCGGCCATGCCGTTCATTAGACCGATCCGGCCCACCCTTCGCAGGGAATCCGGCAAAATCTGGGTCGCTTGCTCATCGATGTGTTGCGCCAACGCCTCTGGAATGCTTTGTTCGCTTGGAGTTTTGGATGGATTGAAGGTAAACCATTCTTGAGGACTCAGCGAGTGCGGAGTCCTCACCATTCATCCAAGGATTTTCACGGTATCAGGGCCGCTTCCCACCTCATACCCGCAGACCGGCAACCACCGGCTACACAACGAACTCTAACAAACCCGGTTGGCCAAAAAACTGGCCCGGCTCGCTCCCCAATAGGCGGAATCCTCCTGCCTTGTCGGTCCGAAATTCCGGCGCCCCTTACAAAGCCGCTTACAAAGCCCCTTGCCAAGCCCCTCAGCTCGTCGTATCCTCTCGACCGCCCTGGACCACCATACGTGAGCGAAAGCCCTATCAAATCCTACATCGATGAACTCGAACGACGGATTCGGGAGTTTCAGGACGTCAAGGTCCGCTGCGGCCTGATAGGCACTTCGG
Organism: Verrucomicrobiota bacterium; assembly: GCA_018970725.1. Lineage (GTDB taxonomy): Bacteria > Verrucomicrobiota > Verrucomicrobiia > Verrucomicrobiales > DEV007 > V1-115. The sequence goes on from JAGWVU010000028.1 coordinate 62,714, forward strand.
GATCCGGAAAATCCTCCTTAATCAATGCGATCGCGGGCGAGAAGATCGCACCGGTCGGAATCCTGGAGACCACAAACGAACCCCAGGAATTCCTCCATGGAGGATTAATGTTCGTTGATCTGCCGGGCTGTGGAACGCCATCCTGGCCTCGGGAGACCTACCTCAGTAAACTGCAGCTCGACTCCTACGACTGTTTTATCCTCGTCACTGCGGAGCGCTTCCGGGATGACGACCTCTTTCTCTACCGGGAACTCACCTGTCGTGGCCTTGCCTGCTTTGTGGTCCACAATAAATTCGATAGCGCCATCGCGGACGGCGCACACGATAACAGTTTGCCTGAAAAAGAGGTCCGGGCCAACATTCTCCAAAACATCACGGTTAACCTTGCGCCCGAATCTCCAGACCGAATTTACCTGGTGTCCGCCCGTCACCCAACCCGTTACGACTTGGCGGCTCTTCAGGAGGACATCGAAAAAAAGCTCGAAGGGATCAAGCGTAGCCGCTTCGTGGCGGATATGGGCGCCTACGGATCGGCGACGCTTCGCGCCAAACGCGCCGTGTCGGAAGAGCGAGTCGTTCTTTATTCTGCACTGTCTGCCGCTAACGGCCTTAATCCACTCCCCGGGCTGGACATCAGCGTCGATGCCGGAATTCTACTCAAGATGGGTCAAGAGGTTGCCCACATCTACGGCCTGACTGGAACGCAGATCGATTTCATCAAACGCTTCCTCGGGCCGGATGCCATTCCTCTTCTCCTCGCCAAAATTGCCCAGTTCATCTCCAAATACCTTGCTCAGGAGGGAATTATCTTTCTACTCAAGCAAATGGGACAGAAGGTCGGCGCAAAATCCGCCGCGAGGTGGATACCCTTGGTGGGCCCCGTGATCGCCACGTCGATCGGCTTCGCTGCGACCAAGGCCTTGGGGGATCAGTTGGTCCACGAAGCCGAAAAACTGACTGAGGAAATCCTCGACGGAATGCGGGACTCAATCCATGTCGGGACCCACGAATGAAACAAAAGCCCGCCCCCGCTTACAGCTTTGGGTTCACCGCCCAGGGACTCGGCGTCCGACACGCTCAAACCTTCGCCACCATCTTTCTGGCGTCCGGGGATTGGAAGACGGCAAAGGCAACCGCCTTAGCCCAAAATGCCTTCCGCCAAGAGCGCAAAACCTCGCTCAACCGCCTCGAAGGGGAAATCCGGCTGCGGCTTCAGACCCTCACGCCAGCCGAACTCCAATCCCTTGCGGAAGGCGATTCCACCAGCGCCCGGATTCTCGCCTTGCTCGCCGTCTTTAAACGCTACCGCTTCATCCGTGATTTCGCCGAAACGGCGCTCCGGCCCAAACTGTCCGGTTTCGATACCGAAGTCCG
>JAGWVU010000104.1 GCA_018970725.1 Verrucomicrobiota bacterium
CGGCGCTTCAAGGATGCGGCCCGAGGCATCGAGCGCGGCTTCCTGTTCCCAAGGATCGCCAAGCTGAAATCCGCCCGGCTCGATCTCCAGCCGGAAATCATCGACGAAATCCCGCCAGGGCAGAGCGAGGCGCTTCTGGTAGAAGATCCTGAGCGGCTCGATGTCGCCCATGCGGGCGGCGGTCTTGGCGCGGAGATAGAGTTCGGCCAGCCGGCCCCAGCTCATCGCACAGAGGGCGTTCCAGTGGAAGCCCACGTTTTCCGTGGAAGCGTTCGGGTTTTGGGCCACGTAGCGGCCGGTGGCGTTGAGCAGGCGGCGGGTGCGATCGCTGTCCTCGAACCCGTGGCCACAGCCCTCACACCGCAAGGAGGTCGTGGCCCGCACCTGCCCGAAGTCCCATTCGCCGGTGTCGTCCCGGGCTTCCTTGCTCCATTCCACGTTCTCCCATTTCCAGGCCTGACGGAGTTCGCACTCGGGGCATTGGAAGGTCCACTCGCGCTGATCGGTGGTGTCGAACTTCCGGTGGGTGTCGTCGTGCTCCTCGCCGCCCTGGGAGAGAAAGAGGCACTTGCCCAGCCAGCCGAACGCGGTGACCCGGGCTTCGGCCTCGGCCATGTGACCGGCAGGCCAGGACCAGCACTCATCGCCGACCAACCAACGAATTGACCGGCGCTGAAGATTGGTCCGGTTGTGGGCCCCGAGCACCCAAAGCGTCATGCCGTTGGAAAAGTGCTTGGTGGCCGTTTTCATCCGGTGGCGGTTACGCGGAAAGAGCGCCTTCACCGGCGGGCAATCCTCGAAGAGCTGGCCGATCCGGCTCTCGGCCTGGTCACGGGCGTCGTCGTCGGTCTGGTCGAGCCAGAGCGTGGGGCCGGGCAGGTTGGCGATGATGTAGCAGAGGCCGATTTCGCCAATGGTGGTTTTCGACGACTGCACGGAGGCGATCACCGACACGATGCGCACCTTTGGATCGACCAAGGCTTCGAGCGGTTCCTTGAGCCAGGGAGAGTTGTCGGCGCGGAATCTTCCCGGCACCGGCGAATAGGGGATCGCGTGGATATGCTCCTCCGCCCAAGCCCAGGGCGGACGGCGATCTGGCGGACGCCAACAATCCCGCCAAATCTGATCAATGATCTCATGCTGCGCCATCGCCCTCGTGCAGGATGCCTAACACCTCGTCAATGGCCTTTCGGAGCTCGTCCTGAATGCCGGTGGCATCGAGCCCGGACAGGATAGGCGGCAACTCTGATTCCAGTTTGTTGCGCAACAGGGCCACGGCCCGGCCGACGCGCGTGGTCCATTCGACCTTGACCAGATCGATGGGCACGTAGAGTTCCTTGCGCACTGCCACCTTCAGTTCGCGGTCTTCCACCTCAGCCAGGAGCTTGCGGGCCTTGAGGCTGGTCTCCTCGTCGGCGACCACCGGTTCCGATCCCTTGAGCTGATGGCGGCGCATAAACTCCCGCCAAGCCTCTACCTCATGCAGTCCGTTGGCCGCAGCCTGGGGAGCGTCCGTTCGCTTGCGCCATTGCCCGATGGCTTGCCGGGTCACACCGAGGATGCTGGCCAATTCCACGTAGTTGCGGGCATGGGATGGGGCGTTGTCAGGAGCGGCGGCCTCGGTTGCCCCGGCCAAATTCTGGAGCATGGCCCGCTCGGCGCGAGTGAGCTTCTTTCCCTCGTGCACGCGCTTCACCAGGTTCGCCAGGTCCTTGTGCAGGAGCTTGCGGGCCACGTCGGGCGGGAGCGCTGGGTCCATCTTGCTCTGGCCCAGGCGTCAACGTAGCGGCCCCGCGTTGACACCCCGCTCGCCCCGGTGAGCATCCCCGTCCACTGCGCCCACACTTCTCTGGCCGATCCGAACACGCTCCGGCCCAACCCGGCCAATCCGAACCGGCACAGCGCGCACCAGATCCAGCTGCTCGCCTCGATCATCCAGGACCAGGGCTGGCGCAATCCCATCACCGTGTCCAAACGCAGCGGGCTTGTCGTTCGCGGGCACGGACGACTCGAAGCCGCCTTGCTCCTCGGCTGCGAGACGGTGCCGGTGGACGAACAGGACTACGGCTCCGACGCGGAGGAACTCGCCGACCTCCTCGCCGACAACCGCCTCGCGGAGCTGGCCGAACTCGACGAGGACGATCTCCGGAAACTCCTCAAGCAGATCGAGGAGAGCGACCCGGGCTTCGACCTCGAACTCACCGGGTTCATGGAGGACGAGATCCGCAAGCTCTTCGAGGAGGATGATCCGGCCGACGACATCGAGCCGATCCCCCGCATGGAATGCCAGGCGTTCGAGCATCATGACTACCTGGTCTTCATGTTCCACGACTTGCGGGACTGGATGCTCGCCCTCCAGCTCATGGGCGTGAAAGAGGCGGACTACTCGATCACCCGCACCACCAAAAAGATTGGGATCGGAAGAGTGCTTCATGGAAAACGACTGCTCCAACTCTGTCAGCGCGCCGCCTCGAATGGACCCGTGGCCGGAACTCCGCCCGCTCAACCTGCGGCTGGTGATCCTGAGCCGCAGCCGGGCGCGGACGATGACCAGCCACAAGCTGTTCC
>JAGWVU010000029.1 GCA_018970725.1 Verrucomicrobiota bacterium
CACTTTCGCTCCCCGCGGCACCTTTTCCGACGTTCATCGCCGGAGGCAGGTGTCGACCAGGACGCCTTGCGGTCGTGAGGACCGGCGTCCCATATTTCCTTTAGAAAGGAGGTGATCCAGCCGCAGGTTCCCCTACGGCTACCTTGTTACGACTTCATCCCAGTTACCAGCCTCACCTTAGGACCCTGCCTCTTTCGTTGGCGCGGATACTTCGGGCGCTGCCGGCTTCCATGATGTGACGGGCGGTGTGTACAAGACCCGGGAACGTATTCACGGCGCCGTAGCTGATGCGCCATTACTAGCGATTCCGGCTTCATGAAGGCGAGTTGCAGCCTTCAATCCGAACTGAGCCCAGCTTTCAGGATTTCCTCCACCTCGCGGTTTCGGTTCACATTGTACTGGGCATTGTAGTACGTGTGCAGCCCTAGGCATAAAGGCCATACTGACTTGACGTCATCCCCACCTTCCTCCCAGTTGATCTGGGCAGTCTCACCAGAGTCCCCAACTAAATGCTGGCAACTGATGACAGGGGTTGCGCTCGTTGCGGGACTTAACCCAACATCTCACGACACGAGCTGACGACAGCCATGCAGCACCTGTGCAAATTGTGTATTGCTACACTCAGCGGCTTTCACCGCCTTAGAGATGCATGTCAAACCTAGGTAAGGTTCTTCGCGTTGCATCGAATTAAGCCACATACTCCACCGCTTGTGCGGGTCCCCGTCAATTTCTTTGAGTTTTAATCTTGCGACCGTACTCCCCAGGCGGCGCGCTTAACGCGTTTGCTCCGGCACGGAAGGGGTCGAACCCTCCCACACCAAGCGCGCACCGTTTACTGCCGGGACTACAAGGGTATCTAATCCTTTTTGCTCCCCCGGCCTTCGTGCATCAGCGTCAGGTATTGTCCAGAGACCTGCCTTCGCCATTGGTCTTCCTCACGATATCCACGCATTTCACTGCTACACCGTGAATTCCAGTCTCCTCTCCAATCCTCGAGTCAGGCAGTATCGGATGCAGTTCCGGGGTTGAGCCCCGGGCTTTCACATCTGACTTACCCAACCGCCTACGCACGCTTTACGCCCAGTAAATCCGAACAACGCTCGGGGCCTCCGTGTTACCGCGGCTGCTGGCACGGAGTTTGCCGCCCCTTCCTCTTCAGGTACTATCAGGCTCAAGGCGCTATTAACACCTGAGCTTTACTCCCTGATGACAGGAGTTTACAACCCGAGGGCCTTCATCCTCCACGCGGCGTCGCACCATCAGGCTTTCGCCCATTGTGAATGATTCTCGACTGCTGCCACCCGTAGGTGTCTGGACCGTGTCTCAGTTCCAGTGTGGCTGGTCATCCTCTCAGACCAGCTACCCGTCGTCGCCTTGGTGGGCCATTACCCCGCCAACTAGCTGATAGGCCGCGAGCTCATCTGAAAGCGGCACCCGAAGGCACCTTTAATCTTGCGATCACATCGGGTATTAATCCGAGTTTCCCCGGGCTATCCCCAACTTTCAGGCAGATACTCACGTGTTACTCACCCGTCCGCCACTAAGGGCCCAAAGCAAGCTAAGGACCCTCCGTTCGACTTGCATGTCTTATCCACGCCGCCAGCGTTCGTTCTGAGCCAGAATCAAACTCTTCGAATAGAATTTCTGAAACTAAACGAGAACTACTTGCACGTAACGCACTACATAGTCTTTTCTTCTCCCGTTCTGACCGGACGATTCCTCGTCTTGATCAGAACCAACTTCTCAAAGATCTGCTGGCCCTGCTTCCACCACCCAAATGAACCGACACTCACGCGCCCTTCATCCGACTGGCTTCTTCTTGCCGTCCCCACGTTTCCGGTGAGGGGCTGACATCCTATTCGATCGTTCCGGATGCGCAACTGACAATTGCTTCTTTTTCTGTTTTCGGGCGGATCGACGGGCCGGACGGGCTCCGTCTCCCCCTCCGGCACCGCCCGGAACGCCACTTCCCGCTTGCCTCCCCGGCGCTCACGCGCTAACAGGAACGCATTATGGCACGCCCCGTCACCCTTTTCACCGGCCAATGGGCCGATCTGACCTGCGAAACGATGATCCGCAAGGCGAAGCAGTTCGGCTACGATGGCGTCGAGCTGGCCTGTTGGGGGGATCACTTCGAAGTCCCCAAGGCGGATGCCGCCTACTGCCACGCCAAGCGCTCCCTTCTTGAGCACCACGGCATGAAGTGCCAGGCGATTTCGACCCACTTGGTGGGCCAGGCGGTCTGCGACAACATCGACGCGCGGCACAAGCAGATTCTGCCCGACCACATTTGGGGGGACGGCGACCCGGAGGGAGTGCGGCAGCGGGCCGCCGCGGAATTGAAAGCAACGGCGCGGGCCGCCCGGGAGTTCGGGGTTCCGGTCGTCAACGGATTCACCGGCAGTTCGATTTGGCACCTCATCTACAGCTTCCCTCCCAATCTTCCCGGCCAAATCGATCGGGGTTACGAGGACTTCGCCCATCGTTTCGGTCCGATTCTGGACGAATTCCGCAACAACGGAATCCGCTACGCCCTGGAGGTGCACCCGACCGAGATCGCTTTCGACATCGCATCCGCCGAGCGCGCGCTGAAAGCGGTCGGCAACCACCCGGCCTTCGGTTTCAACTATGATCCGAGCCACTTCGGCTACCAGGGGGTCGATTACGTCGAATTCATCTACCGGTTCGCCGATCGCATCTTCCACGTGCACATGAAGGACGTGGCCTGGAGCGAGAAGCCCTGCGAGGTCGGGGTCTTCGGAGGGCATGTCGACTTCCACAACCGCAAGCGTTTTTGGGACTTCAAGTCCGTGGGCCGGGGCGACATCGATTTCGAGAAGATCATCCGCGCGCTCAACGACATCGGCTACACCGGCCCGCTCTCCGTGGAGTGGGAGGATGGCGGGATGGACCGGGAGCACGGCGCCGCCGAGTCTGCGGCGTTCGTTCGCGACTTGGATTTTCCGACGTCAAACATCGTCTTCGACGCCCAGTTTGATAAAGAGCGTCAGGCTTGAGCGTGGAGGGGGAGCCATGCAAGCGTTCGCCGTTTCCGCCGTCGCCCTTCTCGGGTGCGCCCCTTCCGTGTTCTGTGCCGATTGGTCGCAATTCCGAGGCCCGGGTCAGCAGGGAGAGGCTCCTCCGGCAGCCAAACTGCCGTTGACCTGGAGTGCGACGGAGCATGTGGTCTGGAAGACGGCCGTCCCGGGGATGGGCTGGTCCTCCCCGGTGGTTCACGACGGAAAAATCTTCCTCTCCACGGCGGTGTCGGCCAGCGGGGTTCAAGATGATCTTCCTACGATCGACCGCTCGTTGCGTGCCCTCTGTCTGGACGCGAAGACGGGAAAAATCCTGTGGGACCAGGAGGTCTTCCTCCAGAAAGGGAGTGACGCGAACCGGATCCACAAGAAGAACAGCCATGCCTCTCCGACACCGGTGGTGGACGGCGGCCGGATCTTCTTCCACTTCGGGCCCCACGGAACGGCTTGCCTCACCCCGGATGGCACGGTGGTATGGAAGGTAGACTCGATCCGCTATGCCCCGGTTCACGGCAACGGAGGATCCCCGGTGGTCGCAGGTGACAGGCTGATCTTCAGTTGCGACGGACCGCCTGATCCGTTCGTGATTGCGCTGGACACCGCGACAGGGAAAGAGGTTTGGAAGACCCCGCGCAAGACGGAAGCCACGCGGAAGTTTTCCTTCTGCACGCCCTTGCTCATCGGAGCAGGGAAGGATGAGGAATTGATCCTGCCGGGGAGCGGAAACATTTTTGCGTATGACCCGCGCTCCGGGGCGGAGAAGTGGCGTTGCAACTGGGGTGAAGGTTACTCGGTGGTGCCCCGCCCCGTTTTTGGGCACGGCTTGATTTTCGCGAGCAGCGGATACGACCAACCGGTGCTTTACGCCGTGCGGCCCGGGGGAACCGGTGACGTGACGAAAAGCAACGTGGCGTGGACGGCGAAAAAAGGAGTCCCGCGGAACGCGTCGTTCGTTCTGGCCGGCGACCATCTTTTCACGGTGGACGACAAAGGGATCGGCACCTGTTATCTCGCCTCCAGCGGAGAGGTGAAATGGCAGGAGCGGATCTGCAGCGATACCTCATCCTCACTGCTCCATCACAACGGCAAGATCTATGCGCTGGACGAGCAGGGCACCTGCACCGTGTTCGGGGCTGGTCCGGAATACAAAGTGCTGGCCACCAACGCTTTGGGTGAACGAGCCCTCGCCTCGATGGCCGTGGTCGATGACCATTTCCTGATCCGGACCGAAGGCCATCTCTTCCGCATTGGGGAATGACAGGCGGGGTTCAGGCCCTCTTCAGGTAGATCCGGACCTTTCCGTCCCGGTCCAGCGTGCGCCACATGAGGTTTCCCTCACGCTTGAACGTCATAATCTCTCCCTTGGCATCCTGGATGAGGATGGTGTTTGCATCAGGTTTTTCAATCACCTTGTAGCCGACCGCGCTCCCGGAACCGTCCTTCTCGATGCGACGCATCTCGGTGAGGGTGAACTCCATTTTCATGCCCTCAAGATGAGCCGCCACCGCGCTGGAGACGGCTCCGCCGACCTTGCTGGCAAGAGAGTCCAGAAAGGACCGGGTGGCGGCGGGATCCGCGGCAGGGTCACTCTTGAGCGCCGCCTCGGTGGCCTGACGGTCGAACTCCCACTTGCCGATCAACCAGTTTCCGGGACCGGAACAGGAGCCCAGCGCCAAAGAGAGCGCGCAGAGGATGGAAACTTGCGAGGGAAAAGCGGAGATCGACATGGGAGACGCTACCTCCATCCTGCAAAGCCTGTCAATGCGGGCTTCCCGGGGGTCACGGGTTCACATCGGTCCGCAGGAGATGATTGTCGTAATGCACGAGATTGGCCTTCCACCACTGGGCCATGGCGGTGGCGGAATCGAACCCGGGGACATCCCCTCCCCCCGGAACGAGCCAGTTCTTGAGTTCCCCCAGGAGAAGGTTTTGGCGGGCGGCATCCGCGCCGGGCCGGACGGCTTCGGTCAGCATCATCTCAAAAAGAGCTTTCTCCGGGCGGATGCCCATTTCGCGGAACGCCTCCCTCACGATCGTCTCATCCCCCTCACGCAGCGCGCCCGAGAAGATCGTGACCTTGGATTCGACCGGGTAAGGCGCGGTGAGGCTCCAGGCCATCTCCCGCACGTCAGGATCCGGATTGGACGAAGCAGCGGCGAGCACGGCGGTCGCTTCTCCCAGGGGTAACGAGGCCACGCTTTCCACCGCGAAAAGGCGCACGCCCGGATCGGCGTCCGAGAGGGCCTCGATGAGCAGATACGGGTTCCGGTCGTGCCCGAGGGCGATGAAGTTCGAGATCAGGTCCTTCCGGACTTGAGCGGGGGCATTCTTCGCCTTGCGATACCCGGTCACCGGATCTCCCTCGGGAGGTTTCCAAGCCTTGGCGGCGGTGGCACCCGGGTGGTCGCTGGTCCCGAGGACCGAACCGGAGGGAGCGGCGCCTCGCTTGCGGTCCTGCGATTCCCGGACCATCCGGGCGGGATTGAGAGGCAGGGAGGGATTGGACCGGAGGAGAAAGGCCACCGCCCCGATGACGATCAAGGCACCGGGAACGAGGAGACGGGCGCGAGCCGGGAACATGATCAGGAGAATGCCAGAACCCCCGGACCACCGCAACGGGTTGTGCGCGGCGGCCGGTGAAATCCCGGGCCCGGGGTGCAGGCACCCCCGCGGAGAAAACCCCCTTGCCCAAACAGATTGAGTTTGCCACTACGCTTCATGCGCGTTATGCCTTGGCACATGCGTCTCGTTCCCGTTTGCACTGAAACGCCGTTGCCCATTTCTCATTTTCCCAGCTGAGATTGCGGGACCCTGCTCATTCGACCGACGGATCGAATCGCGCTCATGAATTTGGAGACCGAAAACGAGGAACTTCGTGGGGAATGCGCCCGTCTCCGGGACGCCTTGGCTCGTTGTGAGGAGTCCTTGGATTACTACAGCACTCTCTTTGTCCATTCTCCTTCCGCCCGCCTGACGATTGATGCCGACGGCGTGGTGATCGAAGCCAACCACTCGCTGGCGGAACTCCTGGACACAACCCCCGCGGACCTCGCGGGAAAGACCTTCGAGGATCGGATCCATCATCTCGACCTCGGACGTTACCGCATCCACCGTCAGCCCCACTCAGCGCGGGGAACCCGGCTTTGCAGCGACTTCCGTTTGCTCCGTCCGGACGGATCGAGCGTGCCGGTGATGATGGAGAGTGTCAGGACGGACCTCGGGGGACGCGTCGACTGCGTCGTGGCCGCCCTCCACGACATCACGGCCCGCCGCCTGACCGAAAAAGCGCTGCAAGACGAGCGGGACTTCAACCTGGCCATCCTCGCGACCTCAGGTGCCCTGATCATCGTGCTTGACGATTCCGGCCGCATCCTGCGCTTCAACCAAGCCTGTGAGCGGGCCAGCGGTTATGAGGCGGGTGAGGTGATCGGCCGGCGCCTCTGGGAGTTTCTCCCGCCGAGCGGACAAGTGGAAAGGGTGCGCGGTGTTTTCGATGCGCTGACGGCCACCCGGCTGCCGAGCCATTACGAGAATTACTGGGTCACCAAAAACGGCGAGCTGAGGCTCATTTCCTGGGTCAACAGCGTTTTGCAAAGCGAGGATCGCCAAATCCTCGCCGTGATCGGCTCAGGACTGGACATCACCGAGCGACGCCGTTTGGAAGCGGAAATCCTCACCATCGCCGAGCATGAGAAACGGCGGATCGGCACCGATTTGCACGATGATTTGGGGCAGCAACTGACGGCCATGTCGTTGATGTGCGAAAATCTTCGCGACGATCTCGATGGCCATGCGCCGCTCAAAAAACGGGCGGCCGCCCTCGGCCAATGCCTGCGCAACGCCATCGCGCACACCCGCAATCTCTCGCACGGGCTCATGGCGCGGAACCTCGAGGACGAGAGCCTCCCGGAGGCGCTGGAAGCGCTGGCCGCGAGCACCACGTCGGCGACCTCGGTGCCCTGTGTCTTCCACTGCGCCAAAGACACGGTGGTCCCCGACATCCAGATCGCCACCCATCTCTACCACATCGCCCAGGAAGCGATCGCCAATGCGCTGAAACACGGTGCGCCCTCAAGGATCGAGCTGCAGCTGGTGCGCCGGGACGACACGGTCCAACTCGTGATCCGTGACGACGGCAAGGGCCTGCTGCCGCCCCCTTACACCGGCCGGGGGTTGGCCACCATGGAATACCGGGCCAATCTGATGGGGGGCTCTCTGGACATTTCTTCCCGGGATGGCTCCGGGGTGACGATTGACTGTCTGGTCTATCTGAAGCAATGATGGGGTCCCATGGGTTCCTCACGCTCCGCCGTTCTTGCCTTGTTGTCCCTGCTCGCCATCCGGGCGGGCTTCAATCCCTGCCTTGCCGCGGAGCAACCACCCGCGGCGCGCCCCAACCTCCTTTTCGTGCTTTGTGACGACCTGCGACCGGCCGCGTTGGGTTGTTACGGCAGCCCGCACGTGCGGACCCCCCAGATCGACCGCCTGGCATCCGAGGGGATCCTCTTCCGGAACGCGTTCTGCACCACCTCACTCTGCTCGCCGAGCCGCGCCTCCATCCTCAGCGGTCTCTACGCCCATGCCCACGGGGTCACCAACAACTTCACCGAATATCCCGCGGCCATGACCTCCTTCCCCGGACGGTTGCACGATGCCGGCTACGCCACCGCGTATTTCGGCAAATACCATATGGGCGAGGAGAATGATGGGCCGCGCCCGGGGTTCGACCGCTTCGTGACCCACAAAGGGCAGGGCAAATATTTTGACACCGAGTGGAACTTCCACGGGGAGAAACGCGAGGTGGTTCCGGGTTACTACACCACGGTGGTCACGGACATGGCGGTGCAGTGGCTCGAGGAACAAAAAGACTCCCCGCGCCCCTGGTGCCTTCTTCTGGGCCACAAGGCCCCGCACAGCTTTTACACCCCGGAACCGAAGTATGCCCATGCCTTCGATGGCGTCAGGGTCGCCTACCCCGAAAGCGCCTTCAAACTGGAGGACAAACCGGGATGGATCCGGGAACGGCTCACCACCTGGCACGGCATTTACGGACCGCTGTTCGAGTGGCGCAAACAGTTCCCGGACCCGCGCCCCGAGGCGGTGGTGGACTTCGAAAACATGGTCCACGGGTATTGGGGAACCATCCTGAGCGTGGACGACAGCCTCGGCCGGCTCCGGGCCTGGCTCGAAAAAACGGGCCAACTGGAACGCACCATCCTCGTCTTTATGGGCGACAACGGCCTGCTCGAGGGGGAACACGGCATGGTGGACAAGCGCACCGCCCACGAAGCCTCACTCCGGATTCCCCTGATCGTGCGGGCCCCGGGCCTGCCGGCGGGGCGGACCATCGCGCAACAGGTGCTCACGGTCGATACGGCCCCGAGCCTGCTCGAACTGTGCGGCGCGGCCCCGCTGTCCGGGATTCACGGGCGCAGCTGGGTCCGGCTGGCGACGGAGGGCGACCCGTCCTGGCGCACCAGCTGGTTCTATCATTACAATTACGAGAAGCAATTTCCCTACACGCCCAACGTCCGCGCCATCCGCACGGATGACTGGAAATACATCCACTACCCGACTGGTGCGGGCGGGCCGGACAAGCACTTGGCGGAACTTTACGACCTCAAGAATGATCCCGGTGAAACCAAAAACCTGATCGCAGACCCGGCGCAATCCGCCCGGATCGGAGCGCTTGGGGCCGAGCTTGCCCGTTTGATGGCCGGGACCGGCCTGACTCCGGAGACCGACAAAATGCCCTTGGACGAAGGTATCAAGGCGGCGCTGCCGGATCAGAAAATCCGGTGAAGGGGGGCGGGAGCCTCCGCTTCAATCCGCTACGGGGCCGGGCGTGCCGGCCTCCTCGACCGGGTTGGGCAGGAAGAGTGACAGGAGTGCCGCCGGGATGAACAAAAAGCTCGCCAGTTGCATGGCGGCCTGCACATCCAGATCTTTCTGGTAGATGCCGAAAAACACCGTTCCCCCGGCCGCCACGATCCGTCCGATATTGTAACAAAAGCCTGAGCCGGTCGTTCGGAGGAGGACGGGAAACAGCGGCGGCAGGCACATGGTGAACAGGCCGAAAACACCCTGGCAGGCGCCAATCAGGAAGAAGAGAAACTTCGTCTGCGCCCAGTCCCAATCCCAGTGGAAGGCGACAAACATGGAACCGAAATACGCGAGGAACATCCAGAAAATCGTTGCTCTGTAGCCCATGATCTTGGCCAGACCGCCGGCGATGAAGTTGCCGATGAGCGATCCGAACATGATCCACATCAGTGCGGCGGCGACGATTTCGTCCTTGCCGCCCTTGTCGAGTCCCACGATGGACGGCAGCAGCTTCACGTATTTGGCCTGCCAGAACAAAAACGCCCAGTGCGCGGTCAACCCCACGCCGCAAATCAGGAGGACCCGCCAGGTCACCGCGGCCACCTTTGGCCCGAACAATTCCGAGACTTTCGGTAGCGCTTGGCCCTCCCTGGCCGATTCCCAAGCCTCCGTCTCCGGCACCGCCTTGCGGATCCACAGGGTCAACAGGGCCGGCAGGATGCCCACCAAAAAGAGAAACTTCGGTTCCTGCCCGGCCATGAGCCAACCGGCCAGGCAAGCCAGCAGGACGCCGCAGTTGACGGCGCATTGCAAGACCGCGGCGATCCAGGGGCGCCAGTTTTTCGGCCAGGTCTCCGACAACAGGGAGGCCCCGACGGCCCATTCCCCGCCGATCCCCAGCGCCGAGAGAAAACGGCACAGGGCGAGCTGCTGCCAGCTCTGGGCGAAGTAGGACAACCCGGTGAAACAAGCGTAGGTGAGAATCGTCAACATCAGGGTGCGGCTCCGGCCCAAGAGATCCCCGACGCGACCGAAAAAGCCTCCGCCCAAGGCCCAACCGATCAGAAACATCGCCTGAATGATGGCCCCGTTGCGGCCCACCTCCGGGTGATCCTCCGGCACCCCCATCAATTGGGCCACGAACACGGCCCAGACGAGGGTGTAGAGATGCATGTCCAACCCGTCGAACAACCATCCCAGCCAGGCGGCGATTCCGGATTTCCATTGATGGGGCGTCAAATCACGCAATCGCGTGACCTCTGGGGTCGAACTCATCGGGTCCATGGGCCCGCCAGTCTGCGTGAGCGGTGGGCGGCTGGCAAGCACGGGAACAAGATTTACGGCGGATCCGAGAAAATTTGTCTAGCCGAACGGAAACGCGTCCCTCAGAATGATCCCTTTCCCAAATGAAACCCCTATCATCCCTATTGTTGACGACTCTGCTGAGCTTCGCCGGCGCGGGCAGCGCTTTGGCCAGTGAAGCGGATTTGAAAATCCCGAAACTCGACTCCGTTTCCTTTCCCGCGCTCGGCGGGGTGAGCGGGCACACCCTCATGCTGATCGGCCTGGGGGTTTGTGTGGTCGGCGCCCTCTTCGGTCTGCTGCAATACCGGCAAACCCGGCAGCTTCCCGTCCACGAGAGCATGGCCGCGGTTTCCAACACGATCTGGGAAACCTGCAAGACCTATCTCTACACCCAGGGCAAGTTCCTCGGCATCCTGTGGGGACTGATCGCCCTTTGCATGATCTATTACTTCGGCTTCCTCCAACACGCCGGTCCCTTCCGTGTGGTGGTGATCCTCCTCGCCTCCATTCTCGGCATGGCCGGTTCCTTCGGGGTCGCTTGGTTCGGCATCCGCATCAACACGGTGGCCAACTCACGGACCTCCTTCGCCGCCTTGCGCGGCAACCCGTTCGCCACCCTCGGCATCCCGCTCCGCTCCGGCATGAGCGTCGGTCTGCTCCTCGTGTGCGTCGAACTCTTCTTCATGATCTGCATCCTGATCTTCCTGCCCACCGATCTCGTCGGCCCCTGTTTCATCGGGTTCGCCATCGGCGAGTCCCTCGGGGCATCGGTCCTGCGGATCTGCGGCGGCATCTTCACCAAGATCGCGGACATCGGCTCCGACCTGATGAAGATCGTCTTCAAACTCCCCGAGGACGACCCCAAGAACCCGGGGGTGATCGCGGATTGCACGGGCGACAACGCGGGCGACTCCGTGGGTCCATCCGCCGATGGATTTGAAACCTACGGCGTGACCGGGGTGGCGCTGATCACCTTCATCGCGCTGGCCCTGGCGGACCGCCCTGAAGTCGGGGCCATCCTCATCGTCTGGCTGTTCGCGATGCGGGCGCTCATGATTGTGACCTCGTTGGGATCTTACCTGCTGAATGAATCGATCGGCAAATCGCTCTACGGAACCAAGAAGGACTTCGACTTCGAGGCTCCGCTGACCCACCTCATCTGGATCACGTCCGCGGTATCGATCGCCGTGACGTTCGTCGCCAGCCATCTTCTCCTGGGCGACTTCAAACTGGACGGCAAGGCGTTGCCCGATCTCTGGTGGGTGCTGTCCTGCATCATCAGCTGTGGCACCGTGGCCGGAGCCTTGATCCCGGAATTCACCAAAATCTTCACGAGCCCGAATTCGCGGCATGTGAAGGAAATCACCAACGCCTCGCGGCATGGCGGAGCCTCGCTGAACATCCTGTCCGGATTCGTCGCCGGGAACTTCTCCGCCTTCTGGATGGGTCTGGTGATCACGGCGCTGATGTATTTCGCCTGGCAGTTTTCCCTGAACGAGGCCTTGATGGCGATCATGCCGACCAAGTTCGGTTTCGCCGTCCCGATCTTCGCCTTCGGTTTGGTGGCCTTCGGGTTCCTCGGGATGGGACCGGTGACCATTGCCGTGGACAGCTTCGGGCCGGTGACGGACAACGCCCAGTCGGTCTACGAATTGAGCCAGATTGAAAGCCGGCCCAAGATCGGGGCGGAGATCAAGAAGGCCTTCGGATTCTCCCCGGATTTCGAGAACGCCAAATACCAGTTGGAGAAGGGGGACGGCGCGGGCAACACCTTCAAGGCCACCTCCAAGCCGGTGCTCATCGGCACGGCCGTCGTGGGAGCCACCACCATGGTCTTCGGCATCATCATGCTGCTGGAAAACCTCTTTGGCAACGTGGTCACGGACCTCTCCATCGTCCAACCGGAGATCATCCTCGGTCTTCTTATGGGTGGTTCGGTGATTTACTGGTTCACCGGAGCCTCCTGCCAGGCAGTGGTCACCGGGGCTTACCGCGCCGTGGTTTACATCAAGGAAAACATGAAGCTGGATGCCACCACCGCTTCGGACAAGGACAGCAAGGAGGTCGTTTCCATCTGCACCCAATACGCCCAGCTGGGCATGTGGAACATCTTCGCCGTGATCTTCTGTTTCGCCTTGGCGCTCCCCTTCTTCGATCCCTATTTCTTCATCGGCTATCTCATCGCCATCGCCTTCTTCGGCCTCTTCCAAGCCATCTTCATGGCCAACGCCGGCGGTGCCTGGGACAATGCCAAGAAGATCGTGGAAGTCGATCTCCGCCAAAAAGGCACCGACCTTCACGCCGCCACCGTGGTGGGCGATACCGTGGGCGATCCCTTCAAGGACACTTCTTCCGTGGCCCTGAATCCGGTGATCAAGTTCACCACGCTCTTCGGCCTGCTCGCCGTGGAAATCGCCGTCACCATGACCAACCCGGCCACCAAAAGCTTCATCGGCGGCCTCTTCCTCCTCGCTGCCCTGGTCTTCGCCTACCGCTCGTTCTACGCGATGCGGATCCCGCAGGAGAAGTAACCTCCCCGGAGATCACTTGCCCCGCCCGCGGCACCGGCCTTTCCCCCGCCGGCTGCCGCGGTCCGTGGCCCGGTCCGGTTCGTGGAGCGCCTCCGTCACCGCCGTGACGAGATTCACCCCGCCCGTGCCCCCGAGCCCAAGATCGATCTCTTCGAGTCGCTGGATCAAGTCGCGGACCTCCCCGCGGGCATGGGGACCACCCGCCGCCTCGCAGAAATGGGTCCGGCATCCGAATGGCCGGGCTTCGTAAATCCCGCACCGTCCCGTCGCTCCCAGGAAGGGGCAGGAACCGTCCGGAGGCACTGAAATCTCCCGGCGCCCGGACGCCCGCCAGGCCCGGGCCGCGACCAGCGCCTCCCCCTTGGTCAAAAAAGGCGTGCGTCCATTGGCGCGAAACGAACAGCACCGCGCCAGGGCCGTACAATGCCGCTCGATCTTCCGCTCCTCGAGGGCCCGGTAAACCGCGCGGACCTGATCCAGCGGATGTTCGCGCCCGGTCACGGTCAAAACCCGGCAATTCCCAGCCGGTCCGCCATCCGGCGAACCCGGATCAGCGCCTCGTTCATGCGGGCCGGTTCCTCGCTGCCCCGGAGATCCCGGCAATCCGGATGCGGTTCCGGAGCGGCAATCACACCGAGCGTGTGCAAGAGGTGCGCGGTGCTGTGGCGGTAGGAGGAAGCGCTGCCGTTGGCATCGAGCCGGAAGACCTGATCCTCCAGGGACTGGAAGGCCTCGAACAACTTGTAAACCCGGGTGTCGAACTTGCCCGGACCGGCTCCGGTGACGAAGCGTTTCGCCGGGGCGTCATCCGCCAGCCACATGTCCTTGGCGGCGCAAATCAGGGGCGCGGCGCTGCTGGCGGCACCGATGAGGAGGGGTCTCCCGAGTTTGATGGCGCAGGCAATGCCGAAATCATCACCGCTGTGGGGCGCGAAATCGAGCCCCAGATCACGGCACATCGCGGCCCAATAGAGGAAGTGCGGGGCATCCAACGTGCTGATCTTGCCCCCGGTGAACTTCGGATGACTGGCCAACTGCCACAACAGCCAGGGCTCGAATGGCGTCGCCCAAGGCACGAAGGAGGGTTCCAGGGCATGCACGATACCCGGCCGCACCAGCCACTCCGCAATTTCATAATACCCGTCCCGGCGCCGCTCCGGATCCAGGCTGTTGAGCCAGCGCGAGGTCATGATCATCACCTCGCAATTCTCGTGTTCCTGCACGATGTCGAGCAGGGGCCGATAACGCACCGCTTGGAAGGAGGAATCGTTCTCCGCTCCCCGCGCCGTGATCCCGGCGACAAACTTCATCCCGGGAAACTCCGCGCGGAAGCGCCGCAAAACCTCCGCGTAGAGGTCGTTGTCGAGATCGAAGATGTAGCCCGTGTCCGCGTTCAGGACTGGCACCAGCTCCACGCCGTAGTGATCCGCCGAGGCCTGCATCCAACGGAGGCTGGCGGCGAAGCTGTCCCAGTCCGGCTGGCGGTCCCGGAACGGCAGCAGGGCGGCGGCGCAAAGCCGCGCCTTGGTGTGGTGGTCGACCAACTCTTCCTCGCTGGTCCACGCCCATTTGGTCTCTTCCCAAGGAGTGTCCGGCCGCAACTCCGCCGGGTTGGCAATCAAGGATTTCATGTTCATTCGGGTAACTCATCCACGGGAAGCCACTGACGTTGCTCCCAACTCTTCAAACCAAGCTCGGCCAGCTGGACGCCCTTCGCCCCCTCGCGGAGCGTCCAAGGAAACGGGGTGTCGAGCGCCACGTGTTTGAGGAACTCCTCCCACTGCAACTTGAAGGCGTTGTCATAGGTGGTCCCGTCCGGAACCTCCTGCCATCCGCCGAAGAAATGAATCGGCTGTTCAATGTCAGGGTTCCAGGTGGGGCGCGGCGTCGTGCCGAGACTTTGCACCCAACATTTGCGCAGGCCGATCAAAGCGCTCCCGTGCGTGCCGTCGACCTGCATGGTCAACAAATCGTCGCGCCGCACCCTCACCGTCCAAGAACTGTTGAACTGGCAGATCACGCCGTTTTCACATTCAAACGTGGCATAACAGGAGTCATCACTGGTGCAGGGATATTCCTTCCCGCTCTCATCGATCCGCTTCGGAACATGCGTCGCCCCCAGACAACTCACCGCTTTCACCTTGCCGAAAAGATCGTCGATCACATAGCGCCAGTGGCACAGCATGTCGATGATGATCCCGCCCCCGTCTTCCTTGCGGTAGTTCCAGGAGGGCCGCTGGGCCGGTTGGTCAGGATCCTCACCGGTGAACACCCAGTAGCCGAATTCCCCGCGGACACTCAGGATCCGCCCGAAGAATCCCTGGTCCCGCAACATCCGGAACTTGCGGATCCCGGTCAACCATAACTTGTCCTGAACCACCCCGTTCTTCAGGCCCGCTTCCTCACACAGGCGCGCCAGCCGCAAGGCCTCGCCCGTCTCCACCGCCGTCGGCTTCTCACAATAAACCGCCTTCCCCGCCTTCACCGCTTTCTCGATGAAACCCGCCCGCTGCAACGTGCCGCTGGCATCGAAAAAGATTTCATTGGCAGGGTCCGCCAAGGCGCCATCCAAGTCCGTCGTGTGCTCGGGGATCCCGGTCCGCTCCGCGAGCGCCCGCAACTTCTCCGCATTGCGCCCCGTCAGGACCGGTTGCGGCATCAGGACCACGTCGCCGCAGCGCACGCCTCCCTGATCCCGGATCGCTTTGATCGAACGAATCAGGTGCTGGTTTGTTCCCATGCGCCCGGTGACGCCGTTCATGATGATGCCGATGTTCCTGACCTTCATTGTGCCCGGATCCTCCATCCGGATTCATCACTGGTAAAACAGTTCTTTCCGGCAATATTGATCGGAAAATCCGATGGAACTCTACCAACTGGAATATTTCCTCGAGGCCGCGCGCCAGCGCAGCTTCACCCGCGCCGCCCAATCCCTGCACCTCGCCCAGGCCGCGCTCAGCGAACAGATGCGGAAACTTGAGGCCGAACTGGGAACCCCGCTCTTCAACCGCGGTCGCCGGGAAACCACCCTGACCGCCGCCGGCGAAATCCTGCAACGCCACGCCGTGTTGCTCCAGCACCAAGCCGCCGCGGCCCGCCGCGAAATCCGGGATCTGGTCGAACTGCGCGCCGGCCGGCTCCTCATCGGCTGCATCCCGTCCGTCAGCGCCTGCGTCCTTCCCCCGGCCATCGCCAGCATGCGCCGGGACCATCCCCGCATCGAACTGGCCTTGCTCGAAGGCACCTCGGAACAAGTCGCCGGATGGGTCGAAAGCGGCAGGACCGAGCTGGGGATCGTCCAATTGCCGGCTCCGGCCGGAAGCTTCGCCGAAACGCCGCTTTTCACGGAAGCGTTCACCCTGTTGGTGCCGGTCTCCCATCCGTTGTCCGCGAAGAAAAGCGCCCGCCTTGCCGATCTTGCCGGAGAGGGGTTCATCTTCTACAAGGGCCGCGCCCGGGACGCCGCCCATACCGCCTGTCTCGCCGCCGGCTTTGAACCCCGGATCGTGTGCGAAAGCGAGGAACTGGACACGATCCGCTCCCTGGTCGGCGCCGCCCTCGGCATCGCCCTGCTCCCCGAACTGGCCACCCGCGACCCCCGGCCCGACTGCACCCGGGTGAAGCTCTCCGGTCCCCCCGTGACCCGCGGCGTGGGCCTGTTGCAGCGGCAGGGCCAGACCCTGTCCCCGGCGGCCCGGGCGTTTCGGGAACTGGTCACTCCGGTGGGAAACGCTTCCCCGGAAGCCACCCGATCGGTCTCCGGATAGAAGCCGCTCAACCTGCTACTGGACGACCGGCATGCGGCTCGCGTAAAACTGGATCATGCTCATCCGGCTCTCGCTCCTCGGCCTTTTCCTCGCTTCCGGTCCCGCCCTCCCCGCGGAACCGCCGCGGCCGAATCTCATTCTGATTCTGGCCGACGATCTGGGCTACGGCGATCTCGGTTGCTTCGGAAGCCAGCGGATCCAAACCCCCAACCTCGACCGGATGGCGGCGGAGGGCATGAAGCTGACGGATTTTTACGCCGGCTGCACGGTCTGCGCCCCTTCCCGTTGCGTTCTCATGACCGGACGGCACTCGGGCCGGGCCGCGGTGCGGGGCAACGCCGGGCAAGGCCGGGATGCCGCCCGCCAATCGCTCCCGGCCGGTTCGGTGACCGTGGCGTCTGTCCTCCAGCAGGCCGGGTATGCCACCGCCATGTTCGGAAAATGGGGTCTGGGGGAACTCGGTTCGCCCGGGCATCCCCTGAAGCAAGGGTTTGATACCTTTTACGGCTATCTCAACCAGACCCACGCCCACAATTACTATCCTGAGTTCCTCATCTCCGACCATGACACCGTGCCGCTGCGCAACCGGACGGCCCGGGCGTGGCTCGACTCTCCGAAGGCCGCCAAGGCCCCCAAAGGCAGCGGCTGGGCGGAACCCGGAGAACGCGTCGATTACAGTCACGATCTCATCTTCACCCGGGCCCTCGAGTGGCTGGAGCGGCATCACGACCGCCCCTTCTTCCTCTACCTCCCTTTCACTCTTCCCCACGCCAACAACGAGGCCTCCGCCGGCACCGGCAATGGCCAGGAAATCCCGGACCACGGCCTCTACGCGGACCGCGATTGGCCCGATCCCGACAAAGGCCAAGCCGCGATGGTCAGCCGGTTGGACCGGGACGTCGGCACGCTTCTCAGGAAACTCACCGGCTACGGGATCGACCGCCGGACCCTCGTCCTGTTCAGCAGCGACAACGGTCCGCACCGGGAGGGCGGGAACCGGCCGGATTTTTTTCAGGCCTCGGGGCCGTTCCAAGGCACCAAGCGCTCACTTCACGAGGGCGGGATCCGGGTTCCCACCCTGGCCTGGTGGCCTGGCCACATCGCCCCCGGCTCCAGCTCGGCCCACCCGGCGTATTTCGGTGACCTTCTGGCCACCGCCTGTGACTTGGCCAAACTCCCGGTCCCCTCCGATCTCGACTCCCTCTCCTTCCTCCCCACGCTCACCGGCAAGGGGAACCAGGCCGCCCACCGCTGGCTCTACTGGGAATTTCACGAACAGGGAACCCGGCAGGCGGTGCGATTCGGAAACTGGAAGGCCATCCGGGAGCCGATGCCAAACGGCCCGATCCGCCTCTATGATTTGCACAACGACCCCGCCGAACGCACTGATCTGGCCGCGACCCTGCCGGAGAAAACCCGGGAGGCCGCCCGCCTGCTGGACGAGGCGCACCAGCCCCACCCACTCTGGCCGATCCCTGGAGAATGAGGGCAAACGCCGGGTCGGTACGGCATTCCCGGGTGCCGGGGTAGGTTTGCTTCGTGCGGGTGATGGAAGAGGGTCGGAAGAGGTGAAAACACCGTCTCCCTCCCATGAAAACCATTCCCGCCCCGCTCCTCTGTTTTGTCTGCCTCGGCTGGATCGCTCCGTCATCCAAGGCCGATGGCCCACGGGTCACCCCGGTGGCTCCACAGCCCGCCTTGGTGCTTCCGTTGCAGCCGTTTCATTACACCGGATCCGTGGGAAGAACGGTGGCGGAAAGTGATCCGCCGCAGTTTCCCCGACCGGTGCAACCACCCGCCGGCGCGCCCAATGTGGTGCTGATCCTGATCGACGACGCCGGATATGGACAGTTTGGAACGTTCGGCGGACAGGTGCCGACCCCCGCCTTGGACCGGGTGGCACGCAACGGGCTCCGGTTCACCCGTTTCCATACCACGGCGCTCTGCTCGCCGACCCGGGCGGCGCTGCTCACGGGCCGGAACCATCACTCCTGCGGAACCGGAGTCATCACCGAAGCGGCGAGCGGCTACGAAGGCTACACCGGAATCCTCGGGAAGGACACCGGTACCTTCGCCGAGGTGCTGCGTCAGCATGGTTATGCCACCGGTTGGTTCGGCAAGAATCACAACACCCCTGATTGGGAGACCAGCGCCGCCGGTCCTTTCGACCGCTGGCCAAGCGGCCTCGGGTTCGACCATTTCTACGGATTCATGGGAGGAGATGCCGATCAATGGCATCCGACGCTCTTCGAGAACCATCAACTGGTCCAGTCCCGGCCCCAAGCGGGTCAGATCCTGACGAAAGACCTTGTGGACAGGGCGATCGCATGGCTGCGGCAGGTCCGCTCGATCGACGCGGAAAAGCCCTATCTTCTCTACATGGCCACCGGGGCCACCCACGCCCCCCACCACGTGCACCCGGAGTTCGTGGCTCCCTTCAAAGGACAATTCGACGATGGCTGGGATGTCTACCGGGAGCGGACGTTGGAACGCCAGAAACGACTCGGGGTGGTGCCGCCGGAGACCAAACTCACGACCCGCCCCAAGGAACTTCCGGCCTGGAGTTCCCTGTCCCCGGAACAGAAGAGGCTTTTTGCCCGGATGATGGAAGTGTTCGCCGGGTTCACCGCGGAGACGGACCACGAGATAGGCCGGTTGCTGGATCTGGTGGAATCCATGCCCGACGCCGAAAACACCCTTGTGTTTTACTTGGTCGGCGACAACGGGGCGTCGGCAGAAGGGGGCTTGGTCGGGCTCCTCAACGAGAATTCCTTTTTCAACGGAGTCCCGGAGACCTTGGAAGACAATTTGAAGGCGATCGATGAATTGGGGGGACCGAAACACTTCAACCACTTCCCCGCCGGTTGGGCCCACGCGATGAACACGCCGTTCCAATGGACGAAGCAGATCGCCTCGCATCTGGGCGGAGTGCGCAATCCGTTGGCCGTCTCCTGGCCGGCCCGCATCAAGGATCACGGCGGCGTGCGCGGGCAGTTCCATCATGTCATCGATCTGGCGCCGACGATTCTCGATGCCTGCGGCCTCCCGTTCCCGACCCTGCTCAACGGGGTGGCCCAAAAGCCGGTGGAAGGGGTTTCCATGCTCTACGCCTTCGACGACGCCCGGGCCCCGGGACGACGCCGCAGCCAGTATTTTGAAATGCTCTCGAACCGGGGCTTTTACCGGGACGGTTGGTGGGCGGCCGCGCGGACCGGGATTCCGTGGGACACGACTTCCTCCCCGATCGATCCCGACAGCACCACTTGGGAACTCTACCATCTCGACGCGGACTTCAGTCAGGCGACCGATCTGGCGGCGCGTCATCCCCAGAAACTCCGCGCCTTGCAGGATGAGTGGTGGGCGGCGGCCTCCCGTTCCAACGTGCTGCCGCTGGATGGCCGGAAAGCGGAGCGGCTCAGCGCGGAATGGCAGGGACGGCCCTCCCCGGGCCGGAACCGGACCACGTTCACGTATTACCCCGGCACGCTCGCGGTTCCGGCGGGCAGCGCTCCCCCGGTCCTTAACAAATCGTTCACGGTGACGGCGGAGATTGACACGGACGGCGACGGCCCGGCCGATGGTGCCATCTGGTCGCTGGGCGGGAGCGACGGCGGATTCGGCCTCTACGTCCACCACGGCTGCCCGGTCTTTGTGGGGAACTTCCTGAACCGATCCCATACCCGGGTCACTTCGCCGGATCCCCTGCCCTTGGGAACGGTGGTCCTGCGGGCCGAATTCCTCTACGATGGTGGCGGGTTCGGGAAGGGCGGTCGTCTCAGCCTGTCCGTGGATGGCCAGCGAACGGGTGAGGAGCGCATGAGCCAGACGCATGCGACCACCTTGGGTTTGGGAGGGACGCTGGATATCGGAGCCGATACCGGCACGGCAGTGGACCCGGTTTACGACCCACCGTTCCACTACGGGGGCAAAATCCGGCGGGTCACGGTGGAGTTGCGACCGTGATCAGGTCCCCGAGGGGGCGATCGTCACCAAAACGCACTTCGAGGTGGGCGTATGGCTGATGGCGGCAACGCTGTCGATGGGAACTAGCGGGTTGGCTTCGGGGAAATAGGCGGCGGCCATGCCCCGGGGCTGGTCATAGGGGACGGCCAGGAATCGTTCCACGGTGCGGGTTTTCCCCTGCCAGTGGCTGGTGATATCGACCGGTTGCAAGGGGCGGAGGTCGCGCTCCTGCAAATCCTCCGGGTTGAGAAAGATGATGCGGCGCTGGTTGGCAATGCCCCGGTAACGGTCGTTCATCCCGTAGATGGTGGTATTGAACTGGTCGTGGCTGCGCAAGGTCTGCAGGATCAACTGGCCGGGGCCAGCTTGGACGGTGGCCAGGGTATGAACGGAAAAAATCGCCTTGCCGCCCGGGGTGGGGAAGGCGCATTGTTTGGCGGGGTTGGGCAGGTAAAAGCCCCCGGGGTGGCGGACGCGCCGGTTAAAATCCGCGAAGCCCGGGATGATGGCTTCGATTTCGTCGCGGATGCGATCGTAATTCTCGATCCAAACGCGCCACGGCATCCGCGGATCGAGCCCGAACGTGGCCTCGGCGATTCCGGCGACGATGGCACACTCGCTCTTGAGCCAACGGGAAGCGGGTTTTTCCCTTCCGGTGGAGGACTGGACCACGCCCAT
This sequence comes from Verrucomicrobiota bacterium, assembly GCA_018970725.1. Lineage (GTDB taxonomy): Bacteria > Verrucomicrobiota > Verrucomicrobiia > Verrucomicrobiales > DEV007 > V1-115. The sequence continues at coordinate 21,106 of JAGWVU010000029.1, forward strand.
GCTGTTCTCCGTGGTGATGAATTGGGGGCCGAAGGCTTGCCTGTCGCGCTCACTGCGGCCCAGGCAGGGAAGGATGAGGGCGGTTTTCCCGGTCACGAGATGTCCCCGGTTGAGTTTGGTGGAGATTTGCACCGTGAGGTCGCAAGTGCGCAGCGCCGCGGCGGTGAAATCGGTATCGGGCGAGGCTTGGAGGAAATTGCCGCCGAGCCCGATGAAGACCTTGACGGAGCCCTCCTTCATGGCGTGGATGGTGTGCACCACGTCATGCCCTTCCTCGCGCGGGGCCTTGAATCCGTAACGTTCCTCCAGGGCGTCGGAATACGCATCCGGCATGAGGTGGAACACGCCCATGGTGCGATCCCCCTGGACATTGGAATGGCCGCGCACCGGACAGAGACCGGCCCCCGGACGCCCGATGGCTCCGAGGAGAAGGTGGAGGTTGACGATCTCCTGGATGGTGGCCACGGCGTGGGGCTGTTGGGTCAGGCCCATGGCCCAGCAGGTGATCAACTTGCGCCGCCGGGCGCATTCGGCGGCGAGGCGCTCGATCTCCGTCCTGGGGATGCCGCTGACTTGTTCGAGGGTTCCCCAGGCGAGGGATTTGAGATGCTTGAGGTAGGAATTCCAGCCCTTGGTATGAGACCGGATGAAGGCATGGTCGAGACGATCCGGATCGCGTTCGACAATGGCCTTGGCCACTCCCTTGAAAAGAGCCTGATCCCCGCCGATCCTGACCTGGAGATATTCCGCGGCGAGCGGCGTGGCCCGGCCCAACATGCCGACCAACTCCTGAGGATGGGCGAATCCCCGGAGACCGGCCTCAATCAAGGGATTGATGGCAATCACCCGGGCCCCTTTCCGGACGGCAGCCTGCAGGGTGCTCAACATCCGGGGGTGGTTGGTGCCCGGGTTCTGGCCAACACAGAGGATCGTCTCGGCCTCGAGAAAATCCTCCAGCGTGACCGTCCCCTTGACCACCCCGAGGGCACCGCCGAGGGCAAAACCGCTCGACTCGTGACACATGTTGGAACAATCCGGAAGATTGTTCGTCCCGAAACGGCGGGCGAAGAGGGCCCAGAGAAACGCCGCCTCGTTGCTCGCCCGTCCAGACGTGTAAAAAGCGGCCGCGTTGGGACCGGGCAGGGCCTTGAGATGATCCGCGATCAAGGCAAACGCGTCGTCCCAAAGGATCGGCTCGTAATGAGCCGCACCTTCCCGCAACACCATCGGCTCGGTGAGCCGCCCGGCCCTTTCCAGCCAGTGATCGGATTTCCCCAGGAGCCGGGCGATGCCGTGGCGCTTGAAAAAGCCCCGCCCGGCGCGGGCCAGGGTCGTCTCCGAGGCGAGTGCCTTGGCCCCGTTCTCGCAAAACTCGAACGGAGAGCGGTGATCGTCCGGATCCGGCCACGCGCAGGAGGGACAATCGAATCCGTCCTTCTGGTTGAGCCGGGTCATCAGCTTCGCGCCCCGGGCCACCCCGGACTGGCCGAAGACGTGCTTGAACGACTGGATCACGGCCGGTGCCCCCGCCGCCTGTGTCTTGGACTTGCCCACCCGAATGCGAACCGATTCGTGCGGAGGGTGGCTGCCGGTGCCGGCGGGTGGTTCCGAGTGCATCGTGAGGCCCGGGCCGGAACGCATGAGCCGGAGCACAAGCGGTGGGACCCCGGAGGTGATGGGGTATCTTCGTGAGAAAGGTCCGGAAAGTCAACCGCCACACGGGGGAACGAAGCGGACGGGTTACTGCAACAATTTTGCATTTACCCCTTGCAGAGTGATTCCGCCGGTGGCAGAGCGGAACCAGGAACCCATCGGCACCCATGCTCTCGAAAACCACCCTGCCCCTCATCGCTCTCTCCGGCTGGCTCCTGCTTGGAAACGCCTCCGCCGATCTCAAGGTCGCCACCCTCCACCCGCTCATGACCGACCTCGCCAACAAGGTCGGAGGCGGCAAGGTGACCGTGGTCAGCCTGCTCAAACCCGGGAGCGATCCCCATGATTTCCAGCCATCACCGGCGGATCTGGCCCGCGTCCGGGACGCCGGGGTGATCCTCGCCTCGGGCAAAGGATTGGAACCCTACCTGCCGAAGTTGCGGGACAACCTGGCCGCGGGCCAGAAGATCGTGGAGGTCGGCCGGACAATTCCCTCGATCCGCGTTTCGGCGGGCGACCAGCTCTTCATCTGCTGCCCGGCCCATGCCTCGGGTGGGATCGACCCCCACTGGTGGCACAGCGTGTCCGGCATGAAGCGGGCCACCCGCGTAGTGGCGGAGGAGTTCGCCGCCGCAGACCCCGCCAATGCCGGCTCCTATTCCGCCGGGGCCGCGGCTTACACCGCACAACTCGATGCGCTCGACGGTTGGATCCGGGGGCAGTTCGCGCGGATTCCCCGCAACGACCGCAAACTTTGCACGGCGCACCTCGCTTTCGGCTATCTTTGCCGGGACTACGGATTCCGGGCCCTGCCCGTCCAGGGATTGTCCCGCGAGTCGAGTCCCTCGCCCGGATACCTGGCGGAGACGATCAACGCGATCAAGCGGGAGAAGGTCCGGGCGATCTTCCCGGAAAACATCGCCAACCCCAAGGTCCTGCAGGCGATGGTGGCCCAGACGGGCGTGAAACAGGGACAGACCCTGATCGCGGACGGCACGGGCACCGGTTCGGCGGCCACCTACGAGGGGATGATGCGGCAGAATGTGGGCCGGATCGTCGCCTCGTTGGCTCCTTGAGGAATCCACCAAACCCATGCGTGGCTGGCCTTCGATCGAGTTGCTGGGACTGGGAATCGTCCTGGCGTTGCTGGTGCTCCCGCTCCACGCCTTCACCCTGGGCCGCCGCCCGGCCCTGGCCGCCGCCCCCATCCCCGCTCCCGCGCCGGAGCGGACGGAGGCACGGCTCGCGGCGCGGTTCGTCCATCCCCCGTTGCGCTTCCGCGTCGCGTGCGGACCGGACACCCTCTGGGATGCGTCCCCTCCCCCGTCCTCCGGCACTTTCATCCCCTGCCATCTTCCGCCGATCGACGGGAACATCGACCTCCGGGTGGAGGTGGAGTGGCCCGACGGAACCCCCGAAACGGTGCTCGAACTGACGTTGGAGCCGGACGGTTGGGAGACGCGGTCGAAAACGCTTTGGGGCCGCGGGAACGTCTCGTCCCTCCTCACCTACGTCTGGCCATGAATTCCGCGGGAGGAACCCTGTTGATTCCCTGGGGCACGGAAGCGGGGTGCGCCCATGCCCTGCAAGTGTCCGGGTTGCGCGTGGACTACGGACCGATCCCGGCGCTCCGGGAAATCACCTTCGAAGCCCGCTGCGGCCAATCGCTCGCCTTGATGGGGCGGAACGGGGCCGGCAAGAGCACCCTGCTGAAGGCCTTGGCCGGTTTGGTTCCCTCCTCCGGCACGGGAGGAATCCTCTGGCGCGGCCAACCGCTGGAGCGCAACCGGCGCGAGATCGCGTACCTGCCCCAACGGGAAGAGGTGGATTGGAATTTCCCGATCACCGTGGCCGGTTTGGTCGAAATGGGCCGCTACGCCCATCTCGGGGCTTGGAGCCGGTTCGGAGCGCGCGATGCCGGGGTCGTCGACCGGGCGATCGAGGCGATGGAGTTGTCGGGCTTGCGGGACCGCCCCATCCGGTGCCTTTCCGGCGGCCAGCAGCAACGGGCCTTCATCGCGCGGGCCCTGGCCCAGGAGGCGCACGTTTTGCTGCTGGACGAACCGTTCGCCGGGTTGGACCGCGAGGCGGTCGGGATCCTGCAACGGCTGTTCCGGCAACTCACGTCGGAGGGAAGGTTGCTGCTCGCCTCCCACCATGATCTCGGCACGGTGTGCGAGACCTTCTCCCACGCCCTGCTGCTCAACGTGGAGACGGTGGCCTGCGGCACCGCGGCCGAGGTGCTCACGGACCACAACGTGCGACTCGCCTTCGCCGCCTGAAAGATGATGGATATCGGTCAGATCCTGAGCTATGAACACAATCAGGAGGCGATCTTCGCCGGGGCCCTGATCGGTTTCTCCAACGGCTATCTGAGCGGCTACATCGTGCTGCGCAAATCGGCGCTCATGGTCAGCTCGCTCTCCCACAGCCTCTTGCCGGGCCTGGTCGTCGCCAGCTTTCTCGTCGGGCTCTCCGCTTGGTCGGGATTCACCGGAGCCTTGATCGCCGCCCTGATCGTCGGACTGGGGGCCATTCTCATTTCCAAACGCTCGCCTCTGGACGGGCACTCCGCCTTGGGAATTCTCCACACCGGCGCCTTCGGAGCCGGTCTCCTCCTCCTCAGCCGCGCCCCCGGGAACATCGATCTCGATCACTGGCTTTTCGGCGATATCCTCGGCCTGGCGGATGCGGATCTCTGGACGGCGCACGGCATCAGCGCGCTCGTGCTGCTCACCCTCACCGGGTTCCAGCGCCCGCTCCTGCTCATGCTCTTCGAGCCCTCGGTGGCCCGTTCCGTGGGCATTCCGGTGAAATCACTCGACCACCTGCTCATGGCCCTCTCCGTGCTCGCGCTGGTCAACTCCCTGCAAGCCGTCGGGTGCATCCTGTCGATCGGCCTGCTGGTCACCCCGGCGGCCATCCTCCACCTGTTCGCCTCCTCTCCCCGGGTTCTCTTCTGGGGCGGCGGCCTGCTCGGGGCGGGGGCCTCGGTCTTGGCGGTTTTTCTCTCCAACTGGTTCGATTGTCCGACCGGGGCGATGATCGTGGTGCTGCTGGCCGGCTTGTTTCTGGTGGCGTTCGGGGTGAGACAGGTGGCGGACGCGATGCGGCGACCGACAAGCCCATGAATTATCGCAACTTGGTTGCAAAAGCTCATTGACAGCTTCGCACCCCTCGGCAAGATCGGGATCAGCATGCAAAAACTTTCCAGCGCCTGCCGCGCGTTTTTTATCATCCAATCTCTTGGGGTCGGGTTGGCTTGCGGGCAAACCGGCAGCAATCGCGACCAATTCGACGCACAACAGGACGGTCGTTACGTCTATGCGCCCTACACCGCGCTTGGCTCCCCCGTGGTTCTTCCCATGGACGGCAAGATTGGCGATCAGGACTGGTTTACCGGACTGGATGTGAATTTGGGTGGCATCCTGTTCCCGCACCTTCACATTGACACGGCGCTGGGGAAATCCACGGGCGAACCGGGGGCGCTTCAACCGGGGCATCACGATCCCAACATTAACGGCTTCACCTGGCAGAACGTGGAGCTGGGGGTATCCGGTCGGTTCAACGAGTTTTTCGAGGGGTTCGCGACCTATGCGGGGAACGTGGACGCGCAAGGACATTGGGAGGGGATTTACGAGGAATGGTTCCTCAAACTGCAAAGGCTCGAACTCGGCGGGCTCGGGGAGTTCGAGGTTCGCGGCGGCCGCATTTACAACCGGTTCGGGATCCAAAACACGTATCACCCGCACGGATTCGATTGGGCGGACCAGTATCTGGTCAACGCGCGGATCCTCGGGGAGGACTCGCTCACCATCCTCGGCACGGACATCACCTGGCGCCTGCCCCTGCCCTGGACCTCGCAGTTGGACGTGGCCATCGGGGTGGCTCCCGAGCCGCACGGCCATCATCATCACGGCGGACGGGAGATCGAACCACAGATCTTCGAGGCGGACGGTGCGGCGTTTGACGACGTGATGACGGTGGCGAACTGGACCAACGTTTACAATTACAACGACTTCCACCAGTTCCGCGCCGGCACTTCCGGAGCCTGGGGCGACAACCAGTATGGGCTGGGCACGGAGATTTATGGAGCCCACTTCGAATACCAGTGGCGCGAAAACGGTTTTGCCTCCGGCGGGAAATACTTCCGCTGGCGGACCGAGGCAATGTGGCGGGATTGGAGAGCGGACACCAGCCGGTTCGCGGGTCACGAGGAAGAGCATGGTCATGGAGAGGATCACCATGACGACGAGGAACATCATGACGACGAGGCCCGCCGGGACAGTTTCGGGGAATTCGGCGTCTACTCGAGCCTGCTCTACGGCTTCAATCCCCGCTTCGAGGTTGGCTTGCGCGGAGAATATGTCTCCGGTGATCTGGCAGCGGGGTTGGATGACCGGTTCCGGATGGGACCGGGAGCGACTTGGTATTTGAACGACGCCCGCACGTTCAAGTTCCGCACGCAATACAACTACGACCTGTCGCAAGAGTTCGGCACGGATCACAGTATCTGGGGCCAGTTCAGCCTGACCTGGGGGGGACCGGAAGTCCGCTGACCAAACGATTCGTCAGGCAAAAGGTCGCAGCCATCGTAAACGGGACTCGTCGCATTACCGTACAAGCGGCTTGACAGAAAGGCCGGGTGAGGGCATCAGGCATTCTTGTCAGGATGAGTCTTGATCCCAGTAATAGCCTCTTTGCCTGCCCACCAGCCCCCTCAGCGTTTGATGCGCCGCCTGACGGGGATCCGGCGGAAGAAAGTCTTTCCAAGTATCCGCTCGTTTCCGTGTTGCTTCCGGTGCGCGGCGCCCCTGATCCGCGGGTGAACCGGGCCATCGAGAGCGTGGTGACTCAGGATTATCCGCTTTGGCAACTCTGTGTGGCCTGTGACGGTTCGGCCAATCTCCAGACCCGGCAGATGCTGGAGGAATGGTCCGCCAGGGACCTTCGGATCGTGGTGCGTTTTTTGGCGGAACCGGGCGATCTCTCGAGGGTGGCGAATGCCGCGCTGGAGATGTGCCGCGGAGAGATCACGGCTTTCCTCAGCCCCGGTGATGAGCTGCCCGCGAAAGCGCTCTTTCACCTCGCCCGGAAGGCTGCCTCTCATCCGGATGGTGACGTAATTCTGAGCGGTTCCGAAGCCATCGAGGACCCGGGCCGCCAGTCTGCGCCAATCCGGGGGGCTTCCTCCAATTTGGAGGGCGGCTTTCCTCCGCGCCTCCGCCATCTCGAAGCCTGCCGCACCGACCGGCTCCGGGAAACGGGCGGTTTCGGGATCGATGAAGCCCCCTGCTGATTCCGATGGGATCAGATTGAAATCCAATCGTCCTGAAGTAAGTTCCGCGCCAATCGGAATGGTGATGGCGCGCCCGAAGATCCATGTGGGACTTGAAATCGGCACCTCGAAAGTGGGGTTTGTCGTCTCGGAATCGCGCCCTGACGGCGGGACGAAGAACCTGAGCTTCGGCCACAGCGTTTCCCGCGGGGTCCGCAAAGGGGAGATCGTGGATGCGGAAGCCGTCAAGCAGAGCCTCCGTGAAGCCTTGGACAAAATCGAGGCGGAATCCGGGCACGAGATTTCCGAAGTCTATCTGGCGGTCTCCGGAGGCCACATCGCGGGCGTCAATGTGAGCACGAGCGTGGAGATTCCCACGCCCCCCGGTCAAGTGGAACTGGTGGACATCGAGGACCTGCACGACGAGGCCCGTCGGATCACCCTCCCGCCGGACCATGCGCTGATTCACACCATCCCGAATCAACTCCGGCTGGATGGACGGGTGGAACTGAATCCGGTGGGACAGTTCGGAAAACTGCTCGAGGGAGACTTTCACATCGTTCACGGGGACCGGAACCGGACCCAAAAAGCGATCCAGTGCGTGCAACAGCTCTCGTTGGGCGTGGCGGACATCGTGTTCTCCCCGATCGCAGCCGCTCACGTGGCCCTGAGCGAGGAGCAGAAAAGGGAGGGAGTGGTGCTGATCGACCTGGGCGGTGGCACGACGGATTTCCTGCTCTACGCGCATGGCCAGCTGGTGGTGTCGGGATCGATCCCGTTGGGGGGGGAACACATCACGAACGACATCGCCCTCGTGTTGGAAATGCCGTTGCAGGCCGCGGAACAGTGTAAGTCCCGCGAAGGCTCGGTCTACTTTGATTCCAAATTGGAAACCCGTCCCAAACTGTTGCGGGAGGTGCGCGGATTGGAGAACCGGGAGATTGATTGCAACAAGCTCAACGAGGTGATCCACTGGCGCGCCTGGGAGATGTTGGGATTGGTCAAGCAGAGGCTGGAAGCCACGGGCAGGTTGTCGCAGGCCAAGGCGGGGCTGGTTCTGACCGGAGGCGGCAGCCTCTTGACTGGAATCGCGGAACTGGCGGGCCGGACCTTCGGCCTGCGGGTGATCGGAGCGCCCGAAGTGCCGAAAAACGGGACCCGCCCGGGTGGTTACCTGCCTCAATTCTCCACTTTGCTCGGCCTGGTCCGCTATGCCCAGATCCGCGAGCTGAAGGAGCAGCCGAAGAAGGGGGCGATGTCTTTGGGAGAGAGAATCGTCGGCTGGCTGGGAGTTTCCTGAATCCCCGAGAGCGCGTCCCCGTCACAGTAACCGAATCGTCGCACATGGAGTTTCATCGCAAGGCCGGGGAGATCTCCGCACTCACCACAAAGCATCCCAAAATCCTCGTGGCCGGGCTCGGAGCGGCCGGGGCCAACATCCTGCGGCGCATCGTCATGGACGGGGGTAACCCGGATTCCCTGATCTGCATCGACACGGATCTGGGGACCCTGAACTCCTGCGCCGCGCCGCGGCGGGTGCAGATCGGCCGGAACCTGACCCGGGGGCTCACGGCCGGGGGGGACCCTGACTTGGGACGCGAAGCCGCGCAGGAAAGCGAGCAGGAAATCCGGCAGGCGTTCCGCGGGGTGGACCTCGTCTTCCTGTGCACCGGTCTCGGGGGAGGCACCGCATCGGGAGCTTCCCCGGTGATCGCCCGTCTCGCCCGGGAGGAAGGATGCTTCGTCCTCGTTTTCGTCACCCTGCCCTTTCATTTCGAAGGACGGCGGCGTCAGGCGCAGGCCCGCGAGGCCCTGGCCCAGCTGAAGCCCTTTGCGGGTGCCCTGCTAACCTTTGAAAACGACCGGATGGGGCAGTTGATCGTCCCCACGGAAGGCGTCCAAAAAGCCTTCGCGGTGGCGGACGCGACCATTTGCCACAGCATCCGCGCGATCACCGCGATGTTGGAGAAACCCGGGATGATCCGCCTGGAGCTCGCCCAGTTGTTGGAAGTGCTCAATGGCCAGGACGCCCGTTGTCTCTTCGGTTTTGGAAAGGCCACCGGTCCCGACCGCGCGCCCCTCGCGGTCAAGGTGGCCTTGGAAAATCCCCTGCTCCACGAAGGAGATCTGGTCTCCTCCGCCTCGACGATCCTCGTTCATATCTCCGGAAACCGGAGCGTCACCTTTGCCGAAGCCGAGCAGGTGATGACCGAGATTTCCTCGCAGGTCCATCCTTCGACCAAACTTTCCTACGGCGTTTCCGCCAGCGAGGAGATCGGAGAAGAATTGTGGGTGGCCATCATCAGCTCCGTGAGCCGGACCCAAGCGGCCCCAGTCGTGACCCAACGTGTCGCGGAACCGGCTCCGATCCCGCCCGCCTCCGTCTCCGCCCCTTCGCCGGAACCACTCACCCCGTTCCCGGTGGCGGCCCCGGAGAACGTTGTTCCCCTGGCACCACTGTCAGCGGAGGAAGCCCCCGCCCTGGTTCAACCCGGCCCCCTCAAGCCGCGGCTCAAGCCGCCCTTGCCGCTGCCTCCCGCTCCAGCTCCCATTCCCAACAAACCGCCACCGGTGGCGCGCCGGCTCATCGACACAGAGCATCTCGACGTCCCGCCCTCCCCGGCCCCCAAGCCTCCGGCCACTCCCGCTCCGGAACCGCCGGCTCCGGTCCGCCCGGTGCAGACTCCGGGCGTGCAGATCGAATACACCCCGAACGGCAACGGGGGCCATGGAATGCTCGGCGGCACGATCACGTTGGAACCTCCGGCGCCCTCCTTTCTCAACCGGGAGGGGGCGCAGCAGCCACCAACGCCGATCACCGGCATCCCCCCGGCTTCCGGTGGAGTGGAGAACGGACGGCCCCAGGCCCATGGAAACGGCAACGGAAATGGTCACGGCAACGGGAATGGTCACGGCAACGGGAATGGAACGCCCCCCCGGTCCTCCACCCCGTTGAGCCTGCGTCATCGGGGCCGGTTTGAAAATTGTGAACCGACCATCCTCGGCGGGCAGGACTTGGACATCCCCACTTACCTGCGCATGCCGCCCCGTCCCGAGTGATCCCGCACGGGCTCCTCAAGGTGCGGGCGTTTCGATGAAGACGTCCACTTGCTGGCCCACGTAAAGCGGCGGATCCTCCGGTTTTTTGAGGGAGAAAATCACCTGGAGCACCCGCGTGTCCACCCGCTCGGTGCTGGCCCCGGTCAGGGAGATCTTGGGAATCACGTAAGGTTCGATCCTCTCGAACTCCAACGGAATGGCCACGCTCCGGTCGCCCTTGAGATAAGCGACCGCCCGTTGTCCCGCCCGGACCCGGGTGGCATTCTGCTCGTCGACATCGGCCCGGACCTGAAGCGTTCCCGTTTCCCCAACGAGTACCGGAGAACTGGCCGCGACCTCGCCGACGCGAATGTTCACTTGCAGCACCACGCCATGCCGGGGGGAGAGCACCGTGAGCCGTTGGATCAGGAGATCGAGTCGCTTGATCTCCGCCTCGGCCGCTCCGATTTGGGCAAGGGCGGCGCGGGCCTGAGCCCGGGCGACGTTGAGGTCATTGCGGCGGAGATCGAGTTCCTCGAGGCTGACGGCGGGACTGCCCGCCGCCTCATAACGCCGAAGCTGCGCGGCGAGCTTTTCCACGGTCGCCTCTTGAACGGCCGACTGGGCACGCACCACCTCCGCTTCGGCCAAAGCGGCCACCCGGGAGGAGAGCAACTCGCGGTCATCGAGCCGGAAGAGCGGCGTCCCCTGTTTGACCGGATCATTGACCCGGACGAAGACTTCCTGGACCAAGGACTGGACCGGGACGCCCACGCTGACATTCTCACTCAGAGCCTCGAGCAGGCCCGTGGCGGCCACCGCCAGAGGAAACGGTTTGTCCGGCGGGGCCACCGGGGGCGCCTCCGGGGGAACTGCGGTCTGTTGGGCCTGGATCCGGCTGAAGGACCACATGGACCAAAGCCCAAACAGGGCGAGGAGTATGCTACCGGTTGAAAGGATTCTGGGAAGCCAGCGCATGCGTCGTGGGATTCAGTGGGGCAACTCGTGAAGGAAATGCCGCCCGTGCCCGGCGGCGGCATCCCGTACCTCGATGATACGGCCGTCATCCATCCGGGCAATCCGGTCCGCGTAAGAAAAGATCCGGTTGTCGTGCGTCACGACCATCACCGCCCGATCCCCGGACCGCGCCACCCCTGCGAGCAGATTCATGACAATCTCGCCGTTGGAGGCATCGAGGGCGGCCGTGGGTTCATCACAGATGACCATGGGCGGCTCGTGCACCAGCGCCCGGGCGATCGCGACCCGCTGTTGCTGACCACCGGAAAGAAACCCGGGACGGTCCTTGGCCCGGTCCGCCAGCCCGACCAACCCGAGCGTCTCGCGCGCCTTGCGGATGGCCACGGAGGAGCGCACCCCGGCGATCAAGAGAGGCACCGCCACGTTTTCCGCGCAGGAGATGGTGGGGATGAGATTGAACTGCTGGAAGATGAAACCGATGTGCCCGGCGCGGAATCGGGTGAGCTCGGAAGATCGCATCCGGTGCAACGGCTGGCCAAAGGCGGTGACCTCGCCGCAATCCGGCCGGAGCGTGCCTCCGATGATGCTGAGCAGCGTGGTTTTTCCGCATCCGGAAGGCCCCACCAACATGAGGATCTCCCCTTTGCACACGGTCAGACTGACCTGCTTGAGGACCAAAAGCTTTGCTGCCCCGTCGCCAAAGCTTTTCTCGATGCCGTGGGTCTCCACGGCGACGGGGCGGGTATCGGGAAAATCAGGCACGGAAAACCATGGCGGGTTCGTATCGGGCGATGCGCCAAATGCCGAGCATGGCCGCCAGAAAACAGATGATGATGATCACGGCAAAGGCACCGGCCGGCACCACCGCGGGCATGAAAAAGGGAGGTTGCTTGTTCTCCAGGGCCGCCCGGGCAAAGCCGGCGGTGGCAAACAGGCCCAGCCCGAATCCGATGCACCCCACGGTCAGGGCCTGCACCATGAGCATGGCGCTCAGCCGCCAGGTGGACATCCCCATCGCCTTGAGCGCCCCAAGATAGCGGAGGTTGTCCAACACGAACGCATAAAAGGTCTGGCAGGCGATGGCGACCCCGACGATGAATCCCACGATCACGGTTGTCCCGAAGGAAATGGGAATGCCGGTGTTCCGGACATACCACCAGATCGTGGACCAGGCGAAGTTTTCGTCGTCTCCCCCGCTCTTCCCGGTCACATAAGCTCGCAAGCCGGTGACCCTTTGGATTTCCCGCGCCGCCTCGAGCGGTTCCACCCCCGCCACCGGTCCGGCGATGACCGCGGACAGCATTTTCCTCTGGGGCGGGGAATATTGCAGGGCCCGCTCGTAGATGGTCCAAACGTAGGGCCCGCCGGTGAAGGAGCGGTCCGCGTCACAGATACCGACCACCCGGGCCTCGATGTCGTTGATCTCGAACTGGTCGCCGATCTTGAGCCTGCCGCCTTTGACCGGGGAGAGCCGCGCGGTGGCCAGTTCATCGATCACCACCGTGTTCGGAAGACGGAGGGACTCGAGATTCCCCTCCAACATTCTCGGTGGGGCCCCGGCCAGCGACGCGGCGTCGATCCCGATCAGTTGCACCGTCTTGAAACTGCCGTCATCGAGCCGCACCCGTTGAATGCCGGAATAGAGAGGCATGGCCCAGGCGACGCCCGACACCGACCGAACGCGCCCCACGTCGGTGTCCCGGAGCGGGTTGGTCTCGTTGACCTGCTCCACCTGCTCTTCGACCACCCAGATCGGAGCCGGCACGTTGCGCAGAGTGGAAGTGGTCCAACGCATCAGGCCACAAAAAACGGAGGCTTGTTGAACGATGAGGAAGGTGGCGAAAAACAGGCCGACCACCAGCATCAGGTATTTGGCGATGTCTCCGAAGAGCATCTGGATGGCGAGTCGGAACATGGACGCTTCTAGGACCGATACCACGGCCCCGGGGGACCGCAACGGGGAGATTGGCGGCAGCGCGGAGTCCGGGGGTTCCGCGATCACTTGCGGGGGATGGCGGGAGCGGCGCGCGGGACCGGCGGCACCGGTTCCTTGTCCAAGCCCGGCAACCGTTTCGGAAGGGCCCCACCCACTTTGCGGAGGGCATCGAGGGTGGACTGCGTGATGTTCTCCACGTTCCCGAGGGTGGCATCCTTGACGCGGCCCAGGGTCTTGGTGCGCCAGACCGGCTCCTCCAAGGTCCCTGTTCCCTCGAATTCCAAAAGCTTGGCCACCGGCACCAGCAGCGCCCCGGCCGGCCCCTTGATGTTCACGGTGGTCTCCAGCGCCAGGGCTTGGTCCACCATGCCGATAGTTCCCTCTCCCTTGAGGTGAAAGGCACCCGTCTCCGCCTCCAGATGCTCGGCGATGAACTTGCCGTCCCGGATCCGGAAACGCAGCTCCGCCTGGCGGGCCATATTGAACCCGTCATGCAATCGGGGCAGGGCCGCGGCCAGGGGCTTGGATAGTGGACCGAACGTCGGCAAACAGAAAATGTTGCCCCGCTCGACCCGGGCCAATCCCTCCGCCCTGAGGTTTTTCAAGCCGGTATCATCACTGTGGAACTTGGCCCGCCCGCTGAGTTCCCCACCGGTTTCATGCCCGCTGCCGTAAATCCGGGCCAACTTCTCAAAATCGATTCCGGCCAGTTGGACATCGACCTCGTAGACCGCCCCTTCCTCGGTCATATCCATCTTCGCCTCCGCCTGGACCGTGCCGTCGAGCGCTTCCGCCTTGAATCCGCGCAGATGCACGGAGTCTCCCTTCATCACAACCGTTCCGGAGGGCCGCACCAGCTCAATTTTCTTGCCGACGACCGGGTAATGAGCCGTGCTGTCCCCGGCGAAGGAAATCGTGTAGTCATGACGGAGCGGCCCCGGGTCCGTGTCCGAGGGCAACCGGGTGTCGATCGTGCCCTCGATACTCCACTGGGGTGGCGTGGCGAAATCGTAAACGAGCAGATTCGCCGCCTCCTCCGGAGCGAACCAGCCGACCGCCTGGGCCGGAAAGACTTTCCCGCGGACATTGCGGAAGCGGCAGAGCTGGGAGTCGTGATCGATCTGGATGTGCTGGCCGCTGATCTCTCCTTCGGGCCGACGGATCACCACGTTGTAAAAGTTGTGCACCCCCTTTTCAAAATAGAGATCACACTGCAATTGATCGATCGGGTGCTGGTTCAACCCGCAGTTCCGGAGATCGATGACGCCGGTCGTGACCCAGCTTTCCGGGGCCAGGGTGGGGCCGTGCCCCTCCAGATTGATGAACACCGCGGTTTGATCGGTCAACGTCCAGCGCTTCAGGAACTGCCTCGTCCCCTCCAACCCGAGAAAGGGCGCGAAAACGGTCGGATGCAGGCGGATGTCACTGCGGAATCGAACCCCCTGTTCATCCCTCATGATGTCACAGGTCAGCACGCCGGTCTTGTGCTCCAGTTTCCCGTCGCGCAGGTAGAGCTTGTTCTTGTCGAAACTGAAGTTGGCGGACATCGCTTCGAAAATCACCCCGCGGCTCGTGGCGCGCTCCGCCCGGATGCTCCCGATCGCTTGCAGCGGAGGCAACTCCCAGGAGAAAGGCTGGGAGAGGTGCCAGACCCCGGAACTTTCGATCAACGGCGGCTCATAGAAGACCAGCTCGTTGAGCGCCGGATTCGGCACCATCGTCTTGAGCAGACCGAACGCGTCGATCGATGAAGTGAACTGGAACCGGAGATCGCGCTTCGGCAGGTTCAGCTCGAACTCCGCCTGCAGTTTGCCGCCCCCGTCCCGCAATTCCAGTTCGCGGACGATGATGCCGTCCCGCTCAAAGCGCAGGCTCGCGGCGAGGGATTCCGCGGAATACGTCCGGTAACGAAAGGGACCCGAACGCAAGGCCCCGGCCAGACGGATGGCCCGCAAGTTGGCGGTGTCTCCCTGCACTTGGATGTCCACGCGGGGATTCGACCCGGGCGGAAACGAAATCTCCTGGAGTGGTTTGAGGAAATTGGCGATCAATTCACGCTGCTGCCGGACCTCGCTCAGCCGGGTGGACTGCTGCTGGCCGAGCGAGGGGCTGAGGTCATCCCGGTCCGGATTGGACGGAGGCCGGAAGAGAGAGCCGGAGAGGCGGAGCCCCACCCCGTGGATGAAGGCCTCCGCGCGGACGATCTCGATCTGGTCCGGAGGCATCAGGACCCGGGCACTGAACTGGTCGAGCACCAACTGCTCCCCTTGGAGCTTGCGGACGGGATCCAGCGGAATGGTGATCGCCGCGCTGCGGATCTCGAAGGCCCGGAGGGTGAAGCGCCGCTGCTCGAGATCGGACAAATTGATGTCCAGCGCAATCTGGCTGATCCGCATCAAGAGGATTTCATGGGCCGGATCCTCGTAGAGCATCACATCCTTGGCGATCAAGCCGCGGAGGGGATCGAGCGTGAGGCGGCGGATGCTGGCATGGATCCCCCGCTTTTCAAATTCCTCGGTAACGATGTTGCGCCAGCGGTGCGTGAACCCCTTGCCCTGCGCATAGTAGGCCGCCCACGCTCCCACGAGGACCACCAGAACGAAAATGACAAGGGCGACTTGCGACGAACGACGCATGGCGGGGCGGATGACCGTTTCTACCATGCGGCCGGGGCCCGGGAAATGCAACCTTCGTCAGCGGGTCTGAAATGTGGGGGATGGGCGGAACAGTTGAATTTTCAGAAAATGAATCCTCGTGATTTTGGCCGGGCTCAATCCCCATCCATCGGTGCCTCACCGGGAGATGCATCGAGGAAACGCAGAAAGTCCTCCCGATTGGCCTGCGCAGCGCGCCGACGCAGGAGTTCCATGGTGAGCAACGCACTCACTTTCTCCGAAGCAGCGGAAGACATTAGCTGATCCACGGTGACGCCCTCCCCGGCGGCGCATTGTTCCAGTTCCCGGGCGATGCCATCGGGCAAGTGAATGGTGAGAGGGGTCATGGTTCAGGTCCGGCAGCGCCGGGTGCCAATGGAAGAAGATTTCCTGAAGATGGCTGACAGCGAGGAGATAGTCCAAGAATCCCTCGGCTTGGACGCCAGTCCTGGTGAGAAGGTTCTCGGGACGCGGCCACAAGCACACTGGTGTCGAGCACGACTCGCATCATGAGGTGGCCGACCTTCGTCAGCCGAACAAGTCGAGCAAGGGCCGACCGCTGCCCACCACCGGGGTGGGCCGGTTCTCACGGTCGTTGAGGAAGAGATCCGGATTCACGCCCAATGCCCAGTAAATGGTCTTGGCGAGATCCTCCGGAGTGACCGGTTTCTCGACCGGTTGCGCTGCCTCCTTGTCCGAGGTGCCGTAGACAATCCCGGAACGCACCCCCGCGCCGGCGACCAGTGCGGGGAAGCAGGTGCTCCAATGCCCCCGCCCCCAGGTGGGTGTCGGCAAGGGCGTCCGGCCCATCTCGCCCAGCGCCACCACCAGCGTTTCCTCCAACAAGCCGCGCTCTTCCAAATCCTGCAGCAGGGCGCTGCAAGCTTGGTCGAAGGTCGGCAAGAGATGATCCCGCACATCCTGACTGTTCCGGTGGGAATCCCAGCTGTAACCGTCCACGCAGTCGTAATGCACCGTGACAAAACGCGTCCCGGCCTCCACCAGCCGGCGGGCCATCAGGCAGGATTGCCCGAACAAGTGCCGCCCGTAGCGATCCCGCAGCGCCTCCGGCTCCGCCAGCAACTGCAAGGCCCCGCGCGTCCGGTCGGAGGCGATGAGAGCCATGGCCCGCTTCCGGTGCCGGTCCAGCGCGTCCCCGTCCCCGAGATCGAGCCGGGCCCGGACCGCCTCGAACTGATCGAGCAGACCGGCTCTCTCCACCATCCGATCCACCGGGATCACCGGCCGGATGCCCTCGATCTCAAAGCGCAACTCCCCGTCCGCGCAGGCCCGCCAATAGGGATTGTCCTTCTCGTCCCGCTTGTCGATCACCGTGGTCATCGGGTTGAACGCCTGCCCCAGCCACCCCCCGTATTCCCCGGGCCGCACATAGCGCCCGCCGTCCTGGAGGCGCCCCAATCGGTTCGGCAAGACCACGTAGGAGGCCAGATCCCGCTCCATGCCGCCCGGTTCCTGCTGGCTCAGGTATTCCACCACCGAGCCCATCGACGGCCAATCCTTCGGGGTCGCGGAAAATCCTCCGCCGATCGGCACATGCCAGCGTCGGCCGGTCTGCAGGTAGTGCGCCGCGCCGCTGTGGTCGTTGTAACCATGGGTCATGGTCCGGATCACGGCATAGCGGTCCGACAAACCGGCCAACCGGGGCAGGTGCTCACAAATCTCCAGGCCCGGCGTTCGCGACCGGATGCTTTGGAACGGTCCCCGCACTTCCCGTTTCGCCCCGGGCTTCATGTCGAAGGTTTCCAGCTGGCTCGGCCCCCCGAACAAAAAGAGGAAAATGACCGACTTGGCCCGGCCCCCGGCGAAGTGATTCCCCCGCTGGACCTCTTCCGCCTCCAAAAGCTGCGGCAGGCTCAACCCGAAGAGTCCGGCCCCGCCGATTTGCAACAGTTCCCGCCGGTTGAGCCCCGTTCCGGAGCAGGTTTTCCGTGACAGTCCATTGATCGTCAGCATGGCAAGGGCGGATTGGAGTTGCCCCAATCACCGTCCCGGGACACGCCCTCTCTCAAAAAATCCGTTGCCTAAGCCCGCTTCCCGGTGTTTGGCCATGCTCATGAGCAATCCCGACCCCTCCTCCCCCGCGCACCGCCAATACTCCGGCCCCATGCTGGACGGTCCCGATCGCGCCGCCAGCCGCGCCATGCTGCACGCCGTCGGGTTCCGGCGCGAGGACTTCGGCAAATCCCAGGTCGGGATCGCTTCCACCTGGAGCATGGTCACCCCCTGCAACATGCACATCGACAAACTCGCCCTCGAGGCGGTCAAAGGAGTCGATGCCGCCGGCGGCAAGGGCATCCCCTTCGGCACCATCACCATCTCCGACGGCATCTCCATGGGCACGGAAGGCATGAAATACTCCCTCGTCTCGCGCGAGGTCATCGCCGACTCGATCGAAACCGTGGCCGGGTGCGAGGGCATGGACGGCATCATCGCCATCGGCGGTTGCGACAAGAACATGCCGGGCTGCGTGATGGCTCTGGCGCGCCTCAACCGTCCGGGCATCTTCGTTTACGGGGGCACGATCAAGCCGGGCTGTCACCAAGGCAAGGATGTCGACATCGTCTCCGTGTTCGAGGCCATCGGCCGGCATTCCGGCGGCCAGATCAGCGATGCCGAGCTGGACGATATCACCGAGGTGGCCATCCCCGGCCCCGGGTCCTGTGGCGGCATGTATACCGCCAACACCATGGCCTCCGCGATCGAGGCCTTGGGCATGAGCCTGCCCAACAGCTCGGCCCAAGCCGCCGTCTCCGATGAAAAACTGATGGATTGCTTCGATTCCGGGGCCGCCGTCATGGAAATGATCCGGCAGGGCATCCGCCCGCGCGACATCATGACCCGGAAGGCCTTTGAAAACGCCATCACCGTGATCACCGCGCTGGGGGGATCGACCAACGCCGTCCTCCACCTCATCGCCATGGCCCACGAGGCGGGCGTCGCTTTGACCATCGACGACTTCACCCGGATCGGCCGCCGCACCCCGGTCCTCGCGGACCTCAAACCGAGCGGGCAACACGTCATGCTCCGGCTCGTCGAGATCGGCGGCACCCTCCCGCTCATGCGCATGCTGTTGGATGCCGGACTCCTCCACGGGGACTGTCTCACCGTGACCGGAAAAACCATGGCGGAGAATCTGGCCAAGGTTTCCCCGAACTATCCGGAAGGCCAGACCGTGATCCGCGGGTTTGACAACCCGGTGAAGAAGGAGGGACACCTCGTGATTCTCTACGGCAACCTCGCCCCGGAAGGCGCGGTCGCCAAAATCAGCGGCAAGGAAGGGGAGCGGTTCACCGGCAAAGCCCGCTGCTTCGACTCCGAGGAAATCGCCATGAAGGCCATCCTCGGCGGCCAA
This sequence comes from Verrucomicrobiota bacterium, assembly GCA_018970725.1. GTDB lineage: Bacteria > Verrucomicrobiota > Verrucomicrobiia > Verrucomicrobiales > DEV007 > V1-115. The sequence continues at coordinate 40,017 of JAGWVU010000029.1, forward strand.
ATCATGGGCGGCGATGTCGTGGTGATCCGTTACGAGGGTCCCAAGGGCGGCCCCGGCATGCGCGAAATGCTCGGCCCCACCGGCGCCATCATGGGACGCGGGCTCGGCAAGGAAGTCGCCCTCATCACCGACGGCCGTTTCTCCGGCGGCAGCCACGGCTTCGTGGTGGGGCACATCACTCCTGAGGCGGCAACCGGAGGCCCCATCGCCCTGCTCCGGGACGGCGATGAAATTACGATCGACGCCACCGGCCAAACCATCGCCGTGCGCCTGAGCGAAACCGAACTGGCGGAACGGAAGGCCGCCTGGCGGGCTCCGGAACCCAAATACACCCGCGGCGTCCTCGCCAAGTTCGCCAAGCTGGCCAGTTCCGCCTCCCTTGGCGCCATCACGGACGGCAACCTGTGAGCTGATCCCCCCCGGGAATCCATGGCCCTCCTGTCCCTTCCGAAACCCGGCCTCGCACGGCGCCGCGGAGGATTCCCCCGGATTCTCCCATGGTGGCTGCTCCTCCCGCTCGCCGCCCCGGCGGCGGAATCCCGGTTCATCGACGCCAAGGCCGGGGTCACGGACCCATGGAAGGGACGGGAGACACGCTCGGTCGCCTCCTTCGGCCTCGACCCGCTCGCCCCGGAGGCCTTGACCCGGTTCGGCGGCTTGGCGGCGGACAAACGCCGGGCGAGCGGTTTTTTCCGGGTCGAAAAGCTCGGGGATCGCTGGTGGTTCATCGATCCGGAGGGCGGCCGCTTCCTCTTCACCGGGGTCTGCTCGGTGAAGCCCGAGGCCCGCTTCCAAGCCGCGGAACCCTTCGCCAGGCTCTACGGAACGCCGCAAGCCTGGGCCGCGAAAACGATCTCCACCCTGCGGGAACACGGGTTCAATGGCTGCGGCGGTTTTTCTGATCATGACACGCTCCGCGCCGCCGCCAACCCCATCCCTTACACCGTCACCCTCGGGCTCATGGCCGGGTTCGGCCGGACCTTGGGCGTCACCCGGATGGATTCGGGACACACCGGTTACGAGGATGACATCCTCCCCGTGTTCGAACCCGGTTTCGCGGAATTCTGTCAGGGCGTGTGCCGGGAGCGTCTGACCGCCCTGAAGGACGATCCGTTCCTCGTCGGCGTTTTCTCCGACAATGAACTGCCCCTCAAGAAGGATCTGCTCGACCGCATGCTCAAGGCCTCGGGTGCCACCCGGGAAGCCGCCGCGAGATTCCAGTCAGGAAAAGGACCGGTGACGGACAGCCTGCGCCGGGACTTTGTGGAGCATGTCTTCGACACCTACTTCCGCATCACGACCGAAGCGATTCGTCAGGCCTTGCCGAACCACCTCTGCCTTGGCTCCCGCTTCCATGGTCCCGCCAAGGGCAACAGCGCGGTCTGGAAAGCGGCGGGACGCTGGTGCGACGTTGTTTCGATGAATTACTACGACCACTGGAACCCGCAAAAGGAACACCTGCGGCAGTGGCAGGAATGGTCCGGCAAACCCTGCCTGATCACCGAGTTTTACGTCAAGGCCATGGACAGCGGGCTCCCCAACACCTCGGGAGCGGGTTGGGTGGTCAAAACCCAGGCGGACCGCGGCGCCTTTTATCAAAACTTCGCCCTCGCCTTGATCGAATCGAAAACCTGCGTCGGCTGGCACTGGTTCAAATACATGGATAACGATCCCACCAACACCCGGACCGACGCCTCCAACCGGGACAGCAACAAGGGCCTCTTCAACATCCGGCACGAACCTTACACCGACGCCCTCGAATCCATGCGGGAGTTGAACCTGCGCCTCTATCCGTTGGTGGAGCGGATCGACGGGGCCAAGCCCCTCACACAATGATCCTCGCGTTCCCCGCCAGAGCCGCTTCCACGTCCATCCCTCCCCGCAACAGCGTGTTTCCCTGGAAGAGCGCGGTGGGATCCAACCCGGGCCGTTCCGCCCAATCCTCTTCCGCGATCTGTCCGCTCTGGCCGTAAGCCTGCAACGGATTCCGGTAACTCACGGCGAGGATCTTCTCCATCGGAATCCCGCTGTCCCGCATCAGGGCCGCGGTTTTGGGGACCGCAAGGACATCACTGATCCCCCAATCCGCCGAACTGTCGATGATGATCCTCTCCTCACCATATTGCCGGAGAATCTCGACCATCCGCTCGTTGCCCAGCTTGGTGAACGGGTAAATCGTGAAGGCCGCCCAATACCCGCGGTCGAGCACCGCCTTCACCGTCTCCTCGTTGTTGTGGTCGATGATCACCTTGTGCGGCGGCACACCCAAATCCTCAAGGACGTCCATCGTCCGGATCGTGCCCTGTTTCTTGTCCCGGTGAGGCGTGTGGATCTGAATCGGCAGGTCCGCCTCCAATGCCAGTTGCGCCTGCAACCGGAGATACTTCTCCTCCGCCTTGGACTGATCGTCGAACCCGATCTCCCCGACCCCCACCACCCCTTCCTTGCAGATGTAAAGAGGCAGCAACTCCATCACCTCGTCCGCAAGACGCTCGTTGTTCGCCTCCTTCGGATTGAGCCCGATGGTGCAGTAATGGCGGATGCCGAACTGGCTGGCGCGAAACCGCTCGAACCCGAGCAAGGTGTTGAAATAATCCTTGAACGTGCCCGCACTGGTCCGCGGTTGCCCCTGCCAGAACGAAGGCTCGATGATGGCCACCGTCCCCGCCGCCGCCATGCGCTGATAGTCGTCCGTGGTCCGGGAGACCATGTGAACGTGGGAGTCGAGGAACTTCATGCCTGCAGCATCGAAACCACCGGCAAAAGCGCAATCGAAAATCGCACCCGCCACCTCCGAAATCCGTCCGGTGCGGAAGCGTGCCACCGGCTTCAACCGCCGGCCGCCCGCTCCGCCAAGGCCAGCGCCCCGCGCACCCCGGCCCAATCTCCCAACCCGGGCTCCACGATGTAGTTCTCCACGTCTTGCGTGATCCGCGGCACCTGCAGATACCCATTCAAGAGTTTTTGGAAATGCCGCCGCGCCGACGCCAGAACCCCGGGAGCCTTGACCACGCCGCCGCCCACGATGATGCGCCGCGGAGACAACGTCAGCGCAATGTTCACCAAACCGTGGGCCAGGGTTTCCCCGGTCTCTTCCCAAGCCGGGGAATCGGAAGGCAGGTCCGCGGCCTTGGCCACTCCCCAGCGTTTTGCGATCGCCGGACCGCAAATGAAGCCTTCCAAACAGGAGGGATGGAACGGGCACTGTCCCTCCGCGTCCACCGCGGCGGACCTTCGCGGCGCCGGAATCAAGAGGTGCCCCATCTCCGGGTGCAACAGCCCGTGCAACGGTCCCCCGTTCACGATCACTCCTCCTCCCACTCCCGTCCCCACGGTGAGATAAACCAACGGGTCAATCCCCCGCCCCGCCCCGTGGAGATGCTCCCCCAAAGCGGCCGCGTTCACATCCGTATCGAACCCGACCGGCACCCCGAAACGCTCCGCAAAGACCCGGACCAACGGCACGTTCTGCCATCCCGGTTTCGGCGTGGTCGTGATGCTTCCATACCTCGCGGAATTCTCATCCAGCTCCACCGGCCCGAAGGACCCGATCCCGATGGCGTCAAACCGCCCGTGCTCCTGCGACGCCGCGTCCAGCCAATCCATCACGTTGTCGAGGGTTTCCCCCGGCGTCGTGGTATCGATCTTTTCCCAGTCGCGAATCCCCTCCGCGTTGCCCAGGGCCACGACGAACTTGGTCCCGCCCGCTTCGATTCCAGCCTGCAGAAGTTCGCTCATTTGACCGGGGCCGGGACCGTGTTGGCGTCCTTGGGCGGATTGCGCCCGATGAATGGATGTTGCTCGAGATCAACGACTTGCCCACTGATCGGGCCACTCTCGTCAGCCATCCAGTAGATCGCGGCCGCGGCAATTTCATCCGGCCAGAGAATGCGTCCCGCCGGAGCATAAACCCGGGGAACCGCCTTATACCAGTCTTCGGCCAAGCCGTGATCCCGCTTCCGGGCGGCTTCGTTCTCCGTGAGCACCCAGCCGGGATTGATCTGGTTTACCCGCACCCCTTCCTCCCGGTGCAGGGTATCGCCAAGGTTGCGCGTCAAGGTCATGAGCGCTCCTTTGGACACACTGTAGGGCATCAAATTGGGTTCCCCGCTGTGGGCATTGACCGAACCGATGTTGAGGACGCAACCCCGCGTCTTGCGCAGCTCCGGCAAGGCCGCTTGGATCAGCAGATACGGAGCGATCAGGTTGATCTCCATCATCCGCCGGAAATAGGGACCGTCCGTGGTGTGAATGTTCCCCGTGTCCACCAAGGCCGCGTTGTTCACCACCGCGTCAATCCGACCGAACGCGTCCATCGCGGTTTCCACCAGCCGGAGCGGCGCGTCCGGAACCGTCAAATCCGTGATCAAAAGCGCTGCCTTGTCCGGCCCCAGGTCAGCCGCCACTTGTTCCCCCAGTTCACGCTCCAGCCCATGAACGACCACGCGCGCCCCCTCCGCCACACACCGCCGGGCGATCGCCCGCCCGATCCCCGTGCAACTTCCGGTCACAATCACCACTTTGTTCTCAAGGCGCATGACCCAAAGTTGGACGCGAAATCAGGATTGTCGACGACCGTTTCACTCTCCATCCGGTGGAAAGAGCTCCAGCGCTTCCGGCCATTGGAGCCGCAATGTCATCAAGGATTGCGTCGCAAGGCGCCGCCAAATGGCATTGCCTGCGAGGCGCAGCAGCGAAAGCTTGGGAAATGCGGGCTGGGAAACCTCAATGGTTGAACATGAACTCCTTGGAGTTCAGCAAGGCCCAGAACACGTCCTCGAGGATCTGCTGCTGGAGCGCCTTGTCAGCACCGGCTTTCTGGTATTGATCCATCACCGATTTCACCTCATCCGCCGTCGGTTTGCGGCTGACGCAGCGCACGTAAAGATCACCGATGATTTGATCCGGGGCCTTGCCGGCCGTGATGGCGTTCCGCACGATGCCTCCTTGGGCGATCTTGTTAGAGACCGTGTCCCCGTTCATCAGGTGGAGGGCTTGGGAAAGACTCGGGTCCATCTTGACCTCACAGGAGCAGACCGTGACCCGGGTGGCCCGGCCGAACGTGGTCAGGAAGTAGTTGGTCGTATTTCCGTCCGCAATCTGGGTGGCCCGGGCCCCAAGCGGAAGACCGGTGAATTTATCCTTGGTATCGGTCACCTGCGTCAGGGCGTTGAGGAGAATCTCCGCCCGCATCCGGCGGACCTGGGCCTTGGCGAAGTTCCGCTCGTCGTCCTTGTTCGTGGCATTCGGCTTGGTCGACAGCTGATAGGCCCGCGAATTGCAGACGTCTCTCACGAGACTGCGAAAATCATAGCGATACTCCACCAACTTCTTGGCCAGCGCGTCGAGCAGCTCCGGGTTCGTCGCGGGATTGCTCACCCGAACATCATCAACCGGATCGATGATGCCCATGCCGAAAAAGTGAGACCAAACCATGTTGGCCAGATTGGTCGAGAAGTAAGGGTTGTCCGAACCGGTCAACCACTCGGCCATCACCTCGCGACGATCCCGCCCCTTCAGATCCACGGCGGATCCACCGAGGAACTGGGGAGGAGTGACCCGGTTGCCCACCGGGTTGCGCGCCTCACCGCTGCCGCTGTTGTAGATGATTTGCTCCCGCGGGTCCTCGGTGTTCTTGCGCCCCACCTGAGTGAAAAAGGCAGCCCAACCGTAGTAGTCGCCCATCGTCCAACGGTCGAACGGATGGTTGTGGCACTGGGCGCACTGCAGCCGGAAGCCCATGAAGACCTGGGCCACATTTTCCGACAGCTTGAGCAAGTCCCGCTCCACGTTGTAAAAGTTCGTCGGCGGATTATTGAAAGTACCCCCGTTCGAAGCCAGAAGGTTCCGCACCACCTGATCCATGGGCACGTTGTTGGCGATCTGCGATTCCAACCAGTTGAAGTAGAGCAGGGCGGACTTGTAACTGATCCCCTGCCCCACGTTGGGCGATGAGCGGATCTGGAGGAGTTCCGCCCACTTCATGACCCACATTTCCGTGAACTCCTTGCGCTGGATCAAGTCGTCCACCAGCTTGGAACGCTTGTCAGGGGCCTTGCTGGCCATGTAGGCGTTGTAAACATCCGCCGGTGGCAACATGCCCACCACATCGATGTAGGCGCGGCGGATGAAATCCTCGTCGGAGCACAGTTCCGAGGGAACGATCCGCATCTTGTGCAACTTGTCGTGGACCAGCTTGTCGATGTAATTGTTCTCCGCCAGCTTCGGCCGCTCGTATTCCAAGCCTTCCGGGATCACGATAACCTGGCTGCCCACGGTGAAGGTTTCATAACGGGCCATCACGAAGGCCTCGCCGCGCTTGCCGGCCGTGATCAACCCATCCTCGCTCACCGCCGCCGTCGGCTCGTTGTTGGTGATAAAGACCGCCAATCCGGTCACATCCCGGTCCGTCCCATCCGAGTAGCGGGCCCGCACCGTGAGCTGGTGCTTCGTCCCGTCTCCTTCCAGCAACATCTGCTTCGGCATCACGTCCAAGGCCACCACCTCCGGCAGCCCGGCGGCGTCTTTCGGAGCGCCGAGCGAAAGCCAGTCGACCAACGTCTTCCAACTCTCCGAGCCCTTCTCGATATTCTTCCCGCCGGTGTGCGGCACCGTCTCGGTCGCTTTCTCCACCAGCAGCGACTCCTCCGGAATCGCCAGGTTGATCCGGCGGCCGTTCATTTCCCGGGTCACCCGGTGAAAATCCCCGGCGGGATCGTATCCAAAAAGGGAAAGCATGAAACCGTCCTGCCCGCGGGCCGAACCATGACAGGAACCGACGTTGCAGCCCTCCCGCATGAAGACCGGCATGACATCGAGATCGAAACTGGTCGGCGGAGCCTTGGTCGCAGAAACTACCTTGAACGGCACCGTCACCGTCTGCCCCCCGACCTTGACCGACAGGTTGGTCGCGCCGTCCGCCTTGGGGAAAAAGGTGTGCTTGCGCCGCTCCGCGACTTTCCCGTCCGCCAGAACGAACTCCGCGTTCGCCGTCACGTCATAGGTGGTATCGTCCTCATACCGCGCCATCACCACGAGACTTTGCCGGTCCCGGGCACTTTCCAGATTCACCGTGTCTGGAAAAACCTTGAGTTCGACAATCTTCTTTTTTCGGTCGGGTAGGGGTTGCGGCCCCGCATAATCCTCTTTCTTCTTGGCCACCAGCTGCATCCCGGCCGGCCACGGCGCCCCGGCGGCAATCCACTTGCGCAACAAATCGATTTCGGCGGGCTTAAGGGGACCACCCTCGGGAGGCATCACATCCGTGTCATCGGCAGGCAAGGTGACCCGCTCCAGCAACAGACTCTCCTCCGGTTTGCCCGCCACCAGCGCCGGCCCGCTGTCCCCACCCTTCAGAATCCACTCGTGCGTATCCATCCGGAGCTCCCCCTTGACCTTGTCCGCCCGGTGACACTCCACGCAGTTGAACTCGAAAATCGGAGCGATGTCCCGGGCGAAGTCGACGGAGGCGGACTCCGCGGCCGGGGCGGAAACCGCCGAAGCTAGGAACAGGGTGAGACAGGACGAAAAGAGGACTTTCATTGCGAGTGGTGACCAATTCTTGGATGATTCTTTTCCCGGACCGTTCAAAAAAACAAAGGCGCCCGGATTTCGACCGAACCGCTTCCCTTTCACGTTCCACGCTCGATCCACCTTTCACCCGCCCCTGCGATTTTTGGGTGGGTGCCTCGGGCCGGAGCCCGGTCCGAGGCTGCGGAAATCCTCACCCCAGCGCCTGTTCAATCTTCTTAATGTTTCGGAAATGTTACATTTGCATGCTTCCAACAACCGGCCCATGGTGTTGAAGTTAGGGTCTCGCCGCGCTCTCCCGCCGCTTGAACCAAAACGCGCGCCCGAATCACAACCTGACACTTGATGAGTTCACGCACCCTTGCCCAAACCAGCGCGGCCTCCGCGAATCCCACCCCCAGCTCCTTCCCCTCGGCGGACCTTTCGGAAAGCAAACCGCTCCGCCGCAAGAAGGAACCGGCTTCCGGCCTTCGCGCCGCCTCCTCCCACGGCAAGAATTTCGTGCTCGACACCAATGTGCTGATCCACGACCCGCACTGCATCGAGCGGTTTGAGGACAATCACGTCTGCATCCCGGTGGAAGTTCTTTCGGAACTCGACCGCTTTAAAAACGAGCAGACCGACCGCGGAGCCAGCGCCCGCGTGGTGCATCGCATCCTCACCGAGGTCTTCGAGGGCGCCCCGGACGCCATCACCAAGGGCGTGGCCACGCCGGGCGGCGGAACCCTGCGGCTCGTGGTGGCGGATCCGGCCCACCCCGCGGCACGACAACGTCTCGCCCGGTTCTACCGCGTCTTCCCCAATGAATCCCAGGTCGACCACCGCATCATCGCCTGCACCCTGCTCGTGGCCGAGGAAAACGCCTCCCCCACCGTTCTGGTCACCAAGGACCTCAACATGCAGCTCAAGGGCCGCGCCATGGGCCTGATCTGTGAGGATTATAAAAACGACAAGGTCAAGCCCTCCGAAGTCCACAGCACCGGCGTCCCTCTCATCGAGGTTTGCTCCAACGAACTCCAGCGGTTCGCCAGCACCGGGGTCATCGAACTGGAACCGGGCCGCCTCCCCCAACTCTTCACCAACGAATACGTCCTGCTGAACGCCGGGGAAAAGCGCACCATGCCCGCCCGCTTCAACAGCGCCGGACAGTTCATCCGGTTGAATGTGCCGGACGCCTTGCGCAATCCGAAGGGCGTGCGTCTCAAGTCGATGAACCTCGGTCAGCACTGTCTCCTCGACGCCTTGCTCGACCCCACCATCTCCCTCGTCACCTGCTTCGGCGCCGCCGGAACCGGCAAGACCCTGCTCGCCGTCGCCGCCGGTCTCCACTGCGTCTTCGAACGCCTCCATACCGGGATGACCATCAGCCGCCCCGTGGTGCCGATGGGTGATTCCGTCGGCTATCTGCCCGGTGATCTCGAGGAGAAAATGCGCCCTTGGCTGCAGCCGATCTACGACGCCCTCGACTACCTCCTTCCCCCCGCGAACGCAGCCAAAAAAGGCGCCAAACAGCCTAACCCCCAGGAAAGGGTCCGCAGCCCTTACGAGGAACTCGTCGATTCCAAAATGATCGAGATCGAGGCCCTCTGTTACATCCGGGGACGGTCCATCCCGAACCGCTTCTTCATCCTCGACGAAGCCCAGCAGATGTCCCCGCTCGAGGCCAAAACCGTGGTCACCCGAATGTCCAAGGGCGCCAAGCTCGTGATGATCGGTGATCCCGAGCAAATCGACAATCCCTACGTCGACAGCCGCAGCAACGGCCTGGTTTACACCCGGCGACGCCTCCGCGGCCTCCCCATCGCCGCTCACGTCAGCCTCGAAAAAGGCGAGCGCAGCGATCTCGCAGAAGCCGGCGCCAAGCTGATGTGACCGGGCCCGCCGGATGGCATTTCCCGGACTTCAAGCGCACAGAAAATGCGGGTTCGCCGGGAATCCCTCAATCCTCCGGAATCCGGACGAACCCAAGTCTCCCGAGTCTGGAGGGGAGAAAGGAAAAGCGAACCATCATCCCGATTCACTGTTCACTTCCCCCCGTATGCTGAATCTATGATCCGGCCCTTGAATGCGGTCGGAGCACGAATCAACGGGTCCCCTCCCCGGCGGTCTCCGGCGACCACTCCAACCGGGCCTCCTCGCCTTCTCCCCTCATCCGCGCTTGATAGGTGACCGGGGCCGACTCCAAGACCTCTCCGCCGGGCCCCCGTTTCAGGATGAGACGCCCCCCGGCCGTGAACTCCTCATGCTTGTCCCCGATCCGCCGGCTCCACCCCGTGCAGACGCCGGAGCTGTCGTAAGTGAACTCGTCCCGCCAATCCCGACGCCCGTCGATCAATGGATCCGTGTAGGCTTCCCGTTCTTCCTTCGCGGTGCCGTCCGCCCAGAGGAGCCGCCGCGCCTCGTCATAGCCCCGGCGCACGTTGGCCGGAAAGTAAGTGGTGATGAATCCGGGGGCGGACTCCTGACGGCCATTGGAAACGAAAACCCCGATATCCACCCGGTTGGAAAACAACGGCGACCCTTCGCGGACCGGTCGCCGCTCGTGCCAGCCAATCCTCACCTCAACCTCGGACGCCTCCGGGTTCAGCGGTTGGATGGAGACGCGCCCGGGATCCCCTCGCAGCAACGACCATCGGTAAGTCAACGGCTTTCCTCCAGCGTCGAAACTCCCCCGCGCGCTAAGGATCATGCGCCGGCTGAACGCCAGGGTCCGGTGCACCCGGGCAATCGCGCACGGCGTATCGAAAAGCTGTTCCGGTCCCCCGGCCCCGTCATCCAGACCGGGCAAAAGCCGGCTCTCCTCCACCACCCGGACCTGAACGAGGGGGGGAAACTCTCCGGGAACCAGATCGTGCGCCATCCGGACCATGGCGTTCCCATCCAACCCGGCCGCGTCAAAGACCGCCGGGTGGGCGTCTCCACCGAAGAAATCGCCGGGAGCGCTGTGGCCCGGTCCGCCGCGATAGGTCCGTCGCAAGATCATCTGTAGGGTCGGCATGAGCAGCCCGCCCCGCGCCAAGCCGGTCTTCACCTCGGGCCGGAACGCGGCCAGAGTGCACGCCAGCGCCTTGAGGAACGGCTGATCCGAGCCGGACGACCCTTGCGAGGTCACTAGATAAGGGGTGTTCGCCGCAAAGACATCCCCCCGGTGATCGGGGTCGTGATCGCGGTGCTCCGGGTAAACATAGAGATGATTGCCGCGATACTGCGCATACAGAAGGGCGGGACCTCCCCGGGCGGTGCAGGCCAGACGGGTCAAACTCCGCCAGTTCCCGTTGCCGGTCACGGCGGTCGAGGAGTTCCCCAAGGTCACCGCATTGTAAAGAAACCGCAGTTGCGGCCCCTGGGCCCATCCCTTCGCGACAACGGTCCCGCCATAGGTCAACCGGGCGAATTGCGGAAACACCGTCAGATCCATCGGCGAATGCCCTCCGTCCCGGTTGTCGTAGACGTCCCCCGCATTCCCCGCCGCAGTCCCCTCCGCAAACCAACCCCGCAGCCGTTCCGCCACCTCCTCCCGCCCCGTCATCACCGGAAGGGAGGCGCTCTGGGAGTCGCTGAATTCGAAAAAGCTGCGGAACATCCCCAGCCGGAAATCCCAGGTGGTGTTGCCCGCCTCCACCCGGGCCTGCCCCTCTTCCACCCGCGCCGGAGGCACTGCGGGCGTCATGGGCAGGGCCATCGTTTGCTCCGCCTCCCGCAGAATCCGGTTGAACTCGGGCTCCGCCTGCAACAACGCCAGATCCCGGTCCGCCCGGATCGCCGCGGCATCGCGCCAGCCCAGTTCCACCGCCCGGCGCAAGTTCGGCCAGACCTCCTCACGGCGTCCCTGCAAGGCCCGGACCTTGGCGAGATGATAATAAAGCACCGGGTCCCCGGGGGCCAACCGAAGGAGTTTTTCCAGCCCGCTCCCGGCCGCCCCGTAGTCCCGTCTTTGCAGGGCCAAGGCCGCGTCCCGCTCCAGACCGGCAAAAAAATCCGCGAGTTCCGGGAGGTCGAAAACCCCGGCCGGAACGACCCCGCTCCCCGGGACCTCCGTGGAATTTCCCGCCGGGACCAACACCAAACCCGCCAGAATCCCGATCCCCTTCACCGGGAACCCTCTGCGTCGAGCCAATCGATCCGGGATCATGCCAACTTGCGCCCGGTCGCCCCAAGGGATCCGGACACCCCGAAGCCAACTGCCTCGCCGACGGTTCGTCAAGATGTTCCCTTGAGTCCACCCTGATGCTGCGCTATCGAAATTCTCCCGTTTCAGCGACGCCGGTGGTCCGGGCCGGGCGCAGGAAGCGGCTACCCCGCAAATTTCGTCACCTGACATCATGGTAAAGTGGATTCTCAAGAAGATCGTCGGCAACCAAAACCAGCGCCGTCTCCGGCGTTTCTGGCCCATGGTCCAGGAAATCAACCGTCACGAGGCCGAGTGGCAATCGCGGCCGGATGACGACCTCCGGGCCAAAACCGCCGGGTGGAAGGCCTATCTCGCCCGATACGCCGAAGACGTCGAATACTTCTCCCGCCGCAAACTCGAATCGCTCCCCGCCGCGGACCTCTCCGCCCTGCTGAACCTCTGGGGTGACCGGTTGGAGGCGCTGAACAACGACTTTCCCGAGGCCGGGCCCAAGGCGGCCCACCTCCGTAGCCTCTCCTCCGGTGGCGACACCGAATCCCGCGTCGCGGCCGTCGTGAAAATCCAGCAGGATTACCACGACATGAGGGACAAATTTCCTCCGTTGCGGGCGGCCTATCTAGATCAAATCACCACCGAGGCGCTCGCCGTGGTCAAGAACACCGCGCGGCGGCTTTGCGGCACCACAATCACCGTCTCCGACCAACCGCTGAACTGGGAAATGGTCCACTTCGATGTCCAGCTCATCGGGGGCATCGGCCTGCACAAGGGCATGATCGCGGAAATGGCCACCGGGGAAGGGAAAACCCTCGTCGCCACCCTGCCGGTCTTCCTCAACGCCCTGACCGGTCTAGGCGTCCATGTGGTCACGGTGAATGATTACCTCGCCCGGCGCGACTCCGAATGGATGGGGCAACTCTTCCGTTGGCTCGGCCTGACGGTCGGCTGCATCCAGAACAACCAGCCGCCCCATGTCCGCCGCGAGCAATACCACTGCGACATCACCTACGGCACCGCCAGCGAATTCGGTTTCGACTACCTGCGCGACAACGGAATGGCCACTTCCGCCGCCACCCAGGTGCAACGCGGGCACTACTTCGCCCTCATCGACGAGGCCGACTCCGTGCTGATCGACGAAGCGCGCACCCCGCTGATCATCAGCGGTCCGGTCGCCTCGCCGATGGCCCCGCAATTCAAGCGCTTCCAGCCAATCGTCCAGCAACTGGTCAAAAAGCAGATCCTGCTCTGCAACGGCTTCGCCAACGAAGCCAAAAAAGCCCAGGAGGCCGCCGACTGGGACGCCGTCGGACTCAATCTTTTCAAGGTCAAGCTCGGCCAGCCCCGCCACCGCATCCTCCAACGCATGCTCGAGGAACCGGAGGTCCGCCGCGCCGTCGACAAAGCTGAACTCTCGTTCTACCAGGACACCCAGAAAAAGGAACTCTTCGCGCTCAAAGAGGAACTTTACTTCACCATCGACGAGAAACAGCACGATGCCGATCTCAGCGAAAAGGGGCGCGAGTATCTCAACCCGGACGACCCCCAGTCCTTCCTCCTCCCCGACCTTGCCGAGGCGTTCTCCGAAATCGATGGCAATCCCGCCTTCGACGAGGCCCAAAAGGAAAAGGCCAAGGACGACCTCCAGGCCTCGATGGACGGCCAAGCCCAGAAAATGCACTCCATCAGCCAGTTGCTGAAGGCTTACTGTCTCTACGACAAGGATGTCGATTACATGGTAGCGGACAACAAAGTCGTCATCCTCGACGAAAACACCGGCCGCCCCATGCCCGGCCGCCGCTGGAGCGACGGCCTCCACCAGGCGGTCGAGGCCAAGGAAAATGTCCGCATCGATCAGGAGACCCAAACCCTCGCCACCATCACCATCCAGAATTATTTCCGGCTCTATGAGAAAATGGCCGGGATGACCGGCACCGCGGAGACCGAGGCGGCGGAATTCCACGACATCTACCACGTCGACGTCCTCGTGGTTCCCACCAACCGCCCGATCCGCCGGATCGACCAAAACGACAAGGTCTACAAGTCGCAACGGGAAAAACTCAACGCCGTGGTGAACCAGGTGAAGGAGCGCCATGCCAAGGGCCAACCGATGCTCCTCGGCACGGCGAGCGAGCGATCTTCGGAAATCTTATCGAAGATGCTAAGCCGTGAGCGAATCGTTCACAACGTGCTCAACGCCAAGCATCACCGTCAGGAGGCGGAGATTGTGGCCCGAGCCGGGATGAAGGGGGCGGTGACCGTGGCCACCAACATGGCGGGCCGGGGGACGGACATCAAACTTGGCTCCAACGTGACCGAACTGGGCGGGCTGCTCGTGATCGGGACCGAACGCCACCCCTCGCGTCGGATCGACCGCCAGTTGCGCGGGCGATCCGCCCGTCAGGGGGATCCCGGGGAATCCATTTTCTACGTCAGCTTCGAGGACGACCTGATGCGTCAATACGGGGCCTCGGACCGCATGACGAAATTGATGGAACAGCTCAAGCTCGAGGAAGGCCAGGAACTGGAAGGCACCCTCCTCACCCGCACCATCGAAATGGCGCAAAAGCGCGTGGAAGAACGCAACTACCTCCGCCGCAAATGGGTGCTCCAATATGACGACGTCATGAACCAGCAGCGGTCCGTGATCTATGGCTACCGCAACGAAGTCATTCAAACCGAGGATCCCCATGCCCTCATCCTGGAGGTCATGGACGAGGCGTTGCCCGCCCGGGTCCAGGAATTCCTCGCGCTGGAGGAGGAAGGGGCCGGGACCGGGCACGAGGCCCTCATCCACTGGGTGAACATGACCTTCCCCATCCGCCTCACCGGGAAGGCCGCCGACGAACTGCGCGGCAAGGGAGCCGAGGAGATCCTCGAGGTCGTCAGCAAACGGATCCGCTCCGCTTACGACCTCAAGATGGCCCATGAAAACCCGGACCACGCCGAGGAGTTGGAGCGCTACATCATCCTCTCCGCCGTCGACAACCTCTGGCGCGAACATCTCTACGCCATGGACGGTCTCCGTGAGGGGATCGGTCTGCGCGCCCAAGGTCAGAAGGACCCGCTCGTCGAATACAAAAAGGAGGGCTATGATTTGTTCGTCGGTCTCATGGGCAGCATCAAGCTGGAGATCCTCAACAACCTTTTCCGCAGCACCACCAACCCCGAAGGCTTCCAGTCGTTCCTCGGCAAAATCTCCAGCGGTCGCAGTGATCTGGCCAGCCTTTTCGGCGAAAAACCCGCTCCGCAACCCCAGGACCGGATCGCAGCCGTCCCCGAATCCTCCGGATCGGATCTCTCGCTCGGCGGTGGGGAGGGCGGTCTCGAACTTCCCGGCATCCAGCTCCCGTTGCGTCGGGAAGCTCCCAAAGTGGGACGAAACGACCCCTGCTCCTGCGGAAGCGGCAAGAAGTTCAAACAGTGCTGCGGCCGGAAAGCCTGAACCGAATCCACCCACCGTCCCGGATGCTCACCCAAGACCTGACCATCCTCCTCCTCTTCGTCACGGGCCTCGGCCTGTTCTGGCTTGAAATGTACGTCCCCGGAGGCCTCGTCGGCGCGGCCGGGATCGCCGCCATCCTCGTCGGCATCGCCCTCGCCTTTGCCTCCCATGGCGTCGCCGCCGGGGCCACCGCCTCAGCCGCCATGCTGGCCCTCACCATCCTCATGCTGCGCCACTGGATGCACCGCTTCAGCCGGTCCTTCCTCGGCTCACGGATGACCAACGTGGCCGTCTCAGGAAGAAACCAATTCGTCGATCACACCCGGAACCTCATCGGCAGGCACGGTGTCACCCTGTCCAGACTGCAACCCGGCGGCAAAGCTCAATTCGGAGAGGAACACCTCGACGTCCTCGCGGAACTCAACCCCATCGAACCCCACCGCCCCGTGGAAATCATCCACGTCGAGGGCATCGCCATCGTCGTCCGGGAACTCCCGCCGGGAAACGGGGTTTGACAAAGATCCTTATCCCGGGCATGTTCGGAAAAACAATGGACCCCGCTTCCTCCATACTCGAGTTCCTCTCCTCTTCAAGCTTCGGCTTCATCCTCATCGCGGCCGTCGCGGTCATCGCGATCGTCTTCTCTTTCATCGTCATCCGGTTCTTCAACATCTGGCTGCGCGCCGTCGTCTCCAACGCGCCCGTCAGCATGCTCACCCTCGTCGCCATGTGGCTCCGTCGCGTGCCCGTCGACCTCATCGTCAACAACCGCATCACCGCCTGCAAAGCCGGTCTCAACATCAATACCGATCAACTCGAGGCCCACTATCTCGCCGGCGGGGATGTCGATCACGTCATCCTCGCTCTCATCGCCGCCGACAAGGCCGGTCTCGGCCTCAGCTTCGACCGCGCTTGCGCCATCGACCTCGCCGTCAAGGGAACCCGGAAGACCGTCCTCGAAGCCGTTCGCACCAGCATCAATCCTGCCGTCATCGATTGCCCGCCCCAAACTTCCGCAGGCGGGATGAGCAAGATCGAGGCCGTTGCCCTCGACGGCGTCTCGGTCTTCGCCCGCGCCCGCGTCACCGTCCGCACCAATCTCGACCGCTTCATCGGCGGAGCCACCGAGGAAACCATCATCGCGCGGGTCGGGGAAGGCATCGTCACGTCGATCGGCTCTTCCAAGAGTTACCAGACCGTCCTCGAAAACCCCGACCACATTTCCAAGCTGGTGCTCTCCAAAGGACTGGATGCCCACACCGCCTTCGAAATCCTCTCCATCGATATCGCCGACGTCGATCTCGGAACCAACCGGGGCGCCAAACTTCAGATCGAGCAGGCCGAGGCGGACAAGGAAATCGCACGGGCCAAAGCCGAAGTACGGCGCGCCGCCGCCGTCGCCACCGAGCAGGAAATGCAGGCCAAGGCCCAGGAAATGCGCGCCCGGGTCATCGAGGCCGAAGCCCAGATCCCATTGGCCATCGCCGAAGCCTTCCGCAACGGCCGCCTCGGGGTGATGGATTACACCCGTTATCGCAATGTTCTGGCCGATACCGAAATGCGCGAGAGCATCGCCGCCGGTCAAAAACCGGACGATACCCCGAAATGAGCCCACGGCTCCCCTGAGTTTCTCCCCACTCCCCCCGTCCATCCGTGCCGATGAACCCGATGCTCCAAGCGGACCTCGAGGATTTTCCTTGGGTGGTCGTGGCGATGCTCGTGATCGGTTTCTTCCAGTGGCTGGTGGCTCAAATCAAGAATCTCGCCGCTCCCCAGGCTCCGCCTTCGGACGAGACTTTTTCCAACGAGGATTTCCAGCCGAACATCCCCCCTCCGGTCCCCGTCGGACCACCGCCCATTCCCCCCCCGCGCACCGTCCCGGCCGCTCCCCGAACCCTTCAGGATTGGCGCCGGATTCTGGAGGCGATGCAGGAAGTCCAGCAGACGCCCCCCCCTCCGGTCCCCGTCCGCAAGCCTGAACCTCCGGCCTCTTTCGTTTCTCCCCCGGTCGCCCCGCGTCTTGCCCCATCTGTTCCCAAAACGGTGCCGCCTTCTAGCGCTCCCACCGCTTCCACCCGGGCCATCTCCAGACGCATCACACCCCAGGCCATCCGGGACGCGGTGGTCCTCAAGGAAATCCTCGATCCTCCCCCGGGACTGAGGGAGGACGGCTTTCGCTGAGTCCCCTCCATCCCCCGGCAGCCCCTCCGTAGCCCGGTTCACCGCGGCCCATTCAAGCAGGTTGACTGTCATCTCCCGGAAGACGCGGCTCCGGACCACCGCCCATCACCCGCGACCATCGCCGGAGCGAGAAGGGTAGCTGAGCTTTACCCCCAAGTTTTGCTTGCCTTAAAGGCCCGAAGGGTCGGGCTAAGATAGCCCAGGGCTGCGGTCGCCTTCGGCACCCTGCAAGTCTTCACCATCCATCCAAAGATTGTCACGGTGTCAGGGACGCTGGCCCCCCCAAAAAAAATCCCCCCACCTTTCTTTTGGAAAGATGGGGGGAATAACCTGGCAGCGACCTACTCTCACACGGCCTGTCGCCGCACTACCATCGGCGCTACAGCGTTTCACTTCCGGGTTCGGGATGGGACCGGGTGGTTCCACTGTGCTATGGCCACCAGAATTCCCGGCCGGATGCCCCGGTTGAGGGGGTGCGGGCGGGAACCCTGAAGGCGGAGTTCATGGCTTCTTCGCATCGGGAAGACTCCCTGATAGCTGCACAAAGGGTAAAGTTTGATTTCATTGGGTCCGATCAATGCGGACACTTCAAGGGAAACGTTGGAACAAGCCGAACGGATGATTAGTACTGATGGGCTGCGCATGTTGCCACACTTCCACCCTCAGCCTATCAACGTGGTCGTCTTCCACGATCCTTCAGGGAAAATTCATCTTGGGAATGGCTTGGCACTTAGATGCTTTCAGCGCTTATCCAGACCGCACTTAGCTACCCTGCGATGCCCTTGGCAGGACAACAGGAGCACCAGAGGTGCGTCAGACCCGGTCCTCTCGTACTAAGGTCTGAACCCCTCAATTTTCCTACGCCCACAGAGGATAGAGGACCGAACTGTCTCGCGACGTTCTGAACCCAGCTCGCGTGCCACTTTAACCGGCGAACAGCCGGACCCTTGGGACCTTCTCCAGCCCCAGGATGTGACGAGCCGACATCGAGGTGCCAAACCGCGCCGTCGATATGAACTCTTGGGCGCGATCAGCCTGTTATCCCTAGAGTACCTTTTATCCGTTGAGCGATAGCAATTCCACATTCTACTACCGGATCACTTAGGCCTACTTTCGTATCTGCTCGACTTGTAGGTCTCACAGTTAGGCGGGCTTATGCCTATACACTCGACACGTGATTGCCAACCACGCTGAGCCCACCATCGCGCTCCTCCGTTACCTTTTGGGAGGATACCGCCCCAGTAAAACTGACCGGCTACCAGTGTCCCCCTGCCGGATCACGGCTAGGGGTTAGATCTCCCAACACCAAAGGGTGGTGTCTCATTGGCGACTCAGCAACCCCCTGGAGGGCCGCTTCGAAGTCTCCCACTTACGCTGAGCATTGAAATCGAAAAACCAGTAATAGCTTACAGTTAAGGTTCATAGGGTCTTTCCGTCCTTCTGCGGGTAGCCGGCATCTTCACCGGCGTTACAACTTCACTGAGCGCCTCGTTGAGACAGCGGTCAACTCGTTACACGATTCGTGCAGGTCGGAACTTACCCGACAAGGAATTTCGCTACCTTAGGACCGTTATAGTTACGGCCGACATTCACCAGGACTTAGGATCAAAGCTTCGCTTGCGCTAACCTCTCCCCTTAATCTTATGGCATTGGTCACGTGTCACATCCTATACTTCCTCTTACGAGTTGGCAGAATGCTGTGTTTTTGCTAAACAGTCGGTTGACCCATTTCACTGCGGCCCTTGCGGGCACCCCTTCTTCCGAAGTTACGGGGCTAATTTGCAGAGTTCCTTAACGAGGGTTCACTCTTTCGCCTTAGAATACTCATCTCACCCACCTGTGTCGGTTTAGGGTACGGGCTCCTTTATTCGGGCTGGCTTTTCTTGGCACCCGCTGCAGGAAGGTCGGTTCGGCCGTGGCCTCCCCTCTGGCACTTCCAGTCGCCATTATCCATTGGCGGATGCGTCCCCAATCCCTTCGGAGGCGCAGGAATATTAACCTGCTTGCCATCGCCTACGCCCATCGGCCTCGGCTTAGGACCCGGCTAACCCTGGGACGAAAAACGTTGCCCAGGAAACCTTGGGTTTGCGGCGGGCAGGAATTTCACCTGCCTTAGCGTTACTCATGTCTACATACTCACTTCCCGGCACTCCACTTTCAGTCACCATCCAGCTTCAATGCACCGGGAACGCTCCTCTACCGCGCTTGCGCGCCCAGAGCTTCGGTATACCGCTTATCGCCAATCATTTTCGGCGCAAATCCACTCGATGAGTAAGCTATTACGCACTTTTTAAATGGTGGCTGCTTCTAAGCCAACATCCTCACTGTCAAAGTAGATTCACATCCTTTCCACTGAGCGGTATTTGGGCACCTTAGCTGCTGATCTGGGTTGTTTCCCTCTCGACGACGAAGCTTATCCCCCGCCGACTCACTGCCGCGTTTCACCCACCGGTATTCGTAGTTTGATTGAGGTTGGTACCCGGGTGTGGGCCCTAGCTCATTCAGTGCTCTACCCCCGGCGGTCAGCACGCGACGCTGCACCTAAATGCATTTCGAGGAGAACCAGCTATCACGGGGTTTGATTAGCCTTTCACTCCTACCCACAGCTCATCCGAAGCCTTTTCAACGGCCACCGGTTCGGACCTCCACGTGATCTTACTCACGCTTCATCCTGGCCATGGGTAGGTCACCTCCGCTTCGGGTCTACCCCCTGCAACTTAACGCCCTATTCGGACTCGCTTTCGCTCTGCCTGCGTCCCAGAAGGACTTAAGCTTGCCACAGAGAGTAACTCGTAGACTCATTAAGCAAAAGGCACGCCATCACCGGCAGAAGCCGGCTCTGACTCCTTGTAAGCACATAGTTTCAGGTTCTATTTCACTCCCCTCACAGGGGTACTTTTCACCTTTCCCTCGCGGTACTGGTTCACTATCGGTCGCCAACTAGTATTTAGCCTTACGCCGTGGTCGGCGCGGATTCACACAACGTTTCACGTGTGCTGTGTTACTCAGGGACACCCTAGGGCTTCTTCGGTTTTCGGTCACGGGCCTGTCACCCTCTCTGGAACGCCTTTCCATGCGTTTGACCTAACCTCCAAAGTCCCACATCGGGGCCCTACAACCCCGGGACCAAAGGCCCCGGTTTGGGCTCTTCCGCTTTCGCTCGCCACTACTTACGGAATCGATTCTCTTTCTTTTCCTCCGCTTACTGAGATGTTTCACTTCAGCGGGTATTGCGAACCCTTCCCTATGTATTCAGGAAGGGACGGCCGGGCATTACCCCGGCCAGGTTACCCCATTCGGAAATCCCCGGGTCAAAGCGTATTTGCCGCTATCCGAGGCTTATCGCAGCTTATCGCGTCCTTCATCGCCTGTTGGCACCAAGGCATCCACTATGTGCTCTTAGTAGCTTGTTCCAAGCTCTCTTGATTTACTTGTTCGCCGCTAAACGAACAAAAATTGTTCTCTTGAGTATCTATTGATCGAAGAGCGAGCGCCCTGACGCTGGTGTTGCCACCATTGAACCGGGCGCATCAACTCAAATGAAATCTTTATGATTACCCACTGTGCAGTTATCAAAGAGCCATCCCGAGAAGATCAACGCTCACGCCCCCGGGTCAAAACATGGGCCTGACAGGACTTGAACCTGTGACCCCACGCTTATCAAGCGTGTGCTCTAACCAACTGAGCTACAGGCCCAGATCATCGGAGACCGGGCGGAGAGGGGGGCAGGCGGCCGGCAGTGCCAGCACTCACTTCAGTTTCTCCCGAGGGAGGCAACCGGAGTGGAGGCATGCGGATTCGAACCGCAGACCCTCTGAATGCAAATCAGATGCTCTACCAACTGAGCTATACCCCCGCGTTTGCGTTGATTTGAAGAAGCAAAGACTATGTGGTGCGCTACGCCAAGCACCCTCGTCACAAACCTTGTTTGCGGGGCACTTTCGCTCCCCGCGGCACCTTTTCCGACGTTCATCGCCGGAGGCAGGTGTCGACCAGGACGCCTTGCGGTCGTGAGGACCGGCGTCCCATATTTCCTTTAGAAAGGAGGTGATCCAGCCGCAGGTT
>JAGWVU010000071.1 GCA_018970725.1 Verrucomicrobiota bacterium
GCGGCTTCGGTGGCAACCAGATCACCCTCACCGCCGTCCCCGAACCCTCTCAGGTCATCGCCATCATCCTCCTCCTCGCCCTCGGCCTCTGGTTCGGCCGCCGCCGCCTGCACCTCCAGCCCAAATCCTCCAACTAAGAAACACGAACCCACACCTAGGAACCCAGATGTCCTAGGCTCGCGTCCGGCCGCCAGGATTGGAGGGTGGCAAGATAGTTGGCCCGTTCAAACGCCTCGGGTGAGCCACAGTGAATCTGGCTCAGGGAACCGCGCATCCGGGAGACCGAGTCGTAGTCCCTCTCCGCCATCCAGCCGCGCACCGCTTCGAGAATGTGGCTGACACGGCCCAAACCGTGCTGAAGAAGTTCGGAAGTCATCATGGTGACATGGGCCCCGGCGAGGATTCCCTTGATCACATCCTCGGCGGTGTGGACTCCGGAAGTAATCGCCAAATCAGCGGCGATCTGGCCGTATAATATTGCGACCCAGCGCAGTGGCATGCGCAATTCCTGATGGTTGCTGAGCACGAGGCGCGGCACCACCGTGAGTTCATCCAGATTGATGTCGGGCTGATAGAACCGGTTGAAGAGCACCAGACCGCGGGCTCCGGCTTGAGTGAGTTCAGCCGCCATGTGGGCCGGCGCGGTCAGGAACGGGGAGAGCTTCACCGCCAACGGCAGCCGCAAGCCTTGGGACACATCGCGGACCACGCTGAGATAACGGGCCTCCAATTCCGAGCCGGGGATCTCCGGGTTGGTGGGGACGTGATAGAGATTCAGTTCCAAGGCATCGGCACCCGCCTGCTGGATCTCGCGGGCGAACCTTCGCCAACCTCCGGCCGTGGTCCCGTTGAGGCTGGCAATGACCGGGATCGAGACCGCGTCCTTGGCGGCGGAGATCAGGGAAAGATAGGTGTCAGGACCGGTGCCATAATCCTCCAGATCCGGTAGATAAGACAATGCCTCGGCAAAACCGCCGGACCCGTGTTCCTGATAATGATGCACCAAATGGCTTTCCTTGGTGATCTGCTCCTCGAAGAGCGAGTGCATCACGATCGCCGCCACGCCCGAGTCCTCGAGCCGCCGGAAGTTATCCAGTTCATGGGTCAACGGCCCGGCCGAGGCCACCACGGGGTGGGCCAGGGGAAGGCCGAGCCAGCTTGTTTCAAGTTGCGGTTTCATGTTCCTTGCTCTGTGTTTCGTTTGCCAGTTGTTCGTGACGTTCCCGCCGCCCCTTGACCTCCGCTTCCGCACGCGCCAGCAGTGATTTGGCCACTTCCGGGCGCGCTTGTTGGAGAAGCCGGTAGCGGTGTTCCGTATAGAGATAGCCGGACAGGGGAATCGAGGGCGGCTTCGAGTCGAGCTGGAACGGATTGCCGCCAGCGGCGCGCCGGGCCGGGTCGAAGCGATAGAGCGGCCAATGTCCCGACCGTTCCGCGAGTTTCTGTTGTTGCATGCCCTTCGCCATATCGATCCCGTGGGCGATGCAGTGGCTATAGGCGATCACGAGGGACGGGCCCGGATGGGCTTCGGCCTCCAGCAACACCTTGAGCGCATGGGAATCACTCGCGCCCATCGCGATCTGGGCCACATAAGCGTGCCCATAACTCATCGCCAGCCATCCGAGATCCTTCTTGGGGGAGGTCTTGCCTCCCGAGGCGAATTTGGCCACCGCGCCGATCGGGGTCGATTTGGAAGCCTGCCCGCCCGTGTTGGAATAGGTCTCGGTATCCAGGACCAGGATATTCAGGTCCAGATCGGTCGATAACACATGATCCAAGCCGCCGAAGCCGATATCGTAGGCCCACCCGTCCCCGCCGATCAACCAGACGCTCTTCCGGGCCAGCGCGTCCGCGACAACCAGGAGATCCCTGACCGCCGGATCCGGCCGATCCGCGAGGGCGGTTTTCAGATTCGCGATGCGGTCCCGTTGCGCCGCGATCTCCGCCTCCGTGGTTTGCGGGGCGCGGAGGAGGGAATCGATCAAACCCGGATCCAACCGGTCGCGCATTCCTTCGAGCAGGCTCCGGGCATGGTCGCGTTGCGTGTCGATGGCCAGCCGCATGCCGAGGCCGAATTCCGCGTTGTCCTCGAACAAGGAATTGCTCCAGGCGGGACCGCGTCCTTCCCGGTTCACGGTCCAGGGCGTGGTGGGGAGGTTCCCGCCGTAGATGCTGGAACAGCCGGTGGCGTTGGCCACCAGCATCCGATCCCCAAACAACTGGGAAATCAGCTTGAGGTAGGGCGTTTCCCCGCAACCCGCACAGGCCCCGGAGAATTCAAACAACGGATCGAGCGTCTGTACGTCTTTGACGGTGTGCGGAACCTCGCTCTCCCGGCTCGCGATCCGCTGCGGAAGCCCCTCCTCGAAAAACCGCCAGTGCTCGCGCCGGGCCCCGATCTGGTGCTCTTTTGGACGCATGTT
Organism: Verrucomicrobiota bacterium; assembly: GCA_018970725.1. GTDB lineage: Bacteria > Verrucomicrobiota > Verrucomicrobiia > Verrucomicrobiales > DEV007 > V1-115. Next base: position 2,424 of record JAGWVU010000071.1, read on the forward strand.
GATCGCCTTGCGCGCGGCCTGCCCCTTGTCCCGCGCCGGACACACTTCCACGCAGAGGCTGCACCCGGTGCAATCGTCCGGGGCGATCTGCAGGGTGAAATGCGTCCCCGGCCGGTCGCGCCACCTGGCGGGCAGATGCACGAAGCCCGGAGGCGCCCCGGCGAACGCCGATTCCTCGCAAACCTTGGCGCGGATCACGGCGTGCGGGCAGACCAAGACACATTTGCCGCACTGGATGCAAAGGTCCGGTTCCCAGACCGGAATCTCATGGGCAATGCCGCGTTTTTCATGCCGCGCGGTCCCCGTCGGATAGGTGCCGTCCGGTGGGAAAGCGCTCACCGGGAGGAGATCGCCCTCGCCCCGGAGCAGGGGAAAGGTGAGGGTCTGGAGAAAACCGCTGCCGGCGGGAGAGGGCTCCGGGGAGGGGACCGGGGTCGCCTGGCCGATCCGGGCCGGGCGGCTGCCTTCCCAACCGGCTTCGATGGCGGCCAGATTGGCCTCGACGACGGGAGCACCGCGTTTGCCGTAACTGCGGGCCACGTTTTCCCGCAGCAGACGCAGGGCTTCCCCGGGAGGCAGCACCGGACAGAGCCGGAAGAAGGCGGCCTGCATGATGGTGTTGACCCGCATCCCGAGGTTCAGGCCGGCGGCCAGTCCGTAGGCGTCGATGACGTGAAGGCGGAGGTCGCGGGCGATGATTTCCCGTTGCATCGCCGGAGGCAACTTCTCCCAGATCGCGTCGGGACCGTGCGGCGCGTTGAGGAGCAGGGTGGCGCCGTCCGCCGCCCCGGACAGAATGTCGAATTTGGCCAGGAAGCCGAATTGGTGCACCCCGACGAAATCCGCCTTCCGGATCAGGTAGGGACTGCGGATCGGTTCCGGCCCGAAGCGGAGGTGGGAAATCGTCCGGGCCCCGGCCTTTTTGGAGTCGTAGACAAAGTAGCCCTGGACATGGAGATCCGTGGCTTCGGCGATGATTTTGATCGTGTTTTTGTTGGCGCCGACGGTGCCATCGGAACCGAGGCCCCAGAAAACCGCCCCGGTGGTCCCGTCCGTTTCCGGGGATTCGCTCTCGGTCCAATCGAGGCTCAGGTGGGTCACATCGTCCCGGATGCCCACCGTGAAATGCCGCCGCGGGGCTTCCGACGCCAATTCGGAAAAGACGGCGCGGATCATGCCCGGCGTGAATTCCTTGGAGGCGAGACCGTAGCGACCGCCGATCACCCTCGCCTGACGGTCCCCTTCGGCCAGCGCCGCGAGCACGTCGAGGTAGAGCGGCTCACCGATCGCGCCCGGTTCCTTGGTGCGGTCCAGCACCGCGATGCGGCGGGCGGTGACCGGCAGCGCCGCCAGAAACTCCGGGATCGCGAATGGCCGGTAGAGCCGGACCGCGACCACCCCGATCTTTTCCCCCTGTCCCACCAAATCCGTCACGGTCCGGGCCACCGCTTCCGCGCCGGAACCCATGATCACAATGACCCGTTCCGCATCCGGCGCTCCGGTGTAATCAAAGAGCCGGTAGTGGCGGCCGGTGCGGCGGCCCAACGCTTCCATCTTGGCCCGCACGATTTCGGGAACGGCCAGATAAAAGGGATTGGCGGCCTCGCGCCCTTGGAAAAAGGTATCGGGGTTTTGCGCGGTTCCGCGGAGGACGGGATGGTCCGGGGAGAGGGCGCGCTGGCGATGGGCGTGGAGGGCCGCCGGATCCAGCAGGGCGCGGAGATCCTCTTCGGCGAGGGGTTCGATTTTCTGGATCTCGTGGCTGGTCCGGAACCCGTCGAAAAAATGGAGGAAGGGCACCCGCGCCTCAAGGGCGGCGCCGTGGGCCACCGCGGCCAAATCCATCGCCTCCTGCACGGAGGAGGAAGCCAGCAGGGCCCAACCGGTCGTCCGGGCGGCCATCACGTCGGAGTGATCCCCGAAGATGGAGAGGGCGTGCGTGGCCACGGAACGGGCTGCCACGTGAAAGACCGTGCCGGTCAGTTCGCCCGCGATTTTGTGGAGGTTCGGCAGCATCAGGAGCAAGCCCTGGCTGGCGGTGAACGTGGTGCAAAGCGCCCCCGCCTGGAGCGCTCCATGCAACATTCCGGCGGCGCCCGCTTCGGATTGCATTTCAACGACCCGGGGCACCGCGCCCCAGAGGTTGGGTTGGGCCGAAGTGGCCCACTGATCCGCCGATTCCCCCATCGGAGAGGCCGGGGTGATCGGATACACGCCAATCACCTCGCTGCACCGGTAGGCGACCCAGGCGGCCGCCTCGTTCCCATCCATCGCTTTCCGAGGGCGTTCCATCGCACCATCACCATGCCACGATCAAGCGCCACCCCGCCAACCAGTGGTTGCGCAACCCAGTGCGTTTTTTGAGCCGGTGACGGTGGGCACCGATCATCCTGACGCTGATGTTGTCAGGCGGCAGTCATCCCGCTTAACTGTGTGCCGCTCTTCAGCCGCCGCCTTTGGCTTGACGTCTTCTCAGAATGCCTTTGTGAGCCAGAGACCTTCGTCGCCCGCCGGACTGATGGCGGTGCCGATCGGTTCCAAGCCGGACTTCCGGAGGCGTTCGGCGAAAGTTTCCGGGGTGTAGCGGAGACTGCTGAAGAGCAGCAGCGCGTTCCCCCGTGCCGCTTGGAAGGTGGTGCCCGCCCAAGGAAAACGCAGGGTCTCGCTCCACCGGGAACGCGCCACCACCTTGGCCAAGCCGGGCCCCTCCTCCTCGATCCGGATCTCGAGGGGACCGAGGTGTGGGCCCAAGCCCCATTGCCGGGGCAGTTCGCTTAACCATTCACGGGTTTCCGGGTTGTCGTATTGGGGCAGGATGCGGGCGGAATCCCCGTTGGGAATCAAGTTGGCGCTGATCAACAGGAGATCCCCGGTGCGAAGGAAGGCTCGCAGGGCGGGGTCGAGTTTCTCCGGGGGAAGGTTGGGCGTTACCCCGAAAGCGGAGAAAAGGCGGGGCTCCCCCCGATCGAATCCGGCGAGCCAGCCGGGCAAACCGGGAAAGCGGGTGAGATCGGCGACCAGGGGAAGGGGAGGGTGCTCCACCAGAGGGGCGAGGCGGCGGGCCGCGAGCAGGGCGAGGGAATCACTGACATCAACCGGGGTGAAGCGGGTGGACCGGACCCGTTCCTGGAGCCAGGCCTCCTTTTGAGCGCTTCCGGGACCGAGACCGATGAGGTGCGGAACCCGGGGAAGCGGCAGTTCGGCAAAGGCTTGGCGATAGAAGGGATCGAGCCCGGCCGGAGCATGGCAGCGAGCCACTTCGAGCCACAACTCGGTTTGCCGATGTCCCACATAATGAAACTCAGGGGGGATGACGCCCGAGGCCAAAGCGTTCCGCCGGCGTTCCGCGATGGCTTCCATGCCACGGGAGGGATGAATCCAAACCGGTTCCGGCGTGTCGGCGGACGGGCTCATGCGGGTTTACAAGTTCCAACCGCCTCCGGCGATGAGATGGGATCCCGTGAGATACGGGGTGTCCACGTTCGTGAGGAAATCCACGGCGGCGAAGAGGTCCTCGAACGTTCCGAACCGGCCGGCGGGAACTTCTTGCGGGTGGCCCAGGCCGACGCTGGTTTCGAGCAGACCGGGGGAGAGCAGATTGACCGCCACGCCGTGGGGGGCTTCCGCTTGGGCGAAGGAACGGGTGAGGATGTAGACGCCCGTTTTGCCGATATGGTAGGCGGGAGCCATGGAGCGGGCCCCGGGACGGTCGCAAGCGCCGTCGCCGATGTTGATGATCCGGCCGCGCGAGGCGCGGAGAAGCGGAAGACAGGCCCGGGTGGTGAAGTAAACGGCGGTCGCGGTGGAGTTGAATTCGCTGAACCATTCGGCTTCGGTGAGGTCTCCGAAAGCCTTCGCGTGGTAGACGCCCGCATTGTTGATGAGAAGTTCCAAGTGCCCGAACCGGCTCGAAAAATCCGCCACCAAACGGAGGACGTCCGGTTCGCGACCGAGGTCCGCTTGGAGAAGCATGGCTTCACGACCGGTGGAGGCGACCTCGCGGAGCACGCCCTCGGCGGAAGCCCGGGAGGAGTGGTAATGGATCGCCACATTCCAGCCGGACCGGGCGAGATGCCGGCAGAGACCGGCGCCGAGACCGCTGCCGCCGCCGGTGACGAGAGCCACGGGGTGGTCACTCATACGCTTGGAGGGTACGGAGCACGGCCCGGACCCGGTTGACCTCATGGGTACGAATGAGATCGGTCCGCCCGAGGGCGGCGAGCACCGCGAAAAACGGTTCGGCAGAGCGCACCTCTTCCTCGAAGAATTCAAAGGCGTGCGGCAGCGCCTGGCAGATGGGCCAACCGAGTTTGCGAAGCCGGAACGCGTGGAGAAAGGTCCGCATCTGGTAACGGATCCGCTCCTTGGAATCCGTAAGATTCCGGTAATAAAACCCGAGGCCGGGGTCGATCCAGATTCGTTTCACCCCCAGATGGGAGGCGAGATCCGTCTCCCGCCGGAAGTAGTCTTCCAGGGTGCCGACGTGGTCCTCGGACAGCGAGAAATCAGCCACATCGCGGACGTGGCGCCCTTGGAGGTAACAGATGATGACCCCGGCTTCCCGTTCCGCCACGAGACGGTAGAAGTCCTCCGTGTTCGTTCCTGAAGTCAGGTTGAGGATGCCGGCGCCTGCGTCGAGGCAAGCCTCCGCCACTTTGGGCTCGTAGGTCTCCGCGGAGATGATTGCCCCCGCCCCGGACAGGGCGGAGATGACCGGCAGCAGGGCGGCGCGCTGGCCTTTTTCATCGACGCGCGCGGCATGGCTCAGGGTGGACTCGGCACCGATATCGATCACGGTGGCTCCATCCGCGAGGAGCCGCCGGCCGCGCCGGATGGCGGTTTCGGTGGAGAGGCTGACGCTTTCCCGATACCAGGAATCCCGGGAGAGATTCACCACGCCCATCAGGTCCGGATGGGGATGGTGGCGGAAGGAATGACCGCTCAAAGCAAACGGGGCCGGGGCGGCGTCGAGACCGTCCCCGTGCCGCGTCACCAGTTCGGCGAGGTCCCGGAGGTCAAGCATGGGGGCCGGCGTGCTGGTAGATCGTGTGCCCCACGAAGAATGGACCGAGGTGGTCCATGAACTCGCCGGTCTGGCGGGTGGCGCGCATCTCTTTGACGAGGCGCGACAACCAATCGAGCCGTTCGCTGAGCAGGCCCAGCACGAACTCGTTGTCCGCCGGGTCCATGCCGAAGCATTCAAGGCGGATGTCGGTGGCGTAGCCGGCGGAGCCGAAATGATGGCCGATGACGCCGTGTTCCCGGAGCATCTCGGCCTGTTCATCCTTGGGCAAGCGGTAAAAGCCGGGCTTGCGCCGCAGCGGATACCATACGGCCCAAGGTCGGTTCGGCAGGGTGGCCGCTTCGATGGGGCGCCTTGTGAGCCAATAGGCCAGATCGTCTTCCCGGCCGAAGCCATAGGTCCGCGCCAGCATGGTGTATTCCGGGCGGATCCGGGAGGAGGCAAAGGCGGGAAGGGCGTGGACGGCATCCGCCTTGGCGCTGAGGTGGAGCGGGTCTTCGTCCCAAAGCAAGAGGCCCACGGCCCTCGGATCGTTGAGATCCGCGTAGAGCACGGCGGCGATCCCTCCCGACTGCAGATCCTGCACCGCCTGTTGGCGGCTGGGAAGGCCCGTGAGCACTTGCAGCTGCATGAAGAGGCGGCGGTCGATCGCCTGGGGCACGCCCCGGACCGGCATCCCGAAATCCCGGAGGTCCCGGGGATCGTTCACGCAGAAGATATCCCGGTCGGGGATGATCTGGTGCCGGGCGGCGGTCTCCACCAGTTCGGCATCCAGCGGCCACTGTTCGGCCTGCGGTTTTCCCTGAAACTGCTGGGTGCCGCCTTTGAGCGCGGCCTTGCCCTTGTTCTCGCCGATTTGCCGCAGTTCGCCGAAAGCGGGTTCACAGGCCGCGTTCCCGCGTTGGGAATGGCCGGCGGCGCGGATCACCTCCTCGGTCGATTGCGAGGCGGAGGGGAGCAGGCGGGGGGCATAGGAGAGCACCGGCTCGCGTGCGGTGGTCCAGGCGGTAAGCAGTTCCCAACCGTCCACACCGTGACGACCGGCCAATTCAAAGACCCGGGACATGCGGGCGCCGCGTTCTTCGTTGGCCCGGGGAGCGGCGGGGCCGGGCGGCGGCGCGCTTTCCCGGCCCACCAAGGCCACCGCTTTGTCCTTGGCCGCCTGCAACACCAGTTCGCCCGGCCAAGGCTCGAGCGGATTGAAGACGAGCATGGCGGCGTCAATGCCCTCCCCGAACCGGTCGAGGAAATGCAAAAAATCCAACGTATAGCCGTTGGAGGGACCTGGCGCGATCCCAATCCCTCTCGTCAATCCTCCGGCTTTCAGTTCGCTCATTGCCGCCCACAACGCCGCGCTGCGGAAGGCCCACCGGCCCGGCGATTCAAAGAGCAAGAGGTCGAGGTGCCCGACCCCGCTCCGTCCCAAGACGCCGGTGGCGGCTTCCCGGACGAATCTGCGGACTTCCTCATCCGATGGCCCGCCGATGGCGCTCCCGGAGGGTCCGTAATCTCCTCCGTGACCGGGCGAGGGGGCGCCGATGCAGCCGATGACGAAGGATTCCCCGCGCAGCCCCGTGGCGGCCAGGGCCGCGCCCAGGCCCCGGTCCGCGGCCCCTCCTTCGATCGCGTCCGAGGTGATGAACGTGCGGAAACCGCTTTCCAGGGCGGTTCGGACGAGAGACTCATGGGCACCCGGTTGACCGCGCCCCGGTGCGGCGGAGGCGCTGTTCCAGAGTCCGAAAGCGATGCGACTTGGCTCCATGATCTTTCTTTACGAACAAACGGGCGGGTCGCAACGGCGGAACTGCGATGATTCCCCCTTGCCTTCAGCCGGGGGCTCCGTTGCGGATGGTGACGCCCAGCACCTGCAGCAGATTGCCGCGGAAAAGGAGGGTGGTGCCGATCAACGCGCTGCCGACCGGTTGGCCGGGGGCGGAATCCATTCGCAGGCGACCCGGCTTTTCCAGAAAGGCGGAGAATTCCGCGATCATTTCCTCCGAAAACCGGAAGAATTTTTGCGCACGCATCCCCTTGGCCACGCCGGCCACGATTTCCGCCCGGCTGATCTTCTGCCCGGTTTCCCTTTGCCGGAGGATTTTCTCCGCAAGACCGGTGTCGGTGTAGTCGAGCGACGCTCCATGGAACTGCAGGTTGCCGACGCCGGCGGCGATTTTCAGGATGTTCCCGGAGGTGAACCCCTCGGTGTTGATTTTCCGGAGACCGCTGAAGCGGGCCTTGAGATGAAGCTCACCCATTTCCGCTCCCGTGAGACCGATCTCGTTCACAGTCAGCGTTTCCGTGGCCGGGTCGTAGGTTTGGTCGAGGCGGAAGCTCAACTTCGGGTCATTGTAGCCGAGGCCCGTGAGGGCGGGCACATAGCCATCCCCTTTTTTCTCCCGCAGCCTGACCCCCCCGCCTGCGAGCCGGAGGGCGGTGACCAGGTCCAGAGTTTTGTCCCGTTCCATCCGCTGGAGCTTGAGCTGTTCCACGAGGACGCGGTATTTTCCGTCCGCCGTGGTGGCGCTGAGGCCGCGGGCCGTGGCCTGCCTGCTCAGCAAACTGTAATGAAAGCCGTCGTAAGTGATGGACACCTGTTCTTCGAGCTTGGCCAGTTCCTTGTCGAAATTCCGGCGCAATTCCTCGTTCACGAGGTGTTCCGCGATCCCGAACCCCGCGATCCCCAGCGCCACCACGCCACCGAGCAGGGCGATCGACACGTTTTTCTTCATGGCCTCAGGGAGCACGGGTGGTAGGTCGCGGAATGAGCCCCGAAGATTCAAGCCAAAGTCCGGAGAACGCGCTCGAGAAGCGCCTTGGTCTTGAGGATGCCCTCGTCCTCGGAGAGCACGGCTCCCTCATACTCGATCCCGACATGGCCCGAATATCCCGAAGCGGCCACGATCCGCATCATCCGGGCGAAGTCGGTGTGGAGTTCATCCCCGGCATCGTTGAAGTCATGGCTCTTGGCACTGACGCCTTTGGCGAAGGGCATCAGATCCTCGACCCCTTGATACCGGTCATAGGCGATTCCCTTCTCGTCCTCGGAGGTGTGGCGCCCCACGAAGAGGGCCTTCTGCTTCTGGTATTCTTCCGCGTTCCCCCGGTTCCGCGCGAGGTAGAAATTTCCGAAGTCCGGCAATGTCCCGCACCGTTCCGAGCCGACCAGACGCATGACCGAGGCGAGCCAGGATCCGTCCGAGGAGAGTCCGCCGTGGTTTTCCACGATCACGTTCAGTCCCCGTGATGCGGCGGCTTCGGAGAGCCGGCGCAGACCGTCCGCGCAGAGGCGGGCCTGCTCCTCCGGCATCAGCTTGGGGTTGGACCCGGCATTGACCCGGATGGAGTGGCATCCGAGCAAAAGGGCCGTGTCCAGCCAAGCGTAATGCCCCTCCACCGCATCGGTGCGCCGTGCCGGGTCCGGGTCTCCCAGATTCCCCACGCCGTCACACATGATGAGCACGCTGTGCATGCCCTCGCCGCTGATGCGTTTGGCCAGCTCGGTGAAATGATCCTTCGGCTTGGGCTGCAGGCCATGACGGTCTTTCGCCCGGTCTCCGGTCGCGTAAAACTGGTTCACGTGTTCCAAGGCATCGATCCCGAAGGTCGCCTTGGTGTAACGGGGCCAATCCAACGGATCGAGCCGGCCGCCCTGCAAAGCCCGGTGCAACGACCATTGGGCCAGCGAAATCCGGAAGCGGGGAGCGGTCGCGGCCTGCACTCCCGGGACCGCGGCGGCGGCAAGGGGCAGCAGGGACAGGAAGTGGCGGCGTCCCATCCGGGAGCGTGGTGAAGAAGACATTTCTGGCGGGGGTTGGGTTTTTGCAGGCAGGATGAAAATCGGCACCGGGCCGACCCCATAGTCATCCGCCGGATGAGGCTGGAATGCAAGGCGGATGTGTCTCTGTCAGGAAGTCGCGAAGCGACTGATTCTTTGAACAGTTTTTAGTTGCGACACGGTCGCTTCTCGCGATGATTTGTGGAAGTGATCCGTTTTCTCGACGAATCCGACGCTCCCGGGAACGACTAGGTGATTGCCCTACCGCAAATGCGCACATTCATGAAATACCTGATCATCGCCATAGTCCTCTTCGGCCACCACCTCCTTGCTGCTGAACCCCAGCGCTTCGACCTCAGCAAACGCGCGAGCGAGATCGATCCGCGAGCGAAGGAGCACCCGGAGATCAAGTTCACCTTCACCGACGACAAGGGGAATCCTGCGGACATCGAACATGCCGTGGTGGACACGCGCGTGCTTTCACAAGGGAAACTTGTGATCTGGCTCATGGGTCACAATCAACAGCTGTTTGAGCGCATCTCCAGCTATGGCTATCACGGCATCCAGCCTCATTATGCCAACGGCTGGTTCGCGGGCCTCAGCAAGATTCAATACGAGGACGGTAGCGGAACGGCCATCGGGAACATCCGCCTCGAAGCAGCCACGGGAGAGGATTTCAGTTCACTGGTGAGAATCCCGAAGCCTGATGGCATGATGGAACGATCGTTGCAGTTCGTGAAGTGGCTGGCGAAGGAGAATCCGGATGGAAAATGGGAGCAGTTCCTCACCGCAGACGGCGGCGACCTGCGCTGGGAGAAGGTCATCATGAGCGGCATTTCCCATGGCAGCACGACGGCGGCTCGTTTTGCGATGCATCAAAAGGTGGACCGCGTGGTCATGTTCTCCGGCCCGCGTGACAACACCGAAATCTGGCAGGGCGGAGTCTCCGCCACGCCATCAAACCGCTTCTTCGGCTTTTCCCATGTGCTCGATGGGGGCTGGGTCGCGGATCATTATTGCCGTTCCTGGCAATTGCTCAAGATGCACAACCACGGCCCGGTCGTGAGCATCGATGCGGCCAGGCCGCCCTACGGCAATACCCGTCGGCTCATCTCGAACAGCGACGTGCAAAACAACAGCAAACGCGCGCACACCATCGTCGTGCCCGGAGGCAAGGACGCAGTGGGTCAGTGGGTCTACGATGAGGTCTTCCGCTACCTCTTCACCCATGCCGTGGATCAAAGCGCCCCCCCCGTGCCGGTGGACGCTGACTGCGAGATGGATCAGCTGCCGAATTGATGGCGGTAGCCAAGAGAAGACAACAATCATCCTGTTTGACGCTTCATTTGCGATGAAAAGGGCTGCGCCGTGGCCCGGCGGCGGGGAAATTCCGCGGAGGCCCATGACAAAAACCCCGCCGCACCGAGATCGGGTGGGCCGTTGCACCATGCAATCACAGCGTCTGTGAACCGCTACTTCTTCAACTCCCCCATCATCTCCATGAGATTCTTCGTCAGGATAACGGACGTGTCTTCCTGCACGACATTGGTGCCGAGCCAAGTCTCGTAGCCGCCGAGTTGGTGCTGCTCGGGGGTGGGGAGATAGCCGTGGCGGCCGTTGGCGAGGCCGATGACCATGGTCTGGGGGAAGGGGCTGCGCTTTTTCAGGTCGAGTGCAGCGGATCATGCGCGCTGCTGGCCATGTTGGCACTGTGCCCGCCGGGCATGTTCAGAGGGAAGAGCTTGGGCGTGATGTCCACCGCCGCAGCACCAGCACGGAAAACAGTGGGCTCCGCCCCAGGCAGCGCAGCAGCGAGAGAGAGGAGGCAAAGGAGGAGACGTTTCATAGGGTGGCAGGGATGAAAATCAGGCGAGGGTGTGAGCCTTCAGCACGCGGAGCACATCGCCCCCGGGAACTTGGCGAATGGCGTCGGCGCTTTGGCCGCGACGGCTAGATGGCATGAGGTTGTCAGCCGGGGCCGAACCCGCGATCCTGACACCAAGGCAAAATCAATCAGCGTCCAATCCTACCGAACCCCACGCCACAGCCGGTCCAGAAGATGAACCATCCCACCATGATGCGGTCGGGTATGCGAAGCCTGCGAAGCGTCTCCATCACCTCGTAGTTCAAAAATACCCGATAATTTTTCACGGTCGCAACTCTTCGTCCGTGAATCCGAGGTCGTTCATCGCCTGCTCCCAGTTGATCCACTTATCGGAGGGATCGTCAAGCCGTCTGGAAATTTCAGAAAAAATGCAGTTTATGTAATTGCTGACTCCACAGCCGGGGGGCAAGACCGCGGACCCCAAGGCAACCGGCAACAAACAATCCCGCGAGCCAACCCGGAGCATCCGGCCTCCTTCAGGCCCGGAGCGGCCCGGCGTGGTCACCCGGGCCGTCTTCCAGCCCTGATCCGGGCCTTGGCTACCCGCTTCCGGCCGATTCGGTCTGGTCTGAGCGTCGCCAAGAGGCATGGTGGCGTTCCTCGCCTTCCGCTCACGCGCGGTTCAGGCTCTTCTTCTAACAGTCAAGCGGGATGATTGTTGTGTCGTGTCGCCGGACCGGGCGAATTTGATGGCGTGAGGAATCGTCGGCACATCGGGATCGACGCCAACGCGGAGGTCGCGGGCGAGGATGGGGTTCGGGAAAAAACACGACCGGCCCAGCAAAAAAAACCCTTGCCGCGGATATCCGACGGCTATACCATGCGATATGATCACGAAAATCCGGGCTTGGGGCAATAGCCAAGGCGTGCGCCTGCCCAAGGCGCTCCTTGCGGAGTTGAACCTCGAAACGGGAGTCGATCTGGAAATCGAGATCAGTCCGCGGCGCGACGCCATCGTCCTGCGACCGACGCGGAAGCAAATGCCGGTGCGGGGCAGGCATCGCATCGAAGACCTCGCCGCCGCCATGCCGAAGGACTACCGCCCCGGTGAAACGGATTGGGGCCGGGAAGGCGCGGAGGTCTGGTGATGGCGGCGTATATTCCAAATCAGGGGGACTTCGTGGTGATGAACTTCGATCCTCAGGCAGGACATGAGCAAAAGGGCCGTCGTCCGGCCCTGGTCGTCAGCAAGACTCTTTTCAACAGAGCCACCGGGATGGCGATCTGTTGTCCCGTCACGAATACCGATCGGGGCATTCCTTTCCACGTCGCGATCACGGGTCGTTCGCAATTGACCGGTTTCGTCATGTGCGAACAGGTGAAGTCGCTCGATTTCCAAGCCCGGGGTCTCGCAAAGATCGGCGCGGCTCCCAGAGCGGTGCTCGACGAGGTCTTGGCCATCCTCGATGCATCGCTGTATTGATGGATGGATTCGCCCTTCGGGGGATGTCCCTACCACCGTTAAATCTCAGGAGGGAAGGTTGATCGGGTGGTTGTCGGTGTAGGGTAGCTTTTTCAAGGATTCATGGATGTTTGCTTTCATTCCGCCGCGGCGGCAGCGCGCGCCTGCAGCCGGAGCCCGGAGCGACCGCGTCGGCGGATGACGCGGAAGAGGGCTTTTTGGGGCACGGATGAAACACGGAGGGGCGGGATGACACGGATGGGAAGAGACATGCTCTCCTTTGGGTCCCTCTCCGTGCCATCCGTTTTATCGGTGCTCCTAACCTAGTGGCTTCGCTCAGCCGAAACAGACGGCATCTTCTGGTGCTTTTCACCGCCGCCTGACGGATCGCGTCGGCGGATGACGCGGAAGAGGGCTTTTGGGGGCACGGATGAAACACGGAGGGGCGGGATGACACGGATGGGGAAGAGACATGCTCTCCTTCGGATTCCTCTCCGTGCCATCCGTTTCATCCGTGACTCATCCGTGC
>JAGWVU010000072.1 GCA_018970725.1 Verrucomicrobiota bacterium
GGAAACCCTTTTTGAGCTCGATGGAAAGTCCGGCAGCGCTTTCCAGCGCTTCCGCAGGCACGCCGCCGCTTCACGCCTGTGCCGTGCGACGTGTAGGCCGATCTCTCATAAGGCTTCCTCTCCGGCGCCCGCGCCTTTTTGGGGGGAAAGGCGGTGGAGCTAACGGACGCCTTTGACCTTCGTTTGCCGGAGCGACTTCGACAGCATGACCCGTTCCGCAGGCAACCCGCATTCCTGTTCCACCACGTCCGGCCGCACCCGGGGTCGGGTCACCTTCTCGTTGGCGCCGTTGGCGAAAACTCGTCCCGGCGCGCTGCTCGCCCGGCGGAATCCATTCGCCATGTCGGGCCGAACCATCGGGCCGCAAAACATCCCGACCCTGGCCGCCCGGCTGTTCAACAGACCGATCCGGCCCACCCTTCGCAGGGAACCGTGAAAAAACCAGGTTGCTTGGTCATCGTCGGCTTGCACCCACATCTGAAGGTTGCCTTCCACAGCTATCATTTCGTATGAATTGGAGGCAGACTGATATTAGGAACTCCGCGAGTGCGGAGCCCTCGCCAGTTATCCGAAGATTGGGACGGGGGTAGGGAGGAGTCAGAAAAAGGGCTATTGAGCCCGCGCCAACCGGAGCATTTCGCCCAAAGCCCGGACCGGGGCTGAAGTCCTCGAGGTTTCCGGGAGTCCGGTGTGGATCCTGGCCAGCTCGTCCCAATCGGGAACGGGCCCCGGATCCCGCCGGAGCCGGGCGGCGGTCCACGCGGCGAGGGCGGCGGTGCGGAGCCTCGGATCGGATTGGGCGAAGGCGACCGGATCCTGATCATAGGGAACGGTCCAAAGGTATTGTTTCGCGAGCCCGGTGGCGGGGTCCTGCGGTTCGGTCAGGACCACGCCAATCTCCCCGGTCCCGTTTGGGTTGGTCTCCAATTCGAGGAGGATCGAGGCGTCCGCCGGGAAGGAGCCGGGATGGCTTGGGGCACGATTTTCCGCTTCGCCCGGAGCCGGTTCAAAGCCGAAAATCCGGTAGCGGGTGACGCGGTCCGGGTTGAGGAGGATCGCGGCCCGCGGGGCTTGGTTTCCCGCGACGGTCCTGATCCCGAGCCGGAGCAACCGGAGGTTTGGTTCCACCGGATGCCGCGCTTGTTCGGCGGCGAACGTGGCGGGTTGGGCCGGACTCGGGGTCGGAGCGCCGGAACCGGTGGCGTTCACGAATTCCTCGATGCGGATGGTCTCCGGTGCCGGCCATTCTTTCCGGGCCAAGGCGGCCCGCGTTTCCCGGAACGAGCGATCGCGGATCTGCAACGGCAACACGACCGGTTGCCCTCCCGCAACCGCTTCGCCGATGAAGGGCGTTCGGGCCTTTGCCTGGGGCATTTCAAACGACTTGTGTTCCATTGACTTTTTCTCGAACTCGCGTGCTCCGCGGGTCTCCATGTCGCTGGATTCTCCGGTCGCCACCGGTCCCGCCATTTGCCGGGCTGTTTCCGGTCGGGCCGTGCTGCTTTCCGCGATCCGCGCGGCAGCGGATGGCTGGATCGCATCGTTCAGATGAGATCCGATCCATCGCAATCGGGTCAAGGCATCGTCCGGTTGCAGGCGCTCGGCCAAGGCGAATTGGGCGGGACTCGTGAGGCTTGGGGAGAGGAGAAAAGGCAGGCTGACCGCAGCCGCGACCACGAATACGGCGGCGATTCTGAAGCCCGGATGGGTCCACCAACGGGAGCGCGATGGCGGCGGAGGCGCGGAAATGGCGGCGAGAACCTTGGCGCGGCGGTCATCGGCGAGCCGCCACGGCAACGGTTCTTCCCCGGCCCCGAGAAGACCGTGGACGGACTCGATGCCTTTCCTGAAGAGTTGCAGTTCCGGTGAGTCGGCGAGAACGCGTTCGATTTCGGCCCGTTCGAAATCGGAGGTTTCGCCGAGGACGAGGTCGACCACGCGGGACTCAAGTTCCGGGGTGATCCGGGAGGGTGGGGCGGACGGATGGGAGGGGTCGGGCTCGTTCATGTCAGTTTACCCCGTCGATGCCGAGTTGATGGAGTTTGCCGGCCAGAAGTTTGAGGAGATGATGGAGGCGGTAGCCGATGTTGCCGGGGCTCAGTCCGGTGCGTTCCGCGATTTCACGGTATTTGAGATCCTCGACATATTTGAGCCGGAGGAGTTCCTGATCCGGCGGTTCCAGTTCGGAGACGATGAGGCGCAGGTGGCCTTCGGCTTCGAGTCGGCGCAAGGTGGCATCGGGAGCCTCCCGTCCGCTTTCCGGCTGCTCCGGCGTCTCGGAGATCACCTCGCGCCGGGTATCGCGATGATGATTGGCGGAACGGTTCCGGATGCTGCGGTAGAGCCAGGGAACGGGCTCGCGAACATCGTCCCAATGCGCATGGAGCTGGAGAAAAGCCTCTTGGACGATTTCCTCGGCGATCTCCCGCCTACCGACAAGACCGAAGGCGTAGCGCAGGAGCTTGGATTCCTCGGCGAGGAAAATGTCATGCAAGCTGGCCCGCAGGGCCGGTGGGGAGGCGAGAGCGGGCCCGGACTCGAGGGAAACGGTCTGGCTTGGGTTCAAGAGGCGGGCGTGGGGCTGCTCTCCGTGGATCGGGGCGGCGCTTCCAACCGGGTGGGATCACCGAAAGCCTTGAGCACCTTGGTGCGGGATTTGGCGGAGGGAAGGGCATGGCAGGCCTGTTGGTAGGTGGTCTTGAGGTGGCGCGGGGCCGGCTCGAGCTTCACCGCCTCGGCGTAGAGCTCCGCGGCGCGGTCGAGCTTGCCGAGGTAAATGTGGGCCTCAGCCTCCGTCACGATCGTCCAGTAATCCCGGGTCGGCCCGGCCGCGCAAGCTTCCAGAGCCTTCCTTGCAAACTCCCTCGAGGCGCTGCGCATGTTCTTGCCCACTTCGAGGAGGTGGGCCACGTTGATGGCGTGGTAGAGGATTTGGGCCGGGTCCTGGTTCCGCTCCGCTTCCGCGCAACCTTGCCGATAGAGTTCGATGGCTTGGTCGATGTCCCTGCGGTGGCCGTAGAGACGCCAGCGCCGTTTGAGCTGCCCGGCCCAGACCCCGAGGAAATCGGTGCCGGTCCGCGCATGGTTTTCGAGCAGGGCGTGCGCCTTGGCCGATTCCCCGAGTTCACTCAGGGCGATGACCAGTCTCGCCATGTGGAGATCGTCCAAAAAGGCAGCCTGCGGCAACAGGGTGTCGACCACCTTGCCGAACTCGTTGCGCTCGGAGGCGACGCGGGCGGCGTCGAGGAAGGGAAGGTCCCTGACTTCACCGAGGATGCCTTCACGGAACACAAGGAAGCTGTCGTCCCGGTCGGATTCCGGTTTGACGATCTCAAGATGATTGCCGTGGATGACCCTGCACTGGTCCTCTCTGAAGGGGGTGAGCGCGGAATCCGAGGGGACGAATTCGTCCGTGCTACCGGCCACGGCGAAAAACTTCAGGTGGCGGAGGGAGTCGGCCTTGGACTTCCAGCGCTCCCGGAGCCCCCTGATGAAGGGGCCATCGGCGCGCATGTCCCTGGCTTGCCGGTTGAAGAAGGAGCCCAGTTTGGCCTTGGCGAGGCCGCAGCTGGGTGTTGCATAACAAAAGGCATGGGTGACGCGCTGCCGGAGCTCCTCGGAGATGACGAGGGCCTGTTGGACGACCAGTCCCCCCATGCTGTGCGCCACCAGGGTCAGGCCGGTGTATTGGGTCAGCGGGGCGATGTTGGTGGCGTCCTGCAACTGCTTGGCGAGCCGGGGCAGGGGCGGGTTCCCCTCCCAGAACCCGAAAAAGGGAAAGAGGCTGCTTTCGTAACCGTAGCAGAACACATCCCATCCCTTCAACATGGGGTCTTGTTGGACCAGTTCGGGAAAGCGTTGCCAGGTATCGACCGTGCGGCCGGTGAACCCGTGAATGAAAACAATCGCGTTTTGGTTGGCGCTCGTCTGCCGGATGGCCTTCAGTTCTGGTTGCCGCATTTTGTTCATGGGATCCGGGAGAAGCGTTACCTTGGTTCTCCATTTATAGCCCGGGCCGCCTCATTGACAAGTGAGGGTTTCGCCTCCTCCGCGCGGTGGTTGGATGGAGCCGGGGCCCTTGTCGGTTTCCCTGAGTGCCGTTCAGATGCGGAAGAGGGCGCCCATCTTTTTCCCCATGACGAAGCCGGCGCCGATGATCGCGACCGCGAGGAACAGCATGGCCCAGACGCCGAGGGCGGCGGCCAGAAAGGGGCCGTTTCCGAGGGAGCCGAACAGGATGTAAATGGCCTTGGTAATGGGGAAGAAGCGTTGTTCCTGAGCGAGGATGAGAGAGTCCGAGACTTCCAACATGGAAAAGGCGAAGGCGAGGATGGCCCCGGCAATGAGATTGGCGGCGATGAGGGGGCCGGTGATCCGGAGGAACGTCGTGACCGGGCCCGCCCCGAGGTTGGCGGCCGCTTCCTCGAGGGAGGCGCTGGTTTGCTGAAACCCGGCGGCGGCCGAGCGCACAATGTAGGGAAGCCTCCGCACCGCGTAGGCGATGACCAGCAGCAGGACGGGACTCTCGCGCGGGATGAGGGGCGGAAGATCGACGAGCCAGCGGAAGGGTTCACCCTCGCGGGTCATGGCGAGGTATCCGAAGGCGAGGACCAAGCCGGGCACGGCCAAGGGGAGCATGGAGAAGACATCGAGCCACTCGCGGCCCCGCACCTTGGTGCGGACCACGATGTAGGCGATGGAGACACCGAGCAAGAGGTTGAGGACCATGGCGGCGCCGGCGTAGCGGAGGCTGTTCGCGATGGATGGCAGGGTGATGGGGTGGCCCAGGGCTTCCTGGAAATGGGTCAGGGTCAGTGAGTTGGGCAGGACCCCGAGATACCAGTCCCGGGAGAACGCCACCAGCAGGATGCCGGCATGGGGAAGCAGGGCGAGAAGGGTGATGCAGATGAAAAAGGCGAGGCAGGCGCGCAGGGCCGGTCCGTGAAGAGGGCGTGAGGCCTGCCGTCCCGTGGAAGCGCGTCCTGACGAAGAGAGATCACGGCCGTCGATGAGGCGTTTGCTGACAAAAAACAAGGTGGCGGTCAGGGCCAGGACCACCACCACCAAGGCGTAGGGGAAAGGGCTCTTGCCGAGATCCTTGATGCCATCGAAAATCTGCACCGAGGTGATCCGGGTGAAGTCAAAGACCAACGGAACACCCAACTCCGTGAATCCCCAGATGAATGCCACGGTGCACCCGGCAAAGAGACCGGGCAACGCCATCGGCAGCGTCACGAGGAAGAAGCCCCGGCCCGGGGGACACCCGAGATTCTCCGCCGCCTCCTCAAGGGCCGGATCAAGGTTGGCCAGCGCGGCACTGACATTGAGATAAATGATCGGGTAAAGATGCAGGGCGGTCATCAGGACCATGCCGGGGAACCGCCCCTGCCCGAGCCAGTCGACCGGTTGGTCCAGGTTCACCAGACCGAGGAGCGACAGGAGGGAGTTGAGGGCTCCGCTCTGCCCGAGGATCTGCTTGATGCCGATGGCACCGACGAAGGGTGGCAGGACCAAGGGCACGAGCAGGAGCGTGGTCAGGAGCCGTTTGGCGGGGAATTCAAAACGATCCGCCAGAATCGCCAGCGGCAGGGCGATCCCCACCGCCACCACGGTGCTCCAAAATCCCAGCCGGAAGGCGTTGGCCAATCCTTCGAGGTAAGTCGCGTCCTGAAGCACATCCATCACATAGCGCAGGGAGAACCTGCCATTCACGAAAAAGGCCTCGCTCACGGTGCGCGCCACCGGGAAGAGAAAGAAGACCGCGAAGAACGCCATCGCCAGCGCGAAGAGCAGGTTGGCTCCGTTGTAGGTCGGCTTCTTCATTCCGGTCATTCCCCTTTCCGCGCCAGTTCCGCCGCGCGCACATAGTTGCGGCGGAAATTCTCCCGCAGGTCCCGCCGCCGCTTTTGGATCATGAGAAGATCCCCACCGCGGATTTGCTCGCTGAGTCCGCCGGTGACATTGGTATAACCGACGAACTGAACGTCAAAAAACAACCGGCTGGCCCGGGGAGGAAAGCCGGACGCCGCCAGGGCCTTCCATGCCTCACAAAGTTCCTCGTGAGGCTCCAGGCACATGGCTTGGATGATGAACTGGAGGACCCCGAGGTGGGCTCCGGTCCATTCCTCGTGATAATGAAAGTTCTTGGAACGCTCGTAAGGATTGCCGTCAGGGTCGCTGGACCATTCCATCTCGGAGGCGGTGTAGGCATCCTTGCGGATCGGGAACCTGCGCAGGGCATGCCTTGCCGGCCCACCGGGCACTCCGGCGCGATAGTGCCACAGGCGCTGGCCCTCGGGCGAGAGCACAAAACGGATGAACTCCAGGGCCAGCTCCGGGTGCGGGGCGCCGCGCAGCATCGCGATCGGGTCCGCTCCGATCGAGGTGCCGCCCTCCGGAAGGATGAACTGGAGCCGGGAAGAACCGTCGGCCCGGCGCAGGGTTTCGTTGAGGGTGCGCCCGTAAAAGTCGATCGACATGCCAGCCGCCGCATTTCCCTGAGCCACATCGAAGGGCGTCTTGGCGGAACTGTCCGTGAAATACCGGGCGTTCGCCGAGATTTTCTGGATCAGGTTGAGGCCCGCGGTCCAACCGGCGTCCAGCGCGTCCCGGGCGGCCAATTCGGGGTCGGCGACCGCTCCGGGATCGATCCGTGCCACCGCTTCGCCCAGCTGCTGTTGCATCAGCATCTCGAACGTCTTCACCGCCGAACCGCTTTTCGTCGGATCGGCGATCGCCAGTTTTCCTTGGAACCTCGGATCTCCCAGATCGGCCCAGGCCGCCGGGGGAGGGACGCCGAGCCGGCGGATCCAGTCCGTGTTGTAGCAGATGCCGAAGGAGGAGAGGCAATTGCCAACCCAGCGATGTTCCGGGTCGTAGAGCGTCTCCCCGCTGGCCGTGGCCGGAATGACCTCCTCGCGGAACCAGTCCTTCTCCGCCTCGAAGATTCCGGAATCGACCAGATGCCCGCGCCGCGCGTGTTGCACGAAGGGGTAGGTGCCGCCTCCGAAAAATAGATCGACCCCGATGCCGGTTTGGGAGGCGAGGAATTCCCTTCGGGCCGCTTCGGAGGGGGTGTCATCTTCGGGGGTCGAATCCGGTCGGTCTTTTGAGACCGCCGCCAGACCGGGTGAGGGAGTCTCCTGCTCCGTCCAGCGTCGGCCCGGGACGGAATGCCAGGCGTTCTCGAAGGCGGCCTGATACGAGCTGTCGAGCAGCTTGGAAATTTCGGAGGTGCCTCCGGCGTCGCGCCAGTCGATCCGCACCGGCTTTCCGGTTCTGGCCTTCATGTGGCGGGCAAAAGCGAGGGCGAACTCGGTCCGGATGTTGTCCGGGTGCGGGCTGAGGATCACGAGGGACTCGGAAGCCTCCGTGAAGAGTTGATTCTCCGGTGGCCGCAGCAGGAACGGGAGGGAGATGACCGACCCCAGACTGGCGAACACCACGCCGAGCCGGATCCATTCGAGCCGGGCACCGGAAAGGATCGGGGGGGAGGGAGGAGCCGCCTGCGGGGCCGGGGTTTCGGTCCCGGGTTGCCCTTGGGGACCGGGGTCGCCCTCCGGCGGCGTCTCCTCAACTGCTGAGGATGCTGACATCTTCGGGACGGGTTTCCGCGAAATAGACCTTGTCACTGACGGATTCGATCTGGCGGGGATTCAGGCAGGAGATCTGCACCGGAAGATTCAGGCCATCGACATCGAGCCAATACTGCACGATTTCGCCGAGGTAAGCGGACCGGATGATCCTGCCCTGAACGGAGTTGGACGGGGGTTTTTCCGCCACCATCCGGAAGCCTTCGGGGCGGATGGCCAGGGAGACCCGGTCGTTGAATTTGGGTCTCCAGGTGGGGTGGGTGATCCGGCCCTCGAAAGGTCCGGCGTTGGTCTCCACGCTCCAGAAGCCGAGTCGTTTGGTGGGTTCGATGATGCGGCCGGCGAGAAAATTGGACTCACCGATGAAGCTGGCCACGGAGCGGGAAACGGGGTCCCGGTAGATCTCCTGCGGGGTGCCGATCTGGGCGAAATCCCCATTCTCGAGGATGGCCATGCGGTCGGCGATGCTGAGCGCCTCCTTCTGGTCGTGGGTGACGTAAATGGTGGTTAGGCCGGCGTCCTTGCAGATTCGGCGGATCTCCGAGCGCATCTCAAGCCGCAACTGGGCGTCGAGATTGGAGAGCGGTTCATCCAGCAGGAGGCAAGCCGGTTCCACGACGAGGGCCCGGGCCAACGCGACCCGTTGCTGCTGGCCCCCGGAGAGCTGGTTGATCCGGCGCGTGGCGTAAGCGTCCATCTGCACGGTCCGCAACGCCTTGTTCACGCGGCTCTCGATCACCCCGGAGGGCAGCCGCTTCTGGTGCAACCCGAAACTCACGTTCTGAAACACGTTCATGTGCGGCCAGAGGGCGTAACTCTGGAAAACCATGGCCGTGTGGCGACGGTGCGGAGGCCTTCGGGTCACGTCCTGGGAGTCAAAGTGAAGGGTGCCCTCCTCCGGTTGGTAAAAGCCGGCCACCGTCCGCAGCAGGGTCGTCTTGCCGCAACCGCTCGGCCCCAGGAGGAAAAAAAGCTCCCCTTTGCGGATCTCGAGGTTGAGTTGCCTGAGCGCAACGACGTCCCCAAAGCGTTTCGTAAGATTGGTGATCGTGATGGAGACCATGCCTGTCCGCCCCTAACTGCACGACGGTTGGGGAAAATGGCAAGTGCGAATTGTCGCCATCTTCCGCCTCCCCCGAACAGGGCGGCGGAGGGAACGATGCGCGCGGCCGGATTTTTCGCTGGCATTCCTCCGCGGAGGACCTACCTGTCTCCTCGAGGATGCCGTTGGTCAACTCGATCATTATTGGCTAGCTCGACATCACGAACCGAAGCTCCGGCTCGCTCGTGACTGTCGGGCAGGAAGCCGTTTGGCTAGCGGTGAAATCCTGCCCGTCGTTCTCGCTCGTCCCCGGCGCTTCCCCTCTTCACCATGGCGGAAAAGCGCGTTTTTCTCTACGATACCACCCTCCGGGACGGAACCCAGGGGACGGGGATCTCCCTGTCCTCGCTCGACAAGATCCGGATCGCCCAGAAGCTTGATGAATTCGGAATCGATTACATCGAGGGAGGCTGGCCGGGGTCCAACCCGAAGGACGTCTCCTTCTTCACCGAGGCGGCCAAGTTGACTTGGAAGCATGCCAAAATCGCCGCTTTCGGTAGCACCCGGCGCGCCGACTTGCGGGTCGGCGAGGATGCCCAGGTGCAACTTCTCCTCGAGGCGATGACTCCGGTGGTCACGATTTTCGGCAAGAGTTGGAAGCTTCATGTCACTGAGGTTTTGCGGACCACGGCCAAGGAGAACCGGGCGATGATTCTGGACACGGTCGCGCATCTCAAGGAACACGGGCGCGAGGTGGTTTATGACGCCGAGCACTTCTTCGATGGTTACAAGGACCATCCGGAGCACGCCTTGGGCACGCTCGAGGCGGCGAAGGAGGGCGGGGCCGCCATCGTGGTGCTCTGCGATACCAACGGCGGCACGCTTCCCCACGAAGTGGCGGAGATCACCCGGGTGGTGATCGACCGACTTGGCATTCCGGTCGGGATTCACACTCATGACGACGGAGGCTTCGGCGTGGCCAATGCGATCGCCTCCTTCCAGGCCGGAGCGGTCCAGATTCAGGGAACGATCAACGGATACGGCGAACGGGTGGGGAACTGCAACCTCACCACTGTGATCCCGAATCTCCAGATCAAACTGGCCACCCGGGTGGTGCCCGATTTGCGCCGGTTGACGGAGCTGAGCCATTTCGTCGATGATCTGGCCAATCTGCCGCATCATCCGCGGGCCCCGTTCGTGGGGATGGCGGCGTTTGCCCACAAGGGCGGGATGCATGTCAATGCCGTCGAGAAACTGGCGCGCACCTACGAACACATCGAGCCCGGTCTCGTGGGGAACCGGCAACGCATCCTCATCTCCGAACTCTCCGGCCAGAGCAATGTCCTCCTCAAGGCCGCCGAGATGGGCCACAATCTTGAGAAGGGCGGCCGCGAGGCCAAGGCCTTGGTCAAGCAACTCAAGGAGATGGAGGAAGAGGGCTACGAGTTCGAAGCGGCCGAGGCCTCGTTCGAGCTGCTGATCCGCAAGGCGCTCAAGACTTACGAACCGCTCTTCCTGCTCCGGGAATACCGATGCAATTTCCGCCGGATCCGCGATGCCGGCAATGGCGAGGCGTTGGAAACCTGCGAGGCGACCGTCAAACTTGAGGTTGGCGGGAACCCCCATTACACCGTGGATGAGGGGGACGGTCCGGTCAACGCCCTCGACGCCGCCTTGCGCAAGGCCCTGGAACCGGATTACCCGGAGATCCGGAACATCCGCCTCACGGATTACCGCGTCCGCATCATTGACAGCAAGCTGGGTACCGCGGCGAAGACCCGGGTGCTCATCGACAGCACGGACGGGAACGAGACCTGGAGCACGGTGGGCGTGAGTTACAACATCATCCGCGCCAGCTGGCTGGCGCTGGTCGACAGCATTGAGTTCTACCTGCTGAGGTGTCGGGAGCAACCCGGGAAACCGGCCGGCAAGACCCAGTGATCCGGGCCGGATCCGGATCGCGGGATTTCAGGCAGGATCGATGCCCGGGGTGACGTTGCCGGACCGGATCTTGCCCCAGAAGGAACGGATCTTGTCCCTCTCCCCTTGGCCGCCCGGCTCTTCCGCGATCTCCTGCTGGGGGCGCGGCTGGGATCTGGCGTCGGATCGAGCGGGGACGGTGGTGCTCATGCGGGCCATGAAATCCGCGAACTGGTCGGAGGCGGCGTCGTTGAAGGTATCCACGGGCACGTGGACGCTGCGGAATTCCGTAGGCAACTGGCGGCGCCGGGCGACGAAGAGCGAGGGATCGAAATAGTTGGACTGGTTGCGGGCGAACTCGGCCCGATTCATCCCGATCTGGATGTTCTTGCGCATCTCAAAATGCAGGTGGGCCCAATACATGCCGCGGTTGGTGCCGATGGTTCCGATTTGCTGGCCGCGTTGCACGGTCTCATGGACGGAGACATGCCGTTCACTGAGGTGGCCGTAAAGGGAGTCGACGTATTCCAAGCGCCCGCTCGACTCCCGGTAAGCGTGCCGGATGATGACGACGTTCCCCCATCCCTCGCGCTGGTCCTTGGAGAAAACCACCACCCCGTGCGCGCTGGCGTAGACCGGATCACCAAGATCGGTGTTTCCGCCGCCCCGCCCGTTCCAGTCCTCTCCGAGATGTCCGTTGGACCGGAATCCGCGGGCAAGGTAGTAGCCGACGCCATCGGGTTTCCCCACCGGGTAGTCGAAGCCATCGGCCGGCAGGGTGAGGGCGACGGACGATTGGGACCAGGCCCCCTGAGGGAGGGTCAGGACCAAGGCCAAGCCCGGGATGAACAGGATTTTCATGGAGAAACGGGAGGGGGACCCGGATGGTTAAGACAACTTAATAAACAAGATATCTAATCCATTGACCCGCGCAAAGGGTTTTTCCATGGTCAATTCTTCGGTTCCACGGGATCGTTGTTCACTTCCTGCTCAAATGCCTGCCGTCGCCAGTTTCTCCACTGGTTGAGAATCTTGTTGCGTTCCTCGGCGGATTCTTTGTCGCCCGGTGCGGGGGAGGGGACTTCGTAGAGGCCGTTCCGGGCCAGAATCTCCCGTAAAACCGGATTCATGGCGGGTCTGGGCGGTGGTTGGCCGAAAGGAATTTGGGGCAGGGCGGCAAGGCGTGTTCCCTCATGAACGTTTTTCACCCCCATGCCGAAGCAATCCACGGGAACCTGTTGCCGAGAGAACTCCGGCATGAGGACCCTGCGTTCCGCGATGAATTGCGCCGGCCGATGGTAGTTGGAGAAGTCCATCGCGTAATCACGATGCTTCAGGGCGATGTTGATGTTCTTGCGGATCTCAAAGTGCAGGTGGGCGACATACATGCCGTGGTTTGTGCCGATGGTCCCGATTTTCTGGCCACGGGTGACCTTGGTGCCCGGGGTGACGAGGCGTTCGTTGAGGTGGCCGTAGAGCGAATCCACGTAGCGGATGGTTCCGTTGTCCCGGTAGGCGTGCCGGAGGATGATGACATTGCCCCAGTTCGAGCGATAATCCTTGGAGTAAACCACCACTCCGTGGGCGACCGCATAGACCGGTTTGCCGAGATCGTTGTTGCCGCCGGCCAGTCCATTCCAGTCCTCCCCCATGTGGTCTCCCCGGATAAAGCCGCGGAACCGGTAGTAGTTGGCTCCATCCGGCTTGCCGACCGGGAAATCGAACCCATCCGCGAGCCGGATTTCGGAGGTCGGGATGTTGGCCGGGGCGCTGCCGGGCAGCAGAAGGGCAAGAGAGATGAAAAGCGCGAGCGGTTTGGCAGAGAGGTGGGTCATCTGGAGAAAAAGGGAATCATAAGCGCGTGGACCCGGTGAAATCATTAGATCAGGCTACGGCAGAAAAAGCAAGCGGGAAGGCATCGGCAGGACGGGGTGATTCCAGAGTCTCTGAAATTTGGCGATGTGCCGGGTTCCTCTAACAAAAACCTAAAAAGCCTTGCTTTGCTCTCAAATCTGTTGGAAGTTTGAAGAAGTGGGTCCGGCGAAGATCCGGTCCTCCGGACTTCTAGGTTCAGCGAAAAACCGATATTCATACAGTGATTCCGCTGGATTTAGAGGCTCAAAAGAGACGCATTTTTGTGAATGCTTCCATTTTTGAGAAGAAGATGGTTGCAAAGTCTGAAACCTGAAGTTGCCTATAGAAATTATCGGAATGCCGCTGGATCGACTTGGGAGGGACTTTTCTGATCTCCCGGGTCTCTCGTTCGGTTCCGTCAAAAACCACCGTACTTATGATGCCAGATGATCCGCCCGAACTCATGACGGTCAAAGAGACCGCCGAGTATCTCCGTATTCCGCTTCCGACTGTCTACTATTTGGTGCAGAGGGGCCAGTTGCCGGCCATCCAGATCGGAGGGCGTTGGCGCATCAAGCGGAGTCTGCTGGACCGGGACATTCTCCGGAAGGATGAGGCTGGGCAACCGACCGTTCTGGTGGTGGATGACGACCCCTCCCTCCAGGCGCTTTTCAAGCAGTATCTCAAGAAGGCCGGTTTCGGGCGGATCGTGGTGGGGACTGGCGCCGAGGCGCTTGCCTACGCGGACAAGCAGGACTTTGATCTTGTGTTCCTCGATCTCAAACTTCCCGACATTCCGGGCGATGAGTTGTATCTGAAGCTCAAGGAGACCCGTCCCGATCTCCCGATTGTCATCATCACCGGTTATCCGGACAGTGACATTCTCACCAAGATCCTTTCGATCGGGCCGGTCACGGTATTGAAAAAGCCGATCGAGTTCGAGCAATTGAACCGGACGGTCCGGCAATTGGGGCACAAGGGAACCGATGTGAACGTGGCCTGAGTCGCGTCAGCGTCGGTGTTTCTTGCTCGGATGCGCATCACGGTGATTACAGTTTGCCGCAATGCGGCCGGAGTCATCTCTGATTGCGTCCATTCGGTTGCAGCCCAGGATCATCCGGATGTCGAGCATCTCGTCGTGGACGGTGCTTCCCGGGATGGCACGGTCGATGTGGTCCGGTCCATTGGGTCCGATCGGCTGCGCTGGGTTTCCGAGCCGGATGAAGGGTTGTATTTCGCCCTGAACAAGGGGTTGCGAATGGCCTCCGGTGACGTGGTTGGCTTCCTTCATGCCGACGATGTCTTTGCGGATTCAGGAGTCTTGAGCCGGGTTGCGCAAGCGTTGCGGGGCGGTGGGGCTGACGCCTGTTACGGCGATCTCGAATATGTCTCCGCAGGGGATTTCTCCAAGGTGGTGAGGTTCTGGAGATCCGTTCCCTATGTGGAGGGGGCCTTCGGGGCCGGTTGGATGCCTCCACATCCCACTTTTTACGCGCGGTCCGGGGTGTATCACCGTTTCGGTGGGTTTGACACCCGGTTTTCGATCGGTGCGGATTGGGATCTTTTGTTCCGGCTGTTCGAAATCAAGCGCATTCGGGCGAGTTATTTGCCCGGTGTCATGGTCCGTATGCGCTTGGGTGGAATTTCCAATCGCAGTCTGAAAAATATTGTCGCCAACAATCTCCAGTGCCTCCGCGTCTTCCGGAAATACGGAAAACGGGTGCCGCCGGGTTATTTGGTCGCAAAGCTGCGGCACCGGTTGGCCCAATTCACCTGACGGAAAGCGGGATCAGGGGGCGATGGTTCCGATCACGCTGGGGATGGGCTGGGTAAAGCTCTGGTTCTGAGCCATCTGCTGCTCGACAAACTGGAGAACCCATAGATAACAGGCCGCCCCGCCGTAGAACACGACACGGCTGAGGAGTCGCTTGAGGAAGGGGTGTGGAAGCACCATATCCTCATGTTGGAGAATAATTTTAAAAATGCCAATCAGAATTGCGTTTTAGTCGCATTTCTTTTGCTCGAATCCGAGAATGTGGGTCATGGGGGCGGGGGAAGCTCCGTCGGGCGCTCCCGCAGGGTGCCTTCGGCGGTCAAAACTTGCGAAAGCGGATGAGCCAGCAGGTCGCGACCGTCCAGCGCCCAGAATTCGATCTCGTTGTCCCGGGGAAGAGCGGCGGGGAGTGTCGCAATCCAAGCGGATGCATCTTTCGGATCCGGTTTGGCGATGGCGAGGAGTTTGTGGCGGGTGGGATCGGCAAGATCCCTGGAGGCCAGGACGACACCTGCCGGAGGATGGGGGGGATTCGGGGCGTC
>JAGWVU010000073.1 GCA_018970725.1 Verrucomicrobiota bacterium
CTGGTTTGGCGAACACCACCGGCACGGGCGCGCCGCTGGCAGTTGAGGTGGTGCTGTAACACTCGGGCCAAAAGCGCTGCTCCTGACTGGTGCCGTCGGGATACGCCAGCTTGACGTTGATCGAGAGGTTATCGAATGCCAGGCGGGAGAGCGTGCCTTCCTCGTAGTTCTTCCAAATCGGCTTGGGCTCCTTCGGGAAGAGGTAGAACCCATCGGCATCCCTGGCGGGAGGCACGATGGTGGCGCGCCCTTTGTCGATCCGTTCGAAGACGTAGCCCTGGAGGAAGTCGTTATCCTTGTTCGTCACTTTGACGTTTTGCGCGTAGCGTAGCGGTGCCATGACCAGCGGTCCATAGCGCAATACGACGCCGTTTTTCACCTCCTCCAGCTGATAGCCAATTCGGCCGCTCAGGACATGGCGGGTCTTGGCTCCCGGCAGATTCGTCACCTTCACCTCCGCGCCCTTGATGCAAGACGGAATGCGGATGCGGGTCTTCATCTCCTTCGGCGCGCCGCTGATCACCACGGTGGTGTCAGCCTTCTCGGGATAGCGCGTGCTCACCTCGACCTCGATCATCGTGCCCTTGTAGGGAAGCCGGTAGAGACCAGGCACCAGCAGGTTGACCCGTATTTCGTCACCGCGCAGGGTCACCGCGTGGTCGGCGAACTCGACCATGGCAACCCCGGCGTTATGCAGGCAGCACCACCACGCTTCCGATTCCAGCACCGCTCCGCCATAGGTGTGGTCGGATTCAAGTGCACGATGTCCGAAACCGCCGTTGACCGTCTGATTCAGAAACAGGGCGTTCCAAAGCGCATTTTCAGACTTTTCGTAGGCCTCGTCTTCGCCTGAGATGAATCCGGCATACAGGTTCAGCATGATCCACTCCGCGATGGCGCACCCTTCGTTACGGGAGCTGGAGGGGAGGACCTTCTCGCTGATATTGCCGTCCGCCCAGACGGCCTTATCGGCGACCTCCTTCCTGAACTGCTCCGGCTGCTTGTTCCAAGACATATCACCCGTGTAGATGGCGGCGAGCTGCAGCCCTCGAAGCGTGGTCTGCACGCCAACCGCAATCCCCCTCCCTTTCAGCGGGCGCGACTCCTGCGCCTCGGCCACCGCCCGGCATACGTCCAGGCAACGCTGATCTCCGGTGATGCCGAACAGCTCTGCCATGGGCTCGGTGATAATGGTGCCGAAGTCACCCAAGCTTCCTGCGTTCCTGATCCATTTGTGGAAGTCTTCCGGCTTCTTCTGCTGAACGGAGGCCTCCCTGACCCGATCCAGGTTCGCGAAGAAAAACTCCGCGTTCTTGCGTGCCGCCGCGAGCGCCTTTGGATCTCCCGTCTCCTTATAATAGCTCAGCAATCCGATGAAGACCTTGCTCGCGGCCATCCAGGCCGGTTCCGTGTAAACGCCTTGAACTCTGCCGAAAGTCCCATTCGGTGCCTGACACGCCAGCATGCGCTTGAACAGCGCCTGCATTCGGTCATGGTCTGACGGTTCGAGATGCGCGCTGGCTGCGAGGAAGTCGAGGTATCGGCCCGTCAGATCCCCGGTGAAGAAATCGGCATGCCGCGTCAGGGTCTCCGGCCGCTCCAGATCCACCATGATGAAATCGAGGGAGTCCATCGGATAGGAACGCCCCCGCTGCTTCGCCAGCTTGATCCGGTTGAGTAAGGGCGACTCGTGCAGAGTGGCCTGCGCGAACGTCGAAAAATGCGTCGCAGGTTCTCCGGCTTCCGCCGCGTGTGACGTGGATACGGCCAGTGGCGCGAGCAGCAGGGCGGTGAGGCGCGGGTGAGTGGGTTTCATACTTCTTTCCTTTCTGCGGCTTTGCAGGCGCGTCCCGCTGACGAAGCTTTTTTGAGTAAGTCCATTTTGGGTTTCATGTTCAGGTTGAGGAACGGAGCAGCACCGGTCATCGCGGTGCTTCTTGATTCGGCTGGCTTTACTCCCGGATGGCTTTGATGCTCTCAGGCACCGCGAGCCGGATCGGCCGCTCTTCGGTGTTGCCGCGGACGACAACCCTTCCCGTGACCTTTCCGCCAAGGCTGACGTCGGGCAGCGAGTCCGGTTTGTCGCCGGGCCGGAATGGGGAGTTCTCGATCATGAGATCCAGCGCAATCGGGTGAACATTTCCGGTGACGGCAACCAGTCGCGCGTTACCGGCGACGTTCCGCAAAATCGCTTTCAGATTCGAGTTGCCGCTGATAAGATTGCTTCCCTTCGCGGATGCGCTGGTGCAATTTTCGAAGTTCACCTCGCACACCGGCAGGGCGTCCGGTTTCACCTCGGGATGGACGGCCCGGTGATACTTGTCACTTTCCCAGGCCGCCGAGAAACCGTTGCGGGCCAGTGACCGGATGTTGCGGAACGTGACGTTGCGGATGCTCGCCCGGTCGATGCTGTCGGAGGTGTTGTGGACGAACGTGAGACCCTCGGGGGATCGCCAAGCACCGGAGGAGTGGGCAGGCGGTGTCTTCGATTCGTGCAGCATCGTGTCGAACGTGGCGAGAATCCGGTAGACGTGCCTGCCGTGGCGGACGGTATCGCCGTTTTGCAACCGGATGCCCTCGTGCCAGTCGACCCAGGCACCGGTGATCAGCCGCGAGAGGTTGCCCGATTGATGGGCGGGAGGAGCGAGAGGCTCGTCAACGATGTTTTCCACGAGTCCGTCGGCGATGTCTCCCTGGGCGGGGCTGGCGTTGGGATAGTCCTCGGCGTTGAGGGCAATGGCGTCGTCCCCCGTCTGGCACACGCCGTTGCGAATCACGAAACGCTTCCCCCGGCCGAGGTGGACCCCGTCCTTCCCGCCGCGGATCTCGAAGCCGTCCACGAGGAGATCCTCGAACGTGTTGAATTGCAGGCAGAACTGGGGCTCCTTGACATCGAGGCAGCGGAAGTTGGTCACCTCGATTCCCTTCACCCGGAACATCGAGACATGACCCCGCATTCCGAAAGCGGGATCGTCCGGCCGGGGCAGCTGGCTATGCCCGTTGCAGGCGATGTGAAGGCCGTCGATGGCGATCCGCTCATTCCACTCGCGGGTGCGAACGCCGCGGTTGATCAGAATGAAGCCGTAGGGAGCCGCTTTCCTGAGCGTCACGTCCTTGCCACAGGCTAGGCGGGTGTGGCTATCGACGTAAACTGTAGCGTCGAGATCGTAGATGCCCGACGTGCTGATGGTGACCATCTTGTTGCCACCGTCGAGGGCTTTCTGGAGGGCGGCAACATTCTCGCCGGGCGTGGCGGCAGGCGAGAACCCGAACCCAGCCGCATCGACGTGGGGTAATTCATCGGCGAACGCAGCGGGGATTGCTGCTAGCGGTGCGAGCAGCAGGGCGGTGAGAAGTGTTAGGGTGCGTTTTATGGGGAGGTCTATTTGGATTCAGGGTGGCTCAGCTTCCAGACGTCCAGCTTCGTGCGGCGAGCGGTGTCGCGTTGGCCGAAGAGGACGAAACCGTGGGGCTTCGTTATTGTCCGGCTAGGGGTGATCTCTTGTCACGCGATCAGGTTCTTGATGACGGTGCCGCTGAACTGGCTGAGCTGCTTGAAGCGGCCAGCGTGGTATGAGCAACAGAAGAACAGGAACAGAGATTGGCGTTTTCATTCGGTGGACTTCTTGTGGGCAAGGTTCACAGCTTCACCGCCACGCTGGCTCCGCCTTGTTTGGCGGAAGTATAGATGGCTTCAATGATGCGGATGTCGCGCAGGCCCATCGCGCCGTCGGCTTTGAAGGGTGACTTGCTGGTGATGGCCTTGGCGAACTCGTCGAGCAGCAAGGCGAGTTGGAGCGTGTCTTCGGCGGGCGCTTCCTTTTTGTTCACCACGAGGCGCTTCGGATTGGGTTTGTTGCCACCGCTTTGTCCATAGACGCTGCCTTTGTCTCCGGGGAGGATTTCCACGCTGCCTTTCGGGCCCAGCGTGGTGCATTGATGGAAGCTGTTGCTATAGCTGGCGCGGCAGAGAGCCTGGAAGCCGTCGTCGAACAGCAGTTCGAAGCTCATCGTTTCCTCCACG
Organism: Verrucomicrobiota bacterium; assembly: GCA_018970725.1. Taxonomy (GTDB): domain Bacteria; phylum Verrucomicrobiota; class Verrucomicrobiia; order Verrucomicrobiales; family DEV007; genus V1-115. Next base: position 4,025 of record JAGWVU010000073.1, read on the forward strand.
CCTTCGGGGAAGAGGTCCTTGTGCCGCGTGGCCGGAAAGGCGCGGACGGACACCGGCACCTTGCCGGTGAGGTAACACGCGGCCTGCACGGGATACACGCCCGTGTCGAACATCGCTCCGCCGCCAGCCATCTTCGGGTCCAGTAGCCACTTCTTGATAGTGGCGGCTCTCACCGGGTCGGCGAGGCCGGCGGCATAGCCCCAGGAGAACTCATAATTGCCGTTCGAGAGATCGCCCACCGCGCCACCGCGCAGCGCCTCGATGGCCTTCACATGATGCGGCTCCCATTGCAGGCGGTAGTTCACACCGAGATAGACATGGGAGGCCTGCGCGGCGGCGATCATCGCCTCACACTGCTCGGCGCTCGTTGCCATGGGCTTTTCGCACATGACATGCTTGCCCGCTTTGGCTGCGGCGATGCTGTGCTCCGCGTGCAGCGAGTTCGGCGTGACGACGTGAACGATGGCGATGTCTTTCGCCTCGGCCAGCTTCGCCATGTCGGCATAAGAGAAGATGTTTTTCTCCGGGAAGCCGTATTGCGCGGCCCACTCGCGCCCCTTGAACGCATCACTTGTTATAGCTCCGGCGAAATACACATTCTTTGCCTGAGGCAGTTCCGGCGCGATGGACTGCTTGGAAAAGCCACCGAGGCCGCAGAGCGCGACACCGAGTTTGCCTTCATTCGCGGCTTGGGCACGGACAATGGAGTTGAGACCCACGATGGCCGGTGCGGCGAAGGCGGCGGTTTTGAGGAAGGAACGACGAGGGGTGGTGGATGGAGTCATGGAGTTTGATGGAGGTGGGTTACTGAAGTTTGGTGACGTAGCAGGCGTCCCGTGTGGTCACGGCGAGGCGGCCTTCGGGGCCGAAGGCGATGCTGGTGGGCTTGCCGGGGGTTTTCAGGAGGCCGAGCGCTTTGCCATCCAAGGCGGTGATGCGGATGCCGTCTTTCGTGCAGACCCAGAGCTGGCCCTGCGGGGACAGGGCGAGGCCGTCGAGGCCTTTTTCGGTGAAGGTGGCGAAGACTTCGCGCGGCCCCAAAGTGCCGTCCGCATTGACCGGGAAACGGAAGACATTCGGCGTGCCACTGTCGGAGATGAAGAGGTGCTTCTCATCGGGCGAGAAAACGATGCCGTTCGGCTTGTCGAAGCCCTCGGCGGCTTTGGTGAGCGTTTTGGTCTTCGGATCAAATCGGAACACGAACTGGCCGGGCAGCTCTTTTTTGTCATGGGGGCGCTTGCTGAAAAGCCAGTCAGGATCGGTGAACCAGAGCGTGCCGTCGGACTTTACGATGACATCGTTGGGGCGGTTGAGCTTTTTGCCCTCAAAGGTATCCGCGAGGACTTCCACACGCGCGCCGTCGGCATTCCAGCGGGTGAGTTGCCGCGTGGTCTGCTCGACAACGTAAAAGCCGCCCGCGCCATCGGGACGGAAGCTGGTCGCCTCGGGCGAGTCCTTGCGCCACACGACGAGACCAGTGGCCTCGGACCATTTGAAGGCGAAGCCGTCATGATGCGCGGCGTAGTGCAGCGTGTCGCCGACCCACTGTGCCCCTTCACAACCTGCATGGCCGGAACTGATGACGCGCCAACTGGCGTGAGGCGGGAAAACCCCGACAAGGTCGCATTCCACCAAGGGTTCACGCGCGAGAGCGAGCAATGGAAGAACGAGAAGATATAGGAGCAGCCTCATTTGGGATTGCCGTTTTCAAAGATGGACTGAATTTCCGCCCCGCTAAGCACGGCGGCATAGATGGCGAACTCGTCGATCGCCCCGTTGAGATTGCGGATGGGGAACGGATGTCCTTGGGTTGGCAGTCCCCAGTTGCCCAGCTCGCACGGCCCATAGCTGATCGGGCGTCCGGCCTGATGCAGCTTCGACACCTCACGGCTGACCTCGGCTCCATCGAAGTATTGGATGACCTGTCCGCTTTGATTGTCATAACTCACTGCGATGTGATGCCAGCGCCCGAGGCTGTCCGGACCAAAGACAGGTTTGGAGAAATAGATCTGGTTCCAGTCTCCGCCGCGTGTGATCCCATCAGGTCGATAGATGATGGAGAACATGAGGCTGCCGTCTTCATAGATCTGCCAGTGCGGTTCGCCGTTGTCGTAGCCATCGGTCAGCAGCAGTGAGTTGTATTTCTTGTCCACACTGTCCACCTTCACCCAGGCAGACAAGGTGAGCGCCGTGTAACTGCCGTCGAGGTTCAAACGCAGACGGTCGCCCGGTCGCTTGAACTCCAACGCGTCCTTTCCAGGCCAGCGACCTTGCGTCCACTTTGCCCCGACGGCACCGCCAGCACGCTGCTTTTGCGGAGGGATGGCGTAGCTTTTCACCAGCCGGTCCCAGCGATCGTCGGGCCAGTGCTTGAAGGTGTAGTAAGCGACAAGGCGAGGGTCTTCGCACCTCTCTTGCGACCACTTTTGCCATTCCGCATGGCGACGCTCTTGACGCTGCCGCACGAGATCGTGAACATCGCCGATGGGAAGGAAACCGGCGTCCGTTTGGCCCAGCGTCATGCCTTCTTTCAGGCTCGCTGGCGGTTTCTCCTTCGTATGCGCAATGACCTCCCCCTCGAAGACATGCACCGCGCTGTCCTTGCCGGTCACATTCAACGCGAACTCGGTGCCCAGATCCTCGAGCTTCATGCCCGGCGCATCCATGAGGAAGCCCTTCGCGGCTGGTGGCACGTGTACGCGCACGCGACCGCTCACACAACGCGCTTCCCAGGCCGAGATGACTTCGATCTGCGTGGCACCCTCGATCAGAACCGTCGCGCCGCTGAAGAACTCGATCTTCGCCAGGCCTTTGTTCAAGGTCAGTATTCCCGGCGCGATGGTATCGCCGCTGCGCACCGCATTTTCAGCAAACTCCGCATCCAAGGTGTCACTGAGCATCGCGACTCCATTGGAAATCGCCTCATTGTCCACCGCCGCGCGTGGCCAGACGATGAATGCCAGCAGGACAATCGCCGCCGCCGAAGCCAGGAGTGCCGAGGTGCGCCAACGCACCGTCCGGCTGATGACCGATGGCTGCTTGAGCCTGCCAGTGTTCACCGCCGCTTGTTGCAGCAAACGCGCATGTTGATCGGCGAGTTCCAGATAGAGGCGTCGCGCCTGCCAGTCATCGCGCAGCAGAGCTTCGAGTTGCTCGTGCTGCTCCGGCGTGATTTCACCTTCGAGCTTGGCATGGATCAGTGACTCGAGATTCATGAAAGTCCCTCCGATTGAAGTTGGCGGGTGACACAGGCGTGGAGCCGTTGCCGCACCCGCTCAAGATTCCGGAACAACGTGCGGCGGCTCATGGCGAAGCGCCCCATCATTTCCTCCGCGCCCTGCCTTTGTCCGTATCGGCTGGTGACGAGTTCCTTGTCCTGCGGCGTCAGTTTGGCCAGACATCCATCCAACAGCTGGATCCGCCGGTCGAGTTCCGGTTCCAGCCGTTCCCGGTCCCGCGCCAGCAAATCGATGACATCCTCGCTGAACAGGAGGGGCGAGCGCGCCGCCTTTTCCCGGTGTTTTTGCACCTGTCGGTAAGCGAACCGGCAGGCCCAGGGCAGAAAGGGCCGGGAGGGATCGTATTCCCCGTGTTTGCGGTAGAGGGCCAGACTCGTTTCCTGAAGCGCGTCCCGGGCGTCCGCCTCGTTCGCGAGGAGGCTGAAGATGTAACGGAAGAGAGCTTCCTGATGTTGGGTCAGCAGGAGGATGAACGACTCGGTCCCCGGGGATGGTGCGGACATGGATCCTTCTATTTCCCCTTCACGGTTCGGGCAGTGCCAAAAAAAATTCAAGCCCGCGCCGGCGGACTGGTTTTGCAAGAAACCACGGGAACCCGGATGAAAAAAGCGGGATCTTGGCGAAGGTGGGGGCAGAAACGCCATGGATCCGTCCACCGCCACCTCCGTCACGCCACCGGTCCCCGTCCTGATGCCGCCGGGCCGGCCCGGAACCTCCGCCGGGATCCGCGCCGAAGAGTTGATGCTCATGCCCTGCGGGCCGGGCAACACGTTCGTCACCTGCACCGATTACACCCGGGATGAGTTCCGGTCCGTGGACGTGATCGATGTGAACGCGTTTCTCCAGGAGCATCGCCCGTCATGGTCGGAGGTCCGCTGGATCAATGTGGACGGGCTTTCAGACCGGAAAATCCTCGGGGCTCTGGCGCGGAAATATGAACTGCATCCTCTGGCGGTGGAAGACATGATGCGCGCGGGAGGGAGACCGAAGGCCGAGTTCTATCCGGGCGATGCCGGGCATCTTCCCCGGCTTTTCATCGCGGCCCGGATGATTTCGTTGCGTCAGGGCAAGGTCCACTGTGAGCAAATCAGTTTTTTCCTCGGTCGCCACACGTTGTTGACCTTCCAGGAAGACCGGGGGGATGTCTGGGATCTGGTCAGGGAGCGCATCTCCCGGGACGGGTCCGCTTTGCGGGAGAACGACACCAGTTTCCTGACCTACGCGCTGTTGGACGCGATCGTGGACAGTTGTTTCCCGGTGATGGATTACCTTGCGGAACAACTCGAAGAAATGGAAGCCGAGGTGCTGCAGCGTCCCACGCCCAAAGCGATGCACCGGGCGCGCAAACTGAAGCACGAGATTCTCGTCTTGCGGCGGGAAATGGGGCCGATGCGGGAGGTGGTGGCCAGTCTCTTGCGCTCTGACGAAAACAACATCTCCGACGCGGCCCGGCTCTTCCTGCGGGATGTGCACGATCACTGCATCCAGGTCATCGAATTGCTCGAGACCTACCGGGATCTGGCGGCGGGATTGTCGGAGACCTACCTGAACGCGATCAATTTCCGGCTGACCCAGGTGATGAAAGTGTTGACCATCATCAGCACCCTGTTCATGCCCCTTTCGTTTCTGGCGGGCGTTTACGGAATGAACTTCCCGAACATGCCCGAACTGGAGCACTCCTGGTTCTATCCAGCCGGGTTTTGGGGCATCGTTCTGGGGATTGTCGGCAGCATGTTGCTGATTTTCCGACGCAACCGTTGGATTTGAATCGGGGCGGAGGACGGTTGACTGGAGCGGAATCTGACAAAGGGTGAAACTAGACCCCTCCGCCATGTTCCGCACCGTTCCCCTGCTCATCCTTCTTCTGGTCGCTGCCATGAAAACCGCTGCCGCCTCCGGGCCGGTCCGTTTGCCCCTGCCCTCCGCCGCGGAGATCGCCAAACTTCCGCCGGACGGCGGGGAGGAATTCAACCGGCTCGTCTTCGAGCAGAGTCCCTACCTGTTGCAACACGCCCGCAATCCGGTCGATTGGTATCCTTGGGGGGAAGAGGCTTTCGCGAAGGCCCGGGCCGGGAACAAGCCGGTCTTCCTCTCCATTGGTTACACCACCTGCCATTGGTGCCACGTGATGGAGCACGAATGCTTCGAGGATCAGGAGGTGGCTGCGGCCATCAACGCCGGGTTCGTGGCCATCAAGGTGGACCGGGAGGAGCGGCCGGACCTCGACGAAGTCTACATGACGGTGACCCAGGCGATGACCGGGAGCGGTGGCTGGCCGATGACCGTGATTCTCTCCCCGGACAAGAAGCCGTTCTTCGCCGGGACCTATTTTCCCAAGAGCGATGCCCCCGGCCGGACCGGATTGCTGACCATCCTGGGCGTGTTCCAACGGCTCTGGACGGAACAACGGGACAAGCTGCTTTCCGAGAGCGACCGGGTCGTGGCGTTTTTGCGGGAGCGGGCCGTGGCCCGGGGTGGGGAGTTGCCGGGGGCGAAGGTCCTCGATCAGGCCTATGCCCATTTCCTGCAGACCTTTGATCCCGCGAACGCCGGGTTCGGCGGGGCGCCCAAGTTTCCCGTGCCCTCGAATCTTTCGTTTCTCGCGGGTTATCACCAGCGCACCGGCGAGGCTCCGGCCATGGACATGGTGGAACGCACCCTGACCTCAATGCGACTGGGCGGCATTTATGATCAGGTAGGCTTTGGCGTGCACCGGTATTCCACGGACCGGGTCTGGTTGGTGCCGCACTTCGAAAAAATGCTCTATGACCAGGCGTTGTTCGTGCTGGCCCTGACGGATGCCTACCAGGCGGGCGGCAATGCATTCCACGCAGCCTCGGCCCGGGAAGTGATCGAATATGTGTTGCGCGATCTGACCGCCCCGGAAGGCGGTTTTTACAGCGCGGAGGATGCCGACAGCGAGGGGCGCGAAGGAACCTTCTATCTCTGGACGCCCAAGGAGATCCTCGAGGTCCTCGGGGAAAGCGAGGGCGCTTGGTTCAACCGGACCTTCGGGATCGAGGCCGAAGGAAATTTTCTGGAGGAGGCGCGGCGGGTCAAAACCGGCGAGAACATTCCCCACTTGCGTCAACCCATCCCGGCCGAACTGCGGGACCGAGCGGAAGCGGCGCGCCGCAAACTTTTCGCGCACCGGGAGAAACGGGTGCACCCGCAAAAGGACGACAAAATCCTGACCGATTGGAACGGCCTCATGATGGCCGCCCTGGCCCGGGCTTCGGTCGTTTTCGGCTCCGATGCCTACCGGGAGGCGGCCGGGCGGGCGGCGGATTTCGCGTTGACCCGGTTGCGCCGGGAGGACGGTCGCCTCCTGAAACGCCATCGCGGCGGCCAATCCGGTTTGACGGCGCACCTCGAGGATCACGCCTTTCTCGTCTGGGGGCTCATCGAGGTCCATCAGGCCACCTTTGAACCCCGCTATCTCCAGGCCGCGCTCGAACTGACCGAAATCATGGAAGCCCGTTTCCGGGACAAAGACGGGGGCGGCTATTTCATGACGGCGGACGACAGCGAGGAACTGTTGGTTCGCACCAAATCCCTCTACGGGGGCGCCATCCCGTCCGGTAACGCCGTCGCCTCCCTCAATCTCGCGCGCCTTCACCGGCTCACCGGACGCGCGGATCTCGCCACCCGGGCCGGTGATTTGCTCAAGGCTTTCGGGCAATCGATCGCGGAGGCTCCCCATGCGTTCCCGGTCGTGCTCCAAACGGTCGATTTCCTCACGGGGCCGACCCGGGAGATCGTGATCGCCGGGGAGAGCGGGGACCCGGCGGTGCAGGAAATGCTGGCGGTGGCACGACGAGGTTTCCGGCCCCATCAGGTCGTCCACTTCCGCCCGGCCGGTCCGGATCCGGAGATCGCCCGCCTCGCGCCGTTCACGGCGGGCCAGGACGCCGTCGGGGGCAAGGCCACCGCGTATGTTTGCGAGAATTTCGCCTGCAAACTGCCCGTCCACACTGCGGCGGAACTGGAATCCCTGTTGCGCGGGTCGAAGCCGAAACCATGAAGGTCTTGTTTCTTTGCACCGGGAATTACTACCGGAGCCGGTTCGCCGAGGAATATTTCAACCACCTCAGCCTGAGGGACGGTTCCCCGTGGACGGCCACGTCGAGGGGATTGGCCGCCAGTTTCCCCAGACCGCGCAATCCCGGGACCATCTCCGTGCACGTGCTCAAAGCCTTGGAGCAACTCGGTGCCTGCGCCCGGGAGGCCGGACGGGACCCCTGCCGGGTCAGTCCGGAGGATTTGGAAGCTGCCACGGTGATCGTCGCGCTCAGTGAATTGGAACACCGCCCGCTTCTTGCCGATGCCTTTGCCGGGTGGATGGACCGGATCCGCTGGTGGGAAGTGGGGGACCTGCCGCTGGAGAGCGTGGAATCCGCCCTGGCAAAAATCCGGGAGGAAGTCCTGCGCTTGCGGGCGGAGCTGGGCTGTTGATTCTCCGCCTGGATGAATCAAAGGTGAGGGAAGACGCAGCAGGCAGTTGCCAAAATGGCGTGATGAACTACAAGTAGCGCGCGCGAGCCCGCGCCAACTCCTAAAATTGCAGAAAACCTGGAATGACTGATCTTTCTAAATACCGTAACATTGGGATCTTCGCGCACGTTGACGCGGGCAAGACCACCACTACCGAGCGGATCCTCAAGCTCACCGGGAAGATTCACAAGCTCGGTGAAGTCCATGACGGCGCGGCCACCACCGACTTCATGGTGCAGGAGCAGGAGCGCGGCATCACCATCCAGTCCGCCGCCACCACCTGTTTCTGGAAGGATCACCGGTTCAACATCATCGATACCCCCGGCCACGTCGATTTCACCATCGAGGTCTACCGTTCCCTCAAGGTGCTCGACGGCGGCATCGGCGTCTTCTGCGGGTCCGGCGGCGTCGAACCGCAGTCGGAAACCAACTGGCGTTACGCCAACGATTCCGAGGTCGCCCGGATCATTTACGTGAACAAGCTCGACCGGATCGGCGCGGATTTTTACCGGGTGGTCAAGCAAGTCGAGACCATCCTCGCCGCCCGCCCCGTGGTCATGACGCTGCCGATCGGCATCGAAGACCAATTCAAGGGCGTGGTCGATCTCTTGACCGAGAAGGCTTATGTCTGGGATGATTCCGGTCTGCCGGAGAATTACACCGTCACCGAGATCCCGGCCGACATGGTCGCCAAATCCAAGGAGTGGCGCGAAAAGCTCGTCGAGGCCGCCGTGGAACAGGACGATGAGGTGATGGAGAAGTATCTCGAAGGGGAAATTCCCGATATCCCGACCCTGAAGCGCTGCATCCGCAAGGGAACGGTCGCCCTCAATTTCTTCCCGACCTATTGCGGTTCTTCCTTCAAGAACAAGGGGGTCCAACTCGTGCTCGACGGCGTGGTGGACTATCTGCCGTGTCCCACCGAGGTCAAACCGCAACCGATCGTCGATCTGGAAGGCACCGATACCGGGGAGGTCGCGCTCGTGACCGCCGATGCGCCGCTCCGCGCGCTGGCTTTCAAGATCATGGACGACCAGTATGGCGCCCTCACCTTCACCCGCGTCTATTCGGGACGCTTGCAGAAGGGCGATACCATCCTCAACACCGCCACCGGCAAGACCGAGCGGATCGGCCGGTTGGTCGAGATGCACGCCAACTCCCGCAATGAGTTGGACAGCGCCCAAGCCGGGGACATCATCGCTTTGGTCGGTCTCAAAAATATCCAGACGGGTCATACCCTCTGCGACCCCAAAAACCCCGCCACCCTGGAGCCGATGGTTTTCCCGGATCCCGTCATTTCACTGGCCGTTGCCGCCAAGGACAAGGCGAACGCCGAGAAACTGAGCATCGCGCTCGGCAAGATGGTGCAGGAAGATCCCTCGTTCCGCGTCGAGACCGATCAAGAGAGCGGAGAGACCATCCTCAAGGGGATGGGGGAACTGCACTTGGACATCAAGGTGGACATCCTCAAGCGGACCCACAAGGTCGAGGTCGAGGTGGGCAAACCGCAGGTCGCCTATCGGGAAACCATCACGAAGCGCACCGAGGACGCCTACACCCACAAGAAGCAGAGCGGTGGTTCCGGTCAATACGCCAAGATTGAATACGTCATCGAGCCCGGTGAACCCGGCGCCGGTTTCACTTTTGAATCCGCCGTGGTGGGCGGTAACGTTCCCCGGGAATTCTGGCCCGCCGTGGAAAAAGGCTTCCGTCTTTCCGTGGTCAAGGGCACCTTGGCCGGGTATCCGTTGGTCGACCTCAAGGTCACGCTGACGGACGGCGGGTTCCACGCGGTCGACTCCTCGGCCATCGCCTTTGAGATCGCCGCCAAGGCCGCCTACCGGCAGACTGTTCCCAAGGCCGCCCCGCAATTGCTCGAGCCGATCATGAAGGTGGACGTCTTCACCCCGGAAAACCATGTCGGTGATGTCATCGGGGACCTCAACCGCCGCCGCGGCATGATCCAGTCTCAGGAGTCCGGGCCCACCGGTGTGCGCATCAAGGCGGAGGCCCCATTGAGCGATATGTTCGGCTACATCGGCGACCTGCGGTCCATGACCTCCGGCCGGGGCCAGTTCTCGATGGAATTCTCCCACTACTCACCCTGTCCTCGCAACGTGGCGGAGTCCGTCATGGCCGAAGCGGCCAAGGCCAAGGAGAAGAAGTAATCCCGGACCGGAGCCCTGCCAGATGGAGGCGGCCATTCCCAGTGAATCGGCACCCCTCCAGATGGAAGGGCTCCCTCCCTTCCGGCGGTCGCAACCAAGGATCGCCCGCAGTCCGGCAGGCGACCATCATCCCGCTTAACCGGGCGTCCTCGGGCGGGCCGCTATCATCCCGCTTAACCGGGCGTCCTCGGGCGGGCCACTATCATCCCGCTTAACCGGGCGACCGTCCGGCAGGCGACTATCATCCCGCTTAACCGGGCACCCGTCCGGTAGGCGACTATCATCCCGCTTAACCGGGCGTCCGTCCGGCGGGCCACTATTATCCCGCTTAACCGGGCGTCCGTCCGGCAGGCGACTATCATCCCGCTTAACCGGGCGTCCGTCCGGCAGGCGACTATCATCCCGCTTAA
>JAGWVU010000030.1 GCA_018970725.1 Verrucomicrobiota bacterium
TGGGGCCATGTCCCCCTTTTTCAAAAAACAGGGCCTCGGCTGAAACTCCCTTCCGGCGCAGGGCCATCGTATAACGCCATGCATTTTCCACGGGGACCCCCATGTCATCCATGGCATGGAGGATCCAGGCCGGCGGCGTCCCGGAATCCACCCTTAGGTCCGTCGAGAAACGGGCCGCCTCCCCGGCCGAGTCCGTTCCGGTCAGATTCCGCCGGGATCCCCGGTGCCCCACCTCGTCATCCATGGAGATCACGGGGTAACAAAGGATCGAGAAATCGGGCCGCGCGGAGCCGGGATCGATCAAGGTTCCCTCCACATCCGCCTCCGTCTCCCCGGCCGTGGCCACAAAAGACGCGAGGTGCCCGCCCGCCGAAAACCCCCAAACCCCGATCCGGGCCGGGTCCACGTTCCAACCGGCAGCCCGGGCCCGCACCATCCGAATGGCGCGGCGGGCGTCCATCAAGGGGATTTCCCAGTGCCCGTTGGGCAAGCGATACTTCAACACGAAGGCGGCGATCCCCCGTTGCACCAGCCACTCCGCGATCGGCGTCCCCTCGGTGAGCGTGCAGACACTGCCGTAGCCACCGCCGGGAATCACCACCACCGCCGCCACGGGCGCTTTGGCCTCCGGCACGAGAAAAGGACTCAAGGTGGCCACGGAGACGTTGCGGACTCCCGCCGGCGTCGGCACCTCCGGTCCGGTCAATCCGTTCTCCATCGGCGCCTTGGCCGGCCATAACGGAATCTCCTCCGCATCGACCGCAGCCAGAAAGCACCCCAGCATCCACACACTCCTCCATCCTGCCATCATGCACTCATCCTGCCCCGGAGTTTCCCGAAATCCAAGGAAATTACACGCCCGTCCGCCCTCTTTGTTCGCCAAACGTTGCCGAACGCGGTTTTCCGGCGATCATGACCGCTTCCCCATGGAGGCCCTGGCCACGACTCCCATCCCCCTTCTCCCCGCCCCGGAGTGGTTTGCCTCCACCCCCCGTCTTCCGGACCCGGGCCCCGGCCGCGAATGGTCCCAGGTCGCCGAACCGGCCCAACCGTTTGTCGCCGCCGCCCTCCTCCGCCACCACGACGCCCGGCGCGTCTGGATCGTCTGCCGGGATGTCCGCGTCCAAGAGCAGATGCACCACGACCTGCGCGTCTGGGGCGTGCCCTCCCATTTTTTCCCCGAACTCGAGTTCTCCGGGTTTGCCGATGCCCTGCCGGACCCGGACATCGCGGCGGACCGGCTCGCCATCCTCAGCCTCATGGGCCGGGCCACCGATCCCGCGGAACGACTCGTCGTCATCCTCGGCGAAGAGAGCCTCGGCGATGCCGTCCCCGCCCCGGGCTCCCTGCAGAAGGAGGAAATCCGCCTCTCCCCGGCGGAAAGAATCGACCTGCCGGCACTCCTCGACCGACTCGAGGAAGCCGGGTATGAGCGCGTTCCGCAGGTCTTCCAACGCGGCCAGTTCGCCCTTCGCGGCGGCATCCTCGACATCTTCTCCTGGCAAAACCCGGTCCCCTTCCGCGCCGAACTTTTCGACGATGAAATCGAATCCCTGCGCGAGTTCGATGTCGACGACCAGATTTCCACCGGCCGCGTCCCCTCGGCCACGATCCTGCTCGAGGCCAGCACCGGAGGCGGACACGTCGACCTCGCCGCCTATCTTCGCCCGGATGATCTGGTGATCGGGGTCGAGTGCGACGCCAGGGGGCGCGCCCACCGCACCATCCTCTCCGGAGGCGAACCGGAGAACGCCCACCTCGCTTGCTTCGACAACCCGCTCGGCGCTTTTGCCGCCGGGGACTTCGTGCTGCAGGAAGTCCGCCGCACCCAGTTCATCCGCCAGATGCATGACTGGCACGCCGACGGTTGGCACGTCGCCATGGTCTTCAACACCGAGGGCGAACGGGAGCGCTTCGCGGAATTGGTCGATGCCGGCTTCCTCTCCGGCGGCCTCATCCAGCCCGTCCTCGGCCGGCTGGAACGCGGCTTTACCGTTCCGGCCGCCTCGCTGGCGGTTCTTTCCGACGCCGAAATCTTCGGCCGTTACCAGCACCTCCGCACCCGGCGGCTCTCGGAAAAACGCCTGAAGCAGCGCCGCGTCACCGGAGAATCGGATCTCCGGGAATACGCGGAGGGGGATTACGTGGTGCATCATGAATACGGGATCGGCAAATTCCTTGGGATCCAGAAACGGGACGGCATGGAAGTCATCGCCATCCGGTATGCGGACGATGCCACCCTCTACGTCCCGGTCGACCAATCCCACCTCGTCAATCGCTACGTCGGCGTCGGCAAGGCGAAACCCGATCTCGACCCCCTCGGCGGCAAACGCTGGAACCGCACCCGGGAAAAAGCGGAGAAATCCATCCTTGATTACGCCGCCCACCTGCTCGACACCCAGGCGGAGCGGACCACCAGCAAGCCCTACGCCCACACCCCGGACACGAAATGGCAGTGGGAGTTCGAGAACTCCTTCCTCTTCCAGGAGACGCCGGACCAACTGACGGCCATCGCCCAGGTCAAAGAGGACATGGAGTCCGGCGTGCCCATGGATCGGCTGATCTGCGGGGACGTCGGCTTCGGGAAAACGGAGGTCGCCATCCGCGCCGCGTTCAAGGCGGTCATGAGCGGACGGCAGGTCGCCCTCCTCGTCCCCACCACCGTGCTGGCCCAACAACATTACCAGAACTTCCGCGAGCGGATGTCGGATTATCCGGTCACCATCGGCCTGCTGAGCCGCTATCGCACCCCCGCCGAACAACGCAAAACCCTCCAAGCCGCCGCCGCCGGCTCCGTGGATATCCTCATCGGCACCCATCGCCTCATCTCCAAGGACGTCTCCTTCGCCAAACTCGGACTCGTCATCATCGACGAGGAACAGCGCTTCGGCGTGAAGCACAAGGAACGTTTCAAGGAACTCTTCCGCAAGGTCGATATCCTCACCCTCTCCGCCACCCCGATCCCCCGGACCCTTTATCTCTCCCTCATGGGCGTGAAGGACATGTCCACGATCGATACCCCGCCACCGAACCGGATCCCGGTTTCCACCACGATCTGCCCCTACGACGAGCGTATCATCAAACAAGCCATCGAACGCGAGTTGCATCGTCAGGGCCAGGTCTTTTTCCTCCACAACCGCGTCCAATCCATCCTCACGTTCAAAGAAAAACTCGAGAAACTCGTCCCCGGGGCCCGCATCGGCGTCGGTCACGGACAAATGGACGAGGGCCTGCTCGAAGACGTGATGAACCGGTTCGTCAACCACGAATTCGATGTGCTCGTCAGCACCACCATCATCGAGAGCGGCGTCGATATCCCCAACGCCAACACCATCATCATCGACCGCGCCGACCGCTTCGGACTGGCCGATCTTTACCAATTGCGCGGCCGGGTGGGGCGCTCCGGCACCAAGGCTTACGCCATTCTCCTCATCCCGCGGGATCTCATCACCGCCGGCGATGCCCGCCGCCGCATCACCGCCATCAAACAATATACCGCCCTCGGCTCCGGATTCAAAATCGCCATGCGCGATCTCGAAATCCGCGGAGCCGGCAATCTCCTCGGCACCCAGCAAAGCGGTCACATCGCCGCCGTCGGCTTCGATCTCTATTGCCGACTCCTGAAACAATCCATCGCCAAACTCAAAGGAGAACGGATCACGCGAACCGTTGATGTCGCCATCAACATCGATTTCCTCTGCACCAGCGAAAGCGAATTCGCCCGCGCCCCTCAAGGCAAACTCCCCGCCTTTCTCCCGGTCGGTTATATGACCGATCCCAAACACCGCATCACCGGATACCGCGAACTGGCCGAAGTCGCCACCCTCGCGGAACTCCACACCATCGCGCGCCATTGGCAGGACCGCTTTGGAAGACGCCCGGAAGAGACCGAAAACCTCCTCCGCGCCACCGAACTGAAACTGCGCTGCGCCCACAAACAGGTCTCCATTTGTGAAATCAAAGAGGACAAACTTATCCTCACAAGAAACGGACGCGGGATCCAGATCGAAGGCAAATACCCCCGCCTCGAATCCAAAACCCCCAAGGACCGCCTGCTCGAAGCGCTGGACCTCGTGAAATCACTCTGACCGAAACCCCGGGGAGCGACCGGCGGCAAGACCTCAAGATCCGCGGGCGGGCTACGGAGAAGCCGGAGGAACGGCCTTCGCCTTGAGCCGTTCCTGCCAGTCCTTGTGCTTCTGTTTGAAGGCTTGGAAGCCGCGATATTCCTCCGGCGAGATGCGGCCGTCCTTGTCCTTGTCGATGCCATCGAAGGCCCACTCATAACCGCGCTTGGCCTCGTTCCATTCGTCGCGCGAGTTCCAGCCGACGGCTTCGGTTTCGTTGAGTTCGAGGATCTGGCCCGCATCGAGCAAGGCGCGGCGGTAGCGCGGGAAGTCGATGGCCTGCACGGCGACGTTTTCCTTGATCGCCTGCGCGGCGGCGAGGCCCGCTGAGAGACCAAGCGTGATCCACACGGGCTCCATGCGGATGCACGTCATCGCGATGTGACTCGCAGAGCAGCACACAGGCACAAGGAGGTTCTCGCACTCGTTCTGCCGCGGCCGGATCGCGCGATAGGGCAGGCGATGGATGCCGCTGTGCGCCGTATTCGCCTTCATGATGCTGAACTCGCCGCCACTGAGCGCGATGCGGCCCTCGTGGGCGATGGTGGCATACGGCCAGTCATCGACGCCGTAGCTGCCCAGACCGACGGAGTCTTCCGGGGTCGTTGCGCCTTCGAGATCCTTTTGCGTGACCGTGTAATCCGACTTCATGCGCCGCGCCTCGCGCACGTAAAGTTGGTGCGGCCAGCCGTTGGTCTCGTCAAAAATGCCGCGCTGGAAGCCGATGGCCTCCGCCCGCTCGCGAAACTCCGGCGGCGCGGACGGATCGGTGCGCAGGAAATGATACATCCCGCGCACGAAGTTCATCTGATCCCGCCAGATGCGCGAACGCGTGGCCCAGTCCCCATCGGGATACGCCGCATTCCCGCCCGCGACCGACTGCGCCCAGAGCGCACGGCTCGAATTGCCGCTGAAGATTCCCCATCCGTTGTTCTCCGAGTATTCGCCGAGCACGTGCATCTTCCGCCCCGCGCGCATATCCACACCCTTCTGAAAACCACGGCGGAAGATCTCGTAATGGCGCGGATCATACTCATCCGGTTTCTCGATCCGGATCGGGTCCTTGCGCGTGAGCACCCAGCGGAAGGCATACATCATCGTCAGCTTGTCCGCACTTCCCGGCGGACCGATGCAGATGTCCTGCAAAAGCGGCAGCAGCCCGCTCTTCGGCTCACCCGGCTTGACATACGGATCGATGTCGTAGCGCATCAAAATCGGTCGCACGCCGCCGAGCGACTCACTGTATTCCTCGCGCGATTCACGGCCCCAAGTATAACTCACGCCGGATTTCGCCATGAGATCGCCTTCATACGAGCAGTCGATGAAGACCCGTGCCGCCACCGTCCTTGCCTCCCTCGTCAATGGCTGTTCGATAGGGCAGCCGAGTTGATCCGGCGGCGCGTGATCCAGGATGATGCGGCGAATCCTCACGCCTTCCTTCACCACGCTCGCGAGCCGATGCTCGCGGATCACCGGGATGCCGCGCCGGGCAAGTTCGCTTTGGTAAAGCTTGCGCATCGCCACATCGTCCTTGTCGATCAGGAGCCGCCGCGCCATCCGACCCACCGATTGCCTGTAGCCCCAATCAATCGCGTTCAATCCCCCGCCGCTCATGCCGCCAAGCCATCGCGAAGGCTCGACCACAATCACCTTCGCCCCCGCATCCGCCGCGCCGATGGCCGCCGCGATACCGCTCGCCGTCGCACCATGGATGCAGACGTCGGCTTCAACGAAACCGGCGGCCATGACCCGGGAATCCCACGGGCAGGCGGCGAGAGTGGCGGCGGTGGTGGAGAGAAAATGACGACGCTTGGCGAGCATGCGAGGACCGGTTTGCGCTTTTGGAGGGATGGGAGATAGCTCAGCATGCCGCGAACGGCAGTTCATAGGAAACAAATTGATCCCGGGCGGGCGGGTTTTGCGCCAGCCCCTGACTCCGGGCGCGCCGTCCCGTCAATGAGGCCACGGGAGGAAGAGACCGAGGAACCCGCAAACAGCGATCACCCACAGGAGATTGACCCGGAAGCGATGCAAAGCCACGAAGCTGGCCACTGCCAGCAGGACCAGAGGAAGATCCGGCGGCTGGCCCGCCCCCGGCCAGACAACGTGGATCCCCAGCGTGACGGCCAGGTTGAGGATCACGCCGACCACGGCCGCGGTGATCCCCGTGAGAGCGGCGCTGAGTTTCGGAAGCTCCCCCAGCCGCTCGACCTGCGGCCCGAGCAGAAAGACGAACAAAAAGGAGGGAAGGAAGGTGACCCAAGTGGTCATCATGGCCCCGAGGACCCCCGAGAGCAGGGGATCGAGACCTCCCGGAGCCTGCCACGCTCCCACGAAACCGACGAACTGGAGCACCATGATCAGAGGACCGGGCGTCGTCTCGGCCAAGGCCAGGCCGGACATCATTTGGTCATGGGTCAGCCATCCATGGGCTTCCACCGCCTCTTGCGCCACATAGGGCAACACCGCGTAAGCCCCGCCAAACGTCACCAGCGCGGCCTTGCTGAAGAAGAGTCCCATCCGGGTTTGGATGCTTTCCGGCCCGAGCCAAATTGACGAGGCCATCACCGGAGCCCACCACAGCGCCAAGCCGATGGCCGCGACGCGAAGATACCCGCCCACCGAACGGAGGGGCACCGCGGGCAACCGGATCCCGCCTGCGCCATCCCCGGCGCCTCCCGCATGCCTGTTGGCCGGAGGAAAAAGCGCGGGAAACCATGCATGCCCGAAAAAACCGATCAAACCCGCCAACGCGATGATGAGCACGAACGAGACCTTCCCCCAAAAGATCAGCGCGAAAGCCCCGGCGGCAACGGCCCACAGGGCGGGGCCGCGCAAGGCGCGCTTTCCGATGCGCCCGACCGCCTCGAAAACCACCGCGACCACCGCCGCCGACAACCCATGGAAAAGCCCCGCCAACCACGGGACGTTTCCGCCCGCGATGTAAAGCCAGCTGAGCCCAAGCAAAAGCAGAGCGGAGGGCAGGATGAACAAACCGCCTGCCACCACCCCGCCCTTCGCCCCGTGCAAGCGCCACCCGAGATACGTCGCCAACTGCTGGGCTTCCGGCCCCGGCAACAGCATGCAGAGATTCACGGCGTGGAGGAAATGCCCCTCACCGATCCATCGCTTGGTTTCCACCAGCTCCCGGTGCATGATCGCAATCTGACCCGCCGGTCCGCCGAAGCTGATCAAGCCCAGTTTGGCCCAGAACGCAACGGCCTCGCGGAAGCCGGGAATCCGTTCCGCCCCGCCCGGCGGATCCATGGGTGGTTCACTGGTCACGTCGTTCCTGTTCTTCTTCCGTTCCAAACTCCTCGTTCGCCTCTCCCCCACCATACCCCAGAATTTCCACCATGACGACGCTCGGCGGGCCTTCGACCGCCGCGGCCTGGTTCGGGGCCTGCCCGCTTTTCTGGGCTTCACCCATCGCGGCCGCACTCGCCCCGGCGGCACTTGAAGCCGCAGCCAAACCGCCGCCGCTCACCCCCGTGGGCGCCACGACCGCGGGCGTGCCGCTGGAACTTCCGCCCACGCTGATGTTGTTGGAGTTCAACACGGTCACCGCCGCGATGTTGAGGTTCCCGGTGGCCCGGATCCCCGCGTCACCGGCATCGACCGATCCGTTCGGAGCAATGAGGTCCACGCTTCCCGGAGGCACTCCAGCCACCGTGGCGAGCACGCCAATCCCGCCCCCCGTGGCGAGACCGGCCAGGTCGGTGGTCACCACCGCGCTCGTCGGATCGATCAGAACCCGCGTCGGCGGGGCCGACTGAACGGTCTTGGACGACGCCCCGGCGGCGATATCCCCGTTCGTCGACCAGATCATGATATCGCCCCCGCGCAGCGTGAAGATCCGGGAAACCCCCAGATTCACATCGCCATCGGTGAAGATTCGGATATCGCCCCCGGCCTCCGTGATCACGCCGGGCGGAATGAGCGCGTCCCGCGAAATCGCTTGCGCCAACATCACGCCGCCGCCCGGCACGAGAAGACTGAGATCTCCGCCGGACTTGGTCCGGATGTCCCGTTCCCGGGTGATGATGTCCCCGTCCCAGCCACCTTGCCCAAACAAGCTATCGATCGCCGCCAAACCATCCTTGTAGGTGCCGAAGGTGGGGCTGCCGGCCAGATTCCGATTCCGCCCGGAATCCCTGAGGACGAGGTAGAAGAGCTGTAGCGCCACCCGAGCGCGTTCGTCGGCGTCGAGACTTTGGATTTGATTGAGCGTCAAAGGGCCGGTCTGTCCTGAAAGCGTCAGCTCTCGCAAATACCCCGCCCCCGCCGGTCCTCCGAGCACGGTGGAGAGGAAGGAATCCCACTTGATCCCACCTTCCGCCAGCCCAGGAGTGGAGCCCAGACCCGCACCAGCGACGATGTTGGCACCATCGAACGGCAGGTAGGGGTTGCGCGCATTCCCAATGCTCAAGATCCCGGCCGCGGTTCCATCAGTGCTGGAAATGGCGGAACCGAGATCCAGATTGCGCCCGGCCAATACCTCCAAGGTTCCCGGCCCGCCGATCTGGAGGTCACCCGCCAACGGATTGTAACCCGCCTGATAGAACCCTTCCCGGACGAAGTTTGCGCCGGAAGTGGCGGCGACCCGCAGGGCGGAACTTGGATTGTAGGGGGTGAGATCGCGTCCACTGGCGATGACACTGACGTCATCTGAACGAAGGTTTTGCAGATAAAAAGCCACGTCGGTGATGTCGCGGCCGGCCAGGATGCGCGTGTTCTTGGGGGAAAACAAGGTGACACCGCTGATATCCAGCCTTTCGGCATAGAGGCGGACCGGCTCGGCATCACCGGCATGCAACAAACCAGCCGCGTGCAGCACTTGTTTGGCCTGTTGCGAGGCCTGCGGCCCCAGGGTGGCCCCCGTTTCCCGGAAGAGCTGATCAACGGAGATCAGGAAATCCGTCTGGGTTCCGGGTAATTGGGAAGCAAGGCTCCCCACCAGCGTCTGGTAAGCGAAGGGCGACCTGACTCCGGGAATGGCACCGGGATCCGCATCGGAAACCGTAAACCGGGAAGAGACCCAGGCCGTAAGGTTCTCATTGGCGTTAAAGCCAGTCGGCTGCAGGCCGTTGATTCCGTTCCGGCTCAAGAGTTCCAGATTGCCGGTGGGAGAAGGCGAGAGGGTCAGATTGCCCGTCACGTTGATCCCGCCGGAGAACGCCGTCGCGCGCAAAGTCGCCGGCATCAGCCCGGCCACGGTACGGAACGGAATCGTATTCGTTTCCGCCAGCCTCAGCCAAGGTTGGGCATTTGCCGCAGTGCCCAGTCCGAGAACCTGCTGGGTCTGGGCCCAAGCCTCGAGCAAGGAAGTGAACACATTGTTCACGTAGGCCCCCTGCCGCAGGGACAGGGTGCCGCCCAAGGAGGAAACGTTGACCGAACTGTCCGCTGCGTAGGTGGAAAAGTAGGTCTTGTTCCAAAAGCTGTTGCCCAAGCCAACCGGAAGCAGAAACGGGTTCGCCACCGGTCCCAAAAGAACATCGCCACGGGCACTGACATCAAAACTCCCCTTACCAAGGAAGAGCGCCGTCGGCAACCACGAGGTCGGTGGGATCACCGTGTTGGCTCCGGTTGCGGCGACGAAGGTTCCGGGGGAACGGGTGGCGTTCGTGGTGATCTGACCACCGGCCGTGAGCGTCGCCCGTCCCCGCTCCACATAGAAGACGCCCGCGTCGATATGGTTCCCCGCACGAACGATGAGATCACCGCCGCCCAGCTCCACCAGGGTTTGGTTCGCGGCCAGGGGGTTGGCCACCGTTCCCCTGGTGGTCCGGGCATTGGTCGGGACCACGGCGTCCACGTTGGTGATGTTCTGCCCCGCCCGCAAAACAAGGTTCCCGCCCCCCAGTGTGCCGGTCCCCTGGAAAAAGTTACTGAAATCGATCCACCAAGAGGTCGAAGCAACGGCGCTTCCGTTGCCGGTGGTGGTGAAGGCTCCGGTGGTGGGGTCCACGGCGCCCCGGCGATAGAGCCAGTTATTCGGAAGTTGGCGGGAGGAACTGGCTCCGATCCGTTCGATATCCGTTCCGGCCGTAATCGTAAGGTTGCCGCCGGCGACGCTGAAGCGTGCCGGATAGTTCTGCTGAACGGCTCCCAAATCGCTCTGGCCCCCGAACTGGGTGAGGCCAAAGGTATCGAATCTCCCTCCCAATGACGGATCCGCGACCTGCGTCCCCGCGGTGTAAATACCCGCGAATTGATTGAGCAATTGGACGCTGCGGCCCGCATTCAGTTCGATGTCACCGCTGCCGGTCCGGATCACTTGATAGAGGCCCGTGCCCCCGGCGCTGCCGTTTGAACCGATGACCGCACTGGTCACGTTGGCACTGGTGGGTCCCGGCGCGACCATGGGACCGGCTTCCTTGCCGAGCCGGATGCGGCCGGAAGTGGCGGCCAAACCAGACACCGGCTGGGTTTGGTGGAAGTCGGCGGCGCTCAGGTCCGCCCCCGCGGTGATCCGGTAGGACCAGGATTGCGTGTTCTCCGGGAGCTGGCTGTTCTGTGGGCTCAACCGCGCCAGCCATAGCCAGGTGGCATCGGTGTTGGCCAGGGTCGGCGTGAATCCATCGCTGAGGGCATTGTGAAAGTTTACGTTACCCGACGCCCGCAAAGTCAGCACGCCCGGTGCACTCTTCGGCCCGTAGCGATAGGTGGACAGGTTCCAGTCCGCCGTGGAATTGGATGATGCCGTTCCCAGGGAGATGTCTCCGGTCCGGTTGATCAGTTCGGCTCCCGGCGCGAGCACCGTCACGGACGCCAGCCCGCTGTTCTGGGCGAGGATCCGGTTGACCACCGCCGCGTAGTTGGCCGTCGTGGTGCCGGCTGCGCCAAGGAAGGCTTGGGCGTCGCCGGCGATCGTGTTTCTCACTCCGCTGGTGAGGTTCCCTCCGGCGGCGGTGAGATCGTAAAGCCGGTAACCTTCCACCAAAATACTGGATGGACCGATCAGGGTCCCGTTGATCGCGCCCACTTGGAGATCGGTGCCACCCGCGTTTTGCGGAGCCCGGAGATGCAGCTTGCCGCTGTATCTCCCGAGCGACGCGCTTTCCGCCACTTTTGAGTTGACCGAAAGATCGATGGTGGATCCCGTCTTGAGATTCACACTCCCGGAACCCACCGCCCCATTGCGCTGGGTTCCGGCCTCCAAGGTGACCAAGCCTCCCTTGCCCGCGTTGTCAAACGAGTCCCCCTTCACCGTCAGCAAGGAACCGTTTTCCAGATTCAGGTCGCCCCGGGATGCCAGGGAAATGCTGCCGCCGGTCGCGCCCGAGGCATTGATCGTGCCCGTCACGGTGATCGAGCCCTGATCCACCGAAAGCTGGATCTTCCGCGCCGTGAGGGTTCCGTCAACGGCCACGTTTCCGGAACGGACCCGGATGGCTTGGGCTTGGGTCAAGTGCGCCTCCGCGAGCGTCAATCCCAACGCCTTGGTGGAAGGAAGGCTCAGGAGATCAAGCGCCACGGTTCCATTGAGCCCGCCGGTTCCTCCTTTCCCCGCCAGGCCTCCCCCGGTGGTCAGGCTGCCATTGGGTGCGGAAATCGTCAGGGACCCGGCATGGCCGCCGCCGCTTTGAGCGGAGACATCCACGCTGCTGCCCGCGGCCAGGGTGACGTTTCCGGAATCGGCGGTTAAACTGATCTGCCCTGCGTCCGTGAAGCGGGTGACGTCGAAGAACCTTTGCGAAGCGCCCCGGGCGAGAAGGGATCCGCCGACCGTGAGATCTCCACTGGTGGAGCGGACCGAAAGGGAACCGCTGGGCAGGACCACGGTCGTCTGGATCCTGGCGTTCTGGCCGGTCAGGCTCAGGGTCGCCCCCAGCGCGCCGGCAGCCGTCGCAGGGGCTCCGGTCGAATCCACATTCAGCGTTCCGGTTGCGGTGACGGTGCGGTTCGATCCCGCTTCCCCGGTCAGCAACGGCGTGGTCAGATTCAAATCACCGCTCACACTCAAAGTCCCGATGCCCGTGCTGGTAATCCCATTGCCTGCGGTGAGCGAGACCGTCTGAAACTGATTTACCGCCAGAGTTCCGGCGCCGAGGACGGTCCGGGAGCCAGACAGGTTGAGCGTGCCCGTGGCGGGGGTCACCGCACTCAGGGCGGTGGCGTTGGCCCGGTTGCCAAGGGTGAGAGTGTCCGCCGTGATGCCCACCGGTCCTCCGTTTTGATTGAAGCCGCGGATCGACCCGCTGTTCAAGGCCAGATTGCGCAAGCCTCCACCGACGAGTCCATTCCCATAAAAGTCGATGGCGGAGTAACTGAGCAGGGAAAGGGACTCCGCACGGCTCAATCCTTCCACGAAGGAGGCGCTGAGGACCAGACCGGGGCTAGGTTGCAGGGCTCCCGGATTGTCGAGTTGCACGCTGACCCGGCCACTGCCCAGGGAGAAGGCATCGCCCCGGAGGAGGGCGGTCACGTCCACTTGCAGCGCAGAAGTGGAATCAAGGATCACGGCGCCACCCACCAGGGTCGCACCCGCGCCCACGGTGAGCGATGGGGCTCCACCGACGGTCACTCCGGTCCGGAGAACCTCGGTCAAGCGATCCTGTGAAACCCGGAGCAGACTCCCGGATCCAGTGAGCTGGTAGGACTCCGCACCGCGCAATCTTCCGAGGGAAGAGATCTCGGAACCGGCTCCCACCGAGATGCCGCTCTTGGCGACCAAGGTGATGTCCGGAGAGGTCAGCGGGGCGCCAACGTTTTCCACGGCGATCGAGTTGGTCAAAGCGGTCAGGGAAACCACCCCGGAACTCGTGGTGCGTCGGCCGCCGATGACGAGGCTTTCCGCCCCGAAGCGCGAGAGCACGTTGGCATCCAAAAGAACCGTGTTGGGAACGGAACCACTGGCATCCCCCGTGATCACCAGGTTCTGGGGCGCCGCGATATCGATCTCCGATCCCCGGCCGCCCGATACCGAAGCGGAGCGAACCTCGCCTTGCAACGTCATGATCTGCGAGCTCAGGACGAGGAGATACCCGGAGTCCGTGGGTAACTTGGGTGCCGGCGCGTTGAGCCGGGCGGCGCTTTCCCGGAGGAACGTATTCGCCGAAACGTCGCGATACTCGGCCCGGGCGCGGACCACCTCCGCCGGAGCCACCTCATAGCGATGGGTGATCGGGGTAATCTGTCGGCCCCGGTCGAGCTGGTTGAATTGGTAGCCGGAGGCCAGGGATGCCCCCGTGACCAGATTCAGGCTGCCAGTCACCGGGCCTGTTTTCGGCGTCACCAGCACCGCACCGGGTAGCTGGGCATATCGGGCGGGAAGCAGGGTATAAGTTCCCGCCGCCAGGGCGCCCGATCCCCCGATGGTGATGCGATCCCCCGCCCCGATCTGATCATCCTGGTAGTCGCCGAACGGCGCATAGGGAACGAGGTCGCCGGTGTATCCGGGGACGATGGCATAGGCTTGAGGCACCGCCGTCCAATTGACACCGGGATTTGGCGTCACCCCTTGACTGCCTGCCCGGGCTGACCAGGTCGCCCCATCGTAGCGGACGAGATCCCCGCTCACATAGGCTTTGTTTGGCGACCAAGGAGCGGCGGCTTGGCCGAGGAAGTCCACCAGCCCGCCGTTCCCAATCTTCCACTGGAACGCATAAAGTTCGCCTCCGCCCCGGAGATCAATGACCGAACCCGCTTGCGTTGTCACGTTGCGCCCGGCGATGTTCACCGCCTTTTCCGGCAGGCCACCGCCCGAGATATCGAACCCCCGGGGATCGAACCAGGAGGTTCCGTCGGACTTCCCGAACGGCACCACGATGCCCCGGCCGGTGAGAGGATCGACCCCGCTGACCGAGATGGTGCTTCCCGAGCCCAAGGTGAGAAGGTTTGTCGGTCCCACCGCGATGGCGTCTCCGGCGACGAGATCCCTCGGCGCCGTGCCCGTGCCGTCCCACCCGAGATTGATGATCCCCATCGGAGCCCGCAGGGTTCCGAATTGCTCGATTTCACCGGCGTGGAGGGTCAACCTCCCCCCGGCGGAAAGCGGAAGATTCCGCACCCCGGCCTGCTCGATCCGGATCTTTCCCGGCACCACGCCCGGTCCACTCCCCAGGTCATAAGCAAAAACGCTGAACTCGTTCAAGGTGGTTGGATACACCTGGGCTGCTCGCAGGACGATCTCTCCGGCCATGCCGACAATGCCGTTTCCACGCAAATCGCCGCCATGGGCGCTGAGTTTGGCGTAGCTGACTCCCTGAAAAGACAAAGTCCCCAGATCGATATTCCGCGCCTCCACGAACAATCGGCCGGTGCCAGCAGCGGGGGCGAGGTTTTTGAAGGAAATCTGCCCCAGCCGCTGGTCCGGCAGCACCGGCGGCACAAAGGGTTGTCCCAAAGCCACATAGGAAGCGCGGAGGTGCACATCCTGATTGGCGATGATCACCCCGCCATCCGCCACGCGCAGGCTTCCCTTGGCGTCAAGATCGACCCCGCCGCTGAATTCCACGACTCCGTTGAGCGCCAGCGAATCGAACCGGCCCCGCTGAAAGGTGTCCGCCGCAAGGTAGCCGCGCCCGATCACGGTGCTGAAACCCTGGCCGATGGCGCTCGCGTTGTCAGGCAAGGCGGACGGGATGGTCAACCCTCCCTGGGTCAACACCAGGTTGCTGTCCGTGGCCGGGGGAATCACTCCGGGCGAATAGAACCGGCCGGAGTCCACCACCATCGAGCCGCCGATCGCCCCCGGACCTCCCGCCGCGCCGTGCACGGTTCCATCGAAAAACAACATCCGCCCCCCGCTGAGTTCAAGGTGCCCGCCGTCGCTATCGACCCGGATTCGCTCCGCCAGCAGGGAATCGAGCGTTGAGGTCAGGCCACTGGTCAATCCAGACGGGAAGCGGCGGCCGGGATCCAAAACAGCGGGATGGAAATCGAGCCGGTCCGCGGCCCCTGAAACGTCGAGGACCGATCCCCGGGCCGCGACCAAATTCCCCGAAACGCTGATCTCGCCACCGGGGAGCACCTGACCGATGCGGCGGTCGTAAGCGTCCGGTTCCCGCACCGTGGTCCCTTTGGTGGAGAGGACGCTGCGCGACCCGAGATAAACCGTGGTCAATGGCTTGGTAATGTCCGAAAAACCAATCGTCTGGGAATCCTTGGCCCCGGTAATCTGGATCTTCCCGCCCGGGGCGTAAACCGAGCCAAGAACCGCCACGGTTTGCCCCTTCAGTTTGACCGAGGCCAGCGGATCCGTCTGGATGCGGGAACCAGCGCCGAGCACCACGCCACCGCGAATTTCGAGACCTTCCTTGCCTTCCGCTCCGGAAGCCTCCAGTGCCAGGCTCGCCGGGGTTCGCACGCCAACGGGCGGTGCCACGATCCGGAAATCCACCCCTCCGTCACGGCCAGCCACCGCAAGATAGCTGTCCGCCCGGGGGGCGATCACAGTCCCCGGAGACACCAAGACCCCCGGAGTCACCACCTCGGACGTTGCCGTGGGCCGGCCGATACCTGTTACGGAATAGCTGGCAAACCCTCCCCTCTCAAAGAACGAAGGTGCCAACCGGAGCGCCCCGGGCTGGGCGGAGCCCCCGCCAATTCGGACCGTAAGCGCCTTGAGAGAAAGGGCCCCGCCATGGCTGCCGCTGTAACCCCGGAGGGTCCCTTGCAGAATCAACTCCCCTCCAATGACGTTTTCCAGCGAGGCATCCTGACCTGCGGCCACGCGGATCGAACCCGCGTCTCCATAGGCCGTGTAAAGTTCGGTATCTCCCAGTTCATCGACGCCGAGGGAGAGCCGGGCTCCGCCGGAAACATCGAGCAGGCTGCCTTTCTCCAAGACGGCGCCAAACGCGTTGATGGCGATGGTCCCGCCGTGGGTGACCAGCGGTTCCAGCCCTTCCCCGGAGAATCCCCGCTCGTTGAGAGAACGCCCCGACAGGTTGATCACGCCAGCCGGACCGAGGCGGAAATTTCCTCGTCCGGCGTTGGGCGGTGGGGTCAGGGCGAAGGGATCCCGAAGATTGGCGGCCGCCTCCGCGGGCGGGATATTGAAGGCCGTGGCGCTGAAACTGCCTCCATCAGACTGGAAGCTGCCCAAGAAATCGATATTCGCTCCCTTCAGGGTCAAGCCGCCCCCGGCGGGCGCTTCCAAACGGACGCCTTCGGGCACCGTGATCCGGGCTGCAGGAGACGCCACGGAAAGCTTCCCGAAACCGGCGGACGTGAACAAATCCGGCGAAAGCGAGATTTGACTGAGCCGATCCGCCCGCAGGGCAAGCGGATTGCCGTTGGCATCCAAGCCAAAATTGGCGGCGGCGCGCTGGGCGGCTCCCCCGAAGACCACATTGGCCGGGGTTGGCGAAATCACAGGGTAAATCCCGGTGAGGAATTGCTCCTTGGTCACGGAGACGGCCAGCATACTTTGGGCAGGAAGAAGGGAATCCTTGATTTGCCGCGGGCCCGCCACGGTCCTCCCAAGCACCCCGCCATCCAAGGCAAGGCCGGCGGCCGCGATGTCCAGCTTTCCTCCGTCCGCGCCGCTCACATACGGAGCTTGGTAATATTTTCCGGAAACCCATGGCGTTTCGAAGGCCCGGGTCACCCCCCATCGGGAATGATGCACCGTGAATTCACCAGGGACGAAAGTGTCATACCGCCGATCGGGAAAGGCATCAGCGATATCCACGAGGTGCCCTCCTCGCATCACCCGGGAAGTTGTGACCATCCCTCCATCAAAGTTCAACCAACCGGCGGAGACATCGATTTTGGAGCCGGGTTGCATGACCACGGAATCACCGGCCCGAAGGGATACCGAACCGCCAGCCGTGGTGAGCTGGGAAACATCGCGCTGGATGATCGCAAGATAGCCGGACAAATCCGCCAGCGGTGTGCCCACCCAGTAGAAGCCGTTGTGGACGCCGAAGCGGCGGAGATCGACGGTGACGCTGGGAGCGGTGCCTTCCGTATTGCGAAAAATGCTTTGCCGTTGCAGCGGGGAACCGGCCAGCTCGGCGCCCCGGAGCTGCACTGTAAGAAGATAATCCTTGAGATAGGCCCGGGCATCCACAGTGCCGGCCACATTGATGACGGAACCGCGGTCGAGGTAAATCTGACCCGCGCTACGCACAAAGCGGTTGGTGCCGACGCTGGCCGTCTGCAACCGATCCCAAGTTCCCGCGCTGGCCGTAACCGTTGCGTTGGGGGCCAAAATCGCTGCATCCGCCCCCAGATACGTGGTGAGGCCGCGGAGATTGATCTGGGAACGCAACGCCAGGGAGGTGCCCGCCACCTTCGAACCATCACCATACTCCGGCAGGATCTGAATGACGCTTCCGGCGGACAGTTCAATATTTCCCGTCTTCTGGAACAAGAACGGCACGTCGGCCGGACGTTCCGTGGGATTGTAAGCCGTGTTCGGCACGGCCTCGAAGCTCGCGTCGAGGTCGACCCGGCCATTGAGAGCCACGCTGGTGGAACTGACGATCGCTCCCCGGTGGGTGATGCTCTTGCCGGTGAGATAGGCATTGCCTCCAAAGGCCTCGATGACCCCCTGATTTTGGACGCTTCCGGCGTAAGCTCCCAGGCCGGAACCCGCATCCTCGACGGCACCGACATAGACATCCAAGCCACGCAGGCTGGGATCACCGCCCGGGTGGGCCGCCACGCCCACCTGCAACCCCGCCGCGAGAATGGTTTGGCCATTGGGCGTTGAGATGGTCCCTGCATTGTTCACGTTGGCACCGATCAGGGCGATCCTCCCCCCCACCTTGCTGGCATTCACCGGGCTGCTCAGCCGGGCACCCGCTTGCACGGTGACATCGCCCCACTTGCCACCGGGCAGATTCGAACCTGGCGAGGTCGTGGAAGCGGCGGACGCCAAGCCGTTGAAGAGGAATTCCGCCTTCGGGTTGTTGAGCAGACCGCCGGAAACGAGTTTGTCGTTGATGGGCAACGCCGAGGCGACCAGGGTGTGGGTATTGATTTGGCCGGTGGCACCAAAGATGATTCCATTGCCGTTGAGGACATAGACCTGGCCCGCGGCATTGATCTTACCGAGAATTTGGGAAGGCCGTGCGGTGGGATCGTTGATTTTATTGAAAGCGATCCAGTTGCTGGTATTGGAACCTCCGGCCGATTGATCAACCGTCAGCGTGGTGTTGCGCCCCACATTGAAGGTCTTCCAGTTGAGCACCGCGACTTGGTGAGTCTGCTCAATGCGCACATTGCGCGCGCTCCCCGACCCGGATTGGACGGGCAATTGCGCGCCTCTCCAAAGGGTGCCTCCCGCCGTGGCGCCGGGCACGACTTCCAGACCACCGGGAGCCAGACCGTCCGGAACATCGGGAAGAGATTGGCCCGGGTGATTGGGATCGGCGCCGAGGTTCCGGGCCCCGCTGGCTCTGGCGGCATCCCGGGCCGCCTGTTGGAAAGATTGAGCGGCGGTAATCGCCCGGGTCGTACGCGCCAACGCATCCCTGGCATTGGCGCGGGCTGCGGCATGTTCCGCCGAGGTCATCGACTGCGCGGATCTGGGAACAGAGGGCGATTGAGACGCACCGGCACCGCCGCGCAAAATGTCCCCCGCCTGCACGGACAGGCCCCAGGCCATCCAGCCCAAAACGAGCACCAATCGAAACCGGTATCCCGGTTTGATCACGTTTGTCGTCCTGACCGCTTCCATTCTTTTATGCCAGTAAGCCCGCCGCGGTCACCTTGTAGGGAACCACGGCGGGCACCGGGGAGAGTCCCTTCGCCCTATCTCAGATCCAGAACGGGCCGGGACATACTCGGGTTTCCATCATTTCGGCACCACGTCCCCACCATCCGTGGAGCGTTTCACGAAGACCGAAGCGTCATCCTTGAGACCGCTGGTCGCCGCATCCGTATTCCTGATTTGGTCCCGCAAGGCATTGGCGAAGGTAAGCTTGGTGCCCGTCAAAGCATTCGCCGCACCGCTCTGCGGTTTGAGAATCCGGTTGTAAACCCAAGCAGTGTAAGTGCCGTTTTGCACGTTCGCATTGGTCAGCTCCACCCCGTTGAACTTGAGGGCCACTCCTCGACTGCCCGTGGGGACGACACCTCCGACAATCCGGCTGCTGGCATCCCCCGGCGTCACATACCCGATGTAATATCCAGCCGTGGCATCCGGGTAGAGGTAGTCAGGCCCCACGGTCTCCGGATCGTCGTAGAGACTTTTGTAGGCATCCGCACCGAGAACCACCGTGAGGTTCTGGGAGATCAAGGCACCCGAGCTGTAGCCGCCGCTTCCCAGAGCCACGGCAAAGGATCCCGGCTGCTGATTGATGGGCCAGAGTTCATGGGTGATCGCAGTACCTCCAAAAGTCGTGGAACCTGAAGTCGTGGATCCACTCACAGTCGGAAAATACACCCGGACCTGGGTCGTCGTGCCCAAACCAATTTCAGTATAGGCGCCGAAGCGCTGACCCGCGTCCGTGTTCCGGCCCAGAGCATAAACAATCTTGTTCTTATCGTTCGTCCAATCTCCGGTAAACTGAGCCAGGGAAACCGATCCAATGGTGTAGAGCTGGCGCGCCAACTGCGTGGTGATGTTCTGCACGGTCGTGTTGGTCGTGTTCGAGGGAGATCCCGGAAAACCCGGACTGGCGTAGAATCCCAGCGGGGAGATCCCGACGATTTCCTCGACAACGGTGCTGTAGGTCGTTCCCTGGAACACACCGTTGAAGGGAGAGGTCGTTTGGAAGTTCGTGGAGAAACCAAAGTCGGCTTTGCCCACCTCGTAATCCGTTCCCTGGGTGGTTCCCGTCAACGGATTGACCGTGGCCCCGCTGCCCGTCCCATCGTTGGGAACAAAGCGCTGGTCCGTGTTGCCAGCCACCGCGGCGATCCCGGCGAGAGCACCGGAGAAGGTCACCTTGATCACGACGTTATTGCCTCCGTAGGTTCCGTTCCAGGCCCCGAAATTGGATCCGGTAATGGCAGAGGCGACCGAGAGAGTCGGACTGGCGGTTCCCGTGGAAACCGTTGTGCTGGAGTTGGAACCGTTGGTGCCCCGGTAGGAAAAGCTGGTCCCGTTGTCCAGAATATGGGCGATGGCGTTCTGCGTGGCGACGCGGTCACCGTTGGATCCGACAATGCGGATCACCGTCTGGCTGAACGCGGAAGCACTGAGAGCAGCCCAGGCCACGCCGACCGAGAACCATTTGATGAAGCGAGTGATTTTCATGAATGAAAGATGGGAGATGATGACCTGAAGGTCGGGTTTGATAAGGATATTTATGGTTTGTGATTCAGACTAACACCACCGGACTGACCATCGCCGGTGGCTTTCTTGGGTGCGACGGTGAGGAAATAGCCATAGGCTCCACCTTCGCTTCCTTTCTGGATAATCTTCCCAATGAACCGTGGACGGCTTCCATTGGAATGATCGAAGCTCCCCGAGATATCTCCCTTGGAGACATCGACTTTTTTGGTAGAGCCAAAACTGAGTTCATAGGTCGGGTTCGTCACCGGAACCCTGACCACTTGGTTTGTCGTGTTGATGTTGACATCTTTGGACAATGTTTCGTCGAGCCCGCCCTCGCTGAATTGCAAGGTGGCGTTCCCCGTCAGGGGGTTGACCACGGGCAGGCCCGGGACCACGCTGGCGCCGGGGGGGACACTATATTTGGAACCGATCAGGGTCGTCACCACCCCCTCCGGCCAGCCGAAGGGATAGTAGTGCTGTCCTTCGAGGACCGGCTTGAACCAGAGGACGCTGGGAGCGGACAGATCGCTCTCCGGCTGGGTCGGATCGATCACCACATTGCCCGCAATGGCACCGTTGTTCGCATAGGGTTGGGCGAAGAACGGGACCTTGTCGCTTGATCCGGAGACATTGGTCAGGAACCCGGACGCGGTGAAATCGGTCCCATCGGCGAGTTTACCCTTGAAGCTGGCCAAGCCCGCGGGGGAGATGGTCACCGATCCGATGCCATCGCCTTGGGGATAGTCGGCCGCGGTCAGACCGTTGGTTTGCCCTTGGGCAGGCAGCGCGAAGGTATGGAACCCCTGGCGGTCCATGGGCACCGGCGTTGTCTTGCTGAAGGAAGCCCGGTCGGCGCTGAGGTTCGCGAGCAGGACGCTGCCGGTCCGGGTCTGCCGGGAAACCGTGCCGGTGAGCCTCTTGGTGCCCGTGGGATTCAAGTCCACGGTGAAGGCCAGTGCCAGATTGTTGCCGCCCGGACGGGGAATCAATAGGGTTGGGGTGCGCGCCGGGCCGAACCGGGCGACACCGCTCGTATTGAGTGCGCCGCGGAGGGGCAGACTCGAACCGTCGATCCGCAAGGTCCCGCTGAACGCGCCCGTGCCGCCCACGTTGACGGTGATGAATCCTTCGCTGGCGACACTCCGGCTTGCCGGGTTGGGATGTTGGACGAGGCCGTTGAAATCACCGATCACCTCCGCGGTGAAGGGATTGTTGATGAAGCTGGCCGTGATCGACAACCCGCTCTGGTGCGTGAAGTTCAAGGTGGCCAGTTCCGACTCGGTGACACTGACACCGGCACCGGACCATCCGGCGAAGAGCTTGCCCGTCGCCGCTCTGGCCGTGATGGAATACACCTTGCCGATCTCCACCGCGGGAACGGTTCCCGGGAGATTCACTCCAAGGAGGGGCGTCAAGGTTCCCTCGCCACTCCGGGTCACCACCAGGGGACTGGTCACGACAAGGGTGAAACTGCGCGAAAGGATCGTGGAGACGTTGCCCGTGCCATCCACCGCTTGGACGGTGACGGTGTTGGGTCCGGCCACCGGCGTGATGGAGCGCGTGAAACCACCGCTCAAGAGACTGCCGGACCCGGTCAGGCTGGCGGCCAGTGCCGGCCCTCCGTTAAGCCGGACCAGCACCCGGTCAATCCCCTTGTCGTCACTGAACGTTCCCGTCACCGCGACGGGGGAAGTCGTCAAACGCGCCGCCCCCAGCGGAGCGGTCAGCGCCACCGTCGGGATCTGCGTGTCGTATTCGTTGATTCGGATGGTGGTGGAAGTCCGCGCACCGAGGGAAGCTCCGCCGTCTGGATTGCTCAGGGTCAGGGTGAACGACTCGTTCGTCTCACTATTCAAAGCATCCGCGATGATGGCCACCGGGACGTTGACGGAGGACTGACCTTCGGCCAGGCTGGCGGTGAAGGGACTCGGCGTCAGGGAGAAGTCCGAAGCGGACGCGCTGCCCGGGGTGGCGGACACCTGGACCGTGACCGTTCCCTGCAGTCCCTGGGTCCGGGTGATGGGGATGTTGACCGTGCCGGCGCTCTCCGGGAAAGCTTGCGAGGCCGCGGCAAAGGCGAGCGTTCCCGGGATGCCCGCCACATTCACCGTGGCCGACGTCTGGGCCCCAAGGCGCGAGAAATTGGTTGGATTGCCCAGCTGCAGCGTGATGGTGCCGGAGGCGATCGTGTTCAACGTGATCACCGCGTTCGCCGTGGTCACTCCATCCGCAAAGTTGACCTGGGTTGGGCTGGCAAAGGTGAATTGCGTTCCGGCGGCGAGCGTTCCTCCAGTGACCGAGACATCGACCGCGACAGATCCCGCCGTGCCGGAGGTGCGGACCAACCCGACGGAGACCGTGGTCGCGGAAACGGTGGTGTTGACCGTGGCGCTGGAAAACGCCAGCACCCCCGGGTCGGGATCCAGCTCGTTGATCGTGACCTCCGTGGTGGCCGGACTCCTGACCGCGAATCCGCCGGTGGCGCTTTGCAGGGCCACCGAAAACGACCTCGACCCGTGATAACCCACCCGGTTGAGAATTGGGATGGACAAGGAGGCGAGCGATTGACCCGGAACGAAGTTGACCGTCAAGCTCCCGGGCAGGGTGAAGTCCGTTCCGGCCACCGCCGTTCCCCCGGTCACCGTCACGGTGGCGGTCGCGCCCGACGTGGCCACCGTGTCCCCGAACCGCTCGAACCCGATGCTCAAGGTTCCCGCGTTCTCAGCCACGGACAACGTCTCCGCCGTGACCTGCACCTGCTCGGGCACCGGCCCAGCCAAGAACGAAAGCGCTCCGGACGAAGTGAGGGAGAAAGCGCCGAGCCGCTCGACGGAATTCACGCCGGTGGAGGTGTTTCCCGAGTAGCGGAAAAGATCGAGCGCCGTTCGCCTCGCTCCCGCACCGAAATTTCCTTCGATGGTGGCCCAATTGCTGAGGCTCCCAAAATCCGTCGTCCCGGCCGTGCCTGTCTGGAAGCTATAGCTCGCGGAATTCGACGCGTTGGTCTGAGCCGCCGCCTTGGGATTGTTATCGGTCGCCTGCAGGGAAGCGTAGCCACTGATCACGCTGACCAGCTGCGTGTTGGTGCTGGACCGGGCGGTGAGGTTTTGGGCGGCGAACCCCGCCGAAGAGCTTCCGAAAGGCGATTGCTCCCGTGATCCGTAGGTGACAGGATTGGTCTGGTTGCGCGTGCCAAACACCCCCCAGTAGAGATCCGACCGGCTGTGCCAGTTGACTCCGAAAATCGCGGTCAGATCCGCCCCGATGTTTGCGAGGGAAAGAACCGTCCCGGCCCCGGCGGTGCGGAAGGTGGAATCGTTTCCGATGTTGACAATGTAAGAGATGCCGCTGCTTTGGCCATCGACCGCGCGCACGCCGAGGAAGATGTCTCCCGGGGCGGGGGCGACCACTTGGGCGGCCTGCGAGAGGCCGGCCACGTGGAGCCATGCGAGGGCGATGGAGGTGAAAAATCGTTTTTGGTTTTGGTTCATGCTGGGAATGGGTGGTTGTGCTAGATTCCGGTCTCAGGATTCGGAACCTGGTGGAGCAGCCTCATTCCCGGCTTCGGGTCACAAGGGCGGAGGGATCGTCAAGGAATGACGGAGGATTCGATGGAAAACCTTCCCAGGCGGGGATCGGTGGATCGGTGGATGGGGCCGATGGCGCGGTCGCCTCTCAACCGAATCTACTGTAAGTCAGTCAAGATTCATCGCGACGAAATCTTGATTTGTCTAGTATGAATTAGAAAAAAACTTCCGCGCCCCGGCCCGAGGCTGGGCAAGGTTTCGTTTTCCCCGGGTTGGAACCGCGGTTTTTCCTTGTTTTCCGGCTCGGGACAAGCCATGGGCGAGACATGCCGCAGGCACCCGTCGTCATCATTGGTTCCGGCATCATCGGGCTGGCCCATGCGATCACGGCGAGGGAGGCGGGTTTTGCGGTGATGCTCTTTGAGCGCGATGCGCGGGCCTTGGGCGCTTCGGTGCGGAATTTTGGCACCCTGTGGCCGATTGGGTGCGAGTTCGGCCCAGAACGGGATCAGGCGCTGCTCGGGGTGCAGCGCTGGAAGGAAGTCGCGGCGCGGGCGGGCATTTGGACGAAGACGCAAGGCTCGCTGAGTCTGGCCTATCGGGAGGAGGCCTGGGCGGTTCTGCATCAGTTTGCGGCGCGGCATCCGGTCTTCGAGTTGCTGGAGGCTCCGGAAGTGAGGCATCGCTTTCCGGCATCGAATCCGGAGAATCTGCGCGGCGCGCTATACAGTCCTCACGAGACGGTGGTCCATCCGCCTTCGGCCATCCCGGCGCTGGCCGGGCATGCGGAGTCATTGGGAGTGGAACTGCATTTTGCCACCCAGGTGGTGCGGGTGCATGACGATGCGGTGGAAACGAGCGACGGACGAAGTTTCCGCTTTGACCGGCTGGTCATCGCAGCGGGCGAAGAGATGCGCTTGCTCTTTCCGGCGGAACTGGCGGAGGCGCGGGTTCAAAAATGCCGCCTGCAGATGATGCGGACGGTGCCGCAGCCGGAAGGATTCGATCTTGGGGCGATCCTGGTGAGCGACCTGACGCTTTGCCACTACCCGGCCTTTCGGGATTGCCCGGGCACGGAGGCGTTGCGGAAGCGGCTGGAGAGCGAGTTGCCCGGGCATCATCAATGGGGGGTTCATGTCATCGCAGCCCAGCATCACGACGGCACGTTGACGCTGGGTGATTCGCACGAATATGGGAACGATCTTCCGCCGGAGAGCCGGCCGGAGGTGGACGAGTTGATCCTGGGGGCGTTGCGCGACTTCGTTCAGCTGCCGGACCCGCGGATTGCCTCCCGCTGGCAAGGGACCTACTTGAAAAGTATGATCGGTCAGACGCAGGTGGTGTTGCATCCGCGCGAACGGGTCACCATGGTCACGGCCATGGGCGGTCTCGGCATGACGCTGGGCTGGGGCTTGGCGGAAAAAACGATCGCATCCTGGAACGCCTGATGAAGGACATCGCCCTCGTGATTTTTGACTGGGCCGGCACCCTGGTGGACTTCGGGTGCCGGGCGCCGCTGGCTGCCTTTCACGAGGCTTTTGCAAACGCCGGCCTGCCGATCAGCGACGAGATCGCCCGCAAGCCGATGGGCGCGCACAAGCGGGATCACGTGCGCGAGATTCTTCAGGATCCCGGGATCGCCGACCGCGTGCGCACCGGGTTGCAACCTGAGAACGACGAGGCCTTGGTCGAAACCATCTACGCGGACTTTGTGAACTTGTTGCCGGCCTTGCTTCCCGCTCATGCCGTGCCGATTCCCGGAGCCGTGGAAACCTTGTGCTGGTTGCGGGAGCGCGGGATCCGCATCGGTAGCACCACGGGGTATACGCGGGCGATGATGAACCTGTTTGAGCCGTTGGCCCGTGGCGCGGGCATTGATCCCGAGTTCATCATCTGCGCCGACGAAGTGCCGCAAGCCCGGCCCGCCCCCTGGGCCTGCTTCCGCATCGCCGAGCAGTGCGGGGTCTATCCGATGTCCCGCTGCCTCAAGGTTGGCGACACCCCCGCGGACATGGCCGAAGGGCGCAACGCGGGCATGATCTGCGTCGGCCTGAGCGAGTGCGGGAACGAGCTGGGCCTGAGCTTGGAATCCCTGGCGGCGCTGGATGAGTCCTCCCGGCATTCCCTTGTCCGGACCGCGGGGGATCGATTGCGCGCCATGGGGGCGCATGAAGTGCTGCGCAGCGTGGCCGAACTCCCCGGGTGGATGGCCAGGCCATGAACGCCCGCGCCGCCATTTTTGATCGCGCCGGACAACCGTTCCGCTTCGAGGAACTGCCCCTGCCCGAAAGATTGGAGGCGGGCGAAGCCTTGGTCGAAATGCGTTTGGCGACGATTTGCGGCTCGGACCTGCACACCTTTGCGGGCAAACGCAACGAACCGGTCCCCTGCATTCTCGGTCACGAAGGGGTGGGCCGGGTGATCGCCGCCGGCCCGGGACGGGAGCCTTGGCTGGGAAAACGCATCACCTGGAGTTCTGCGGACGGTTGCGGCATTTGCCCGGCCTGCACGGTCTGGAATCTGCCGCAGAAGTGCGCACACGTTTTCAAGTATGGCCACGCGGCGCTGGGCCATGGCTCCGGTCTCCACGGAACCTATGCCACGCACATCGTGCTGCAGGCGGGCACTCATTTTGTGGAAGTGCCGCCGGAAGTCCCGGACGCCGTGGCTGCTTCCGCGAATTGCTCGTTGGCGACGATGGCGAATGTTACCGAGCAGCTGCCCTCCCCATGCGAGGTCGCCGTGGTCCAGGGAGCGGGCCTGCTCGGTCTGCACGGGTGTGCCTTGCTCAAGGCAGCCGGAGTGCGCCGCGTGCTGGTCGT
Source organism: Verrucomicrobiota bacterium (assembly GCA_018970725.1). GTDB lineage: Bacteria > Verrucomicrobiota > Verrucomicrobiia > Verrucomicrobiales > DEV007 > V1-115. The sequence continues at coordinate 26,660 of JAGWVU010000030.1, forward strand.
CGATCCGGAGGAATCCCGTTTGGCGCGGGTGGCTGGATTTGGCGGCGAACCCGTGAGACCCGGGGATCTTCCCTCTCATGGGGCGGATGTGGTGATCGAAGCGGCCGGTGTCCCCGCCCTGGTCCCTGAAGGCATGCGCCTGCTGCGCCCGGGAGGACATTATCTCTTGGTTGGCATGGTGCACCCGGATTCGGCGCTTCATCTGACTGGCGAGGCGGTCATTCGCGGCTGCGTCAGCCTGCGCGGCTTTCACAACTACGCCCCGCGCCACCTGGACCGCGCGGCGGCCTTTCTGCGCCAGTCTCCGCTGCCGTGGGCCTCGTTGGTAAGCCCGCCACTGCCGTTGGATCGGTTGGGGGAAGGTTTTGCCCTGGCCGCAAGCCGGCGCTGGCCCCGGGTCGCCATCTCGATGTGCCCATGAGGTCACCCGACAGCCCGTTGACAACGACCCTGATTGGAGATGAACTGAGGCTCCCTCACTCATGAGCCCCGGATCACTCGAAGACATCCTCACCACCTACCGGGAACACGGTCATCGCCTCTACGGAGAGGAAGTGACGGAGATCCAGCACGCGCTGCAATGTGCGACCCTTGCGCAACAGGCGGGGGAACCGCCGGTCATCGTCGCGGCCGCCTTGCTCCATGATTACGGCCACCTTTGTCATCAGCTTGGTGAGGACATCGCGCTCCAAGGAGTCGATGCGCGCCATGAACACCTCGGCTACCACAAGCTCCGCAGACTGTTCACCGGGGAAATCGCGGACGCGGCCCGCCTCCATGTGGCGGCCAAGCGTTATTTGTGCTGGAAGGAACCCGGATATCTGTCGGCATTGTCAGCCGCCTCGCGCCAGAGCTTGGACCTGCAAGGCGGAGCGATGCAGGCCGACGAGGCGGCGGCCTTCGCCCGTGAGCCAAACTTCGAACTCGCCGTGCGGGTGCGGCGCTATGACGACCTGGGCAAGGACCCGGACATGGTGACCCCGGATCTCGATTCCTTCGTGCCCGTTCTGCAAACCTTCATGCTCCCCTCCCCATGACGACCCGGGGCCGCCTCGCGCGGTGGATGACGCGACCGTGGTTCCTCACCCTGTGGTGCGTTTTGGCGGCTTTCGGCACCTACGCCAGCATGTATGGCTTTCGCAAACCATTCACGGCCAGCGGTTATGGAGGCGCGGAGGCCAAGGCCTGGCTGGTCACGGCGCAAGTTCTTGGTTATATGCTTTCCAAGTTCATCGGCATCAAGGTGATCGCTGAAATGACCGCGGAGCAGCGGGCCCGGGCGCTCTTGGGCCTCATCGCTCTGGCGGAAATTGCACTGCTCTTGTTTGCGCTGACCCCCGCACCGTTCAACGCGGCATGCCTCTTGGGAAACGGCCTGGCGCTGGGCATGGTTTTCGGTTTGGTTCTCGGTTTCGTTGAGGGGCGTTGTCTCACGGAACTCTTCGTCGCCGGCCTCTGCGCCAGCTTCATCCTGGCGGATGGATTCACCAAGTCCGTCGGGTCGCTGCTGCTGCAGGGCGGGATCTCCGAGAGATGGATGCCATGCGTGGCCGGTCTGCTCTTTGTGCCCCCGCTCTTGATCTTCGTTTGGATGCTGCAGCGGATCCCCGCGCCCACGCCTCAGGACGAAGCCGCGCGTTCCCGGCGCAGCCCGATGACGGGCCACGAGCGCCTTGCCCTCCTCCGGAGACACGGGATCGGCTTGTCGGGAATTGTCCTCGCCTACCTGCTCATCACCGTATTGCGCAGCCTCCGCGCGGACTTCGCTCCGGAAATCTGGGCAGGGCTGGGAGCAGGGAGCCAACCGGCTGTCTTCACCCAATCGGAACTGTGGGTCACGCTCGCGGTGGTGCTCGCCAACGGAGCTCTCGTCCTCGTGCGAGACAACCGGATCGCTTTCCTCACCGGACTGGGCCTCTGCGCAACGGGACTGGTGGTGGCGCTCCTCGCCCTCGCGGGAAGTCGTGCGGGCCTCGTCCCGCCCTTTGCCTTCATGGTGCTGCTCGGCGTGGGCATGTATGTGCCCTATGTGGCTGTGCATACCACGATTTTCGAGCGACTGATCGCCCTGACCCGCGAGCGTGGCAACATCGGTTACCTCATGTATGTTGCGGACGCCGTCGGGTATCTTGGCTATGTGGGAGTCATGCTCTCCCGGGCGGCCATGCCCTCACGGGAAGACTTTCTCACCTTGTTCCTCTCCCTCGCCACCGCATTGGCCGGTGGAGCGCTCGTCGCGGTCTTGGGGGCGCTGCTGTTTTACTCCTGGCAGAAAAAAGGAGAATGATGCCCCCGGGATTCGCATCCCGGCCGCCCGGCCTGCGCGTTGGCGAGGGTGCGGATGGATTGCATGGGATGGAGATTTGACCCGCATTTCGCAAGCTCTCGCTGCTGCGGCTTGCCCCATGGCATTCCTGCCGCGTTCAGCGGGAGAGCAGCTTGAAGAGGAGGGCCGCGACCAGTGCTGAGACGGGAAGGGTGATGACCCAGGCCCCGAGCACGGGCCAGGCGGTGCGCCACCGCGCCTGCCTCGTGGTCAGGCCGATCCCGAGCAGGGAACCGACGCTCACGTGGGTCGTGGAAACGGGAAGACCGTGCACGCTCGCCGTGGTGACCAACAGCGCGGTGGCCAGATTCGCGGCAAATCCCTGGCCGGGATTCATGCCGGTGATCTTGTAAGCGAGCGTGTCCGCCACGGCCCGGGCACTGAGCCCCCCGCCCAAGGTCACAGCGACCGCCACGAGGATCATGCCCCGGCTTCCTTCCAAACAACCGACCCCGGGCAGCAGCGCTGCCATCTTGGGAGTGTCGTTCAACCCCCGGGCAAAGCAGACCGCGCCGGCGCTGAGAAAATGCGCGGCATCGAGCCAACGGGTTCGATGATCCGGAGCGAGGCGCAGCATTTTCAAAATCAGAAAGACCGCCGCTCCCGCAAGGATGGCGAGCGGCGGGCTGAGCAGCAGCGGCTGCAAAAAACTTCCCCAGAGCTTGGCCACATGCACCTGACCGGCCGCCCAACCCGCCCCGAGAAGCGCTCCGGTGAGCATGTGGGTCGTCGATATCGGAAAACCGAGCCGTGTGGCCAGACAACCGGTCAGCGCCGCCCCCGCCGCCACCGCGGACAGAAAGGCCGGCCGGTCGATCAAGGCGTCGGGCACCAGTCCCTTGCCGGAAAACGCTTTCAACAGGGTGGGCGCCAGAAAAATCGCGGCCAGACAACCCGCCGCGGTGGTGCAAGTTCCCCAGAACACCGCGACGCGGTAACTCGTCGTCTCACTGCCCAAGAGCGATCCGACCCCTTTGAAATTGGCGTTGGCCCCGTTCGCGTAGGCGACGACAAACGCGGCGAAAACGAGGAACACAACCATAGAGCGCGACCTTTTGTCTGTATTTGCGCAGATTAGCAATCAAAGATTTGGCGGAAGTTTCTCCCCGGATGAAAAAACCAACGGTCCGCCCGTTCCGACGACTTGACCGGAGCGCGGATGACCGCTTTGGTGACATCAAACCCAATGATCACTCCGAACCCACTCCGGATCCTGCCCCTGATGCTCAGTCTCCTCCCCGCTTGGTCACTCGCCTCCGCGGAGGACACGCAGTGGCTCCATTTCCCGCCCGCCGGGACCGCCAATGGGAAGAAAGTGGTCCTCATCTCCGGGGACGAGGAATATCGGTCCGAGGAATCGATGCCGATGCTCGGGAAACTCCTGAGCCAGCGGTTTGGGTTCGATTGCACGGTGCATTTCGCGATCAATCCGGCGACCGGCTATGTCGATCCCAACCACCAGGGCAACATCCCGGGGCTGGAAAAGCTCAAGGAAGCGGATCTCATGATCATCGCGACGCGATTCCGCCAGCTTCCGGCGGAGCAATACGGGCACCTCGCGGAGTATCTGAACCGCGGCAAGCCGGTCATCGGTCTGCGCACCGCAACGCATGCCTTCACCGGCTCGGGCGAAAGCGGTTCCCTCAAGTGGGCGGAATTCGGCCTGAACATCCTCGGGGAAAAGTGGGTGGCGCATCATGGCAAACACAAGGTGGAAGGATGCCGCGGGGAAATCGTGGAAGCCGGCAAGGGCCATGAGATGATGCGGGGCGTCGCCGACGTCTTCGCTTTGAGCGATGTCTACACCGTCAAAAATCTCGACGAATCCAAGGCCACCGTGCTGCTCCGTGGCGCGGTCACCGAAACCCTCGACCCGGCATCGCGCATCCTGACGGACGATCCACGGAACCAACCGACCCAAGCCCTGGCCTGGCTCCGGACTTACACGGCACCGGACGGTAAAACGACCGGTCAGGCTTTCTGCACCACGGCCGGGGCCTCGGTGGATCTGCTTTGCGAGGACTTGCGGAGGCTGGTGGTCAACGCCGCGCTGTTCCTCACCCAACAACCCGTGCCTGACAAGGCGGACGTCTCCTTTGTGGATCCCTACGAACCCACCTTCTACGGATTCAACAAGGGCAAGGACGGCAAATTCTATGATGGTCGCAAGCTGGTGCCGTCCCTTTGGAAATTGGGATCGAACGCATCGACCGGGCTCGACAACCCTCCGCCCGCCTCCGCTGCGGCCGCCATGGCCGCCCTCGCCAAACACGCTCCCTGACACCCACCATGAACGTCGGCGACAAGGTCGTGTGCATCAATGACACCTGGGACGCCTGGGTGTTTGATACCTACAACGCACTCCCGGAGAAGGGTGAGATCTACACCATCCGCTCCATCCGGGCCGGACGCCCCCAACTCGACGGCGGTGCCGCGGTGCTCACCCTCCTGCTTGAGGAACTGGAGAACGATATCGACTACTCGCACGTCGGCGGCGATGAACTCGGCTTCCGGGCCAACCGTTTCGCCCCACTCAATTCCATGAAAGCCAGAAGGGCGCTCGAGGAGAAGTCGAGCGTTCCGTCAGGGCTTTGAGTGGCCCGGCGTCGCAGCCTTCTTCAGGGCTTTTCCGGCTTCCCGGTCGGCTTCGAACTTCCTCAGGGGCGCTCCCTTGACGTAAAAAGGCGGGCGGCCATACCAGTAGAGATCCTTGTAGGGAAAAATCGCCCCGCTGTAATCATAATAGGGGTCGTAGGCGTAGGTCCGAACCGGCTCCCCCTCCCCGCCCCCGCTTCCAAAGACGGGGCGGTAGGACACCGGAAGCGGTGCGGGCTGGGTCTGGCATCCGGTCACGGCCAGCAAGGCCAAAGGAGCCAGCAGAAGAATCCGATTCGTTTTCATAGGGGCAAATCTGCGTTTCTCCCATTAGACAGGAGGAATGGCGCGCCCTCAACCTCCAATCCGGTAGAGGGCGGTGGTGGATCGCAAATACAACGCTCCCCGGATCGGGCCCGGGGAGGCACGGAAAATCTCTTCCGCCCCCGCTCCCACGGAATTGCGGGCCACGACCTCCAAGGTCTTGCCCGCGCGGACCACGAGCACGTCCCCGTTCTCAGCCTGAAGGTAGATCAACCCGTTGGCCACAATCGGCGAGGCCGAGATGGCCGCCTCCAAACGGGTTGGATCCCCAAGGGTCTCCCCCGTATTGGCATCGTAACAAAGGGCGATCCCGGACATGCTCGTCACAAACAGGACGTCGTCCGTCACCACCGGTGAGGCCAGATCCCGGCCGCCCTGCCGCTTGGAAGCCCGCAACCGGTGGGTCCCGGTGACGTCACCGGACCCGCCGGGCTTGACCACGAAGGTATCCCCCGGTTTGCCGCTCACCACGTAGAGGAGGCCCTTGGCATACTCGGGGACAGGCTCGCCCCGCCCGTTGAAAGCCTCGCAAAACCAGAGGTCCCGACCCGTCGCCGGATCGTAGGCGTTCACCCCGAATTCCCCGTTCAGAATCAACTCCTCACGTTCCCCGGCCCGGATCACGATCGGCGTGGACCATCCACCCTTCGGGCTGTCCTTGCGCGGCGTGGTCCAAACCGTCTTCCCGGTTTTGCGGTCCACCGCCAACAGGCTCGACGGTCCCTCCGCATCACAATTCTGAATCACGAGATCTCCTTGGATGACCGGGGACGCCCCGACTCCCCAATCTCCCGGAAAAGCCCCGATGTCCGTTCTCGACCAGAGCGGTTTGCCCTGCAAATCCCAGGCGTGCAACCCACCGGGCCCAAAGAAGGCCACCACCACCTCACCGTCCGTCGCACAACTCGCGGTGGCAAAGGTATTCATCTGGTGCAGCGTCTCCGGATTCGCCACGTCGACTTTGTCCGTCCAAAGGAGGTTCCCCGTCGCTGGATCGATCGCGAAAATCTGGCGCAACCTGCCATCGTCACTCCCCGAGGTCAGGAAAATCCTGTCTCCCCAATTCACCGGGGAAGACTGTCCCTTGCCGGGAATCGATACTTTCCAACGGATCGACTTGGGATCCCACTTCACCGGAAGGTTGGTCTCCGTGGAATGCCCGGTGCCCAGTGGCCCCCGGAAACGGGGCCAATTCTCCTCCGCATGACTCAAAGAAGCCGCGGCGAACACCAGCAGGGAACCGAAACGAGCGAAAAATCGGGTCATCGACATCGGGCCCCATCCAATCGCGGATTGCCTTGGGACGCCAGCGAAAAATGGCGGGCCGGGTGAAGAACCCGTTCCGGGTTGCCGCTTGACATTTATTCTTATTTGCGAATACTCTTCTTAAATACGACACGATGAGCCCGATCGCCCCCGCCCCCGCATCCGTTCCCGCGATGGACGACATGCCTTCGCCGACCGGAGCCAAGACCCTGGCCTTGCTCGATCTGCTGGCCCGCCACGGAACCGGATTGACCCTGGCGGAGGTGACGCGCCGGAGCGGCTTTACTCAGAATCTGGTTTTCCGTCTGCTCAAGACGCTCGTGATCATGGGTTACGCCATGCAGCGGGAGGACAACAAGGCCTACGCTCTGACGAACCGCCTCCTGCAGTTGACCGGCCCCCGAACCGGGGAGCGCAGTCTTGCATTCTGCGCTCACGAGGCCTTGCGGAACCTGCGGGACGAAACCGGAGAAACCGTGCAACTGGTGATCGAATCGGGAGGGAAAGCCCTTGTGCTCGAGCAATTCCGCGGCACCCACGCCCTTCAGGTCTGTGGTGAGGTGGGCATGCGGATCCCGCTCTATTCCTGCGCACCCGGCAAGGCGATCCTCGCCTCCTGGGGCGAGAGCCCCCTGGCGGCCTGGTTCCGTGAGGAAGGAAAAACCCTCAAGAAATTCACCGAACGCACGCTCGCCCGGCGCGAGGATCTCCTCCCCGCGCTCGAAAACATCCGCCGCCTCGGTTACGCCGTCGACCGGGCCGAGGGAGTGGAGGGCATCCACTGTGTCGCTGCGCCGGTGTTCGACCACTATCGCCAGCCGATCGGTGCCATCACGGTGATGGCACCGATCAACCGGATGCCGGAAGAGGAGTTTCCCGCTTTCGCCCGCCGCTGCCAGGAAACCGTCGAGCGCATTGAAAGGAAACTGAAGGGATGAAGGTTCACAGGATGCCATTCGGTTCCCCACCCGCAAGGTCGCCCGGGCCCGCCGGATTTTCAAAGAGGGGTGTTCCCCTTGTCGCGCTGCTCGTTGGCGCCCTCGCTTCCCCGCTCCACGCCGCGCCCATCCCCGGCGCCCGGCTCGAGTTTTTCGAATCGCGCATCCGGCCCATTCTCGCGCAGGAGTGCTACGAGTGCCACTCCGAGGCCACCAAAGCGAAGGGCGGTCTTCTCCTCGACTCGCGCGAGGGTTGGCGGAAGGGAGGGGATTCCGGGCCGGTCATCGAACCCGGTCAGCCGGAGGCGAGCCTTCTCCTCCAATCGATCCGGCACGAGATCGATGACCTGAAGATGCCGAAAAACGGGGCCAAGCTCGACGCCCGCGTGCTCGACGATTTCCGCGAATGGATTGCGATGGGTGCGCCCGACCCCCGGGACACGGCTCCCTCCAAAGGCGAAGCCGTCAAGGAAAGCGACTGGGCCGCCGTCTCGGCGCGCCGCGCGCAATGGTGGAGCTTCCGCCCGGTCGTGAACCCACCCGTTCCGGAGGTGAAAGGGGTCGATCCTTCCGTCGACCGCTTCATCCGCGCCCGCCTCGCCCGGGAAGGTCTCGAGCCCTCCCCTCCCGCCGATCCCCGGACGCTGGCGCGCCGCCTTGCTTTCCAGCTCACCGGCCTGCCGCCGGGCGGGGAAGAGACCCGTGCGTTTGCCGCGGAGTCGCTTCGGGATCCGGATTCCGCACTCCGCAAGTTGACGGAGACCTACCTTGCTTCTCCGGCCTTCGGTGAGCGCTGGGCGCGCCATTGGATGGACTGGATCCGCTACGCCGACACGCACGGGAGCGAGGGAGACCCGGTCATTCCGCACGCCTGGCGGTATCGGGATTATCTGGTGCGGGCCTTCAACGGAGATGTTCCGCTCGACCAACTCATCCTCGAGCACTTCGCGGGGGATCTGATGGAGCAGCCGAGGGTGAACCCCGGCCTCAAACTCAATGAGAGTGCCCTCGGCACCGCCCACCTCCGCATGGTTTTCCATGGCTATTCCCCAACGGATGCCTTGGAGGAACGGGTCCGTTTCACCGATGACCAGATCAACACGGTCACCAAGGCGTTTCTCGGCCTCACCGTTTCCTGCGCCCGCTGCCACGACCACAAATTCGACGCGATCAGCCAAAAGGATTATTACGCCTTATTCGGCATCTTCACGAGCACCCTGCCCGCCACCATCGCGGTCGATGCCCCGGGCGTTCTGGAGACGAACCGGGAAGAACTGACCGCGCTGAAAAAGCGGATCCGCAAGGGAATCGCGGATCGCTGGCTTGAGGGGCTGCCGGATCAACCGGAAGCCTGGCGCTCCCTGCCTGCCACTTCCGCGCCGGTTGGAGCTACTTCCTCCGCCACCTTTCTCCGCGATCTTCTGGCTGCGGCAGATCGTCCCGGGGATCTGGGCCGGATCTGGCAGGACGCCGTGGCCCGGGTCGAATCGGCGGCCCGGGACCGGGCTGCGTTCGAGCGGACCCTGACCCGGCGTTGGAACCTTGCCGATCCCGCCGTCTACGCCGCCTGGAGCCGGCATGGTGAGGGCATGGCCGCACCGCTTCCCTCCCCGGCGGGTGCCTTCGCCATCGCGCCTTCGGGACCCGTCGTCGCCCGCATCCTCCCCTCCGGAGCCTATTCCCATCTCCTCTCCTCCCGCCACCGCGCGGTCCTCGCCTCGCCCCCGTTCGATCTGGACGGCGAGGTCGAGATTCATTTCCGGGTGGCCGGGGACCGGAGCTTGTCCCGTTACGTGGTGCAGCACTATCCGCGTGGCGGCTTGAACCACCGGGTCAACGATCTCAACGGCGGGGCTTGGGCCTGGCTCAAACAGGACGTGTCCTACTGGAACGGCGACCGACTCCACCTCGAGTTATCGACCGGCGGAGAAGCACCGGTCCTGGTGAACGACGCGGAGCGCTCCTGGTTCGGGATCCGGGAAGCCGTGCTTTTGCCCAAGGGCTCCCCCGCTCCGCCGCAAGGCCGTGAGGAGGGACTTTCCGCCCTTTTGACGGGCGATTCCAGCGTCCCCGGGGACTTCCCTTCCGCCATCATACGGATCCGCTCTGTCCTCGGGCACCTCATCCACTCCTGGGGTGAAGGCAAGGCCCTGACCGATGCCCAGGCGATCCTGCTGGACGAACTGCTCGCCTCCGGATGGTTCCCCAACACCCCACCACAGTTTTCCACCGACCTCGCCGCGCTCGTCGACAGATTCCGGATCTTGGAATCGGCGATTCCCCCGCCGACCCGCGCCCCCGGCGTTTGGGAACGACCGGGGATCAATCAACCCCTCTTCGTCCGCGGCGATCACAAGCAACCCTCGGAAACGGTCCCCCGGCGCTTCCTCGAAGCGATCGATCCCGCTCCCTACCAAACTGCGGGGACGGGTCGTCTCGAGTTCGCGCGCGATCTCGTGTCGGAGAAGAATCCGTTCACCGCCCGCGTCCTCGTCAACCGGGTCTGGCACCATCTCTTCGGCGAAGGACTCGTCAGGACATCGGACAACTTCGGTCGCCTCGGGGAAGCCCCCAGCCACCCCGAATTGCTCGACCACCTTGCCTGGCGTTTCCGGCATGAGATGGGTTGGTCCCTCAAGACCCTCGTCCGCGAACTCGTCCTGACGGCGACCTGGAGCCAATCCGGGGGTCCCTCGCCGCAAGCCAGGGAAAAAGACCCTGACAACCGGCTCCTCGCCTCCTTCCCCCTCCGCCGCCTCGAGGCCGAAGCCATCCGGGATTCCTTGCTCGCGGTTTCCGGTCGTCTCGACCGGAGCCTGTCCGGCCCACCGGTGAACGGGGATTCGCCCCGGCGCTCCCTTTATCTCGGGGTCAGGCGGAACGACCTCAACCCGCTCCTCACCACGTTCGATTTTCCGATGCCCGCCTCCGCCGTGACCCGGCGCGATGTCACCAACGTGCCCGCGCAATCCCTCACCTTGTTGAATGATCCTTTCCTCATCGCCCAGGCCGGGCACCTCGCAACCCGAACCCTCGGCACCACACCGGGAAGCGACCCGGCCCCGAAAATCCGGGCGCTTTTCGAGGCCGCTTTGAACCGGCCGCCGAGCGATGCGGAATTGTCCGGGGCGCGGGAATTGCTCGGCATCGTCTCCGAACGGCACCGGGCGGACGCCTCCCGCCTCGGGGAGATTCTCGCCGGGCGGCGTGCCGTCGAGTCGGACCTCGCCGTCCTCGTCGACCCGGTGCGCAAACGGCTCGAGGCGGAGCGGGCCGCCGCCTTTGCCTCCAGCCAGCAGCGGTCTCCGGGGTCCTCCGCCTCCCTCGACTTGCGCCCGGTCGCGCACTGGGATTTCCGACGGGGGACGGTCGATTCCATTTCCGCGATCCCCCTCGTCCTCGAAGGGACGGCGCGCGTGGAAAACGGGACCTTGGTGGTCGATGGCAACGGCCACGCCACCAGTGCTCCACTGCCCTTCGACCTCGGGGCCAAGACCCTTGAGGCGCGCCTTCAACTGGCCACCTTGGACCAGGGCGGCGGCGGGGTGCTCTCCGTGCAAACCATGGACGGTGTCCTCTTCGACAGCCTCGTATTCGCGGAACGCCGCGGGAAGGAATGGCTCGCGGGCAGCAACTCGTTCGCCCGGACGCTCGACTTCAACGGCCCGGCGGAAACCGGGGCGGCCGGCACCGCGGTGCATCTGGTCCTCACCTATGCCGAAGACGGCACGATCCGCTGCTACCGCAACGGGGAACCTTGGGGAGACCCGATCCGCAAGGCCGGACTGCAACCCTTTGCCAAAGGCCGCACCGAAGTCCTCTTCGGTCTCCGTCACGGGACGCAAGCCGGAAACGGAAGGGCCCTGCGCGGCCGCATTCTCGAGGGCCGCCTCTACGACCGCGCCCTCACCGCGGAAGAAGTCCGCTCCCTCTTCACCGGCGGTCCCGCCCCGGTCTCCCGTCAGGATGTCGATGCCGCCCTCGGCGCCTCCGGCCGCTCGGAGCAGCAACGGCTCGAAGCGTCTCTCCGGTCACTGCAGGCAGAGGCCGAGGCCCTGAAGGGATTCGGGGCCGATCTCGATCACGATGCCCGCGTCTGGCGCGACCTCGCCCATGCGATTTTCAATCTCAAGGAATTCATCTACCTCAAATAAACCGGGCGCCCGAACCATGACGAATCTCCCGCTCCCCCGTTCCCGCCGCGATCTTCTGCGCAACGCCTCGACCGGCTTCGGTCTCATGGCCCTGTCAGCCCTGCTCGGTTCCCCGGCCGCCGGAGCCACCCCGGGTGCCCGGACCAATCTCCGCCCCCGGGCCAGGCACGTGATCTTCTGTTACATGTCGGGAGGCGTCTCCCACCTCGATACCTTCGATCCCAAGCCAAAACTCCGCGAGCTTCACGGCCGCCCGATGCCGGTCAAGGTCGAGCGGACCCAGTTCAACAACAACGGCAACATCTTCGGCAGCCCCTTCGACTTCGCTCCCGGCGGCAAGAGTGGACTCCCCGTTTCCGACCTCTTCCCCCATCTGCGCCAACATTGCGCGGATGACCTCGCCGTGGTCCGTTCCATGACCAGCCCGGTCAACGAACACGCCCAGGGAAATCTGTTTTTCCATACCGGATTCCCCTTCATCGGCCATCCTTCCGCCGGGGCCTGGACCTGCTACGGACTCGGCAGCGAGAACGCCAACCTCCCCGGCTACGTCGTGCTCAAGAGCGGCGAGGCCGGCACACCCCACGGCGGCGTCGGCCAATGGAGCAGCGGATTCCTCCCCGCCCAGCATCAGGCATCGGTCTTCAAGATCGATGCTTCCGATCCCGTGCCCAACATTCGCCCGAGGGAACAAGACGTCACCCAGCGGGCCCGCCTCGACTTCATCCGTGCCATCGACCGCCAGTTCGCCGCGGCCACCCGGGCGGACGACGCCATCGAAGCCGCCATCCGCAACCATGAGACCGCCTACCGGATGCAATCCGCCGTGCCCGAACTTTGCGATCTCCGCGGGGAAACGGAAGCCACCAAACGCCTCTACGGATTCGAGGCCCGCAACCCCATGACCCGGGCCTACGCACGCCAGGCCCTCCTCGCCCGCCGCCTCGTGGAGCGGGGCGTGCGCTTCATCGAACTCACCTGCCTGCCCCAAAAACCGGGCGGGGATCAGGCCCCCAATCCCTGGGACCAACATGGCGGCCTCGAATCCGGGCACCGCAACATGTCGGAACAGGTCGATCAACCCATCGCCGGTCTCCTCGTTGATCTCAAACAACGCGGGCTCCTCAACGAAACCCTCGTCATCTGGGCCGGCGAGTTCGGCCGGACCCCCTTCTCCCAGGGGAGCAACGGACGCGACCACAACCCCTTCGCCTTCAGCATCTGGCTCGCCGGTGGCGGCACCAAGGGAGGGACGATCTACGGAGAGACCGATGAATTCGGTTATCATGTGGTCGACAGAAAAACGAGCGTCTTCGATCTCTGGGCCACCACCCTCCACCTCCTCGGGGTCGATCACGAAAAACTCACCTACCGCTACGCCGGCCGGGACGTCCGCCTGACCGATGTCCACGGTGAGGTCTGGCAGGACTTGATCGCCTGAGATTCTCCCGGGTTCTTCCGCGAGGTCGCATTTGTCGAGGATCGCGTCGCGAGGCGCGGGACAATCGGGTGATCCGCCCTTTTTCTTTGTCCATATTCCCCTTCTTCCAGGCACTGGCTTTTGACCATGACTCCAAAAGCCTCCCTTCTCCCCGCCCTCCTCCTCTGCTTCCCCGGCAGCCCGGCCCTTCAGGCCCAGGAACCGCCGGCGGAATGGTTCAAGAAGTTGGACCGAAACGGCGACGGCCAAATCTCCCGTGAGGAGATGCCGAAACTTTTCGACCAACTCGATACCGATCAGGACGGCATCGGCACCGTCGCCGAGGTCACCGCCCATTTTGCCAAGACACCGCGCCCGGCCCCGGCTCCTCCCATTGAACCCCCAGCGCGCGGCGCCCTCCCGGACACGGTGGAAAAACGGGCCGTCACGGTCTGGAGCGATGGCACCCGCATGGCGGGCGATCTCTATCTGCCGAAGAACCGCAAGGAAGGCGAGAAGCTGCCTGCCATCGTCTTTTGCGCGGGAACAGGCGGCACAAAAGGCGGCACGGGCGGGCGATTGGGGCCGATCTTTGCGGAGAAGGGCTATGTCGCCCTCGCTTTTGACTATCGCGGCTGGGGTGAGAGCGAGAGCCAGCTCATGGCCGTCGATTCGCAGCCGAAGCCGGACGAGAAGGGCGAGCTGACGATCAAGGTGAAGGCGCTGCGCTGGCAGATGAACTACACTGACCAGACCGAGGACATCCGCGCCGCGATCAGCTTCCTCGCGGGCGAGCCGTCGGTGGATCCGGAGCGCATCGGCCTCATGGGCAGCAGCTACGGCGGCGGCCTCGTGACTTACATGGCGGGCACGGATCCCCGGGTGAAATGCGTCGTCGCGCAGGTGCCGGGGCTTGGGGGTGCGAATCGCGACCGCGCCCTCGCCGCCGCCTTCCGCCTGCACACTCAACAGGCCCGCGGCGAGGTGGAACCCGTGCCGCTGGAAACCGGCAAGATGACCGGCAAGATGGCAAAATACGCCAACATGCGGACCAACCCGGCGAAGAGCATCGGCTTCAGCGCCCTCGAAGCCGCCGCGAAAATTGAAGTGCCAGCGCTCTTCGTCGTCGCGGAGAACGAGGAACTGAGCAACAACGAGGTCGTCGCCGAGGCGCAAAAGCAGATCGCCGCCCGGGGCGTGCCGTCAAAGTATCACGTCGTCAAAGGGATCACGCACTACGGCATCTACCGCGAAGGATTCGAGGAAGCCACCGCGCTCGAGATCGCATGGTTTGCGGAGCATTTGAAGGGGGCGGGGAAACCCGCAGCTTCGAATCTCGAAGAAAGCTTCAAGGCTCTCGATGCGGACAAGGGTGGAACACTCAGTGCGGAAGAGTTTGCGGCCATGAAACAAAGCACGCCCTATTTTCGCGAGCATCCTGACCATTTGGAGCCCGCGTTCAAAAAGCTCGATGCGGATGCCGACGGTGCTTTGACGCTGGAAGAGTATCGGAACATCGCCAAGCCGCGCCAGAGCACGGGCGGCCAAGGCAAGGCCAAGAGCCCTCCAGCCGAGACAGACGCTCCGAAGGCATCTGCGGAGACTGCGCCGGAAAAGAGCGTGAAGTTTGCCGAGGCTGATCTCGCCTTCTTCGAGAAGAACATCCGCCCGGTGCTCATCAAGAGCTGCTACGAGTGCCACAGTGCCGAGGCTGACAAGCTCAAAGCCGGGCTGGCGCTGGATGCGCGCGATGCGTTGCTGAAGGGAGGCGATAGCGGGCCGGCCGTGATGCTGGGAAAGCCGGAGGAGAGCCTGCTCATCAAGTCGCTGCGGCATGATGATCCCGATTTGAAGATGCCGCCGGACAAGCACGGCGGAAAGCTGAGCGAGGCGGTGATCGCGAACTTTACCGAATGGGTGAAACGCGGTGTGCCGATGCCGGAAGGTCAGGCGGTGGCGGTGGAACAGAAGATGGAGGCGCGGATGGATCATTGGGCGTTCCAGCCGGTGAAGGACTCGGCCGCTCCAGCGGTGAAGAATACGAACTGGCCGCGCACGGAGGTGGATCGCTTCGTTTTGGCGGAGTTGGAGAAAAAGGACCTCGCGCCCGTGGCGGATGCCGAGCCTGCGGCGCTGCTTCGTCGCGTGCATCTCGACCTGACCGGCCTGCCGCCAACGGCGGAGCAGGTGACGGCTTTTCTCGCGGCACCGAGCGAGTCGCGGATCGAAGGTGTGATCGATGAACTCATGAAGTCGCCGCAGTTCGGCGAGCGGTGGGGGCGTCACTGGCTGGATGTGGCACGCTATGCGGAGAGCAGCGGCAAGGAGACGGACTTCGCCTATCCACAAGCATGGCGGTATCGCGATTATGTCATCAAGGCATTCAATCAAGACATGCCGTTTGATCAGTTCATCCGCGAGCAGATCGCGGGCGATTTGCTTGAGTATCGCGATGACAAGGAGCGGGCGGAGTTGCTCATCGCGACCGGTTTCCTCGCCATCGGGCCGAAGTCGCACATCGAAAAGAATCCGCTCCAATTTGAGATGGATGTGGTGGACGAGCAGATCGACACCGTCAGCCAGGCTTTCCTCGGTCTAACGGCGGCCTGCGCCCGCTGCCATGATCACAAATATGATCCCGTCTCGCAGCGCGACTACTACGCGCTGGCAGGCATTTTCCGCAGCACGGACACGAAGTTTGGCACGGTCGAGATGGTGCAGAACAACAACGCCGGAACGCTCGTGCCGCTGTCCGCAGGTGCGGGCCAGCCCAATGCCCTGAAAACCCTCACAACCCCCGAGCGGAGCAAGCTGGAAAAAGCCATCGCTCAGAAATCCGCCCGCCTCGCCGAACTTACGAAGCAACGCATGTTTGCCTCGTCCGAGTTTGTGCAGACGCGGCTGCGGCTCGCCACGGACAAGGCTCACCTCGCCGCCTATGAAGCCGACGGCACGCCGAAGCAGTTCGTGACATGCGTTCTGGAGCGCGAGAAGCCGCGCGACTCCGCGCTGCTCATCCGGGGTGAGGTGCAAAAGCCCGGCGACATGGTGCCGCGTGGCCTGCCGATGCTCGCGAAGACCCGTAGCACGATCTCCAGCGGCAGCGGACGCAAGGAACTCGCCTCATGGATCTCCTCGCCGGACAATCCGCTCACCGCCCGCGTGATCGTGAACCGCGTGTGGCTGCATCTTTTCGGCCAAGGCATCGTCACCACGCCCGACAACTTCGGCTTGTCAGGACAAGCCCCCACGCATCCCGCGCTGCTCGATCATCTCGCCACTCGCTTTGTCCTAGAAGACTGGTCGGTGAAAAAACTCATCCGCGAGCTGATGACGAGCCATGTCTATGCGCTAAGCACCGCGCATGACGCGAAGAACTTCGAGGCCGATCCAGACAACACGCTGCTCTGGCGCATGTCGCCGCGCCGACTCGATGCCGAGTCCATCCGCGATGCCATGCTGCTCACTGCCGGCAAGCTCGACCTCCGCCCGCCCGCTGGCAGCGCCGTGGGAGCCTTCGGCGAAGGCTATGCCGTTGGCGCAAACACACGCATGATCGATCAGGTTTCGCCGCATCGCTCCGTGTATCTGCCGGTGGTGCGCAATTTGCCCCTGGAGTCGCTCACGCTCTTCGATATGCCACCCGGAAGCATCGTCACCGGCCAGCGCCCGCAGACCACCGTGCCCGCGCAGTCGCTCTACCTCATGAATAGCCCCTACGTGCTCAAAGCCGCCGAGTTCGCCGCCCAACGCCTCCTCACCGACCGCCCGACGAGCGAGCCGCACCGCGTGAAGCTCGCCTACGAGCGCATCTTCAACCGCCCGCCGACTGATGCCGAAATCGAAGCCGCGCTCAAGTTTGTGAAAACGAAACCCGATGCCGCGAAAGGCTGGGCCGCCCTCTGCCAGAGCCTCTGGGCGAGCCATGAGTTTTTGGCTCGCAGCTAAACCGAACCTTCACACCACATTGACTCCATTTCTCCGATTTCTCCGAAACTCCACCTCTCCAGTTCCCGTCTTTTAACGTCGCGAATGAACAACGTAAAAAAAACTCTCTCACTCCTCACCGCCCTGCTGCTCGTGCCGCTGGCTGCGCTGCACGCGGATGAGCCGCCGCACATCCTCATTCGTGAGGCATTGCAGTTTGAGAACATCGGTGACAGCGGGCGCGTGCCGGGGACGATCCGGCAGCTTTATCAATACCTGCCGGAGGCGACGGTCACGCTCTGGCCGTGGCAGCTTCATGAGCGCGAGCGGGAGATGCTGACGCATGCTTTTCCAAAGCTGCACATCGCCAGCGGCGAGGTGGATGATGCGGGCCATGCCTCCACACCGGAACTCGCCGCCGCGTGGAAGGACGCGGACATTTTCATCACTCCGGCACGTCATGCGAAGACCTTTCAGGCCTGGGCGAAGACGGGGCGGCCGTATGGCTTCTTCGGCTCGCACTTCGATCCCATCAGCGGACGCACCTCGCTGCGGGATGGCGGCACGTTGGAGAAATTGCGCGAGGCGATCACGAAACTGCCAGCGGACCATTTCGACGGTCACTACAAGTCGCGCGAGGTCTATGACGGCGCGTCCTTCATCTTCGCACGCGACACCTATTCGCTCCTGTATTTGCAGGGGCAAAAGCTGCGCACGCCCATCGTCGAGTTCGGCCTCGATGGCACGTTTGGCATCGCCGTGCGCGATGAAGCCCGCGCCACACGCTGGCTGAAACGCATCGGCGCGGAGCAGGGGAAATTCATCTGCGTGCTGCCTCGCCTGCGCTATACGCCTTACTACCGCGTGAAGGATCTGCCTCGCGACGAGGGCGACTACGAGATCGATGCCATCAACGCCAAACACGCCGCTGCCGACCACGCACCGCTGCGCGACCTCATCACGCTCTACGCCCGCGAAACCGGCCACAAGGTGCTGCTCTGCCCCGAGATGACTTACGAGATCACCGTGGCAAAGGAGCACCTCTTTGACCCACTGCCCGCCGACGTGAAACCGCACGTCATCTGGCGCGACACCTTCTGGCTCGCCGACGAAGCCGCGTCCGTCTATGCCCGCGCCACCGCGATCGTTAGCGCCGAGTGCCACTCGCCCATCATTGCACTCTCCCAAGGCACGCCCGCCTTCTACGTCCGCAATCCGCCCGACACGGTGAAAGCGCAGATGTTCCGCGACCTCGGCCTCACGGATTGGGTCTTCGAGAGCCATCAAACCACCGGCCAGCAGCTCTGGAAAAAACTCAAGCCCATCCACGAAAACCGCGCTGCCGGTCGGGCGAAAGTGCAGGCTGCGATGCAGCGAGCCACCGATATCCAGAAGCGCATGGTCGAGGTCGTCGCCGATGCGGTGGCGAAACATCAGGCGAAGGCCTCGCGATGAAACACACCCTGCTTCTCACCCTTTTGGATTCAATGACTCAACCCATGAAGCGACTTTCCCTCGTCACCACTCTTCTGGCTGCTTCTCTCCATGCTGCTGACATACCCGCCATCCAGATCACCGACCGCACGGTCGTCTTCACGCACACGAGCACGGACCCGAAGGATCCGGCGAACACCTCAGGCTACAATCTCGGGCCGAGCATCGCGGTGCTGCCGGATGGGCGGTTGATGGCGGCTTGGTTTTCGTCGCCATCGGAGGGCGCGGAGTCGCAGCGCATCGTGCAGGCGTTTTCAACAGATCAAGGCCGCACCTGGGGCGAGGCTACGGTCTTGCAGGACTTCGTGGGCCGGGCGGATTTTGATCCGGTGCTGTTCGTGGCCGGGAACGAGACCTTTCTCTTCTTCTCCGCCTTCAATCCGCAGATCGACATTTACTTCCGCCGCAGCAGCGACTCCGCGAAGACATGGACCGAGCCGGTGAAGCTGAACCAGCCGAACCAGACCACTCGGTCCAACGGCATCCGCCTCTCCTCGGGCGAACTCCTCGTCCCGCTGCACCTGCGCGGCACGAAGGCTGGCGGCGTGTTGAAATCGAGCGATGGCGGCAAGACCTGGACGCGATTCGGCGCGGTGGCGAATCCCGAAGGACAAGGTGGCGAGCCGACGATCGCGGAGACAAAATCCGGCGTGGTCCACATGATTTTGCGCACCAAGGACGGCCAGCTCTGGCGCTCCATCAGCCGCGACAAAGGCGAAACCTGGAGCGCGACTGAGAAGACCGGACTCACGGCCACATCGAGCGCCAGTCACCTGCTTTGCACCCGAGATGGCATCCTCGTCCTCACCTCCAATCCCGGCCCTGTTCCACTGCGCTTCCCTTTGCTACTCCGCACCTCACACGATGAAGGAAAGACCTGGAGCGAGCCCACGCTGCTCGCCGACCGCCCTGCAAAAGTCGGTGGCTGGTCCACGTGCTACCCCAGTTTGACAGAGCTTCCCGACGGCACGCTCGTCGCCCTCTGGGCACAGATCAAAAGTTCGACCGGTGAGCTGTATGGCGACATTCACTCGGCACGGATCACACTGAAAGACTGAACTCCATTTTATGTGCCGCTCACTTGCTTTGCTTTTCGTCACAGCGCTCTGCATCTCCTGTGCCTCAGCCGCCGAACTCACCGTCGGCCCCGGCGGCTTCAAAACGATCGGCGAGGGTGTGGCGGCGCTCAAAGCGGGGGATACGCTCACGATCATGCCAGGGGAGTATCGGGAGACAGTCTCCGCCACGTTGGTGGGCACGGCGGAGGCGCCGATCACGATTCGGGCTTGGCGGGCGGGGAGTGTGTTGATGCGGGGGGATGTGGAGTTGGGGGACTTCAAGGCGGTGCCGGGGCTGCGGGATGTGTTTGTGACGGAGATGAAGACAAAGGCGGAGTCGGTGTTTGAGCGCAGCACGTTTCGCACGCTGGAGCCGAAGATGAGCGCGGCGGAGGTGGAGACGACGTTGATGAGTTATCATCAGGATGAGAAAAGCGGGCGGCTGTATGTGCACACGTCGGACTCGCTGCCGCCGGTGTGTCATGCGATGGGCGCGTCGGTCACGAATGCGAACGGGCTGCTGCTCACGGGCTCGAAGCATGTGATCATCGACGGGCTGTCGTTCACCGGCTTCAGCCATCGCGACTACGATCCGCAGCATGGCTCACGCACGCGCTGGGGGCTGATGTTGAAGGATTGCGAGAGCTGCCTCGTGCAAAACTGCACGGCGTATCTGAACAGCGGCGGCCTGCACCTGCTCGGCAAAGGCCAGGGCTGCGTGGTGGAGGATTGCACGGCGTTTGGCAACTGGTCGCGGCATGTGGACATCGGCAACAACATCGTCGGCTGGGGCGTGGCGGGCACGACCTTTCAGCGCAACCGCGTGGAGGGTCACATGCCCGATGCGGCGACGAGTCGCAACGACATCACGTTTTACAGCGGCGGCGATGGTTGCGCGATGATCGACAACCTCGCGATCAACGCGAGCATCATGATCAAAGGCGATCTCAAGGACGCGGTGCAGCGCGGCAATGTGTGCATCGGCCGCAAGTTCTACCGTCCGCCGGGCGCGGAGAACATCGAACTGCCCGCCGGAGCCACGCCAGCGGACGCGGCGCGTTTTGCGGATGTGCTGAATCATGATTATCGCACGGAAAAGGTCTTCTTTGTGTCGCCCGGCGGCGAAGATGCGAATCCGGGCACGAAGGCGAAGCCGTGGAAAACGCTCGCGCAGGCCGCGAAGGCCAGCGGCACGGTGTATCTCATGGCGGGCGAGTATGAGGAGACGCTCGTGGCGCGTGCGAAGGCGGATGTGCGCCGATATGGGCATGATCGCGTCGTGGTGAAGGACGTGCTCATCAAAGACGCACCCGGCGTGCGGCTGCATGGGCTGCACATTCGCGAGAAAGCGGCCTTCTCAGGCTGCGAGGGCCTGCGCATCGAGTTTTGCACGCTGGGCGGGCTTTGGGTCCGCGAGTCGCCGAAGGTGCATGTGGCGCACAATTGGCTGCGAGGTCCGTTGCGCGTCGAAAACTCGCCGGAAGGCAGTTTCGTGTCGAACCTCATCGCCGAGCGCCAGATGGATGCCGCGTCGCAAAACGGCCTGTGGGTGCATTCGAACGTCACCACAGCTCCCGAAGGCGA
This sequence comes from Verrucomicrobiota bacterium, assembly GCA_018970725.1. Classification (GTDB taxonomy): domain Bacteria; phylum Verrucomicrobiota; class Verrucomicrobiia; order Verrucomicrobiales; family DEV007; genus V1-115. The sequence continues at coordinate 47,746 of JAGWVU010000030.1, forward strand.
TGTGTTGCCCGATGACTCGCCGCTCATCGGTCGCGGACTGCATGGTTCGACCATCGGACCGTTTGTGCGGCTCAGTCGCACGCGACCGCTGCCGATCAGCCAGGTCGCCGTGCATGATGTGACGCCGACGACGGCCACGCTGGAGTGGAGCACGCCCACGCAGGCCGCGGAGACGACGCTCGAATGGGGCGACCGCAAAATCGAAACGCCACGCGGCAGCCAGCACAGCGTGAGCTTGAGCGGATTGCAGCCGGGCAAGGCCTACGAGTTCCGCGTCACCTCGCGTCGCAAAGATGAGCAGCGGCTCTTTGCTACGCATCAGCCGCCTGCGGACAAAACGCAGGCCGTTTTCGAAACGCAAACCGTCACCACCACCACCGCCGCATCACCAGCACGCACGCTGCATGTGCCCGGCGATTTCCCCACGATCTCCGCCGCCGCCGATGCCGCGCGTGCGGGCGACACGGTGCTCATTCACGCCGGTGTGTATGAGGAAACCGTGCGCATCCGCAGCAGCGGCGATGCCGGTGCGCCGATCACCTTTGCCGCCGCGCCCGGCGAGATCGTGTGGATGGATGGCAGCGACCGCTTTCGCGCGACCGCCTTCATCCTCCCGCACAAGCATCACATCATCCTCGACGGCCTGCGCTTCCGCCATTTCCGCTTCGCGCCGGAGCTAGGGCCGATCATTCGCATCACCGGAGGCTCGCATCATGTCATCCGCCGCTGCTTTCACGATGGTCGCGAGCTGGAGGGCTACGTCGGCACGCTCATCGCCGCGGAAAAAGTCACGAACCTGCTCATCGAAAACAACGTCTTCATCGGCGGCATGAACGAAGCCATCAGCCTCAATGCCTGCCCGGAGGCCACCGTGCGGCACTGCGTCTTTTACAACAACTTCCTCCGCGCCCTCACCGCGCACATGGACACGCCGGATGTGCTGCTGCACTTCCATCACAACCTCGTCTGCGACAGCATCCCGTCGAAGGTGAAGAACGCCCTGCTGCGCATCTGGCACGCCGACGCGCTGCGCTCCGACCACAACGTCTTCTACACCCGCATCCCCGGCGCGGAGCGTCACCTCGTCGAGACCGCCTTCATCCACGGCCAGCAAGTCGGCCACGCCGATCCCGCCATGTATCGCGGCGAAAATCTCCTGCTCACCGACCTGCAAACGAAGTTCCGCCAGGACCAAACCAGCCGCACCGGCAATCCCACGATCCCCGCCGCCCCGCAACTCGTCCCCCGCAACGACGGCGAAAACCCCGAGTGGCGAAAAATCGAAACCGCCTGGCGCGAAACCGAACTCTACCAAACCGGCAGCACCCTCACCCCGCTCCATTTTGAAGACTTCATCCCCGCTGCGGACAACCCGCTGAGCAAGGCGAGCGATGGGAAGGCGGTGGGTTTGGATTCGGGAGCATTCAGATGAGTTACCCATGAACTTTCGCTGCCAATTTTTCGTTTCACGAGACGACTCATCCTTTGCCATGCCGAGATTCATTTTTGCCCTCATCAGTGCCCTGCTATCCAGCAATGCACTCGCCGACCTCACGCTCATCCGTGATGGGCAGCCGCAGGCTGTGATCATCGTGCCGGAGGGGCTTTACAAGCAGGTGCAGAAGCCGGCGGAGCAGTTGACGGGCGATGGGTCGGTGGTGCCGTTGGCGGCGGTGGAGCTGGCGGATTATCTGGGGAGGATTTGCGGAACGAGGCCGCAGATTGCCACGGAGACGCAAAAGGGACTGCCGGATGGGCCGCGCATCTTTGTGGGGCACTGCAAAGCGAATGCGGACCTCGCACCGAAACCGGAGGAGATCGTGGTTTTGACCCGAAACGGCGATTTGCACCTCTGCGGCGGCGATTCAGGGCCGGGAGGCATGATTTGCAAAGGCACGCTCTTTGCCGTGTATGACTTCATCGAGCGGGAACTTGGCGTGCGATGGCTTTTTCCCGGCGAGTATGGCGAAGTGGTGCCGAAGCGGGCCACGATCACGATTGCGGATTTGAACCGCCGCGAGCAGCCACGCATCGCCAAACGCAAACTGCGGAATGTGGCGGTGTCGCGTGAGGAGACATTCGCGCCCGTTTTGGAGAAGTGGGGCGTGTCGCTGGAGGCATGGAAAACGGCGCAAGGCGAGGTCGCGACCGGCCCGTGGCATCGGCGGATGCGGCTTGGGCAGCGCATCGAGATCAATGGCGGTCACGCGTTCGCTGGCTGGTGGGAAAAACATGGCAAGGAGCATCCCGAGTGGTTCGCGCTGCAACCCGATGGCACCCGCACGCAGACGCCGGAGCGGGAGCGACTGTGCAAATCGAACTCCGCGTTGTGGGATGAGATCGCACGGGTGAAGATCGCGGAGTTCAAAGCCGATCCCTCGCTGCTCACGGCCTCCATCTCGCCCAATGACGGCGGCAAAAACAAGTTCTGCATGTGCGAGGCCTGTCGTGCGCTCGATCCCGCCGAAGCGCCGAAGATCTTCGGTGACTCGCAGCTCATTGATCCCGCCACGAAGGTGCCTTTTGCCGAATACCCATCGCTCAGTGATCGCACGTTCACCTTCTTCAACGAGATCGCGACCCGCGTAGGCCGCGAGATGCCGGATCGCGACCTCGTGGCCTATGCCTATTCGGTTTATCGCAGCGTGCCGGTGAAGGTGAAGCAGCTTCAACCGAACCTCATCGTCGGCTATGTCGGCATGAATCTGAATGAAATCGAAGCCTGGTCCAGGATCGCGCCGAAGCTCTTCATTCGCCCAAACGACCTCGGTCCGGCCATCGACCTCGGCATGCCGCGCAACAACGCTGCATGGTTTGCGCAGGCCGTGAAGTTCGGTGTCGAACACAAGGCCATCGGCTTCGACTTCGACAACGGCCACGGCAACTGGAGCGCTCACGGCCTCGACTACTACGTGCTGTGCAAAGCGATGTGGAACCCTGATCTCGATGTCGCCGCCACGATCGCCGACTACTGCCGCGCCGCGTATGGTCCGGCGGCTGAGTTGATGCAGCAGTATCACGGGACCCTCGCCAAAGTGAGCGACCAAGTCCGCGCCGACTCCGAACTCGGCCCACGCAAGCCCCACGCCATCCGTTTGCGCCGCTACTACAGCGAGGAATCTCTGCAAGCCCTCGAAGCGCTCATCAAGAGCGCCCAAGCCGTGCAAGGCGACGACCCATGCGTAAAAGCCCGCATTCAAATGGCCGCCGAGAGTGTGAAGTATGCCCAACTCGTCACCGCTCTACTCGAAGTCGCCCACGACAAGAAATCCCCCATCGTCGCCGAACGCCTCAGCGCCGTGGAAGCGTTCTTGAAAACCAAAGTCCTCTCCCCCGAACTCGCCCCACTGCACAGCCACCGCTACCTGCGCATGGCGTTGTCTTATGCGGAGCGGGAGGTGGAATGAATCCTTTGCTTGAACCATGAAACCAACCCTCACACTCCTCACCGCCCTCCTGCTCGCGCCGTTGGCCGCTTTCGCCCAAGCCAAGCCCGAGGTGGCTAATGCCACCAAGGCCGCCAAACGCGCCTGGGAATCCGCGCCTGCTGAAAAGAAAGCGCTGTGGCAGCAACAGCGCGAGGCTTTGACTCACATCGACCTCTCCGAGGACACGGAGAGGCAAATCATCATCGCACGCGGTTCACCGAAGCCGGGTGAGTATCACGCGCACCCGACCACGGCGATGCTGGCGGACAACAAGACGATGTTCTGCGTCTGGAACATCGGACACGGCGGTCACGCGGGGCCGATGGCTCGCAGCGATGATGCCGGATTAACATGGACGCGCATGGATGACGCGCTGCCGCCGAACTACGTCAACTTCAAGAACTGCCCCAGCATCTATCGACTGACGGATCTTGAAGGCAAAGAGCGACTGTGGGTCTTCGCCGCTCGGACGTTGACCGACAAGGAGAACCCAACGCCCATCGCAGGCCGTCACGAAGGCTACATGCCGCGCATCGTGAGCGAGGACGATGGCAAGACTTGGCGCGAGCTGCCTCCCATCGGCGGCCCGATTTCAAAAGACGATCCGTTTCGTAACATCATGACCTTCTCCAGCATCGTGCGTCTGAAGGATAGCTCATCGCTCGGCCTTTTCCATCGCGGCAGCGGCATCGGCGAGGAAGGCACGCTGCAAGTGCTGCAATCCATCACCCGCGACGGCGGCTTCACCTGGTCCGCGCCCACGCTGGCCTGCGACGGCACCAAGCTCGACGGCAAGCACCCATGCGAGCCCTATGTCTTCCGCTCGCCTGATGGGGGCGAACTCTGCTGCCTCATGCGCGAGAACAAACGCAGCGGCACCAGCCTCGTCATGTTCAGCCGCGACGAGGGCAAAACATGGTCGCAGGCCGTGGACGCGCCGTGGGGCCTCACCGGAGATCGCCATCACGGCATCCTCTTGCCCGATGGCCGACTGGTGATCGTCTTTCGCAACGCCTCGCCCAACCCCAAGGACAAAGGTTTCATTGCCTGGGTCGGCACCTACGACGACATCAAGCAAGGCAAGCCCGGCCAGTATCGCGTGAGCCTGCTCAAGACCTTCAAAGACGGCTTCTACCCCGGCCTGCATTTGCTCCCCGACGGCACCATCGTCGCCACGACGTATGCGAACTACCGACAGGAGGACGTGGGATGTTCTATCGTCAGCGTCCGCCTCAAGGTGAGCGAGGTGGATGCGATGGCGACCCGGTTAGCCAATTGACCTCATTCCCATCCATTCTCCTGCCTTATCAAAACTCCAACTCTCCACCACTCTATGAACTCACTCCTCACCCGCCGCGAATGGCTGCAACGCACGAGCGCGGGCTTTGGGTGGCTCGCCTTGAGCGCGCTCGCAACCCAGCGTGCTCTCGCTGAAACTGCCGCGCCTCTGGCCCCGAAGCAGCCGCATTTCCCCGCCAACGCCAAGCGCGTGCTTTTCCTCTGCATGGACGGCGGGCCATCGCATGTGGACAGCTTTGATTACAAACCCGAGCTGGCCAAATACGCGGGCAAAGCCATCGGCAAAGGCAAGGTGCCCACGGGTAAGCTCATGGCCCCGGTGTGGGAGTTCAAGCAGCGCGGCCAGAGCGGCCTCTGGATCAGCGAGCTGTTCCCGCAAATCGCCTCGCACGCGGACAAGCTCTGCCTCATCCGCAGCATGAAGACCGATGTGCCGAACCATCCGCCCGCCTTCCTGCAAATGCACTGCGGCATCCCGACTGCGCCGCGTCCCAGCATGGGTGCCTGGGTCACCTACGGCCTCGGCAGCATGAATGAAAACCTGCCCGGCTTTGTCACCCTCAGCCCGAATCCCGGCAACGGCGGCTCTGCCAACTACGGCAGTTCGTTTCTGCCCGCCATCTATCAAGGCACGCGCATCGGCAACGGGCGCCAGCCCATCGCCCAGGCCAAAATCAGCAATCTCGCGCATCCGCAGCTCGCACGGCCTGAGCAGCGTGCCCAGCTCGACTTCGTGCAGCAGCTCAACCGCGCCGCGCAGCAGCGCCAGCCGGAGAACGCCGCCATCGAGGGCCTCATCGAGTCGCACGAACTCGCCTTCCGCATGCAGGACGCCCTGCCCAGCGTGCTCGACGTCGAAAGTGAGTCCGACACCGTGAAGAAGCTCTACGGCATCGGCAGCACCACCACCGACGACTTCGGCCGCCAGTGCCTCATGGCGCGGCGCATGTTGGAGGCCGGCGTGCGCTTCGTGGAGGTCAATCACAGCGGCTGGGACCAGCATCGCAACCTCACCGCGGACCACGGCAAACACGCCGCCGCCGTCGATGGCCCCATCGCCGGATTGCTGGCCGATCTCGAAGGCCGCGGCCTGCTCAAAGACACGCTCGTCATCTTCGCCGGCGAGTTTGGCCGCACGCCCTACGCGCAGATCGACGACGGACGCGACCACAACCACACCGGCTACACCACCTGGTTCGCCGGGGCCGGCGTGAAGCCCGGATTCAGTTTCGGCGAGACCGACGAGTTCGGCTACGAGAGCGTCATCGACCCCGTCCACATTCACGACTGGCACGCCACCATCCTCCACTTGCTCGGATTGGAGCACACGAAGCTCACCTACCGCTACGCCGGGCGCGACATGCGGCTCACTGAGGTGAAGGGGAACGTGGTGAAGGGGATTTTGGCCTGAGCCCGCTCCGACGTCATGCGAACCCAGCTCACCCTTCTCTGCGTTGTCAGCATGTTCTGCGCTGATGCGCTCTCCCAAACCGCCATGCCGCGCCTGCATGGCGAAGAAGCCACCAAGGCCGGACTCAAGCCCGAGGTGCTCGCGAAGCTCGACATCGCCATGCAGCAGGCGGTGGCGAACAAGGAAGTCTCCGGCGTCATCGGCCTCATCCATCGCAACGGCGAGCGTGGCTACTTCGAGGCCTTTGGCTGGCAGGACATCGAGGCACAGAAGCCGATGCCCAGGGACGCGCTCTTCCGCCTCCAGAGCATGACCAAGCCCATCGTGGCCGCCACGGCGCTCACCTTGCTCGACGAGGGCAGGTTCACGCTTGATGAACCCATTTCCAAGCACTGCCCCGAATGGGCCGAGTCGAAGGTCTTGGAAAACGGCCAGCTCGTGCCCGCGAAGTTCGCCATCACGCCGCGCATGTTGATGAGCCACAGCAGCGGCTTGTATTACGGCGACATCGAGAAAGGCGCACGCAGCAAGGCGGGCAACGCAGGCGCGACTTTCACGCCCGTCGCCACTACCAGCCGAGGAGCGAAAACGACGCTCAAGGAGTTCTCCGAAGGACTCGCCAAAGCACCACTCAAGTTTCATCCCGGCACCGGCTGGCAATACGGCCACAGCATCGACGTGCTCGGTCGCTACATCGAGGCTGTGACCGGCCAGCCGCTCGATGTGGTCATGCAGGAGCGCATCTTCGGCCCGCTGAAGATGACCAGCACCGACTTCTGGGTGCATCCCAAGAACGCCGGTCGCATCTGCCAGATCTACATGCAACGCCAGCCCGGCACGCTAACCCGCGGACGCGAGGCCAGCCAGCTCACCGAGAAGCCCACGCTCTTCCTCGGCGGCCAGGGCCTCGTCAGCAGCACGGAGGACTACGAGCGCTTCTGCCGCATGATGATGAATCGAGGCGAACTCGACGGAGTGCGTGTGCTCAAGGCCGAAACCGTGGACCTCATGTTCCAAAACCATCTCAAGGCCGAAATCGGCCAAAAATATGGCCTCGGCGGTGCGGTCGATGGCGAAGGCGGCTATGCCTGGGGCGGCGCGAACGGCACGCAGTTCTGGCTCGACCGCACCAACAATATTTTCGGCGTCTTCATGGTGCAGACGCAGAACTACAAAGCTCCAACCTACAATGCCTTCAAACAACTGGTGAACGAATCCGCTGGCATCGCCACCAAAGGCGGCATGGGCGGACTTGGTCAGGGTGGCGCAGGCGGGACGAGCAGCCTCTTCAAGCAGCGCGACAAAAACAGCGACGGCAAACTCGGCAAAGACGAAATCCCCGCCGCGCTCTTTGACCGGCTCGATGCGAACAAAGATGGCTTTGTCGATTCGGAGGAACTCAAAGCACTGCGCAAACCCAACTGAGCCCGGCCCATGACTCCAAAGCTCTACCACTCTCTGCTCGCCGCCGTTCTCCTCAGCACCCGATTGTTCGCCGCCGAAAACTGGCCGCAGTTTCGCGGAGCGGATGCGCGAGGGGTTTCCACCAATACAAACCTGCCGGACAAATGGTCAGCCACGGAGAACGTGGAGTGGAAAGCAGCGATTCCGGGTCGCGGATGGTCTTCGCCGGTGGTTTGGGGAGAGCGCGTGTTCTTGACGACGGTCATCAACATCGGCGAAACCGAAGCGCCGAAGAAGGGGCTCTATCTCGGTGGCAATCGGCCTGAGATTCCGGCCACGGAGCATCTGTGGAAGGTGATCTGCCTCGATCTCGCCACGGGAAAGCCGGTGTGGGAGAAAACGGTGCACCAGGGCCGCCCGCAGACACCGATTCATCTGAAAAACAGCTACGCTTCCGAGACGCCCGCCACGGATGGCGAGCGCGTTTATGCCTGCTTTGGCGGTGTGGGGATTTTTTGCTTCGATTTCACGGGCAAGGAGCTGTGGAAACATCCGCTGGAGCCGCGCCCGACACGCGCGGGCTGGGGCACGGCGGCCTCGCCCGTGCTGCATGGCGAGCGGCTTTATTATCAGTGCGACAACGATGAGCAAAGCTACCTGCTCGCCCTCGAAAAGCGCACCGGCAAGGAAGTGTGGCGCACGCCGCGTGATGAGAAGAGCAACTGGTCGCCGCCATTCGTCTGGCAGCATGAGCAGCGCACGGAGATCGTCACCGCCGGCAGCGGCGCGGTGCGCAGTTACGATCTTGAGGGCAAGCTGCTGTGGGCGCTCCGAGGGATGTCCGGCATCACCATCGGCATGCCCTATGCCGCGGATGGTTTGCTCTATGTCAGCTCCGGCTATGTGGGCGACAAACTGAAGGCACTCTACACCATCAAGCCCGGTGCCAGTGGCGACATCACCCCGCCGGAAGGCCAGCGCAGCACCGAGTTCATCGCGTGGTGGGACCCCGGCATCGCGCCTTACAATCCCACGACGCTCGTTCACCAGGGCAAGCTCTACGTGCTCTATGATCGCGGCCTGCTGAGCTGCTTCGATGCCAAAACCGGCCAACCGTTTTACCTCAAAGAGCGTTTGCCACGCGGCCCCGGCTTCACCACGTCACCCTGGGCCGTGGCCGACAAAATATTCTGCCTCGACGAAGACGGCAACACCTCCGTCCTCCTCGCCGGAGACACCTTCGAGTTGCTCCACACCAACACGCTAGGCGGCGAGATGTGCATGTCCACACCTGCTCTGGTCGGCGACCGCCTGCTCATCCGCTCGGACCGGCATCTCTACTCCATCCGCCATCCCGGCCGCTAGCCATGGCTCCGAAACTTCGCCACTCGATTGCCGCGCTACTCCTTATTCTGCTGTCAGTCACCCTAAGCGCTCAAACGCCCGCCCCAAGGGGCGTGAAAGTCACGCTCGACCGCTACTCGGGGCCTGCCACGGTCACAGCGGTGAGCTTGGGCAAGTTCAAGCTGCGGGTGCAGGTCGAGCGCAATGGTGAATCGCAGCCTCTGAATGTCCACGTCGAATTGCCGGCAACGGGACGCGATACCTGGCCCGCGAATGATGTGGAGGTGCGCGATGAAACTGGCACCGCACTGGTTGTGCACCGCACCGGCATCGAGTGGGAAAAGTTGCTCGTGCCAGTCGCGGACAACGCGGGAGCTTTCATCGTCCAAGCCTTGGAGCCGCCCATCGCCGTGCCCCGGACCCGTTCAGACAAAGATCGCGTGATCCAGGATGCGGTCAGCGGAGCGCAGGTGCGCATCGCCAACTGGCCCCAGGGCCGTGTCGCGGCGCTGAGTATCCGTTTTGACGACTCCCATCCCACGCATCTCAGCAAGGCAGTCCCCATTCTCCGCGAATACGGCTTCAAGGGCACCTTCATGGTCAATCCCGGCCCCAAAGAGCCCGGTAGCCGCCAAAACTACACGTTCCAGACTCAGCAGGCCGAATGGGAAGCCCTCATGAAGCAGGGCGACATGGAGCTGGCCAATCACTCCGCCCATCATCGTGGCGCGAAGGGTGATGAGGACATGGACCGCGAGATCGGGAGCGCGGCGGAAGCCATTTGGAAACTCACGCCCGGCAAAAGCAAACTCATGGCCCTGAACCTCGGCGGAGGCACGCGCTGGGAGACCACCGGCACCCTGCGCCACTACCTGGACAAGTATCACCAATTCGACGCTTCCAGCGGCTCACTCGGCATGGACGACAGCTACGGCAGACGCGTCGAAGCCTTCCGCAAGGCGCTCGAAACGCACCTTTCGCGCGGCCTGTGGTGCCGCGTACATTACCACTACATCGGCGAAGGCCTCAGCAGCAGCGAGGCGAACTTCCGCGCCGCGCTGGACATCGCCAAGCAACATCAGGACAAGCTCTGGATCGCCGGAATGGCTGACATCTACAAGTATCGGCGCTTGCGGATTCTTGGTGGGCTTGTCAGAGCGATGTGATGCTGCCATGGTCTGGCATGGAGATCAAGGAATTCTACGCTCAATCGCTCGGCATCCGCCATCCGTGGCAGGTTGTGGAGGTCGCCATTCGGGA
>JAGWVU010000031.1 GCA_018970725.1 Verrucomicrobiota bacterium
AGTTCGTGGGAGACGATCGAACCCATCGCCGGATAATCGATCACCGCCGTCGGGGTGTAGCCCTTGAACAAATGATAGGTGGCGAGACCGTGGTCCGGAATCTTGCCGACGACGCTGCGGAGGATCGTCACCTCGTCGCAAATGGCCGCGGTTTTCGGAAAGTTCTCGCTCAGGATCTCCCCGCGCTTGGTCTTGATCACGCCGAAGGAACCGCGGTATTCCACCGGAGCCTCCGGCTTGGGATCGAACGATTCATGATGGGGAAAACCACCCGGCAGGTGGATCTGAATGACGCTTTTGGCGCGGGCCTTGATTTTGCCGCCCGCCTCCATGGTCATCGCGGCCTTGTCCTGATCGGCGGCTTGCAGGCGGAAGAGATCGCCCATCGAAAGTCCGAGCGCGCCGAGCACTCCGGCCTGCAAGGCGTCGCGTCGCGGCATCGAACGAAATCCGGAGCAACCGGCGGCGAATTTACGATTTGGTTTCGGGTTCATGGTTCGGGTGGTTTTGATGGGGAACTCCAGCTAGAGACTCCCGGTCGAGCCCCAATCTGACAAAAAAAGGTGGATTCAACGGCGCCCGGGGCGCTCCACCCAGCGGTAGGCGCGTTGGGAATTGAGGGAACAGAATTTGCGGGTAGCGCTCTCGCCTTTCTCAAAGGCATGCCGCAGGGGGACGCGCTCCAGCGTCTCATAGTCGGAGATCGACTCGGAAACGGGCCAGTTGCTGGCATAGATGACGCGATCCTCGCCAAAGGCCTCCCACATCTCGTCGAGATAGGGCCGGTAAAAATCCAGTTCGGTGGTTCCCGGCGGCCTTTTTTCGTGCAAGGCGGTCCGGACGAGGTGGGAGATCTTGCAAAACACGTTGGGATGCTTCGCCGCCGCGTGGATGGAATCGATCCACTCCGTCGTGGGGCCCGCCTCCGTGACCGGGGCGTGACCGCTGTGGTTGAGCACAATCCGCAAGGCGGGCAACCGTTCGGCGAGCCGTGCCACCACCGCCGCGGAGCCATTCACGTCGAGCGCCAGATCCCGGTCGGCCAAGCGCTGCAAATCACCGGTCGAATCCGCCTCCAGCAGTTTTTCCGCCGCAGTCCCCGAGATTCGGATGCCGCGGAAGAGCGGATTGGCGGCAAAACGATCGAGGTCCTTGGCAAAGGCCGCCGAGCCGGGTTGCAGATTCCCGACGATCCCGAGCACAAAGGGATCTTTTTCCGCGAGGTTCAGCAGCCAGGCATTGTCCTCCACCCACGGACTGGCCTCCACGATGACCGTGCCGGTCACCTTGCGGAACATCTTTTGCGCCCGCAGATGCTCCGGCAGGGTGGTGCGATAGAGCGGCGTGCCCTTGCCCGGAAACGGCACGCCTTGGGGACGCGCGGGATCATAAAAATGGGTGTGGCAGTCGATGATGTCGAGGTCCGGCGGCCCCTGCTGTGCCGCCACCCGTGAGACGCCGAGAAGCAAGGCGGAGAGCAGGCGGAGGGTGGGAAATTTCATGGACGGGTGGCGGGAAAGAACGGACCGCGAGACTGGATTCAGAGCTTCGGCATCGGCACCCGGAGCGGCGGATTGTCACGTGACCAGAGCAGGCTGGGGCGACCGCTTTCGGTCAGCGAGACCACTTCCGCAGCCGAGAGAGCGCGGTTCCAGATGGAGAGCTCATCCACCAGACCGCACAGCGCGCGCGAGGAGTCTTCATGAAAACGAGCGTCCCCCAGCCAGTTGCCGAGGCGACACTGCCCCGGCTGCAAGAGCACATCCCCCTTTGCCAGCTCGGACTCCAGCACCGGCAGACCATTGATGTAAATCACATGACGCCGCTGCGGCAGAGACAGCACAGAGACCACATGCACCCACTTGCCCACCGGCACCGGATTCCCCACCCAGCGCTGGTTAGGCCGACCCAAACCGAGCAAACCGCCACGCGGCAGGCCCAGCCGGTTCATCTGAAAATGGAATCCCCCAGCATCAGATCCATTCGAGTTCAGGATGGCATTCATCTCGTGCTCAAAGCGCTCCACCTTCAGCCACACCGCCACCGTCAGCTCCGAGTGCTCGCCGGGAATCTCGATCTCCACGAAATCACTGTCCCGGTCGAACCACAGAGCCTCCTTCCCGGGCCAACGTCCCGTGGCCCAACGCGCTCCGGCGATCCGTCCGTCCGGCACCCCGCTACTCCGCGCCGCGTTGACCAGCAACGAAGGATTCCCACCCCGCTCAAAGGGAAACCAGGCGATCAAGCCGGGATCGGCCAGCCGTTCCTTCCGCCGCGCCGCCCAACGCAGGTGCCCGATGTCGCCCGGCGAGGGAAACCCGCCCAGCTCCATGTCTGGAACCTCTTCCAGACGGCCATCCCGGAATCCTAACGAATCGCCCACAAACGCACTGCGCAGGATCGTGCCCGCGCCATCGCCCCGGCGCAGATTCACCTGACCGTCAAAAACATGCATCCGGTTCTCCCCGGTGGCCCCGTCCACGCTGAGGCCGAACTCGGTGCCGACATCCTCGTAAGCCAAATCCTCGGTCACCACGGTGAAACCATGCGCCGTGGGCGGCACAATCGCCCGCACCCGGCCCGCCGCCAGATGGGTTCGCATGGGATCGCGAATCTCGAAACGGGCCGGACCTTCCACCACCAGATCCGCGCCGTTCACATAACGCAACTGCACGGTTCCCTGCAACAGGTCATAGACCCCCGGATCAAAACGGACTTCTCCCGGGCGACGCGGCCGGGCAAACACCGCCCCCGCTTCATCCACCAGCATGGCGGTGACCACACCGGTACCCGGCGTGCCGGTCGTGGACCGTTTCGATCCGGGATTTCCGCCCGGCGGGCTCCACCACGACGCCATGGCGACCAGACAAGCCGCCACCGCGATTCCCCACGCCACCCATTGGGGACAACCGACGGACGCTTTCCGGCCCGGTGCCGACTCACCGGACCCGGTCCGGGCGAGGGCCAGCGCGTGCAGGCCCTCCTCGACTTCGGCCAAGGCCCGCAACGCCGCCCGCAACTCCGCGTCTTCCCGCAAACGGTCCTGCAAGAGAACAAACTCTTCCCCGGACAACCGCCCGTGGCGCCAGGCGTCAAGCCGTTCCAGGTCCTCCCTCTTCATGATGCCCCTCCATCTCCGGCCAAACCGGATTCCACGCACTTCCGCAAATCAAGGCGCAACCGGCGCAGCATCTGGTAGAGGGCATCCTCGGAGCGGCCCAAGCGCCCGGCCAAGGCCCGCGCGGTGCAACCCGGCGTGTAGACTTCCAGCAACAGCTGCCGGCGCGTCTCCGGCAACTTTTCGAGGCAACGTTCCAAAAGGGAGAGCCTTTTGGCGCGCCCCGGCGCCTCTTCCCCGGCCTCCGCCAGAATCCGCTCGACCAGATCCGTGTCCAACACGAAGCGCTCCCGCGCCCGCGTCCTCAGGAACTTCAGAATCTCATAACGGGCAATCACGCAGGCCCATCGGCCGAAACCCTCGCGGTCGGTCAACGAGTCGAACTTCCGCCAAGCCACCAAGCTCACCGCCTGCATCACCTCGTCCACATCCTCCGCCCGGTGGACCACCGACCGGATCACCGCGCGGACCGACGGTTCATGCCGCAACAACAGCCGAATGAAGCTCTCATGGGTGGAATCGGCGTCGTTCACTACCTGACTACTCCCGTGCCCCTGGAAATCTGACAAAGATTCGCCCTCAGCGGGCCGGTTTCCCCTCCCGGTATTGTGTGGAGAGCCAAGCCTCGATCCGGGAAATTTCCCCGGGTGCAAGCTCCCGGTTGAAAACGAGGGTTTCCGCGAGATCCATCGTTCCCACGGAATCGACCCCGTTTTCCAGACCCTGCCCCAGCCGGATCAGCCCTCCGGCTGGTTCTCCCCTCCCCTCGATCCTCGCTTCCCGTGCCTGCCGGGGCGGGCCGTTCAGCGGCAGGACGGCCAAACGGCAGATTCCGCCGCCCGGCCGGGGATTCCAGGCGAGGGAGACGATCACCCAGCTCTCCCGCGGCCCGCTGACCCTGAGCAGGGAAACGCCCGGCACGGGCGACCACTCGAAGGAGCCATCCGGATGCGCCCGCAAGACCCTCCCGCGCCCCGGCCCGGTTGGAGGATCCAGTTCCAAGGTGTCGAGCGTCTGCCCGGGCGCGACCCGACAGCGCACGACCTGCAGGACGGTCAGGGCGCCGGCTGCCGGACCGGTTCCCTCCATGAAGGCGCCCGGACCGAAGGCAAGAAAACGCAGTTGCCCGCGGTCCGGGGTCAACCGGAGCTCCTTGACGACCGGTTGATACCGGGAGTCTCGCGGCGCCTCCAACGCGGCCCGACCCCCGAGCGTCGAGAAATCCGCCCACCGGTCGACCCGGTCGCCCACCATGGCGTCCCCCGGCTTCCCGTCTTCGGCCCGCCGCAGGACATCCCGTCCCGCCGAGTAACGGCTGATCAGAGCCGCATCGAACGGCCCCGGCCCGACAAACGCGATGGCAGGAAAAGAGGGCCGGATTTCCGGACGATGGCGTTTCAGCGCAAATCCCCCCGCGGCCAGGGCCACGGCCTCGATCACGAGCAACGCGTAGCCGACTTTGGCAGCCATTCCATACAGGTTTTGCATATCCGGCCCGACCAGCCTAAAGGATGGCGCCCCACGGTCAAGCCTCCCTTGGAAGGATTGACCGGCCCGCAATTGAGTTGCTTTGCGAGGAACCGGAACGATAGTGCGCGCCTTCAGAAGCGAACGCTCCCCATGTCCACCCAGCCTGATCCCGCGGACGATGCCGATGCTGACGAGGAACGCCCCTTTTTGAAGGTCGGCATCCTGTCGCGCAACGAGAGCCTCTTTTCCACCAGGAGCCTGGTGCGGGCCGGAGAAGCCCGGGGCCATGAGGTTCATGTCATCGACTACCTCAAGTGCCACATGAACATCACCTCGCACAATCCCCGGATTTATCTGGGGGACGAGGAGTTGACCGGCTTCGACGCGATCATCCCGCGAATTGGGACGACCCACACGTTCTTCGGCACCGCCGTGGTGCGGCAGTTCGAGATGATGGGTGTTTACTGCGTGAACGAAAGCGTGGCCATCAGCCGGTCTCGGGACAAGCTCCGCAGCCTGCAATTGCTGGCCCGCAAGGGGATCGGACTCCCGGTCACCGGCTTTGCCCACGACACGGACGCCACCCAGCATCTCATCGACCTCTGCGGCGGCGCCCCGCTCGTGATCAAACTGCTCGAGGGCACCCAGGGAGTGGGCGTGGTCCTTGCGGAGACGCCCCAGGCGGCGGAATCGGTCATCGAGGCCTTTCGCGGGCTGGACGCCAACATTCTCGTCCAGGAGTTCATCGAGGAAGCCGGCGGCTCGGACATCCGCTGCCTTGTCATCGGTGACAAGGTGGTGGCGGCCATGCGGCGCACCGCCAAAGCGGGGGAATTCCGCTCGAATCTCCACCGCGGCGGTCAGGCCTCGATCATCAAAATCACGCCCGAGGAACGCACCACCGCCGCCCGCGCCGCCCGGGTCATGGGCCTGAACTTCGCCGGGGTCGACCTTCTGCGCTCCAACCACGGAAGCCTCATCATGGAGGTCAACTCTTCGCCGGGCCTCGAGGGAATCGAAACGGCCACCGGCAAGGACGTCTCCGGCATGCTCTACCGCTTCATCGAGCGCTCCGCCAGAGCCGGCAAAACCAGAACCCGCGGCAAGGGATGAGGTTTTGCCTCGCGGCTCTCCAGCTCGCCGCGCTCACGCCCGTCTCCGCTCCGGCGGCGGAGCACCACGCCGCCTCGGTGGCGGAATTCAACAAGGTCATCGCCCTCGCCAAACCGGGTGACACCGTCTTTCTCGAGGCCGGGGAATGGAAGGACGCGGATCTCGTGGTGGCGGCACAAGGGACCGCGGATCTGCCCGTCACGGTGCAAGCCCGGCACCCGGGAAAAACCGTGATCACCGGCCGGAGCCGACTCCGGTTCGCCGGGAATCACCTCGTAGTCTCCGGCCTGTTTTTCAAGGGAGCGTGGCACAAGGAGGACCTCATCGAGTTCCGGCGGGATTCGAAAAAACCGGCCCACGACTGCCGCCTCACCCAATGCGCGGTGGTCGATTGCAACGCCCCCGAAAACAAGGAAACCCGCTGGATCGGGCTTTACGGGCAGCGAAACCGCGTCGATCACTGCTGGGTCCAAGGCAAGACATCCAAGGGCACCACGCTTGTGGTCTGGCTCAAGGGAATCCCGGCGGATCACCGGATCGATCACAACCACTTCGGCCCCCGGCCGGAACTGAAGCAAAACGGAGGCGAGACCATCCGGGTGGGCGACAGCAAGACGTCGATGCAGATGAGCCGCACCGTCGTGGAAGCGAACTGCTTCGAACGGTGCGATGGCGAGGCGGAGATCATTTCCAACAAATCCTGCGGCAACATTTACCGGGGAAACACCTTCCGGAGCTGCTCCGGTTCCCTCACCCTACGCCATGGGAACGACTGCCTTGTCACAGGAAACTTCTTTCTCGGGGAACACGCCAAGGGGACCGGCGGGGTGCGGGTCATCGGGGAACGTCACCGCGTCATCGGAAACTATTTTCAGGATTTGGCGGGTGACGAAGCCCGCGCCGGGCTTTGCCTCGTCAACGGGTTGCAGGATTCCCCCTTGAACGGTTACTTCCAGGTGCGCGGCGCCGAAGTCACCGGGAACAGCTGGGTGAACTGCAAGCTCCCGGTGTTCATCGGCCAAACCGACGAGGACGAGGGCAATTCCCTGCCCGTGCAAGGCGTCGTCCTCTCCCGGAACCTGTTCTCCGGCCGAACCCCCGCCGTCAAGACCGCTCTGGCCGGGGACGTCATCTGGAAGGAAAACATCGTCCATCCCGACGCCGCGCCGCAACCTGC
This sequence comes from Verrucomicrobiota bacterium, assembly GCA_018970725.1. GTDB lineage: Bacteria > Verrucomicrobiota > Verrucomicrobiia > Verrucomicrobiales > DEV007 > V1-115. The sequence goes on from JAGWVU010000031.1 coordinate 6,879, forward strand.
AATCAACGGGCTGGAGGTCGTCGAGTTCGTCCTCAAGGGCGAACCGGTCCGGCTTCCCCCCGCCGATAGCCCCGCCGCCGGCCATGGTTTTGCCTTGTCGGACGGGGCGCAAGGCCCGTTGCTTCCCTCGCAAACCGGTCCGGAGTGGCGGTAAGCCCCTTCCCGGCAACGCCTTGAAATTGACTCGCCAGCGTTCCCACCCATAATAGCGGCGCCATGGAAAACCTCATCATCATCGGAACCGGATGCGCCGGTTGGACCGCCGCAATTTACTCCGCCCGCGCCAATCTCGCCCCCCTCGTCCTGGCCGGCTCCCAGCTGGGCGGCCAGTTGACCACGACCACCGAGGTGGAGAATTTCCCCGGGTTCCCCGAGGGCATCCAAGGTCCCGACCTCATGATGCGGATGCAGGAACAAGCCGAAAAGTTCGGCGCGAGGATCGCCTACGAGGAGGTCGTCGAAGTCACCCGCCTGCCCGATCACTTCCTTGTCCGCACCGGAGAAAAGACCTATGAAGCCCAAACGGTGATCCTCGCCACCGGAGCCAGTCCCCGGCACCTCGGCCTGCCGAACGAACGCGAACTGATCGGCCATGGCCTCACCAGTTGCGCCACCTGTGACGGTGCGTTTTATCGCGATGTGCCCGTCTGCGTCGTGGGTGGAGGGGACAGCGCTTGTGAGGAAGCCGGCTTCCTCACCCGCTTCGCCTCACGCGTTTATCTCATCCACCGGAGGGGGGAACTGCGGGCATCAAAGATCATGGCGGAACGGGCGCTGGCCAACCCGAAAATCACCCCGGTCTGGAATAGCCACATCACCGCTTACCTCACCGATGAACAGGGGGAAATGGCCAAGGTCAGACTGCAGAATCTCGTGACCGGAGCCGAAAGCGAACTTGAGGTCCGCTGCGTTTTCGTGGCGATCGGGCACGTGCCGAACACCCGGTTCCTCAATGGCTTGGTCGAGTTGGACGAGAACGGCTACATCTTGCAGCAGCGCGGCACCATGACCAACATCCCGGGGCTCTTCGCGGCGGGGGACGTGGCGGATCACATTTACCGCCAAGCCGTGACCGCCGCCGGCAGCGGATGCGCCGCCGCCTTGGACGCGGAGCGCTATCTGGCGGGCCATTGAAGAAAAACCCGCCCCCTCATCCACTCACCAACCGGCGGCTTGCCGGGGTCGGCCCGTGAGGGAATCGAGCAAACTGCGCTTTCCGGAGGGAGCCCGGAACGTGCCGACCGTCTCCTCGAACTGCGCGCGGTAGGATTCGGAGGTTTTCATCAGCTCGTCATGCGCCCCGCGCAAGTTGTAGTGCGGGATGTTCGGGTAAATGTGATGGACGAGGTGGAAATCATTGCCATACCCCAAAACCGCCCAACGGGTGAAGGGATCCGCATGGATGATGCGGGAATTGTCCAGCTTGCCCACCCCCAGATTTGCGTGTTGATAGACTTCGCGCAACAGCATCAGGTAAGGAAACACGTAGACCAAGGGCAGGATCCAAAAGAGCGCGTAATACAACGTGATCGGCAGTCCGGTGAGGATTTGCAACCCACACAGGAGCAAAAAGACAATCCCGTGGAAGCTCAGACGGTAGAGCGCGCCCCATTTGCGGCTGTAGGCGAGACCGCCCGCCGCTGCGCCCTCGTAAAACGAAGCCGGGATCAAGGCCATGATGCCGAGCACCGTCAGGAGGAACGCGGCCGGCGGCAACAGAACCCAAGCGCCCACCAGATTGATCTCGGAGACCCGGGTCACGCCGATCATCAACAACAGGGAGAGCAACCCGCAAAGGGTCGGTGACTTAAACCATGGCCTCCGCGGGCCCGACTTCGGCCCACTTCCCACCGAAAGCACCTTGGTCAAATCCACCAGGTTGCGGAGAACGAACGGCGGCCAGAAAAACTTCACGTAATACTGGAGGATGAAAGACGGGCGCGGCATCGGAAACCTCGCATACAAATCCGCCGCTTTGTCCCCCGCCCAATTGGGATCATGCTCCGGATCATTGGGATGCAAATGATGACCGGAATGCTTCGCCCGATAACTCGTCAGACTGCTCCAGAGTGGGAAAAAACAGGTCAGGTTGGCGATGACGTCGTTCCAGAACCGGTTGGGCAGCAACAGATGATGGGAGGACTCATGCCCCAACAAACCGATGCGGTGGAGCACCACCCCGGTGAACACAAAGGTCACCAGCCCCACCGGAACCGTCATCCAGATCGGCAGACCCCAGTCGTCACGCTGCAACAAAAAGAGAATGGTGGCAGCGTGCACGACCAGAAGGCAGGCATACTCGAACCCGACCGCGGCCAGATTCGAGTAAGGCTGCAGCCGGGTCCACCTTCGAAGGGAATCGACTGCCAAAAGCTGACTGGACTTTGCTACCATGCGCCCCGACCGGGGAAGAAACAGTATCAACCTACGGGAATCAAGCGTTGAATTCTTAGAATTAAAGATGACCGCACCATGTTCACCGGCGCCTGCTGAACGCCCGTGAAGAGAATGGCCGGCCTGAACTCCGGTCCGGCGACGGCGGCCGCGTTTTTCAAACCACCTCGATGTGGCCCGGCAACTCGCTCGGCCACTCGCGGAAGGAGAAGGCCCAGTCCCGCTGGATCCGGTCCACCGTCGCCCGCGGCATCCGGTATTTGTTGCGCTCGTAGTCCCGGAGGCTGTCGGCGTAAGGATCGATCTTGGCAAACGCCTCTTCTTGATTGGGCAGCTTCAGGACGTCGTAGATCCGCCGGATCTCTTCGCGCGGCTTGGCGGTGATCGCTTCGTAGGTGGTCTCGACCAGATCCGCGGAAGGGATGGAAGGACGCTGCTCCAGATAGCCGGTGAGGAGCCGCTCGTACTTGTGATACACCATCTCCTCGAAATTGATGTCATGGAAGTCCTGCCAGGCGAACGCTTGCATCAACCGGAAATACCGGTTCAGGCTGGAGGCATAGACCTCGTAGGGATTGCGATGAATATAGATGAAGCGCGCTCCCGGGAACAGTTCCTTCAACATCCGGATCCGCGCGGTCGAGGGCGGATTCTTGAAGAGCAACTGCTTGCCGCCGTGCGCCAGGCTGAGCTTCTTCACCAGGGTCAGATAGGCCTTTTTGAAGCCCTCGATCTCCTCGACCGTCACGCCCTCGAAAAACACGGTCCGCGCGAAGTGCCGCAGCATGTTCTGCGGAAAATAATAGGCGGCGTAATAACCCAGGGGATTGAGACTCCCCAACGCCATCTCCTCCTCCTGCGGCGTGTCAATGGTCAACTCCACGTTGTCATACCCGCGCTTCTTCGGAAGCACCGACGCCACCATGTCCCGCGCGATTCCCCGGCTCCCTCCGCCCAACAGGTTGTGCGGCAACGCCGTCTGCCCGAAATCAAGAAACCGGAACTGCGGGTCATGGCTCAGCAGGTTGTGCAGGTGCGTCGTGCCGCTGCGCCAGTGACCCACGATGAAAACCGGCCCCACCGAAACCCGGTGCCGGTTCACTTTCTCCTCCCAACGGAACTTTTCCAGGCAACTGAACGGATGCCGCGCCAGCACCGAGAGCGCCGCCACCACCCGCTGCGGCGCGCTGCGACGGCTGAACCCGGAATTCTGGGAGAGATGCGCCAGATACGTGTCCACGTCACACCCGCCAAGAGGATGCAATATCTGGGCAGGCTCTTTCATTGCCCGCTCCACCGACCATCGGTTCCCTTCGCCAGTCCCGCTCATCCTTGAAACCTATCCACCCCCGGCGACCTGAAAAAAAGTGATTTCACCATGATTTTTCAGTTCAGTTCAGGATCGCAACCAGAGCGTTAGATAGTAACCCCCGCATACCGCCCCCAGCCCCCCCAGCACGCTCCCACCGGCATTGAACATGGCCAACGCCATCTGCCCCTGACGCAGCAACAGGAAGGTGTCCCCGCTCAAGGTCGAGAACGTGGTCAGGCTCCCGAGGAAACCGGTCGCCACCAACCAGCGCGTCTCCGCCGGAATCCAGCGCGTGTGCTCGGCCAGCGCCATCACCAAGCCCATCAGGAAACAACCGGCCATGTTCACGCCGAAAATCCCCCAGGGAAACGATCGCCCCGCCCAAGCCGAAATCCAGCCCGCCAAGTAGTGGCGCGCCAGCGCCCCGGCGATTCCCCCCAGCCCGACCAACACGCACGCCTTCACCGCTTTTCCAGGTCTCCCGCCGCCCGTTCAAAGGGCCGGTGCCAGTTGCACGCGTCCTCCACGGTTCGTTCGCGACGCCCGGAAACCGATCTCCGCGGAACCCTCCGGACCGGACACGATGACGCGGTCCGCGAGGATCGTTTCCACCCGCATCCCGGCCACGGTTTCCCCCTCCGCGACCACGCCGCCGTTGATGATCGCCCATCGGCCGGTGTCCTGAAGCCAGGTGGCGGCAAGTTCGAGCGTCTGCTCCGGGTCATCGATCGCCTCCTCCTCGGGCAGCGGTGCCGAACTGAAGGGATTGCGCCGCGGGATCTCCCCCCCCCATCCGGTCAACCCGGGATCAAACCCGGCGGGCGGCTTCTCCGCGTCCGCCTCTTCCTTCTCCGCCCCGCCGTCCGCCACCCCGACGGTCTTCGACGCGACCGCCCTCTTGAAAAGCGCCGCGAGGTTGAAATTGCGGAACACGAGGACCAGCGCCACGACCGAAAGAACGCCGACAAAGATGGGATTCCTGAGAAATTTCATGGCTTGGAATCCGCTTGGGTAACCATCGGGGCCGTGTTCGCTCCGGACGCCGGCGCGGGTGCCGGGTCCGGTTCCTTGAGAAACCAGAGGCGCAGCGTCGCGCGGGCCTCGGAAACGCTCTCGCCGTTGCCCTTGATCGTGAGATCGACGATTTCGACGCGCCGTCCGCGATCTTCATCCAACTCCCGGAGAAAGCGCAGGACCTCCCCGAAAAGCGGCGCCCCCTGCATCTTGGGCCGGAAATCCCAACCGGTCGGCATGCAGACGAGGTGTTTTGCCAAGGCCTCGTCACCGGGAGGAATGGGCTTGTCCGGTTTGACCCCGACAGCCAGGGTGGCGCTGTTGGAAGGCTCGTTGAACTGGGAGGCCCACGACGCGCTGTTCGGGTCACCGGAGAAGAGGGTGCCGACGGCCGCGGCATACGCAGCCCCGACCTTTTTCTCCCGCTCGGCGGGCCACTCGTTTTTGAGGCGTTCCACCTCGGTCTCCAGATCCACGATCTTCTGGGCCACGAGCCGTTCGCGACCGATAACCGGGTAACGACCAAACCAAGTCCACCCCTGGAGGCCAAGCGAGAGGACCACCACGGACACGGCCGCAATCATGAGACCCTTGGGATTGGATGCCGCTGGTTTCATTCCGCTTTGTTCTGGCGAATCGTCCCTTCAATGAAGAACCGGTTGGGACTGGACGTGGACGGGGCGCCGCCAATCACCGACCAGGCGATCGGCGAGGCACGGGGCACGAACCGGTTCGTCTTTTCCGCGATCTGCAGCCGGAACGGCCCCTCGGCCAACTCCTTGGAAAACTGCTCGAAAGCCGCCTTGACCGGCTCCGGTCCTTCCTCCGCCACCGCTTTCTCCGGCGCATACCCTTCGATCCGGACCCACCAGTCCGGTTCTTCCACCTTCTCCGTTTGCCCGGAATAGGCATCGCGCCGCCTCACTTGGATCCCTGTCAGGAGCAACTGGGGCGGCATCGTCCGGGCCAGATGAACCGTCAACCAGCCCGGGATCGGCGGCAACAAGCCCGAACCAACAAATTCCGCCACCTTCTCCTTGGCATCTATCTCCTGCAAACGCGCTTCCAAATCCGCCTTGGACTCCGTCGCCCGGGTCTCGCCCTCCCGCTTGCCCGCCACCAATTCCTTCGCCGAGCGGATCCGCAGCTCGACCCATCCGAAGCTGGCCAGGGAAAACAACGCCAGAAAGGCGATCCCGCAGGTCGCGAGGACTTTCATTTGCCGACGTCGGGGACCGAGGCGGAGATCCCGGTGGACCAAATTCGCTTCCGATTCCGGGCTGATGGACGCCGCTTTTTCGGCCCAAAACGTCTGGGGATAGGCCGGACTCGAGTCCACCGGCATGCCGGCCTCCTCCTGAATCAGTCCGGCGATCTCCCGGGCGGCCGCCCCCGTCAACCAGATCCGGCTAATGTCCGTCCCGAACTGCTGGCGCAGGAAGACGGTGCTCCGGTTGATCTGCGAGGCGACCCGGTCCGGATTCTCCTGCCAGGAACAACGGAGCGCCCGGGCCATGAAGATCGGCTCGCCCCGGCGCCCGATCAGGAGCGTGTTGCCCTCCCCCGTATCCACCGCCAGCAGCGTGATGTCCGTCTCCTCGACCGGCAGGGAATTGAACTCGGCCGCCAAGGCCGCCGCCGGGGGCAGGATCATCAGGAGATGCAACTCCTCCCGCTGGCAATCCTCATACAACCGCTGCACGGATTCCTGCGGACAAAGGCAGAGGACGAGACCTTTGGAACTCTTGATCGGCTGGGTCGGCAACCAACTCCAGGCCACGTCTTCATCGTGCACCTTGAGCTGCCCCAGCTGGCGCTCGACATAAAGCTCCAGATCCCGCCCCTTGGCCGGCGGGGTGGAAAGAAGCTGCAGCGTCATCCGCGCGTGATCGAGCAGCATGACCAAGTTCTTGCCGCGGTAGCCGGTGTTCTTGACGGCTTCACGCAGGATCGGACCAAACTTCAGCTCGCCCCTCTCATATTCCCCGATCGACCCCTCGCATTCCCAGGAGGCCACCGTCTGGCCGCCACGCACGTGGAGGAACAGCAAACGCGTTCCGAGCCAGGCCAGACTTAAAATCTCGCGGTGCATGAGTTTCCGGGGCAACGCACCTCAATCACCCCCTGAAAGCGGGCGACGCCAATCAAAAGGAAGATTGGATGTGGAACGTATCATTATCTATTGTAAATACCAAAAGTCATTGCAAGCAGCAAGCAGATTCTATATGTTTCTTGAAATTAAGGAAACCTAAACATGGCGTCAACTTTTCCCAGAGATTCCGCCGCGGTCCCCGCCGGAGTCCTCATTGTTGACGATGAGGAACCGGCCAGAAGTTTGGTCCGCCGGGCCCTGCCGGAAATCCGTTTCCAGGTGCGCGAGGCCGGCAACCTCTCCGAAGCGCGCCACCAGCTCGACCAAAACGACATCGAACTGGCGCTTTGTGATCTCTCCCTCGGTTCCGAAAACGGGCTCGATCTCCTCGAGGAAATCTGTCAGGCCGACTCCAAGACCGCGGCGGTCGTGGTCACCTCGAACGACGACGCCCGCACCGCCATCGCTTGCCTGCGTTCCGGAGCTTACGACTACCTGCTCAAGCCGTATTCGGTCGCCGAATTGAGGAAAGTCGTCGTCAGGACCTTGGAGCGCCACCGCGCCCGGGTCGCCGGGAGGGACCTGCGACGCCGCCTCACGGAACTCGAAACCTTTTCCCGGCACAATCCCCACCCGATTCTGCAAATCGCCCGCGACGGCACGGTCCGATATGCCAACCTGGCGAGCCGCCCGATTCTTGAGGCCTGGGGGATCCGCTTGGGCGATGTCCTGCCGACCTCCGTCCACCCGGTGCCCCTGCTCTTCAGCGGTCAAACCGGGGAAATCGAAGTCGAATCCGGTGGCCGGAGCTTTGCCCTGTCAGTGATTCAGGGGATGGAGACCGACTTCGTTTATCTCCACGGGCCTGAGACCAGCGGTCTGGTCGAAGCGCGGCGGCAGGTCGCGCTCCTGAGAAACGAGGCCCAGACCCTGGCCTTTCACGATACCCTGACCGGTCTGCCAAACCGCCTCCTCATGGAGCACCGGTTTGAATCCGAGATGGCCCGGTGTGACCGGGACAGCCCCCACGTGGCCATGGTCTTCGTGGACTTGGACCGGTTCAAACAGATCAACGATACCCGCGGGCACCGCACGGGGGATCAGGTGCTGGTCAGCGCCTCCAAGCACATGAGCCGTTGTCTGGGCGGCGTGCACCGCGTCACCCGTTGGGGCGGGGATGAGATGGTCCTGATGCTCCCCGGAGTCGGTCCCGGCGAGGCCCATGCGGCCTGTGAACGCCTCAAGGTCCAGGTGCAAAATCTGGTGACCAGGGAATGCGGAATCCCGCTCACCATGAGCATGGGCGTCGCCATCTATCCGGACGACGGCCGCCAGGTCGATGACTTGGTCCACGCCGCCGACGCCGCGCTGCTGGAAGCCAAGCGGGTCCGCAACAAAGTCGTCGTCTTCGGCCAATGCCCGGAGCTGCGCTTTATCCGCCACGAAAACGCCTTGCGCCCGTTGCTCGCCCGGACCGTGGCCAGATCCGGGATATCCCTCCGCTATGAACCGGTCGCGGATCTGGCCACGGGAAACATCGTGGGAATGGAAGCCCACCTGCACTGGCACCGTCGCGATCTCGGCCCGATCCCCGAAAAAACCATTCTCGCCCTGGCAGAGACCGGGGGCTTTCTGGACAAGCTTTTCCGTCAGGTGATCCGGCAGGGGCTCAGGCACACTGCGGGTTGCCGGGGGCTCGGCCACGCGGTGGACCTGACCTTCCGCCTGCCAGCCCGGATCTTTTCCCGGCCGGACTTCGTGTCATGGCTCGCGCAAGCCTGCGCCCGGGCCGGCTTGCCCACGGGCTGCGTCTTTCTGGAAATTTCCCGGGACGGGGATTTCGCGCCGGACACACCGGCCCGGCAGTGCGGCCACGAGCTTTCCCGGGCCGGGTTTCCCCTTTCCCGGAGCGTGATTCAGCGCGACTCCCCTTCCCTCTTCGACATCGATCAGACCGGGACGCGGGAACTGCGGATCGACGCCCGGGCGTTGCCCGCCGGGGAAAAGGACGAGAGAAGCCGCGTGGCCACGGTGGCGAAAATTGCAAAGACGTTGGGGATGGGGCTCCGCGCCACTGGGGTGGAAAATCGGGAGCAACTTGCGCTTCTGAGGGAAATCGGCGTGGACCGGGTCCAAGGCCCTCTCATTGCGGAAGCGGTTTCGGCGGCGGCGTTCACCAAACGGCTCGGGCCGGGATCGTGAGCCCGCCCGGGCACGCGGATCAGTGGTCCCGGGTCACCCGCAACACTTCCTTCACGGTGGTATGACCGTCGAGAACCTTGATGATGCCGTCCTCGAACATGGTGAGGAAACCCCGTTCCCGGGCCAGCTCGACGTAGGTCGAGGATTCCGCCCGGTTGCAGATGGGCTCATAAAACCGCTCGTCAAAAACCATCAATTCATGGATGCCGACACGGCCCTTGTATCCGGTGCCGCGGCAACGGTCACAACCCTTGCCATAAAACAGTTTGAGGGGTTTGTCCGAGGGTGGTTCCAGGCCGAGGGCGCGGAACACCTGCTCCGGATCACGCTCCTCTTCCTTGCAGTTCTTGCAAATGCGCCGGGCCAAGCGTTGCGCCAGCGCCCCCTGCAAACACGAGGGAAGCAGATACGGCTCCACACCCATGTCGATCAAACGTGGAATGCAACCGGCGGAATCGTTTGTGTGGAGGGTCGTGAACACCAAGTGGCCGGTCAGAGCCGCCCGGATCATCAGTTCCGCCGTCTCCTGGTCACGGGTTTCCCCCACCAGAATGATTTCCGGATCCTGACGCAGCAGTGCACGCAAGCCGGTGTTGAAGGTCATCCCGACTTTGGAGTTGATCTGGGTCTGCCGGATCATGCTCAAACGATATTCCACCGGATCCTCAAGCGTGAAGATACTCACCTCCGGCTTGTTCAATTCTCCGAGGATGGCGTAAAGCGTCGTCGATTTTCCACTGCCCGTCGGACCCGTCACCAGCACCACTCCGTTCGGCTTGTAGATCACCTCCACCAGTTGCTCGTATAGCTGCGGCCGGAAACCCATGTCCTTCAGCCCAAGATCCAGCGCGGATGGATCCAACACCCGCAACACCACGTTCTCCCCCCAAACCGTCGGAAGCGTCGATACCCGCAAACTGATCTCCCGTTGCCCGATCCTGATGCCACTCCGGCCGTCCTGCGGAATCCGCGTCTCCGCCACGTTCAGTTCCGCCATGATCTTCAACCGCGCGATCACCGGCGGCTGGATCTTCTTCGGCAACATCACATCCTGCTGCAAGATCCCGTCGATCCGCACCCGCAACGCCAGCGCCTTCTCCTCCGGATTGAAGTGAATGTCACTGGCCCCGTCCTCGATCGCCCGGGAAAGGAGCTGATGCACCAACTCGACGATCCCCTCGTCCCCTCCCACCGCCTGTTCCTTGCCGGCCTCGGCCGCGGAGCGCGCCTTCTCGGCGCTTTCCTCCATGATCGTGTCGATCGACTCCTCGATCTGATCCCCTTCCGCATACAAACGGTCGAGGCAGAGCGTGATGTCATCCTTGGAGGCCGTGACCACCTTGATGGTCATGCCCGTGATCTGCTCCAACATGTCCGTCGCCACCACGTTGAACGGATCTCCCAGGGCCACCGTCAGGACATCCTCCTGAACATTCAGCGGCAACGCAGAATATCTCCGGGCGATCGGCTGCGGAATGAGCCGGCGCAGCTCCTTGTTCGGCTTGAACTGCCGGACCTCCACGAAGTCCGTGGAGGTCTCCTCCGCAAGGTAGGAGCTGATCACATTGGAGCGGACAATCCCCAACTCCGCGAGAACCTCACCAAGACGCCCGCCCTCCCGCTTCTGGTGGCGCAAGGCTAGATCAAGCTGACGCTTCGTCAGCACTCCCGCCTCGATCAACCTCTGCCCGAGGGGCTGGGGCTTGGAGGCATCTTCAGGAGCGGACTCCGGCGGATTGGCTGGCTGGTGCATCGCTTACTGCCTCACATTCTAATTTGTTATATACAATCCGCAAGAAAACACCGCCCGCCACCCTCATTTTCACCCCGCATCCTGACAAGGTTCTCCTGACCCGCACAAAAAAAGCGGGTGGTCCAAGGACCACCCGCCGACAAGCTTCCGGAATCTCTCCCGGCGGCCCGTCCCAAGATTCACATGTGGTTGATATACACGCGCACCGTGCCGGTCGCACCGGCACCGATCGCGGGGTATTTCACGCGGCCCTTGGTGGCCGCCCCGCCCACCCTACAGGCAAGCCTCCGGGGCGCCGCCCATGATCAACCACGCCCACCAGGGAAAGTCCCTCCCGACTTCTGGCCGCGACTCCGCTGGATCCGGAGCGAAATCGACCCCGGTCCAGACTTTCTCAAGCCCACCAGGTCAGATCAGCCCGAGGCTCGCGACCGCGTCGCGCTCTTCTTTCAGTTCGGCGACGCTGGCATCGATCCTGGCCCGGCTGAACTCGTTCACCGGGACGCCTTGGAGGATTTTCCATTTCTTGCCGTCGGTCACGACAGGGAAAGAGGAAATGAGCCCTGGCTCGACGCCGTAGCTGCCGTCGGAACAGACGCAAACGCTGGTCCAATCCTTGCCCGGCGTCTTGGTGGTGAGACTGCGGACGGTATCGACGACGGCATTGGCGGCGGAAGCAGCGGAAGAGGAACCGCGGGCCTCGATGATGGCCTTGCCCCGTTGCTGGACGGTGGAAATAAAGGAGCCCTTGAGCCACTCCTCATCCTTGATGACCTGGGTGACGGGCTTCCCACCGATTCTGGCGTTGGTAAAGTCGGGGTATTGGGTGGCGGAATGGTTGCCCCAGATGGTCATGTTCGTCACCGCGGAACAATGCACCCCCGCCTTTTGGGCGAGCTGGCTCTTGGCACGATTTTCGTCGAGCCGCGTCATCGCGAACCACCGTTCCCTGGGGATCTTCGGCGCATTGCGCATGGCGATGAGGCAATTCGTGTTGCACGGGTTGCCGACAACGAGGATCCGGACATCCTTGGCGGCGCTGCGCTCGATGGCCTGACCCTGTCCGGTGAAGATTTTGCCGTTGATGTTGAGGAGGTCCTTGCGCTCCATGTCCGCTTTCCGGGGCACGCTGCCCACGAGGAGCGCCCAGTTCACCCCGGCGAATCCCTCGTCCAGATTGGAAGTCTGGACCACGCCGCGGAGCAGCGGGAAGGCGCAGTCGTCCAACTCCATGACCACGCCCTGCAATGCTTTGAGGGCGGGTTCGATCTCGATCAGATGAAGGGAGACGGGCTGGTTGGGCCCGAACATGGCTCCCGAAGCGATCCGGAAGAGGAGGGAGTATCCGATTTGGCCGGCGGCGCCGGTCACCGCCACCTTGATGGGGTCATTGCTCATGAGTGTGTATCCCTTACGTCTTACGCCGTGACCGCCAGGCGGCCAGTCTCTTTTAAGAGATTTTTCACGCCTTCACAGGCCTCATGCCAGCGCGGCCCGGTCGACAACTCCGCCACCGTCATCGGAAGCCGGTGGGACCAGTTGCGATCACTCAACAGGCCGGGGACGTTGAACCGCTCCTCCAACCCGAAAAGATCCGTGATCATGACCGAGGCATAGCGGGACCGGGCGGCGAACAGCGCCTTGAGCAAACGCTCGCGCACCCGGTCGTCAAACTCCGGGATGCCCTGCCCATGGATGTCGATCCCCGCGAGCCGGCCGAGCCCCTCCAAAAAGCGGCAAGGTCCCCAACCTTCCCCGTCGTCCCCATGGCGGAGGACCTTTTCCCGCGCCGCGTTCCACTGCGTCTTCAGCGGCTCATGGTCGTGCGTGGCGTAGGTGGCCAGCGAAAGCCACGGATAGTCCTTGGGATCCCGGAACCCGCCGTGGTCCGCGGTCTCCCACTGCGGCACCTTCATCCCAGCCAGGCCGATGGACAGCAGGCTCTCCGGGACATATTCCGGCACCATGCCCAAATCCTCCGCGACCACCGCCGAACCGTTGGCGGACTCGCGCACCATGCCCAGATACCGCTCGCCGAGCAACCGGTTGCGCTCCGCCAGCTCCGGGGTGTCGTCCGGACCGGGTTGGAAGCCCGGGAGCCGTCCCCCGGTCAGGCCCATCGTTTCCTCCGCAGACAACGGCAAAAACTCCGCATTGCGGTCCGGTCTCCAGGGAAAACTGTAGATCCGGTAGAACCCGAGGGCGTGGTCGATCCGGAAGATATCGAAAAAACGGCACAGCTTGCCGATGCGTTGCCGCCACCACGCGTAGTTGTCTCCGGCCATGAGGTCCCAGCGGTAGAGCGGGATCCCCCAGTTTTGCCCCCAACGGACCACAAACTCATCGTCCTTGAAGTTGCTCTCCGGCGGGGCCCCTCCAAACCACTCCAGATCGAAAAAGCGACGGTTCGCGAACACATCGCAACTGCAACGACTCACTCCGAAGGGCACGTCCCCCATCAGCTTCACGCCCCGCGCCCGCGCATGCGCCGCCGTGGCGTCCCACTGCTCCTGGGCGATGAACTGAACGTAGGCATAAAAGGCGAGTTGCAGCTCCGTCTTCTCCCGTTCCCTGACCAACAATCCGTCGATGAAGGCCCAGGCTTGTTCAGGAGACCGATACTCAGGAGACCAATTCTCCCAGTCCTCCCTACCCTCCTCCATGTCCAGCAAAAGCCGGTAACGACAGTAATCATGCAACCACTGGCGCTCCGCGGCGCAAAACTCGAGGAAGGCCCCTTCACGCTCCGTCCCGTGCCAGTAATGCTCCTTGCGGAACTTCCCGAAAGCGCGCCACAGCAGATCCAGCTTCAATCGCCGCACCTGGTCGTATTTCACCCCGTCCGCCCGCAGAAACCCGAGGTCATATCCCGCCAGCACCTCCTGATATTCCGACTCCGCCAACTCCGGAATCGCCCCCGGGGAGGTGTCCAGCGTCAGCGGTTCCAGCGCCACCGAGCTGATGGCGTTGTAAGGACTGTTGTCCCGCCCCATCTCGTTCACCGGCAAGAGCTGGATGAAGCCCAGCCCGCACTCCGCCGCCCAGTCCACCAACTGCCGCAGCGCCGTCACATCCCCAATCCCGAGGTCATCCTCACGCCGCAGAGCGAAAACGGGCACGAGAACGCCGGCGATTCGTTCTTCGGTGGCGGCGGAGCGGGAGTCGAACATCACAACGCGCTGACTATAGCCTCCGACCCCGTTCACGCGAGCGGAAATTCGGAGCATGTTAACCATGTTTTTCCGAAAACTTGACGAATCCCGTTTTCTCCATTCCAATCCGCCCATGCCCCGCGTTCTCACGATTCTGGCGCTTGCTCTTCCCTCATCCGCCAGCTTCGCGGCCGGGTGGTCCCCTCTCTTCGACGGCTCCTCCCTCCAAGGCTGGATCCAACGCGGCGGCAAGGCCGATTACCAAGTCCGCGACGGTGCCATCACCGGCACCGCCGTCCCCAACACCCCGAACAGTTTCCTCTGCACCGCACGCGACTACGGCGACTTCATCCTGGAGTTGGAGTTCCGGATCGATCCCTCCCTCAACGCGGGCATCCAATTCCGTTCCCAGAGCCTGCCCGACTACAAGAAAGGCCAGGTCCACGGCTACCAGATGGAAATCGATCCAAGCCGCCGGGGTTGGGCCGGGGGCATTTACGACGAGGGCCGCCGGGGCTGGATCTACCCTCTCACCCACCGCCCCGAAGCCCGCCTCGCCTTCAAGCAAGACGCCTGGAACCACTACCGCGTCGAAGCCATCGGCGATTCCATCCGCACCTGGGTCAACGGCATCCCGGCGGCCGATCTGGTCGATTCCCTGACGCTCGAGGGATTCATCGCCCTTCAGGTCCACGGGGTAGGCAAGCGGGCCGACGGACCGAAAACTAGCTGGCGCAACATCCGGATCGAGGATCTCGGGCGGAGCGTCTGGAAACCGCTTTTCAACGGAAAGGATCTCACCGGATGGAAACCCTCGCCCGGTGGCTCATGGAAAGTGGCGGATGGGATCCTGAAGGGCACCAGCGCGCCCTCCGAACCCCGCCACGGCCTTCTCCTCAGCGAAGCGGAACACGCCGATTTCACGGTCCGCGCCGTCTATCGCTCCCTCTCCGGCAACAGCGGGCTTTACTTCCGCGCCCAACCGGTGGACGACGCCGTGGCCGTGAAGGGATTCCAAGCCGAGATCGACTCCGCCGGGCGCGACGCGGGCGGGCTTTACGAAACCCTCGGCCGCGGCTGGGTGGTCCAGCCGGAGGAGGAGACGCGGAAGAAAGCGTTCAAACCGGGTGAATGGAACGAGATGACCGTGTCCGCGCACGGACCGCGGCTCGTGGTCCACCTCAACGGGATCAAGACCGCGGACATTCTGGATGCGAGCGGCACCCGCAAGGGGCGGCTGGCCCTGCAACTGCACGGCGGCCAGGACATGGACGTCGAGTTCAAGTCGATCGAAATTCTCGAGACCCCCTCCCCGCGTCCTGTCCCGGTGATCCCGGCCCCCGCCTCCGGCCCGGTCGTGCCCGAAGGAGCCACGTTCCGAAAACTCGGCGACGGCTACAAATTCACCGAAGGCCCGGCGCAAGGTCCCGACGGACGGATCTGGTTCAACGACATCCCGAACAACCGGACCCATGTTTACGATCCGAAGACCGGCCGGATCGAAGTCTGGCGGGAAAACACCGGAGGAGCCAACGGATTGCTCTGGGTTCCCGGCGGGGATCTTTATGCCTGCGAAGGGACCAACCGCCAGATCTCGCGGCAGACCGGGGACTCGATCAAACCGGTTGTCGGCGCGTTCAAGGGCAAGCGCCTCAACAGCCCCAATGATCTGATCTCCGACGGCCAGGGCGGGATCTATTTCACCGACCCGCGTTACGGCAACGCCGGCGGGGAAAGGGAGCTGGAACAGGAATCCGTCTACTACCTCGGCAGCGGCTCCTCCATCACCCTGGCCACCGCGGAGGTCACCAAACCGAACGGCGTGGCGCTCTCCCCGGATCAGAAAACCCTCTACGTGGCCGACACCGCGGAGAAACAAATCTTCGCCTGGGACATCAAGAAACCGGGCGTGCTGCAAAACCGCCGTGTTTTCGCTCCCTCCTCAAGCGACGGCATGGCGGTCGACGTGGCCGGCAACCTCTATCTCACGGTGGGCCCGGGCCTATCGGTCTGGTCACCCGCCGGAGACAGGATTGCCGAAATCCCCTGCCCCGAGAACCCCGCGAACTGTGCCTTCGGCGGACCGGAAAACAAAACCTTGTTTGTCACGGCAAGGACCGGTTTTTATGCGATCGACCTCAACATCCCGGGGCTGAGGGAATAAAGGATTGGCAGCAGGGCCTGGGGTCCAACTTCCGATTCGAATGATCGGGCTGGCTTCGGCACCATTCCTGCTGCCGGGACTTTCATCTTGAGCGATCCCGTTCCATCCCACCCCGCCGGTTCCACCGGGAACGACCTCGACCTGACCGAGTTTCTTGAGATCCTCTACCAGCTCGTCCGCGAGCCCTCGGTGGTGGGGACGGAGGATTCCTTCTTCCGCGTGGTGCGGCGGGAACTGGAGGAAATCGGGGTGAGGGTGGATCACCACTTCGGGGCCTTGGTGGCCCGGGGCTCCCAACCGGAATTGCTGGTGCTCTCGGCGCACATCGACCGGCACGGTCTCCTCTGCACCGGTCCCAACGAGTTCCAGTATGCGGCCTTCATTTCGGGAAACCGCGGGGAACTGGACGGGGATTCCATCTCCGAACAGATGATGGCCACCATCGCCGACCGTTTCAACGGGCAGCGCGTCCAGGCGCATCTTCCCTTCACCGGAACCTACCTTGGCCAGGGGGTGATCTCGACCTCGCGGCTTTGCCCCTACCGCCGCAACCTGATCTTTGAGATCGAGGGGTTGCCCCAGTTGCACCCGGGGACGCCCATCTCCTTCCTCGACCGCCTTCACGTCGGCCAGACCCACGTTTCCGCCCAGTTGGACAACGTGCTCTCGGTCGCCATCATGATCTATCTGTTCCGCCAGGGCTTCACCGGCACCGCGCTGTTCACCGCCCAGGAAGAGGCCGGGCGGAGCTGGCGACACGCCCTCGCCTGGTTCCAAAGGGAGCGGATCACCACCCGGAGGCTGCTGGTGATCGATACCAGTCCCTACCCCACCGCCGAAGCCGCGGGCGAGCAGGAACTGGTCCTGCGCCGCAAGGATGCCACCGGAGGGTTCGACCCCGGCTTCACCTCGGAAATCGAGCACGCCTGCAAACGGCTGGGCATCCGTTACACGTTCAAGGATGCCTGGATCGAGGAACAGAACCGGAACCGCGCCAAGCCAATTTCTTTGGGAAGGACGGAACTGGGCCGGCTGGTGGCGGCCACCGGCGGCCTGATCAACGGCACCACCCTCCAGATCCCCACGACCGGCTACCATACGGCCAACGAAACCGCCTCGCTCGCCTCGATCCGGGCCGCCCTGGGTTTGCTGGGCGCCTATCTGTGACCGGGATTGTGGTGAACCCGGTTGCGTCCCGCGGTCTCCGGTGCTTTGATGATGTAGGTGGGGAATCCCTCCACCCCAACCGCCCCATGGACCCGAACGCCCCAGCCCTCCGCAGTCCCGACTCCGTTCTCGAATCAGGCAAGACCCAGGCCATGCGGGCCGCGGAACAACTGCGCCAGGCCGCCGCCTCCACCGTCCAGCAGTTCCGCACCGCGGCCGAAGACCGGGCGGAGCGGCTCCGGACCGCCGCCGGAGAGCAGACCGATACCATGAGGGCGGCCGCGGAGGCCCAGGCCGGGCAACTTCGCGATAGCGCGGAACAACATTGGAGCCAGGCCCGCACCCATGTCCAGGACTGGCAGCAGGATTTGGAAGCCTATGTGCGCGCCAACCCCACCAAATCCATTCTGGCCACCTTCGGCCTCGGTCTGGTTCTGGGATTGATCCTGCGCCGCTGACTCCCGCCCTTCCACCCTTTTCGGATTGATGGCCAGTCCTTTCGGCGACAACAGCCCGCCCGGAAAACAGATCGGGGCCACCACCCGCAACCTCGTTGCCCACCTCCAGGCGCGCACCCAGTTGCTCGCCCTCGAAACCCGGGAAGCTTACGGTGAACTCTGCGGCCGCTCCCTCTTCGGCGCCATTGGCAGCCTCCTCGTGCTCATCGGCTACCTGCTCGCCCTGACCTGCCTCATCCCGCTCCTCGCGGAAAGCCTCCACACCCGCTGGCAATTCGTCGGGCTCGTCCTCGCCGCCGTTCACCTCGTGGCCGGTGGCGTGGTTTTCTGGATCGCCCGGCGCCGCTTCTCGGCGGTTCTCTACGAATGCACCCTCTCGGAACTTGAAAAGGATCGCCAATGGCTCGCCCGGAACCAGCCCGCTACCCCGGGAAACTAGAACTGGTCGCGACGCTCGACCGCACTCGCGCCGCTCTCTCGAGGGATTTCGGCGGCGTCGGCCGCGCCCTTGACCTCAGCACCCAATTCCGCCGTTCCTACGCTTCCGGCTGGTGGCGCTGGCTCGCCGGTGCCCTGGCGGTGGGAGTCGTGGCCGGTTCGCGCTTGATCCCGTCCCACCCTTCCTCCACCGCCGGAAAGGGGCCGGAGCCCAAGCCGCAAAACGGCGCCATCCTCACCAACATCGCGGGCGTCGTGCTGCGACAACTCCTCGCCAGCGCCGCTCAACCCGCTTTGAGCCGCGTTTTGGGGCAGGAGATCGACAAATGGCTCAGCGCGGTATTGCGGAAGCCTTGACTCTTTGCTTAGCTGGGGCCTTCCGCACCGACGACCCCTGTCTTCCACGGCCGCCATGTCCGACACCATCGCCACCCTCGCCCACATCGACGACTACCTGAACCTGTCGGTCGAATACGACGCCTCCGACCTGCACCTGTGCGCCGGCACGCAACCCTCCTGGCGGCGCTACGGGGTTTTGCAGCCGATCTGGCAAAACGGCGCCATCCTCACCGCCGAGGACATGGAGAAACTGGTGAAAGGATTCATCGACGACCGGAACTTCCAACGGCTCATGGAGCGCGGGGACGCGGATTTCGCCTACGCCACGGAGACCCACCGCTTCCGCGCCAGCGTGGTCCGGCAGCGCCTCGGTTGGACGATTTGCTGCCGGGTCATCAACACCAAGGTCCGCTCCATGGACGAACTCGGCCTGCCCTCGATGCTCAAACCACTGCTGGAATACAGCAGCGGGCTGATCCTCGTCACGGGCGGGATCGGTTCCGGAAAGTCGACCACTCTGGCGGCCATGATCAACGAGATCAACACCACGCGGAACGATCACATCATCACCCTCGAGGATCCCGTGGAATACGTGGTTGAGTCCAAGGCCTGCCACGTCAACCAACGCGAGGTCCACCTCCACACCAACTCCTTCGCCCGCGCCCTCCGGGCCGCCTTGCGCGAGGACCCCGATGTCATCATGGTCGGGGAAATGCGCGACCTCGAGACCATCTCCCTCGCCATCACCGCCTCGGAAACGGGGCACCTCGTGATGGGCACCCTGCACACCAGTTCCGCCGCGCGGACGCTGGACCGGGTGCTCGATGTCTTCCCGGTGGATCAACGGGACCAGATCCGCCAAATGGTCAGCGAATCCCTCCGGGGCGTCATCTGCCAGCAACTCGTCCCCCGTTGCGATCAGGAGGGCCGGGTGCTGGCGCAGGAAATCCTCGTGAATTCCCCGGCCGTTTCCGCCTCCATCCGGGACGGCAAGACCTTCATGATCCCCGGCATCATGCAAACCGGACGCAGCCTCGGGATGCGTCTCATGGACGATGTTCTCTACGAGCATTTCACCTCCGGGCGGATCTCGCAAGACCAATGCCTCATGCGGGCCGTGGACCAAACCACCATGAAGCAAAAACTCGGACTCGTCTGATCCTCCCCTTCCGGCATCCCCCCAAACCTTTCACGCCATGCCCATCATCGACCAGTATTTCGAGGTGCTCGTTCAAGGAAGCGGTTCCGACCTCCACCTCTCCGAAGGTCAACCTCCCAAGGCCCGCATTCACGGCTCCATCGTCCCCATCGCGGAGGGAGAACTCTCCCACGAGGCCATCAAGCAGATCCTCGCGGAAATTTGCGATCCCAACGCCTTCGAACGCTTCCTCGAAGCCGGGGACCTCGATTTCGCCTACGAGATGGATGTGAATTCCCGTTTCCGCTGCAACTACTTCAAGCAGCAGAACGGTCTCGCTGCGGTCTTCCGTCTCATTCCCACGAAAATCGCCACCCTCGACCAGCTCGGCATTCCCAAGGCGGTGGAGGGCTTCGCCCACATGCGCAGCGGCATCGTCCTCGTCACCGGCCCGACCGGCTCTGGAAAATCGACGACCCTCGCGGCGCTGATCGATTTCATCAACACGAACTACAACCGGCACATCGTCACCATCGAGGAGCCGATCGAGTTCGTGCACCGCAACAAACAATCCATCCTGACCCAGCGCGAGGTCGGCATCCACTGCCCCACCTTCGCCGATGGCCTGCGCGCCTCCCTCCGGGAAGACGCGGACATCGTGCTGGTCGGGGAAATGCGGGACCTCGAAACCATCTCCCTCGCGCTCACCGCCGCGGAAACCGGACAGCTCGTCTTCGGCACCCTGCACACCAACAACGCCCGCAAGACCGTCGACCGGATCATCGACGTCTTTCCGTCCGACCAACAGGCTCAGGTCCGCACCATGCTCTCCTCCTCGCTCCGGGGCGTCGTGGCCCAGCTCCTCATGAAGCGGATCGACCAGCCGGGACGCGTCGCGGTCAACGAAATCCTCATCTCCACCCCGGCCGTCGGGGCCGTGATCCGGGAAGGTTCCACCTACAAGCTCTATGACGTCATCACCGGCGGCAAGGCCTACGGCATGCAGTTCATGGACGATGCCATCATGTCCAAGCTCATGGCCGGTCACGTGTCCCCTGTCGAGGCCTACATGAAGGCCACGGACAAGAGCCGGTTCGTCAAATTCCTTCCCCCGGAACACGCCGCTCTCGCGAACTCCGGCGGCTGATCATCCTCTCAAGGCGGCGGGGCCGCCCGGATAAATCAGGCTCCCGGGGATCCTCCGGATCGCCCGTCCCAGCGGCCCCAAAAACAAGACGCCGCTCCCGCCTCGTTCCACGAAGAGGTAAAACTGCCCCGGGACCGGCAGACTCTCGAGCAGTTCATCCACCAGCTGCTGGTCCACGCGGTTTCCCCGGAACTTCCACCAGGGCACCTTGACCGTGACCGCGATCAGGTAATAGGGATGTTCGCGCAGATGGGTCAGCACCGCCCGCGCCATTGCCACCCGGGAAATCTCGGGATGCGCCGCGAGAACCTTGCGGATCTCCTCCAAGGCGGCGGCATCCAGATCGGGCGCTTCCATGGAGGTCCGGTGATTCACCTCGTTCCGTTCCCGCTGCGCCGTTTCCAACAAATGCTCATGGTCATAAGCCCGCCGCTCCATCTCCTTGGCCTCGGTCAAACGCCCCTTGCGCTGCAGATAAGCGTGCATCAAACCGCACGCCCCCGGGGTGGCGAAAATATCCCGGCGGATGGCCCGCTCGAGGCATTCCATCCCGGCGGCATCATCCCGGTCCAGGAGAATCCGGCCGTAAAGGAAGTTCGCGGCGGCATGGTCCGGCTCCAGCGCCAACAAATCCCGCACCATCGGCTCCGCGGCCCCGGCGCCTTCCACCTCGACGACGTGGGCGATCCGCTCCCATCGTTCTTCTGGGGTCAAGGTTCCGGCTACCTCGGCCGCCTCGGTCTTTTCCAAGGCCGCCAACCTTCTGGCCGCCTCTTCGTGGCGCTCCTTCCAGACCTCCCGGACCCGAAAGGCCCAGTCCGAGCTGAAGCGTTCCCCGGCCCGCTGTTCCAACGGCCCGAGCCACTCCGCCGCCGCGGTGGGCCCGGGTAACGGGGGAACTGGAATGGCCCCGGGATTTTCCGCCCCGGGAAAGCCCATCTCCACCAACCGGTCCCGCAGGCAGGGGTGGGTATCGGCGTTGTTGGTGGGCACCGCGAGACCTTCGCGCAGCCACCGGACCGCTTCGGGACCCGGGTCCCGCCGCAACGCCGCCGCAAGGCGCGCGGACAAATCGAGGGGAGGCATCGGCGAGTCCACCGCCAGTTTCTGCACCTCCGGCCAGAACTCCTCGTCCAAAAAGCGGGTCAACACCGTCAACCGCAACAGGGCCCGCCCCGCCACTTCCGCGCCCGCCGCCCGCGCCGCCGCCTGATCCGCCTCATACTCCTGACGCCTCGAGAGAACGAAGGCGTGGGCATTGAACCGCGGCCACCACCAACGGAGAAAGGGCCCCAAAAGGAAGATCCGCTGCCGTTGCTCCCCATCGGAAAGAAGGCTTTGCCACGTCAACCGGACCCGGCAGAGCCAGCGGGTGATCCCGTTGTGTTCCCTCGAAAAGTGCCCGATCTCATGGGCGATCACGCTGCCCAGCTCCTCCGGGGGAAACGCTTGGAGCAACGGCAACCCAAGCACGAGATACCGCCGGGACCAGCCGAAGATCCCGAACCGCGGAACCTCGCAGGCCGCCGCATTGAGGTCCGGCGTCAAATACACCCTGGCGATCCGCCCCACCCGCAACCGCCGCCGCAAACGTTTCAGTTCCGCAAACAACGCCGGCGCTTCCTTGCGTTTCACCACCATCCCCTCGGGGCCGCCCAAACGCACCCAGAGGGATCGAAACACACTCCACGCCGAAAAAACGGCCCAAACCCCCAAGCCGGCCAAGCCCCCCATCACCCGTTCCTCCTTGAACCGGACCATTAACCAAAACGCTCCCCCGGCCGAGCACAGGAGAACGCCCATCACAAGGAACAAAACGCCGTAGCCGAGGATCGCCATCGCCGCCACCCGGCGGACGAAACGGCCCGGCCCCTGCCGCTCCACCGCCTCGAGACGGGCCAGCAGGGCGTCCTGTTCATCGGGACTCATCCGCGTTCCCGTTTCACCGCCGTCAGGAAGCCGCGATCCGCGATCGTGTCCCGGTAAGTTCCGACCTCGAAGCCGAGCGGCTCCAACAACTCCCGGTATTCCGCCGCCGAATAACATTTCCCCTGGGTGATGTTCATGAGCAGCGCGGAATATTCCGCCACCGGCAGCGGCCCCGTTTTGTCATCGCGCAAGAACGCCTCGTGGATCACCAGCAGCCCGCCGGGGACCAAGGCCTCCGCGGATTTTTCGAGGAGCATCCGGACCTCCGGCACATCCCAGTCATGCAAGAGATTGGACAACAGGAGAATATCCCGCCCGCCCGGCCAGGGATCCCGGAACATGTCCCCGCTTTGCACTTCAATCCGATCCCGCAAGCCATGCCGCTCGATTTCGGCCCGCGTGATCCGGTCCACCGGAGGTTGCTCCAGCACCGTCCCCGAAAGCCCGGGATGCGCGGCCACCAAGGTCGCGGCATAAATCCCGGACCCGCCCCCCACATCCAACAGGGTCTTCCGGCCGCCCAGAAGCGGCGTCAGACCACGCGCCAGCATCTGGCCGAGGATCAGTCCCCGGCAATTCATCAGTTCGGTGAAACCTTTCGCGAAATCCTCGGACAACATCGAGGCATGCCAGTCCCGGCCTTCGTCCTTGGCCTGCCAATTCGCCGGACGCCCGGTGCGCAGGACCCGCAGATAGCCCTGCAGGATCGCGGAATCCCGGATCGGCTCGTAGTAAGGGCCAAGATACCACGGGGAATCCGCCACCAAATGTTCCCGGGCGGTCACCGTCAAGCGGTTGTCCGCGGTGAGGAACCCGTTGGCCCGGCACAACGTGAGAAGGACATCCGCCGGCCGTTCCACCCAGCCGAACGCCTCGCAAACCTCCTTCACCGAAGCCCCAGGATGATCCCGGAACCAGGTGAACAAGTCGAAGTGCAGCAGCGCCGCACAGATCAGGTCCGCGGCATATTGGCGATCCCGCATCCGCAGGATCAGGGCGGGGTCGCTGACAGGAAGGGTGGTGAGCGTCGGATTCATGGTTTCAAGGTCAGGCTGAGAAGTCGGACATCCGCCACCGAAGGCCCGGGGATCGCCGTCGCCCGCAACCTGAGCGGCCCCCGCCCCTGCGCGAGATCAATCGTCCCCAGATTGAGGGGCCGGAACTCTTTCATCCGAGACTCCGCCTTCGGCCGCTCCAGGGTGTCCTGATTCTGCAAGAGAGGCGGGTCCCAGGCCGGAGCGAGGGTCCCGCTGAGCCGCGCCGCGCCGAAACTCAATTCCACCGTGGCCCCGGCCGGTTCCGGAGCGGTGTAATGGAGGATCACTTCATAGGTTCCCGCGGTGCGGACCTCGATGTCCCAAACCATGGCGTCCTCCGCGGTCTTCCAGTTCACGAAATAGGAACAATTCGGCGCCCCGGCGCTCCGCCTCACCCCGCCTTCCCCCACCCCGTCCCGGGCGGGCAACGGCGTCCAGGGAAACTCGGGATAGCCCACCGGGATGGGACGATCGTCAGGGGGGAGGGCGACCTCCCGGCCCCAGGCTTGCAAGGCGGCGCGGAGTTCCTCCGCCACTGGCAGGTCCACGGGCGTCGTCTGCCCGGGATCCCGCTCCAAATCATAGAGCGCCCCGGCCGCATCCAACCGGTATCGTTGTGTCCTCACACTGAGTTTGTTGTTCTGCCGGCTGAAAAGCATCCGGTCCGGCCAATCCACCGCCTGCCCGAGCAACAACGGCGCGAGATCCCGCCCGTCCAACGGCTTGTCCCCCACCCGCGGGATCCCGCAGAGGGAGAAGAAGGTGGGCAAAAGGTCGATGGCTCCGGCGATCGGCTCGATGACCCGGCCCGGGGCGATTTTGCCGGGCCACCGGACCAAAGCCGTGGACCGGAGCCCGCCTTCATCCACGGAGCCCTTCCTGCCCTTCATCCCGCCATTCCACCGCCCGGTGTTCGGGCCGTTGTCACTGAAATAAAAGACGATCGTGTTCTCCCGGAGCCCCAAGGCCTCCAATCGCCCCAACACGCGCCCCACGTTTTCATCCTGATTCTCCAGCATGGCATGCACACAACGCGTCTCCTCCAACACCTCGTTGGCGCCGTCCCGTCCTCTCAAGGTCACCGGCTTGTCCCGGAAATGACCCCAGTTCTCCCCGGGAACACTCCAGGGCGAATGCGGCGTGTTGTAAGGAACATAACAGAAAAACGGTTTTCCCGCCCCCGCATGACGCTCGATGAAGGCAATCGCGCGATCGGTGAACAGGTCCGCTATATAGCCTTTCTCCCGGACGATCCTGCCATTGTGCTCCAAAGGCGGGTCCACGTATTCCCCCCAGTGACCGGAGGTGAACCCGTAATACTCACCGAACCCCCGCGCCAGGGGATGGTAAGGCCACTGGCTGCCATTGTGCCATTTGCCGAACGCACCCGTCGCATAACCAGCCGCCTGGAATCCTTCCGCCATCGTGCGCTCGTCCACCGAGAGACGCTCCTCACCCAAGGACACCCCGCGCACCCCGCCTCGCGCGTGGTAACGCCCCGTGAGGAACTCCGCCCGGGTCGGCGCACAAACCGAGCAGACGAAAAAACGCTCGAACCGCGCCCCCTCCCGCGCCAGGGAATCGATGTTCGGCGTATGCGCCAGCCCGTTCCCGTTGTGCCCGTAATCTCCCCATCCGGCGTCGTCCGCGAGGAACACGACCACGTTCGGCGGCAGCGCCCCCCGCGCGGATCCGGCGGCGGCGAGGCAGATCAGGAGGAATCGAATCGAACACATGGACCACCCCCCCTTTCCCCGGCGCGCGCCGGTTTCGGACTGGACTTGCGAAATCTGCCGGATCCGCCACCGTTCCCCCATGAAACCCTCATCGCTGCTCTTCGCCGCCGGGCTCGCCCTGGCGCTTCTTCCCACGCTTCCTTGCTCCGCCGCCGACGAGGGCTGGGTTCCGTTGTTCGACGGCAAATCCTTCGCCAGCGACTGGGAGATCAAGAGCGGCTTCGCCACCTACCGCGTCGAGGATGGCGCCATCGTCGGCAAGACCGCCGAGGGCAGCCCGAACTCCTTCCTCGTCACCAAGGAACCATACACCAACTTTGAGCTGGAGTTCGAGGTGAAGGTCGACGGCGACCTGAACTCCGGCGTCCAAATCCGCTCCCTCCTCCAGGAAAAGAACGACAAGGGCCAGCCCAATCCCCACGGTGGACGGCTCGGCGGTCCCCAGGTGGAAATCGAAAACGGCCCGGGCCAAGCCGGCTGGATCTACGGGGAAGCCACCAAACTCGGCTGGCTCTCCCCGGAACCGCAGAGCAAAAATCCCGCCACTGACCAACACTCACTGATGAAAAACGGCGACTGGAACCACTTCCGCGTGGTGGCCAACGGGCCGCGCATCCAAACCTGGATCAACGGGCAGCCGGTCGCCGACCTCACCCACGAGGAAATCTTCAAACGTTACCCCGCCGGACACATCGGCCTGCAAGTCCACGGGATCAAGAAGGGCACCGGCCCCTTCGAAGTCCGCTGGCGCAACCTGCGTCTCAAGAAGCTCTAAGGCGCCACGGACGCTTTCAAGGCTCCGCCACGAACGGCTCGATGTGGACCGTGGCATCCAGAATGCCAAGGTCCGCATCCAGCAAGGCATCCTTGACCCGGTGCGCGATCTCGTGCCCCTCTCTCACCGTGAGATCCCCGTCCACCACCACGTGGATGTCCACGAACAGCATCAAACCGCTTCGCCGCACCAGGCATTTCTCGATCGCCGCCACCTGATCCAAGGCCCCCGCGATTCCGCGCACCCGTTCCACGATCTCCCGCGGCGGCGCCACGTCCAGAATCTCCCGCCAGGCGGAACGGAAGAGCCGGGTCCCGTTGAACCCGATCACCCCCGCCGCAAACAGGGCCGCCCAATCGTCCGCCGCCTCGTAACCCTCCCCTCCCAGCAAGGCCACCCCGATCCCCAGAAACGCCGCGACCGAGGTCAGGGCGTCGGACCGGTGATGCCACGCGTCCGTCTTGAGGGCCGCGCTGCCCGTCTCCTCCCCCGCCCGGCTCAACTTGCGGAAAAGCATCTCCTTGGCGGCCACCACCACCACCAGCACCACCAAGGTGAAGGGCTTGGGCAAATGATGCGGCACGAGAATCTCGCGGATGCTCTGGATCGTGATCGCCACCGCCGCTCCCAACAACGCCGTGGCCACCGCCAGCGCCGCCAACGTCTCCGCCTTCCCATAGCCATAGGGGTGCCGCTCGTCCGCCGGCTGCGAGGCAATTTGCAAACTCCCCAGCACCACCATCGAACTCACCAAGTCAAGCATCGACTCGATCCCGTCCGCGATCAGCGCGTAGGAATTCCCCGCCAGACCGGAGACCACCTTGACGATGGCCAGCACCGTGCTGGCCACGATTCCCCACAGCGTCGCGCGAATCCCCCGGGAAGCCGCGTCCCGCAACAATGCCTGCGGCCGTTTCAAGCCGGTCCGTGATGGGGTCGGGTGGGTCACGCGCTCCCACCTTCCCCCCACGCCCATCCTGCGGCAAGGAACGAGATGTTCACGGGCGACTTTTCTTCGAGGCAATCCACCAGGTGACTCCGCCCGGATGAAAGACGCCGCCCCGCAGATCATCGTCCCCATCCCGGAACGGCTCCCGCACCGCAATCGCCCCGGCGGCCAGCGCCCGGCGATACGCTTCCTCGACATCCCGCACGAAAACGTGCACATGACTCGGCACCGCCGGCAAATCATCGGTGCAGTCCGCCAGCATCAAAACGGTGTCATCCAGTCGCACTTCGGCATGACGCAAATGCCCCGATTCATCCGCAAAACGGCACAGTTCCTTGGCATCGAAAACCGTCTTGAGAAAATCGATGACCAGATCCGCGCCATCAACCAACAGATACGGCGAGACCGAATTGTAGCCTTCCGGTTTGAAATCCATGGAGCCCTCAGCCTAACGGCCCGTATCATTCACCGTCAAGGTGGCGAAACCCCCAATCCCGCATCGCCCTCCAAGAACCAAGAACCAGCAACCTCCCCCCTTTGACTTCCCCGCCGCGGCCCGCTAAGGTGAAGCAAGCCGTGTCATGGCCTTCCCCTCCCCACGTCCGCTCCTGACTTGGCTCTGGTTGCTGGCCGGAACCCTGCCCCTCCATCCGGGGGACGCGTGGGCGGATGTCATCAGGCCTTCCTCTCCCCCGGTGAACACCGAAACCCGTCCCCGCGGCCGGGACCGGCGTGACCCGGAGCCCCCCACCCTGCCCACCCGGGAAGATCGTCTCCCCGTCGTGGAACCGAAGCGTTTCAAACTGCTCCGGGGGGAAACCCTCGAAATCACCTTGGATTCCGTCGAGGATCCCTTCTCCCAACGAGTCCGCTTCTTCATCCGGGACCAACCCGCGGCGGGTCTTCTTTCCGAGCCCCGGGAATCCGCGGAGGACTTCTCCACGGCCACCGTCACCTACCGGTCGGATCCGGACTCCAAGGTCGCCACGGACCAATTCACCTTCGCCGCCCAATACCCGGCCGGACGCGTCTCCGCCGCCGCCCCGGTCGTCCTTGAGATCATCGACCCCGCTCCCCTGATCGCTTGCGTCTCCACGCTCGATTTCGGGAAGACCTATCCCGGAACCAGCTCGGTCCGCATCCTTGTCCTGACAAACAAGGGGACCGCCCCCTTCGAAATGATCCCGGAACTTCCCCCGCCTTGGAAATGGATCCCCGCGGAGGACCAAACCACCCTGCGCCTTGCGCCCGGCCAATCCGCGCCGGTCACCTTCGGCTTTTTCCCGGAAGAGCCTGGCGATGCCGTCTTTCGTCTCGCCCTGCCCACGGGAGCGACGGACAAACCGGGCATCCTGTTCACCGGCAAGGGCGTTGTGCCGTTCGTGCTGGGATCACCGGACCTCGCCCTCACCCTCGAGCCCGCGAGCCGCCTGCGGGCGGGAACTGTGGCCCTGTCCAATCCGGAAACCGAGGGCGTCTCGGTGACCGTGCACGGAGGCTCGCGGATTCAAGCACCGGCCGGGAACCGCCTTTGGCTGGAGCCGGAGCGGCGTGAGGAACTGCGGCTCGTCCTCCCGCCGGAGGATGCCTCGGCGTTCACCGGGGAGGTCCGCATCGAGGCCAACGGCTTTGCACGGGTTCTCACCGTGCACGCGGATCCGCTCCCCGGTTTTCTCGCCCTGTCCGGGGTGGCCGCCGATCAATCGATCCAGTGCGGTCAGGTCCTCGTGGGCCGGGAAGCGGCGTTTTCCATCCGGCTGAAAAACGTCGGCGGCCAACCCCTCGCGGTCCGCGCCTCGGGTCCGAAACCTCCGTTCCTCCTCGACGTCGCCCCCGCGGATCCGGCCCCGGCCTGGACCCTGCCGCCCGGAGCCGAAACGGAACTCCGGCTCCGCTTTGCCCCCGGGGAGGCCGGCCTCTTCCGCGACCGCCTCGTGCTCACCGCCCCCGGACAGGAATTCGCCCTCCGGTTGCACGGCGAATCCCTCGCCCCACCATCCCCTCCCGGGGTGGAGGCGACCGCCGCCGCCAACCTCTCCGGAACCATCCCGCAAGGCATGCGGGCCTCTCCGCAGGGAAATCCGACCCCCGGCCAGGCCGCTCCCGGCTCGGCTCCAGCCACGGACTACCATGAGCTGCTTGGTGCCAAGACCGATCCCCCGGCCAGCGTGGCCACCCCGGCCGGGCGGGAAATCATTGCCTCGGAAGCCCCGGGCTCGGTGACGGGGCGCAACGGAGCGATTCCCCTGCCGGCGATGATCTCGCTGGACGGTCTCCTCGCCTTCAGCCCGCACAAGCTCAAGACGGATGTCAAACTGCCACGGGTGCCGGTCTTCGCCGTCCGGGAAACCACCGCCCACAGCGCCCGGCTCGTCTGGCGCCAGCCACAGGGGAATTCCGAGGGCTACGAAGTGGAAACGCGCCTCACCGTTTTCAACGGCGCGAAACAACGGCTGGAGTGCGTTTGGGTCCCCACGAAGAAGGTCCGGTTCTCCCTCGCCGACGGCGTCGTGACCGCGGAAGTCTCCGGCCTCCAACCCGAGTCCTACCATCTCTTCCGGATCTTCACCCTGGGAGCGGACGGGACCAACAGCCTGCCCTCACGGGAATTGGGCGCGCGCACCAAACGCGCCACCCTCTCCACCGGCACCATCATCAACCTCGGCGTGGCCGGTCTGGTGATCGGCGGCGGGATCGCCATCTTCACGATGCTGCGCCGCGAGCGGCTCCTTTGAGCGCTTCTTTCCGGGCCTCCCGGAAGCGAACCTCACGCCAGAGCAACGCGTCGCCATCGAAGAGAAAGAGGGCCTCGACCACCTGCCCGTCGAGCACCTCGCGCAGCCAGTAACGGTCATCCGCCCACATCTCGTCGAACGGAATCCCGTCGAGGGGAAACCAGAGCGGCGCGGCCTCGGCGGTCTCGGTGGGTGTTCCGGAAAATGCGAACGCGCGAAACACGACGACGTGCAAGGCCAAGCCGTCGACGAACCGGAAACGGAGGACGCCCATCTCCTCGCAATCGGCCGGATCGACTTCCACCTGCAATTCCTCGCGGGTCTCCCTCACGGCCGCCTGCAACGCGGTTTCCCCGGGCTCGAGTTTGCCGCCGGGTCCATTGATCTTGCCCTGGCCCAGCCCGGTTTTCTTGTGGATGAGCAAGACCTGGCCCTCCTTGACGAGAAACAGGAGCGTGGCCCGTATCATGTCAGGGTCGGAAGGCATCGGTTCAGGGGAGGAGGACGCGGTAATAACGCCGCGGTTTGTTGATAGCGTTGCGGTCGATCCAAGTCGTCTGCGGGCCGGTGGCGGTGATGGTCCCGGGATATCGGGTCCAACTCCCGAGATCCTCGCTATGCTCGATCCAATATTCATTACCCGCCACCGAGGGAAACCGCAGGGTGGTGAGGGTTCCGGCCCGCTCCACCGTGACTTGCGGAATCACCATGGGGACCTCGTCCGAAGTGCCGAACCAGGACTCGAGATCTTCATGGATGCCATCGCCATCGAGATCCCGATACACGGCGAAGCGGTCGACCAATCCGAGATCCAGACCGGCGGAAAGATAGGCGTCCTTGGCATAAACCCATTTCAGGGTATGCGCCCCCGGAGGCACCAGAAACGCCATCCGCCGCCATCCGGTCTCCCCGCTGATCGCCGCCTTCTCCACGTCATCCACACAGAACCTCAAGAGATCACAATCCGTTTCCGAGGAGACACCCCAATAAAAGACCACCTTGCACGGCCCCGTCACCCCGGTGCTCATGACACTGCTCCCTTCGTCGCTGATCTCACCGGAACGCGCCGCGTCCTTGCCGTCCGTGGTATATTGGGACTGCGGAATCCAGGGCAGGTCTCCTGACGTGGCCACGACTTGTTGCGGAGCATCGATCGCATCCGCCAGCCCCGCTTCCAAGGTCCCCACTTGCAGCGTCACACTTTTGGAGGCGGTGCCCGCGGAATTGGTGGACTGCAACGTCAGCGGATAGGTTCCCACGGCGGACGCCGTCCCGTAGATGAGCCCGGTGGGACCATGCAAGGTCACTCCCGCCGGCAAACCGGAGGCGGCGAATCCGGTGGGCGCATGGGTCGCCTCCACGGAACGCCGGAAATAAATGCCGCGGTAGGCTTGGATCACATCCGTGAGGATCCCGGGCACCGCGGAAGTCGGCGTGATCTCAACCTGATCGATCCATCCTTTATCCTGCCCCCGGGCGGTGGCCGGGTCCTTGGTGTAATAGATATCCACATTGTGCGGCCCGTCCCCGACATAGGTGGAGGCGGCTTTCCAGTCCACCTCACCCGTGATGAAGTCCTTCACCAATCCGTCCACCACGAGCACCAGGTAATCCCCGTTTTTCTCCGAGGACACCTTCCACTGGAAGTCCAGTCTGGCCGGACCGTTCACCGTGAA
Organism: Verrucomicrobiota bacterium; assembly: GCA_018970725.1. Lineage (GTDB taxonomy): Bacteria > Verrucomicrobiota > Verrucomicrobiia > Verrucomicrobiales > DEV007 > V1-115. The sequence goes on from JAGWVU010000031.1 coordinate 38,486, forward strand.
TTCAATTCCGGAATACTCCTCGTTCTTCACCGGCAGGGTCTCGATGGCATCCACGCCATCCTTCGTCACGGAAGTTTGCCTGACAGGGTCTCCATACCCGAAAGGAATGATTTTGAGCGTGGCAGGTTGGTCGACCGCCTCGGACAAGGCGGGCGCGGACGGGAGGATATAGTAAATGGCGTATTCCGCCCCCATCCCCGCGCCATTGACCGCCGCTTGATACCCGTCGGAAATCCCGGATTCCAACGGGGTCCCGGAAATCAGGCCGGTGCTCGTGTTGACACTGAGCCCCGGGGGGAGGCCGGGGAAATACAGCCGGCCCGCATCATAACTGGTGGGAAAACCCGAGGCGGTGATCTGATGTTCCAGTTTCCACTGCTCCCGCCCCACGATGAGCCAGTTCGAGGTGATCTTGGGCACGGCCAGGGCCGGGCTGGAGGTGGTCCCGTGAAACGTCACCGTGACTTGATCCAGGGTGCCCACATGGTCCGCTGCCCGGTCGAACACTTCCAACTTCCAATCGCCCCGGGATTGTTCCCCCCGATAATGGGTGCTCAGGAAAGTCCAATCGAGGTTCACCGCGATGTCATTGGATCGATCCCGGGCCAGGGTGGAAACCACGCCGCTGGGTGAGGTGAGGCGCCACTCCAGATTCCCCGCACGGGGATGCGTCGCCTTGACCTTCACGGTGACATGCTCCAGACGCAGGTTGTCCCCGTCCGGAACGGTGAGCACCCGGGAAAGCCCGGCTTCATCCGCGTCCGGGATGGCTTGCGCCGGCCCTGTCCAGGAAACCGCGCGGGTTTGCAGAGCGGCCAGGTTCGTCCAACCGGCGGCCAGGGTGCAGGCCGCCGCCGCGTTCACCAGGCCGGCGCCGTAACGGTGATGGAAGTGAAACCCGGCCCCGTTGACCGACCACCCGCTGTTATATTGGTCGTTTTGCACGGCGGTGCGCACCAGGATTTCCTGCACGTCCCGATAGGTCAGGTTCGGATTCGCCTGAAGCATCAGCGCGATCACACCCGCCACCGTGGGCGTCGCGGAGGAGGTGCCTCCGAACGTATTGGTATAACTGGTGTCCGCAAAGTCAGGGTATTCCACCAACCCTCCATCCTCGTTGTAACCGTTCGCGCCGGTCTGATCGGTGGTGGTGATCCCCTGGTTCCCCCCGTTGGAGGGCGCGCACACCAAAATGTTGGCTCCCGGCTCACTGTAATACGAGGGCCGGCCACCATCATTGATTGCGGAGACCGCGATCACTTCCGGCTGGTTCGCCCACCCGTTGTAGTTCGAGTCGTCCCCGGCCCAATTCCCGTTCCCCGCCGCCCACAGCAAAATCGTCCCCTTCCCGCCCCGCCCGCCCGCCGCCGCCTGACGGATCGCCGCCAGAGCCAGCGGCCCCGGCCCTTCCGCCCCGATCCCGGTATCAAACGGGCCCCAACTGTTACTCTTGATCGCGATAGCCTCCTGCCGGAACAGGATCGCGTCCGCGTCCTCGGCATCCGTGGTGGGCTCCGCGATCAAGCGCAACCCGGCCAGCCTCGCTTCCGGAGCGCTCCCCGTGCCGCCCGCTCCATTGTTTCCCCGCGCCGCCGCGACCCCGGCACACGCGGTCCCGTGAAAGTCCCCGGGCCCCGGGGAGGGATCCGCGTCATCGCCGTTGAAATCATGGCTGTTGGCAAGGTCCGCGTTGGCCGAGAGATCGGGATGTTGCAGCGCCACCCCGTCATCGACGATCCCGATGATCACCCCGTTGCCCTTGTAAGTGTCCCACGCGGGAACCACATTGACATCGATGCCGCTTTTGCCGTCGTTTTGGCCCGTGTTGCGGAGGTGCCACTGGTAGCCGGCGTTCCCGGGGTCATGGGTGAACAACGGGTCGTTGGGCACCCAGAGCCGCGCCCATTGGCGGGCCAGCATCGGCTCGGCGGAACGCACCCCGGGGACGCGGCGGATCGCGGCGGATCCGGCCAAGGCGGCGTCCGGCGGCCCGGCAAAGTCGATCACCGCATAACCTTCATGCCGGGACGCCTTCACGACGCCAGGCAGGGCGCGCAAGGCGGTCAAGGGATCGGCCCCGGGTTGCACCTCCACCAGGACCTGACGGCTGAGCCATCGGCGCGTCGTCTCGTTGCGGACGGTCCCGCGCTCGTAAAAAACCCAGGCCCCGCCCGGTCCCGCCTCCGCCGGAGCCCGCTCGAAAGATTTCGCACCGAGCACGAGCTGGGCCATGGCCGGCGGGGTCATCGCCAGCAGGCCGGTCATCCAGACCACAAGGGAAATGGAGCGGGACCAAGGCATCGCGGAAAACGGGGGTGAGCTTGCCCGGTTCCAGCCCGCGCCGCAAGGCGAAAGACGCGGGAGAGCCGTTCAGCGGATGATCCCGCGGGAGCTGGACTCGACGAAGTGGATGATCTCCGCCAGAAGCCCGTCCACATCCTCCAGAGCCCGCAGTTCCGCCAGGGCCTGCGGCGTGTTGAGGTCCTTGCGCCAAAGCGAGCGGTGCGCCTCCTTGATCACGCGGACGGCGGCTTCGGAATACCCGTGCCGTTGCATCCCGACCGAGTTCACGCTGCGCACAGAGGCCGGGTTGCCATCGGCGATCATGTGGGGCGGGAGATCCTGAACGATCTTGGTGCATCCGCCGGTCATCGCTCCGCGGCCGATGTGGCAGAACTGATGGACCGCCGAGAGTCCTCCCAAAATCACATGATCACCCACGATCACGTGCCCGGCGAGCGTCGCGTTGTTCGAGAAGATGCAGTGGTTCCCCACCTTGCAATCGTGCGCGATGTGGGCATAGGCGAGGAAGTTGTTGTGGCTGCCGATGACCGTCTTGTCCTCCCCGCCGGTGCCGCGGTGGACGGTGACGAACTCGCGGAAGGTGTTGCCCTGACCAATCTCGCAAAAGGTCGGTTCACCCTTGTATTTCAAATCCTGGGTTTGCTGGCCGATGGAGCCGAAGGCGAAGAAGCGGTTTCCCGCGCCCACGGTCAGCGGTCCGGCCAGGGTCACGTGGTTTTGCAGCCAGCAACCATCCCCCAGACGCACCCCGGCATGGATCACACAGTAGGGACCGATCTCGACGTCCTCACCGATTTCCGCGGAGGGATCGAGCACCGCCGTGGGATGAATCCGTGATGCCATGCCCTTCTATCGGTCCATTAGCGCGAACTTCAACTCCGCGGTTGAAGCGATCTCGCCGTTCACGGTGCATTTGCAAGCCGCCTGACCGATGTTTCGTTTCACCTTGAGGAACTCCGCCTCGATGACCAGGGTGTCCCCCGGCACCACCAGCCGGCGGAATTTCACGTCGTTGGCACTGACAAAGTAACCGATCTTGCCCTGATGTTCCGGCTTGCGCAGCATGATGATGCTCGCGACCTGGGCCATGGCCTCCACCTGCAGGACCCCGGGCATGACCGGGTGCCCCGGAAAGTGCCCTTGGAAATACGGCTCGTTGACGGTGATTTGTTTCACCCCGGTGCATCTCGCGTCGCCCTCGAAGTCGACGATCCGGTCCACCATGAGGAACGGGTAACGATGCGGCAGGATCTGCATGATGTCCTCCACGTTGAGGATTCCCTTGCCGGTGGGCACAAAGACCGGTTTGGGAATGGCCGCCTCGATGGCGCTGTAGGCTTCCCACACCTTGCGTGCCATCTCCGTGTTCGGACGATGCCCCGGCTTGACCGCGATGACGTGCCCCATGATCCTCCGGCCGCCGAGCATGAGATCCCCGATGATGTCGAGGATCTTGTGCCGGACAAACTCGTCCTTGAAGCGGAGGGGTTCCTTGGTCATGACCTCCTGGTCGCGGATGACAACCGCGTTCTCGAGGCTCCCGCCCTTGATCAACCCCTTCTTCATGAGGGGCTCGACGTCCTCGTAATACACGAAGGTGCGGGCCGGGGCGATCTCCTTCTCATAACTCTCCGGCGTGATCTCGAAACTCTGGTATTGAGTGAACCGCCCCTGAGGCCCCATCTGCGTGCAACTGACACGGAAGTTCTTGTCCGGCACGATCGTGACCAACGATCCTCCCGGCGTCTCCAGATGGATCGGCTCGCGCACCTCGAAGACCTTGCGCAGCGGATCCTGCTTCTGGGCCCCGGCTTTTTTGATCAATTCCACGAAGGGCAGTGCGCTGCCGTCCGCGATCGGCGGCTCGTTTGCGTCCATCTCCACGATGGCGTTGTCGATCCCCATCCCGGTCAGGGCGGAAATCACATGTTCCACCGTATGCACCTTCACGCTGCCCTCTGCGATCGTGGTGGCCCGCTCCACTTCCTGGACACGGTCGATCGTGGCGGGGATGAACGGGGCGTCCTCGAGGTCCACCCGGCGGAACTTGATCCCGTGGTTCGGCGGGGCCGGGCGCAGGGTGAGGGAGACTTTTTCCCCCGTGTGCAACGAGGTTCCCGCCAGCGTCGCGGCCTTGGCGAGAGTGTGTTGATGGTCGATCGGGCCTGCCATAGCCCGCTCTAGTTAGGGAGGCGGGGCCGGGATTCAAGCGGCAAGTCGATTTTTCGTCGGCAAGGGTGGGGAAAGCGGGGGGGGCGGGCGGCGGACATCGCCCGGCGCGGATCGCTTGGATCCCGGGGAACGATGGATTTCCAAGGGAATCCGCAGGGCACGGACCACTTGTCATCCGGGCGGGATGCCCGATGGTGCGGGGGGACGCGGGTCATGAACGGGGAACGGGCGGATCAGGTTTTGTTGGCGGCGGGAGACGGGATGCCCCCGCTCTTCGCCCTGCTCGCCGTGATGCTGATCTCGGTGGTGCTGGTTTCCCTCCTTTTGCTGCGGTTCCGGCAGTCGCTCCTCGTCGCCTATTTCTGCTGCGGCATCCTCATCGCCAACACCGGGATCATGAGCCTCTTCGGCGGAGGGGAATCCCATGAGGCGGTGCGGCAGATGGCGGATTTCGGGGTGGTGTTGTTGATGTTTGTCATCGGGCTGGAATTCTCCATCGGGGAACTCCGCTTCCTGAGACGTTATGCCCTGACCGGCGGCGGGTTGCAGATGGCGACCTGCCTCCTCGTGACCATCGCCCTGGCCCGCCTCGGCGGCTTGCCTTGGAACGCGTCGATCCTGCTCGCAGTGGCCCTGGCCATGAGCTCCACCGCGATCAGCCTGAAGACGTTGCAAGACATGGAACTCTCCAACAGCCGGGGCGCGCGGTTCGCCCTCGGCGTGGCGATCCTCCAGGACCTGTTCATCATCGCCTTCCTCGTCTTGCTGCCGCTCATCCTCGGCCACGGCTCCAGCGGCACCCGCTGGACCGCGCAAATCGGATGGCTCGCCCTCCGCGGCACCGGGTTCGTCGCCCTCGCCGCGGTGAGCGCCCGGTGGATTCTCCCCGCGGTGCTCCAAGCCGTGGCCCGGACCCGCTCCCGGGAACTCTTCACCCTGGCCATGATGGGCAGCTGCCTCGGCCTGGCCTTCGTCGCCGGTTTGCTCGAGCTCAGCCTGGCCCTCGGAGCCTTCGTGGCCGGACTGGCTGTCAGCGAGACCGTCTACAAGCACCGCATCCTCGCCGACATCCTTCCCATCAAAGATGTCTTCCTGACGCTCTTCTTCGTCTCCGTCGGACTGCTCATCGACCTCCGCGTCGCCCTCGCAAACCTCTGGCCCATCCTCGGACTCACCGTCGCTCTCACCGCCGGCAAAACCGCCACGATCACCGCCATCGCCTGGCACCTCGGCCTCGGCAACCGGCAAGCCCTTCTCGGAGCCCTGTCCCTCGCCAGTGCCGGGGAGTTCTCCCTCCTCCTCCTCCAAAACCCAGGCGTCGGCTCCCTCTGGTCGGCGGACCTGCAGCAGACCCTGGTGGCCTCGTCCGCCCTTTCCATGGGCCTCGTCCCGGGCCTCGTCCGGCTCGCGGAACCCGTCGCGGCATGGCTCAACCACCATCGGCTCGGGCGGTCGCAGAGGCCGCGGGGGGCGGGAGACCTTCCCGTCCGGCAGCGGGTCAAGGAACTGCGGGGGCACGTCATCATCTGCGGCCACGGCGTGGTCGGAGCCGCCCTGAACCAAACCTTGCGCGAGGCGGGCCTCCCCACCCTGGTCATTGAAATGAACGTCGATACCGTCCGCCAACTGATGCGCGAGGAACAGGCGGTCCTCTTCGCCGATGCCGCTCACGAGGAGACCTGGCACCTGGCCCGGCTCCGCGACGCCGCGCTCGTGGCCTTCACCTTCCCGGACGCGGCCACCACGGCGACGGCGTTGCATCATGTCCGGGACATCAACCCGGAGGTCAGCGTGCTGGCGCGGGCCCGGTTCGCCCCGGACCAGGCCCGTCTCGAACGGCTCGGGGTCCAGGCGGTGATTCACGATGAACGGGAAGCCGCCGCCGCCGCCGTGACGCAAACCCTGCTCCTACTGGGAAATCGCCGCCGTTCCTCCGGCCCGGCTTGAGGACCGCGAGGGCTGCCTGGTGGGGCGGAACGAGGGGGCCGCGTAAGGGCAGCCGCCCCGAACGTCACCCGGCTTTTTCCTCTCCTTTGCGTTTCCCGGTGCCGCCTTGCTCAACTTCCAGTTTGCGCCATTTTGCTTGGATGCACCAAGCACCTCGCCTCGATCGCTCCAGAATTGAACGATGCCCGGCCCTTGAGGCCGACTCGGCGTAGGGTTGGCCTTCATGGAAAGACCGCACCCCACAAGAGCGGCTCGCTGCCCTGGAAAGCTTGCGCAGCCTCATGATCGACCCCGGACCGGTTGGAACTCTACCCCGACTTCAAAGATTTCTTACTGTTGTCAGACGAGAAGAACGTTGAGTATCTGGTCGGCGGCGGTGTCAATGGGCGGGGGATGATTGAACGAAGCTGATACCAGTTCCTTTCCGGGCCAAGCGCTCGGCAATCTCACGATGCCGGGGAACCGGCTCCAGGACTCCCGTCGCCGGTTGGCGCCAGATATCATGGGAACCACCGTGACGGACGAACTCACATCCAAGAGCCTCCAGCTCGCGGATCAGATCGAGCCGTTTCACGCAATTTCCAGCTCACCCGAATGGTATTGATGATCCGGCAGGAGCCCCCCGGTGGAGCATTCCTTATGCAGGTCCAGGTATCCGGAACAATTTGTCCACGCCCACCTCGTCCCATGATCCGCCGCCTGGGTGATCCGTTACAGAGCGTCCAGACACTGGTCGTCCAACCGTTGCCCGAGTCACTCACATGACCGGCTTTTCTTCGCTCAATCCAATTCCGCTGAGAAGAAGTCCCGGAAGGATGAATTCCCGCCCATCATCCGTGTAGATCGAAACGCGACTCCGGCTGGGGTATTCGCGTCCGTCCGTCCGTCGTGCAAATCACGAAAGGAACAAAGGGAACCGCTGTTAGGCGATCACTCTCCCGCCATGAACCGTCGCCACCTCCGCGCCCGCTGCAACTTGGAATCCATCTGCAGCGCATCGAACCTCCTCGCTGCGGACAAAGCCCGCAAACACAAATTTTGGTAGCCCAGGGCAAAGCCGGGCACGGAGAGGGACCCAAAGCAGAGCATGTCTCTTCCCATCCGTGTCATCCCGCCCCTCCGTGTTTCATCCGTGCCCCCAAAAAGCCCTCTTCCGCGTCATCCGCCAAGGGGATCTTCCAGGGGACGGTGAAACATCGGTATGGGATGAGCCATCATGGATGATTCCCGTAAAAGCCGCTGAACACTCCGCGACGCGGCGACCTCCAGCGCGATGCCCTCCGCTTTTTTCATCGGGACTGGGCGGAAACCAATGTTGTCCTTCTGGGAGCCAGGTCTGTCCGGACCGCCGTGAGCGGCGCGTCCGGCCCGTTGGGCCTTAGAGGGGCAAGAACCGAAGAACTTGTGGCTGCTGGCCAGCATCTGGCACCGATGCTTCACCATCCGTGAGCCCCAACCCGGCGCCATCGGCTTTACCGGACCGGCATGCCGATGCGTGAGATCGGTCTGCGGGTCTTGGCCTGGTAACCGTTCAGCCGGGAAGCGAACTCCGAGGGTTTGCGACGGGCCTATTGCGGATGGCCTCTTGAGGGCAGAAAGCGAAAACGACGAAAAAAAATCTCCGCTCCGCAGCACGCCGCCCCGCAACCGAATCGCCCACCGATTCCGTCCCGGACGACCGCCCGTTCCATTCACACCCGGACGGCGGTCTTCACTTGCAAGCCGCCCGATTTTCCGTATCCGGATCTCCATTCATCCGGCAATCCATCGGCGATGACTCCCGAAGAACCCCGCGACCAACCCAAACCGGGCGGACTGGACTTTTCCCTGCCCGAACTCCCCGGCTCCGCCCGAGCGAGGCCGTTCCCTTCGCCCCGGACCCTGCTCATCGGCATCGCGACGCTCACCCTGGTCAACCTCTGCCTGACGCTTCTCCCGGAACGCTCCCCCGCTCAGCGTGCCGGGGCGACTCCGCCCGGGCTCCAGCCCGCCGCCGACGACCTCAGGAAACTCGCCCTCAAGCTGGAGCAACAGGGCCTCACCCAATCCGCCACGGCCACGTGGATGGAGGTCCTCGAAGCCACCCGGCCCGGGGCCAAGGAAGCCGCCGCCATCTGGTATCGGATCGGCAAGCTGCACCAAGACGCCCGGAACCATGAACCGGCGCTCAACGCCTTCTACCGCGCCGAGGCCCTGGCGCCGGGTGATCCCGATCTCAGCGCCGACCTCGGGCGCCGCGTGGAGGAATGCCTTTCCGCCATGGGCCGTTTCGCCGCCCTTCGCCATGAACTCGCCGGACGCGTGGCCCTCGACCCCGCCACCGCCGCTTCCGCCGGCGCGGTGGTCGCGGAAATCGGAAAGGAAAAGATCACCGAAGCGGATCTGGACCGAAAAATCGAGGAACGGATCGAAAGCGAACTCGCCCGCGCCGGGAGCCGCCTGGAGGAACCGGAGCGCTCCCGGCAGAAGGAAGCCATGCTCGGGCAGTTCTCCGCCAAGGAGGCCCGGCTCCAATTCCTCCAACAGCTCGTGGCCGAGGAAATCCTCTACCGCAAGGCCCTGGAGATCGAACTGCCGGAAAAACCCGGGGTCCGGAGCCAACTGGAAGAGACGCGGCGCGGCTTGCTCGCCGGTCTGGTGATGCAACGCCGGGTCGAGGACTTCGCCCGCATCAGCGAGGACGAGGTCAAAGCGCGCTACGAGGCGAACAAGGAGAGCCTGCGCCTACCGGAATCCCTCCGCGTCAGCCGCGTGAGCCTGCCCGACGCCGGGGCCGCCCGGCAAAGGATCGCCCAAGGCGGCGCCGGGACCGATTGGCAGGAGATCGCGGAACCCCTCGTCCAAGGCCGGCCCGTCCCCGGTCTCAAGGCGGACGCCGCACTCGATCCCCTCTGGTCCACACCCGCCCGGGGCGTCGTGCCCGAGCCGTTCCCGGCGGAGGACGGCACCTTCCACGTCTTTCTGGTGCGGGAACGGATCGAGTCCCGCCTGCCCCCGTTCGAGGAGGTAGCGGACCAACTCGCCCGGGAAACCCGGCGCGAAAAGGAACAACGCATCCAATCGGAACTGTTGGAACAGCTGCGTCGCGAATACGATGTGGTGCTCCATCTGGACCGTTTCGGAAAGCCCGGGCGGGAGGTGGAGCAACCGTGAGCCGGCCCGCCCTCACATGGATGCTGGCCGCCCTGGCCCTCCTGGCGGCCCCGGGTTGCGGCGGCGGCAAAAAAGCCGCCCCCCCCCCGCCCGCTTCGCCCGGCCTCGAAAAAACCTTCGAGCGCGGCCCGGTGAAGGTCACCGTCCGGCTGGACAAAAAGGAACCGACCCTGGCCGACCGGCTGAAACTCGAATTGGAGGTGCTCAGCGAGGCCTCCGTCAAGGTGACGATGCCTCCCGCCGGAACCGAATTGAGTTCCTTCGGCGTGGTCGACTACACCACTTCCCAACCGGAACTCCGCGCGGAGGGCAGGCTGCGCCAAACCCGGACCTATGTTTTGGAGCCTTTTCTTTCGGGGAAATACGAAATCCCGCCGCTCGTTTTCACCTTCACGCGCGACGGTGAGCCGGAGCACCGGCTGGAGACCGAAGCGATCCCCATCGAGGTGCGCTCGTTGCTTCCCGAAGACGCCCGGAATCTGGATATCCACGACATCGCCGGTCCGGTGGACCTGCCCCGCCCCGCGCTCCCCTGGCCCGCGATCCTCTCCGCCGTGCTCCTCACGCTCGGTCTCGCGGCCGGCGGCTGGTGGTGGTGGCGCTTCCGTCTCCGGGACCAGCAGGCCGGCCCGCCTCCGCGCCCGGCCCACGAGATCGCCTTCGAAGCGTTGCGCGGGTTGGTCGGCGAGGATCTTCCGGGAGCGGGCCGGATCAAGGAATTTTATCAGCGCCTCTCGGCCATCTTGCGCCGCTACATCGAAGACCGGTTCGGGGTTCACGCCCCCGGCCAGACCACGGAGGAGTTCCTCTCCTGGCAATCCCGGCATGCAGAGAGCGCCTTGGACCATCGCCATCAAGCGCTCCTCACCGAATTCCTCAAACATTGTGATCTGGTGAAGTTCGCTGAATTGCAACCCTCCGAAGCGGAGATCCAAAAGACCTTCGACGCCTGCAAGGCCTTCATTCTGGAAACGCAGGTCCAGCCGCCCCAAGGACCCCCCGCTTCCCCGCTAACCTCCACCCCGGCCACCTCCGATGCGCTTTGAATCGCCTTGGATGCTTGTGCTCCTCCTCGGATTGCCCGCCCTCCTCTGGTGGCGGCACCGACGCATGGGACCGGGGGCGGCCATCCGCTTTTCCTGGACCCGCAACGCCGCCCGGGCCGGGGCCTCCCTCCGCCAACGGCTCGGGTTCATCCCCCAGGTGCTCCGCTTCCTCGCCCTCGGGCTCCTCGTGATCGCCCTCGCCCGGCCCCAGCAAGGCATGGAGCGGGTCCGCGAAGCCAACGAAGGCATTGCCATCGAAATGGTCCTCGACCGCTCCAGCAGCATGGCCGCGGAAATGAACTTCGAAGGGCGGCGCCTCAACCGCCTCGAGGTCGTCAAGGAAGTCTTTGCCGCCTTCGTGCTCGGCGATGGCCGGGACCTCAAGGGACGCGGAAACGACCTTGTCGGGATGATCTCCTTCGCCGGATTTCCCGAAACGGTCTGTCCGCTGACCCTCGGGCACGGCGCCCTGCCCCAGTTTCTCGAGACCGTCCGCCTCGCCTCTCCACGCAGTGAAGAGGACGGCACCGCCATCGGGGACGCCATGGCCCTCGCCGCCGCGCGCCTCAAAACCGCGGAAGACACGCTGGCGCGGCAACTGCCCGGCGCCGCCAACCGTTTCCTCATCAAGAGCAAGGTCATGATCCTCCTGACCGATGGCCAGCAGACCGCCGGCAAACGAAGCCCGGCCGAGGCCGCCAAACTCGCCGGGGAATGGGGCATCAAGGTCTACGCCATCGCCGTGACCGGTCAGGAAGAGATGCGGTCCCAGGACACCTTCTTCGGCCGTTTCCTTCAGTTCGGCTCGGCCCCGGCACCCAACACCCGGGACCTCGAGGCCATCGCCACCGGGACCGGCGGCAAGTTCTTCCTCGCCGGGGACGCCGAATCCCTCGGGGACATTTACCAGGAGATCGATTCCCTCGAACGCAGCAAGATTGAAGCCGTCCGCTTCATGGATTATCGGGAATGGTTCGCCCCCTTCGCCCTCGCCGCCCTCTGCCTCGTGGCCCTCGAGATCGCTTTGAACTGCACCCTTTTCCGCAAAATCCCATGAACGCAATCCGCTTCCAGAGCGTGGCCATGCTCCACTGGTTGTGGCTGCTCCCCCTCCTGACCGGGCTCCTCTTCTTCGCCGCCAGCCGCCGCCGCGCCGCCTTGCACACGCTGATCGAGGCCGGACTGCTGGATCGCATCCGCATCTCCATCAGCCCAGCCAAACGCCGCGCCAAGGCCATCCTCGCCCTCGCCGGTCTCGCCCTGCTCGTGACCGGCCTCGCCAGACCGGGCTGGAATCCCCGGGCGGAAACCGTCGAGAGGCGCGGCCGGGACGTCGTCTTCCTCCTCGATGTCTCCAAGAGCATGCTGGCCGCGGACCTCAGCCCGAACCGCATGGAACGCGCCAAACTCGCCATCCAGGATGCGGTCGACCGACTCGCCGGGGACCGGGTCGGCCTCGTGGTGTTCGCCGGGACCTCCGTCGTCAAGTGCCCGCTGACCCTCGATTACGGTTTCTTCCGCCTCATGCTCGAGGATATCTCTACCGACAGCCTATCCCGCGGCGGCACCCTCATCGGCGATGGCATCCGCAAGGTGCTGGAGGATGTCTTCGACGACGAGGAACGCCAATACAAGGACATCGTCCTCATCACGGACGGGGAGGACCACGACAGCTTCCCCGTGGAAGCCGCCAAAACCGCCGGGAAACGCGGGGTCCGGCTCATCGCGATCGGCCTCGGGGACGAGGACCAGGGCCGCCGCATCCCCGTCACCGATGCCCAGGGCCGCCAGACCTTCCTCACCCATGAAGGCCGCGAGGTCTGGACCAAGCTGGACGCCCACACCCTGCGCGAAATGGTCAACGCCACGCCGGGCGGCAAATACCTCAACGTAGCCACCGGAACGATCGATCTCGGTCAGGTCTACGTCGAACTCATCGACTCCGCGGAAAAGAAGGATCTCGAATCCGCCACCATCAAGCGCTACGACGAAAAGTTCCAGATCTTCCTCACCCTTGCCTTGATCCTGCTCGCGGTCGATGCCGGACTCACCGACCGGCGCCGTCTCCCGCCCGCCCTTGCTTTGTTCACGTGCCTTTTCCTCTTCCCCGCCGAATCCCGCGCGGTGGCCGCCGGGACCTTGGTCCGTCAAGGGAACGAGGCCTTTGCCCGGGGCGATTGGAAAACGGCGCGGGAACGCTTCGCGGAAGCTTCCGTGACCGAACCCGGTTCCGCCGGCATCTCGTTCAACCTCGGCGCCGTTTCCTACCGTGAGGAAGATTACGCCCGGGCTCTCGAGCATTTCTCCGAGGCCGCGCTCAACACCAAGGACTCTCTCTTTGCCGCCCGGGCCCAATATAACATGGGCAATTGTGCCTTCCGTCAGGCACAACGCCAGAAGGACGGGGATCTGGAACAGGCCATCAAGGAATGCCAGGCCAGCGTCTCCCACTATCAGGACGCCCTTCGCCTCGACCCCCGCCACCAGCAGGCCTCCGAAAACATCGAGGTCGTCAGGCTTTTCCTCAAAAACTTGCTCGATGAACAAAAACGTCGTCAGGAAGAACAGGAGCAAAAAGACGATCAATCCCAAAAAGACGATCAATCCCAAAAAGACGATCAATCCCAAAAAGACGATCAATCCCAAAAAGGCGATCAATCCCAAAAAGACGATCCGTCCCAAAAAAAGACCGGATCCGCCGACAAAGCCAGCCCCGGCAAAGACCCTCAACCGCAGTCACAGCCGCAGCCCGAAGCCCCTTCCGAATCCTCCACACCGGTCAACGAACAGGCCCGGGAGATCCTTGACGAGGAAAAAGAGAACCAGCGCCGCCGGCGGCCCGTTGCCGGTGGAACCCGGCCGGTCGACAAGGATTGGTGACCCAGCCCCCGCTCCCCTCACATGACCCGCGTTTCCTTCCCCTGGTATCTCCCCGCCCTGATCCTCGGTGCCTTCGCCGCCACGGCGCCCGGTCAGGAACCGCTCGGCGTCGAAGCTGTGGTCAGCAGTGACTCGGTGACCTTGGGCGAACCGTTCGACTTCCAGCTCCAGGTCTCCGGCTCTGAGGCCCCCTCCCCGCCCGACCTGACCGGCCTTGCGGATTTCACCGTGACGCCCATGGGCAACGGGACGAACTCCAGCAGCTCGGTGACCATCATCAACGGCCAAGTCACCCAAAACGTGCGCAAGGGTTTCCTCTTCAACTACCAACTGGTGGCCAGAAAGGCCGGGTCCCTCACCATCCCGCCCCTCACCGTCAAGGACGGTCCCAACAGCGCCACCACCCGCCCACTCGTGATCCGCGTCGGTGCCATGCAGGAAAATGATCACTACAAGCTCCGGGTGTCGCTCCCCGGGACCAGCGCCTGGGTCGGTGAGGCCCTCCACCTCAGGCTGACTTTCTATTACGATGCCAACCTCGAACAACCCCGCCTCAATCTCCCCGTGGCGAACGATCCCTCCTTCCAGGTCCATGAAGCGGACGTGCCGATCACCAACCAAAACGAGACCCTCGACGGCCGCACTTTCCAAACGATGAAGCTCCTCCGCATCCTCGTCCCCCGCCGCGCCGGCTCCTTCCACCTCGAACCCGCCACCTTCATTTTCCGGGGCGTGGACGGTTACGAGATAAGGGACGATCCTTTCTTCGGCCGCCAAAGGGTCCCCCGCGTCCGCAATTTCGTCGTGCCTTCCAATGCCCTCGACCTCACCGTGCGCGAACTCCCCGCGGACGGCAAACCGGCCAACTTCGCCGGGCACGTCGGCCGCTTCAGCCTCAGCACCTCCGCCAACCCCCTCAAGGTGAATGTCGGGGATCCCCTCAACCTCGTCGTCAAGGTCTCCGCCCCCACCTTCCTCAATGACTTCGAGCTGCCGCCGCTCCAGCGGCAAACCGCTCTCGCCAAAGACTTCCGCCTCCCCGCGGAACCCTCCCCGGGTCAGGTCGGGGACGATTCCATCACCTTCACCTACACCATCCGCGTCGCCCGGGAAGGCCTCCGGGAGATTCCCCCCCTCGAACTCCCCTTCTTCGATCCCGACGCCGCCGCCTACCGCGTCGCCCGTTCCGAACCGATCCCCATCGAGGTCGTCGAAACGCGCGTCGTCACCGCCCGGGACGCCGAAGGCACGGAACCCGTCACCCCCCGCACCGCGGAGGTGGAGGCCTGGTCCCTCGGCATCGCCCACAACTACGAAGATCCGGACGCCCTCCGTTCCGAGCGCTTCTCCCCGGCCCTTTGGTTCCGCTCCGCTGCCTTCTGGACCCTCCTTCTCCTCCCCGCAGCCCTCCACGCCCTCCTCCGCTTCCTCGTGGGCCGCCAGCGCACCTTGCACGCCGACCCGGGCGGAGCGCGCCAGGCCCGGGCCGCCCGGAACTTCCACCTCCTCATCGACTCCGCCACCTCCACGGACCGGGTGCTCGAAGCCTTCCGCACCTACCTCGGCGACCGCTTGCGCCTCTCCGCCGGCGCCCTCACCGCCAACGATCTCCGCGCCCCCCTGCAGCGCGCCGGCGTGCCCGGGGAAACCATCGCCGCCGCCGAGGATCTCTTCCGGCGCTGCGAGGCCAGCCGCTATTCCGGCGGCCAGGCCGGGGAAGCCGGAGATCTCGCCGCAGCCTGCAGGGACGTGGTCGCCGGCATCGAGTCCGGGTCCCGCACGCCGGGAGGGACTCTCCTCCGCCGCCTCCCCATCCCCGGCCGTTTCCTCCCGCTCCTCACCGCTTTGCTCGCTTTTTGCGGAATCTCCGGAGCCGCGCTGTCCCCTGCGGACCAAGAGCGCATTTTCCACGAGGCCAATGCCCTCTTCCGCCAAGCCAACGAACAGTCCGCCACCCAACCGGACGCCGCCGGAGAGACCTACGCCAAGGCCATCCTGCACTTCGAACAACTCATCCGCGAAGGCGCCATCGAAAACGGAAAACTCTACTACAACCTCGGCAACGCCTACTTCCGCACCCGCGATCCGGGCCGCGCCATTCTCAACTACCGCAGGGCCGCCGATTTGCGACCGCACGATCCTAACCTCGCCCAGAACCTCGCCTTCGCCCGCTCCCGCCGCGTCGACCGCATCGAGGCGACCGCGAAACGCCGGGTCGCGGAGATCCTTTTCTTCTGGCACCATGACCTTCCCCCCGCCCTCAAAGCCACCCTCTTCGGCTGGGCCACGGTTCTGGCCTGGGCGGCCGCGACGGCCCGCCTCTTCCGCTCAACCGGCTGGCTGCTCTGGACCACGCTCGGCAGCGCCCTCGTGGCCGGACTGATGCTCCTCTCCCTCGCCATCGACGCCCGGTCCGCCCGGGAAATCCGCGAGGGCGTCCTCGTGGCCCCGGAGGTCGTGGCCCGCAAGGGCGACAGCGATTCCTACGAACCGAGCTTCAAGGAACCACTCCACGCCGGCACCGAAATCCGCATCCGCGAGACCCGCGCCGGCTGGATTCTCGCCGAACTCGGGGACGGCCGGACCTGCTGGCTGCCCGCAAAAGCGGTGGAAGCAATCTGGTGACTCCCGGAACACGGCCGTCCCGTAAGTTGGACCGGTGATCCGACCGCGGATGGAGTGTGGTCGGACGACATGGCCAACTTACCCAAACAGCCAAGCTCCCGCCCCACTGTTTCCATCATCTCCTCCTGACACCTTTGGTCCGTCAGGGCGCCGGAAGGTCGCGATGTTTCAAGCGCCCGTTCACACCGTTCGTGCCATCTCATAAAGTTCGGCCGGCATCGGGTGAGCGAGGTCCCAGATCATCTTGATCGGTCGGTCGCCTTGCGCGGAGACCAGATCCGCCGCGGGACCGAGGAAAAGGAAGGGTGAGGTGTTGCCTTCGGTGTTTTTTTCGAGACGGGCGAAAAAGAGGATCTTGTAACCGCGCTCGCGGAAATGAAGATAGTTCCGGCCAGCCGCCGAGGCCAGTGCGGTCCCTGCCTGCGACTCCCAGTGGAGGCGGGTTCGGCTGATGGGGTAATCCTTGTAGCGGGTGGTTGGGGCAAAGTCCCGCTCCTCTTTCCGAAAGGTCACGAAATGAAGGTAGGTCTTGCGCTCCTCAAGATGGATCACGCCGACACCGGCCGGTCCGGTCGTGGCCAGAGTCGCTTTCCCGAAGGCTGCGGTGATCTCGCGGTAGCCGTAGGCGGCGTGGAGACGCAGGGAGCAGGGATAGCCGAGATCGATCTCGCTGGTCGGAAAGGGATGCAGGCTCCGCCGCCACCGTGCGATCTCGACGAGGTCCGCGGCGGCACTCGGGTTGCGGAGCCAGCGGGCAACGGATTCCCGATGGTTCGCGACCCCGAGATCCTCGCCATTCTTTGACCAGAGCGTGTAATGGAGACCGTTTGCCTCCGCTTCCGTAAAGCCATAGGCCACCGGATCCTCCGCGACCTGGGCCGAGGAAAGTCGCTCCACTTTTTCGAGAAAAGCTGGATCGCTACGCAGGCAGATACGACGAAGCGCCTGCCGGGCGTCGTGGAGGTCCGGATCGGCGACCGTGTTCGTGCCCACGGCGAGATCCTTCCACTCGGACCAAGTCCGATGCCTGAGAATGGCGAGCGGGGAAAGTTGGGTTTCCCTGACAAATTCACCAAAACAAAGATCCTTACCGGTCTCCACCTTGAAGGTCCGAATCGCTTCGGGAATGAAGGTATTCAGATTGCCGAGCGTCTCGCGGATATTGGCTAGGATGTGTTCCCGGGCGACGCGTTCGAGATGGATATGGCATCCAGGCGGCAAGTTGGGAAAATCGTTTTCGATCTCTCTGTCGATCTGCCGGCGGGAATGTCTCAGGAGTGCACTGAACTTGCGGTCGGCACGATACTTCCGGTGCGCCTGCCCCACAAAGTCCAGCACAGTGAGGCGGTCCTTCTCGGGGGCATGTCGGAGTCCTCGCCCCAGCTGCTGAAGGAAGACGGTGAGGCTCTCCGTCGGCCGCAGGAACAGGACAAGATTGATCTCGGGGATGTCGATACCTTCGCTGAAGACATCGACCGTAAACAGAAAGGGAAGGCTTCCGTTTCGGAACTTTCTCACCCGTTCATCACGAAGGGCCGGCGGCGTTTCACCAACCACGACCTCCGCAACACGTCCGGCCTCGCGGAATTTCCGGGCCATGAATTCCGCGTGCCGGACGCTCACACAAAAACCGATTGCCCGGATGCTTGTGAGGTTGGGATGATATCGATCAAGCGCCTGAAGGACGGCATTGAGTCGATCCCGCGCACGGACGTCGTCACCGGTGTAGACCGTTTCCAGCTCAGAGAGGTCATACCTCCCGTTCCGCCAGAACCGCTCGTCCGAAACGGAGACCGGATCGGTCACCGCGAAATAGTGGAAGGGACAGAGCAGCTTTTCCTCGAGC
>JAGWVU010000074.1 GCA_018970725.1 Verrucomicrobiota bacterium
CGCCCCCCGGCGCGCCGCGCGAGACATTCCTCAATGGGGTGGGCCAGTGGCTGGCTGCTGCGCGTCCGGAGGTTCCCAAGGTGGAGCCGCCGAAGCCGGGAAAGGTTGGATCGGTCGCGGAACCGAAAGTGGAACCGAAGGTGGTGGCCCAAGGGAAAGCGTCGGACGGCGGGCCGGAGAAGCCTGTTTCTGCGGTGGAAGACCGGCCTCCGGAAACCCGTAGGGCTCCGGGCGGGGAGGTGGCCCAAGCGGTCGGATCGCCCCCCGGCGCGCCGCGCGAGACATTCCTCAATGGGGTGGGCCAGTGGCTGGCTGCTGCGCGTCCGGAGGTTCCCAAGGTGGAGCCGCCGAAACCGGGAAAGGTTGGATCGGTCGCGGATCCGAAAGTGGAACCGAAGGTGGTGGCCCAAGGGAAAGCGTCGGACGGCGGGCCGGAGAAGCCCGTTTCTGCGGTGGAAGACCGGCCTCCGGAAACCCGTAGGGCTCCGGGCGGGGAGGTGGCCCAAGCGGTCGGATCGCCCGCTGGCGCGCCGCGCGAGACATTCCTCAACGGGGTGGGCCAGTGGCTGGCTTCCGTGCGTCTGGAGTCGCAGAAGGTGGATGCGGTGGAAGGAAAAAAAGTTGGAGCGGGTCGTCCCGTCGCTGCGGAAAAGCCCTCGACGCCGACCGGGACCAAGTTCTCCGGTGATGCCGCGGTGGCGGCCGGTTACTTTGCGACCAACGTGGACCGGGTGGCGTTCCATGTCATCGAGGCCGGTCCGGGCGAGACCCACAAGATGGAGCTTGAGGCGGGAACGGTGGGTCGCAAACACGGCGAAGGCGACGAGTGGGCCTGGCTGCAGTTGGATTCTGGATTGATGGGCTTGGTCAAGAAGCGTCAACTGCGTCCCGCCGTTGGGGGCGAGGTGGTGGCGTTTCTTTCCGCGGAGTCGAAGAACGGGAAGAAATCCGGAAAAAGCGGCACGGAGGTGCGTTATGTCGAGGTCGAGTTGCCGGCGTCTCCCGAGGCCATGCCGGAGAACGATCAGGCATTGGAGAACCCGCTGTTCGCTTCGGGAATCTCACCGGCTCCTGTGGCAACCCCGGAGGTATCCCCCCCGGCTCCGGAGATGGCCGCTTCCCCGGCGGTATCTCCTCCGGCGCCGACGGCGGTTGCTCCTGTGCCGGCCGTCCTGAAATCGCTTCCCTTGCAAGGTGCCTTGGGGCCGGCGGGTGTGATTACGGTGCCAAGTCCCGTGCCGATCCTGCCATGAACGTTTCCGCGCAGATCGGTCCGATCCCTCCGGACGCCAGACATGGCGCGCGCAGGTTCAAGGGAACCGGAGGCGTCCCGGGATGGGGACAGGCCCTGATCTGTCTCCCTTTGGCGTGGGGAACCATCTCGCGCGCGGCTGATCCTGGTGCCGAAACGACCTCTGGCGCAGGCAAGCCTCCGGTGGTGCCGGAAGCGACCCCTTGGATTCCCCGGACGTTGGTGGAGGGGAGGCTCACGTCCGCCGCGGATCTGGCCCATGCGGTGGAGCAGTTGCGGTCGAATCCGGACGGCGGGACCGATCTTCGGCCGCGGGCTCCGAGCCCGATGCTCCTGGGGCTGTTGGAGGCCAGCCGGGAAGCGGGAGATGGGGGGCAAGCCCCCCCTTTGGAACGGTCACCGAAGCGGGTCGCTGCGTCGGAGGGTGAGAAGCGTCCGGGGGCGTCCCACCCGATCCGGCGGCTCCTCGCCAGGGCGGGAAAAATGGCAGGAAGAACGATGTCGGTGGGAAAGGCACCAAAGGCGGGGGCGACCCCGGCTCCGCATTCAGACTATGTGACGGTCTTGGGGCGCGCACCGTTCCATGCGTTCGATGATTCGCCTGAGCGGACGATTCTTCTCGAAGTGAAAGAGGATCAGGTAGCGAGGGTGAAAAGCCAGGGAAAAGAGTGGACATGGATCCAGCTGGACAACGGGCTGATGGGCGTCGTGCGGAACCGGCATGTGAGGGGCGCCGTTGCCGGGGAGATTGAAGGGTTTCTGGCTCTCGAAAGGACTTCCGGGGGGCGGTCGGAGGGGAGCGAACTGGCGATCGGGATCGTGGACTTGGACGGGACCGGAGTGCCCGTGATGAGGGGGACGGAAGGGGCGAAAACTTCAGGCTGAACGATATCTAACAAAACTTTTATTTTTGGTTTGGTTGATAGCGCGTACTCATGTATAGTACGATCGCCCAACATGAGTAGACCGATCATTCTTGAACTTGGCCTTTGCCTGATTCTTCTCCCCGGGCCTTTCGCCGGGGTGGCCATGGCCCGGGGAGGCAGTGCGGAAGCAGCCATCAAGGAGGCGGAGTCTCGTTTGCGTGGCTCGGCTCCAGTTTCCGCATTAAAGAAGAAGGCGGTATCCGCTCCAGTTGAGGCGCCCGCTCCCGAGAATTTCTTCACGAAGTTGGCGAGTGCCTTCACCCGTCCAACTGCTGCCCCAAGGGTTGCGGCCAAGGCCGATGCGCCGGATGAGTTGCCCGAGGTGACGGTGCGCGGCACGCAGTCGTTCAGGCGTGAATCTTTCCGTCCCAGCGGGGCGGACTTGCGCAAGCTCGTTTCGGGGATCGTGATGCGGCTGGGACCGATGCAGCTTGAGGAATCGGATGACGCGGTGATGAATCCGTCGGCGGACTCATTGTCCCTGTTGGCGCACCCCAACATCCAGCCGGTGGTTCCCGTCGCGCCGGTGCCCGTTCCGGGTTCTGGTCGGGGCGGAAAGCCCGAGTATGCGCCCAATCCGCTCACGGAGCACCGGAGAAGTTGGTTGGCGGCGAAGGTTGCCGAAAAACTCGGCGGGATGGAGAAGGGGCAGGTAGTCTCGGCTCCTCCGGAAAAGGAGCGGGTCGAAGAGCCCAAGGGGGCTCCGTCCAATGTTGGTCCTGATCGTGAAAGCATTGAGTTGTTGGCCTTGCTTGCGGTGTCCGGGGAGGGGAATGAGGCGAAGGGTCGCACGGATGCTGAGGTGCGGGTCTCCGCCTTGTCTTTGCTGGCCGGTGCACCTGCCGCGTCGGGGCCGGAGCGGGATGCGGGTTCGAGGACGCGCCCGGCGGAGTTAAAGGAGCAGCCGCTTCCCTCCCAACAACCTCTCCCGGTTCCGGCGATCAAGCCGGCCCGTGAGATCGATCCTGCCGGTCGGACCAAGATCTTGCTTTTGTTGCAGCCGGAGAAGTTTGCCGGTGCGCCGTAACCCGCGCCTTGGTCGGTGTTGGGCGGGGGCGAAAAGTTCCACGCCGGTCCAGATGGTTTCCCCTGCGGGAAAGCGTTTCGCGATGCGGTTCTTGTCTTTTGTGGTTCTTGTGTCGGTCGGTTTTCTGGAGCTTCCGGCGTCGCTCGCGGGAGGTCCTCCGGCGGATCAGTGGCCCCTCTTCCGCGGGGACTCGAACATGTCGGGAGTCACGTTGGATCCGTTGCGTCCTCCGTTGGAGTTGGCTTGGGCCCATGAGGGGGATTCTCCGGTTCCCGCCACGCCGGTGATCAGCGGGGGGCGCGTCTTTGTCGGCGCCTTGGGCGGCAAGTTCCTTTGCCTGGAGCTGGCCACGGGAAAGGAGGTGTGGGCGTTCGAAACCAAGCTCGGCGTGGAAGGTCCCGCCTGTGTCAGCGGAGAGCTGGTCTTTTTCGGGGAGACCGACGGTTTTCTGCGCGCACTCCGGGTGTCCAACGGGGAGCAGGTTTGGCAATACGAAACCGGAGACGCGATTGTGGGCGGGGTGAACCGATATGTCACGAAGGCGGGGCGCGAACTGATTTTGGTGGGCAGCGACGATTTTTTCCTTCACGCGGTCGACGCCGCCACCGGGCAGAAGGTGTGGACGGTAGAGACCGGCAATTACATCAAGGGGGCTCCATCGGTGGATGCCGACCATGGGTTGGTGATTTTCGGCGGGTGCGACGAGGTTCTCCGTTTGATCGACGCTGAAACGGGGGAGTTGGTGCGCTCCATTCCGGTGGGGGCCTACATGGCGAATTCCTGTGCGGTCCGTGAGAAGGTGGCCTACGTGGCCCATTACGCCGGGGAGATCCTCGCCTTCGACCTGGAAAAAGGAGAGAGGAGGTGGGCGGTGCCGAACGAGGCGGTGGAATTCGTCGCCTCCCCGGCGGTGGACGCCTCCATCGTGGTGGCGGCCGGGCGGGACAAAAAAATCCGCGCGCTGGACCCGGCGACGGGGAAGCCGCTCTGGGAGTTTCTGGCGAGGAAAGGAATCGACAGCTCCCCGGTGATCGGGCCGGAAACCATTTTCGCGGGGTCGGATGATGGCCGGATTTATGCGTTGGACCGGAAGGACGGGAAAGAAGTTTGGTCCTACGACATCGGGGCCCGGATCAATTCCTCGCCGGCGGTGGCGGGTGGCCATCTGGTCATCGGGGCTCAGGATGGCAGTGTTTACGCCTTCCGGGCGGCAACGGCCCGGCGGTGAGCGGGGACCGGGCGGAGGGCATTCCGGGCGGATTTTCCGTCACGGCTTGGTGGTTGGCGACAAAACCAAG
The DNA here is from genome assembly GCA_018970725.1 of Verrucomicrobiota bacterium. GTDB lineage: Bacteria > Verrucomicrobiota > Verrucomicrobiia > Verrucomicrobiales > DEV007 > V1-115. Next base: position 4,504 of record JAGWVU010000074.1, read on the forward strand.
AAAGTATCGTCGTTTCGTGGAGAATTCCGCTTTTGCTTGAGGAGGTCTTTTGACAAAGTGTTCTGGATCTGCTGAAGGCAGTAAGGCATTTTGAGAAGTTGCGACGTCTGTGCCCTCTTTTGGTTGAATTTTATGAAATTCCTGCATCTCCAAACCTTTTTCCGGGCCCTCGCGGTTTTTGCGATGGTGATCTCCTTGGCGGGGATTCCCCGGGTCGTGCAGGCGAATCCGTCCGGTGAGATTGTCATCAACGGTTCATTCAAAATTGAGGATCTGGGGAGTACCCTGAAGATCATCCAGGGATCGAAGAACGGGATCATCCACTGGGACGATTTTTCGATCCGGGCCGGGGAGATCACCCAGTTCATCCAGCCCGGTTCGTCGGCGTCCGTTTTGAACCGGGTGACCGGTTCGGCGCGCTCGGAGATCATGGGGCAGCTGTTGGCCAATGGAAACGTGTGGGTCATCAACCCGAACGGCATTCTGGTCGGGCCCGGGGCGCGGGTTGACGTGGGGGGCTTGATTTTGTCGACCCTTGACATTTCCAATGAGGATTTCCTCCGGGGCGGCGATTTCCGGTTCTCCGGCGGCAGTCAGGAGGCGGTCATCAACCAGGGGACGATCCGTGCGGCGGGCGGGGATGTTTATGTGATGGCCCAACGGGTGGAAAACCACGGTTTCATCGGGGCGATGGACGGCCGGGTGGTGCTTGCGGCGGATAACGAGGTGCTGATCAAGCAGGGGGCGGAGGGGAATGTCTTCCTCTCCGGTCAGGTGGGTCACGGGCATGTCCTCAACAACGGGGAAGTGGTCGCGGCCGATGTGGCGATGATGGCCCGCAACAACAATGTCTATGCGATGGCGGTGCAGAACAACGGCATCGCTCGGGCGCAGACGGTGGAGAAGTCCGGCGGGCGGATCCGGCTGGTGGCCCAGGGCGGCGCCGGAGTCGATCAGGCCGGGACCGTGAATGTGGATGGTTCCCGCGGCGGCAAGGTGGAGATCGCTTCGGACGGCGCGGTCCGGCTGGCCGGGACGACCACCGCCCGGGGAACGACCGATGGAGGGGGAGAGATTGTCGTCGGGTCGATGCAGGCAGGGGGCGGCGTGCAGGTCGGAGCTGGGGCGTCGGTTGACGCGTCGACGCTCGGAGGCAAAGGAGGCAGCGTGGAGATGACCAGCGCGGGCGCACTGCGGAACGAGGGATTGGTTTCCGCCGCCAGCGCGCAGGGGGCGGGCGGAAGCGTCCGGGCGACGGGAAGCGAAGTGGAAATGGCGGCGACCTCGCGGGTTGATGTTTCCGGGGAAACCGACGGGGGCGCGATTTTTGTCGGTGGGGGCTTCGGAGGGAAGGATCCGGGGTTGCGCAATGCGATGACGACGACCGTGGCCGGCGGGGCGGCGTTGGATGCGAGCGGTGGCAGTGGAAGCGGCGGGGCAATTTCGCTTTGGGCGGACGGGGATACCGTGTATCGGGGGGCGCTCTCGGTGGCCGGAGGGCAGCGGGGCGGGTTCGCCGAGGTGTCTGGTCGGAATCAGCTGACCTTCGCCGGGGCGGTGGATCTGGCGGGCGGCACTTTGTTGTTGGATCCGGTGAACGTAAGGATCGCCCAAGGGGTGGTGAACCCGGGTGAGGTCGATGCCGATGCCTTGGTCAGTGCCTGGAACAATGGGAACGTGGTGGTGCACACGGGCGGGGGCGGTTCGGAGGCCGGGAACATCGTGGTGGAGTCAAACGTGAACATGACGGCCAACAGCGGTTATTCGCTCTCCCTGTTCGCCCACAATAACATCACCATCGCGCCCAACGTGGCCACCGATGTGGCGGGGCCGACCCGGATTTTGAACCGTGGGACGGGGAACATCAATCTGGTGGCGGGTTGGGATGGGACCGGCACCGGTTCGGCGGCCTTCACTTCGGGCACCTATCCGACGGTGGGCGGCAGCAGCCAGGCGATTGGCGGGGGAACGCCGCCTGCCCTGAGTCCGATCACGGCGGCCGACATTCTGGGGGGGACCTACGGGAATTATGGGATGAGCGGGGCGATCGAGTTGAATCCGAACGCGGCCCATTCGGTGAACGTCGGGAGCGCGGGCGGCCAGACCAATCTTTTCGCCAGGGACATCGTCATGGCACCCGGGGATGTGACGAACGAATACACCCAGATCGGATGGTTTCACAACGGGACCGATGCCGGCGGGTTATCCGGGGTGAAAGGAGACATCAATGTTTATGCCAAGGGCAATCTCGTGGCGAACAACGCGGTGCTGCCGGGGACGGATTGGCGTTACCTCCAGATCGGGCATGGCGGGCGGCTGGTTTCGGCCACGGCCGGCGTCCAGGACCGGAGGTTGACCGGTGACATCACGGTGAGCGTGGCGGGCGGAATCTTGGCGCAATCCGGAGGAACGAACAACGGTTGGTTCAAGATCGGGCACGGAGGCAAGGCGGACGGGGTGGACACGCGCGTCAACGCCTACGGCAACATCAACGTGACCGCTTCGGGCATGACCTTTCAGGTGAACTCAGCGCTCACCGCGGTGAACGCGCTGGCGGACAACTTCATTCAGGTCGGGCACGGGGGCATCAACGTGCGGGGCGAACATGCCGGAAACGTCAATCTCACGGCCACTTCGGGCGATATCACGGTCTTGGGGACGCGCATCAACCAGAGCGTGCCGGCGGGGACCGCGGCGGACACGGTGGCGCGGAATTTCTTCCAGGTCGGCCATGGCGGGTTCAACTCGGATCATCTCTTTGCCTTGCCGACGGATTTCAACAGCCGGTCGGTGGTGGGAGACGAGATTACGACGATCGACGAATTGCGTCAGGCGGTGCTGGATGGCGAGGACTTGGGCGGGGCCTATGCCACTGCGTTGGGGTTGCTTTCGCGACGGGACGGCACCGGGGCTTACGTGCCCCGCACCTCGGGCAAGCTGGGGCATGCCGGGAACATCTCGGTTCTGGCGAACGGCAGCATCACCTTGGAGGCGGGCGGTCGCTTCCAAGCTTACGCCCAGATCGGTCACGGTGGGCTCTTCACCGCCGGGCAGCACGGCAGCTGGAATTATGACGGGCTGCCGGGCGCCGATGGGAACATCTCGGTGGTGGCCACTCAGGGGCGGGTGGCTTTGACCCGGAACATGGTCGAGGTGAGCAGCGCCGGGGCGCCGGTCGCGACCTTGGGAACCCAGGCCTATGTGCAGGTCGGGCACGGTGGCTACTTCAGCACCGGCGGCGCCAATGGGAATGTGAATGTCAGTGCCGGTGGAGGCAATGTTTCCCTGTATGGCGGGCAGTCAAACGCCTTCGCCAAGATCGGGCACGGGGGCATCGCAAACTACGATATCGGAACCGCCTTCGTGCGCGGGGTGCGGGAGTGGAACCGGGACTTCGCGGCGGGCGACATCCTCGGGAACATCACGGTGACGGCCTCCGGGGACCTCATCCAGCGTGCCGGGTTCCGGGGATCGGAGAATTTCGCCCAGATCGGTCATGGTGGTTACCGGATTTACGCGACCGATGATTTCCTTTTGAGCCCGATCGACGTGGTGAAGGGCAACGACATGAACGGGGACGGGGTATCCGACACCTACGGTGCGTTCGTCGGCAACATCACCATCAACGCCGGTGGGCTGGTCGATGGCTATGCCGGGCAAAAGAACGTCAACCATGTGGATGGGGCGGACCCGTTGTTGAGCGGGCAGAACGAGCGGGGCATGGCCGGGCTGAGGAATTTCGTAATGATCGGGCATGGAGGCATCGAAGCCCGCGCGGATGCCAACGGGGCCATCAACATCATTTCCGGCGGGGACACGCGGATGGAGTCGACCGGCGGTTGGGATGCATTCGACGCCAATTCCGCCCTCAGTGGCTCCACCGGGGATGGGGATACTGGGATCGATAACTTCGCCATGATCGGCCACGGCGGGCGCAACTCGGAGCATTCCCTGCTGCGGGGCGACAACCCGATGTCCGGCGATCAACGGGCGGCCGGGCTGGGCCTGAATTCGGTGGAGAGCCTAGTGATGTTCACCGAGGGAGGGCTCCGTCAGCTGACCAAGCTTTCCGCCCTGACCAACACGAGGATCGCCGCCGGTCGCTTGGAGCATCTCGACGGCCCGATCGGCTGGCAGGTGGATGTGATCAACCCGGTGGCCGCCGTCAACCGGGATGGAACGAATTTCCGCCTCCTCAACCTGACGGGAACGGATACCGTGACTTCGTTGAACATCGCACTCGGAACCGCAGTGTCGGGAACCAACGTTCCGGCCGGTGCGGTGGTCACCCGCATCGTCAGCCCGACCCAGTTCGAGATTTCGCTCGCCACCACGGCGGCTCCTGCCGCGGTCACGTTCCTCACCAACGAGGCGGCCACGACCCGTTTGAATCTCGACAACCCGGGAGACCGGACCGTGACGGCGTTGACCCCGGTTGGGGCCAACGGGCAAAACACGCTGACCTTGCAAGGGTCCGAGACGGTCCGGAACCTGTTCCTCGCAATCGGGAGCGAGGTGGGGGGGACCGGGGTGCCGAACGGAACTTACATCACCGGCTTCAGCGGGCCCCAGACCCTCACGTTGTCCAACAACCTGACGGCTGCGGCGGCCGGGAACTATACCTTCGCAAGTTCAAGCGCCGTGACCACCACGAGTCCTTTGGGGGCGGTTTCCACCAACACGCTGACCCTGCAAGGGACCGACACTCCCGCCAACCTGTTTCTTGCCGTGGGCAGCCCGGTCTCGGGAGCCGGGATTGCTCCGGGGACCAAGATCACCGGGATCGCGGGACAGACGCTCACCCTTTCTTCCAACCTGGGGGCTGGCGCCACCGGAGTTTACAGCTTCGGCTCCAGCAACCTGGCGAACCAACCGGTGATTGGCGATCGTTTCGGTTTTGAGAACCAGACCGGTGTTTACCAAATCACCGGGATTGAACGGGGAACCGGCGCGAACGTAGGGGAACGTCTCGTGACCTTCCAACGCGTGCTCAACAGCGTTGGAGTGCCCGGGACCGGCGGCTTGCAGGCGCGCGTCGCGAACGATACCAACCTCTTCTTCCTCAACGCGAATGGTTCTGCGAGGGATCCAATTCAGGAACAGGCCGGGGTGGGCCGCAACGAAGTGCAGTCTTTCAATCTCCCGGTGGCTCCGGGATTCACCTTGGAATACAGCGTCGGAGCCACCACCTACACTACCGCGGCCATCAATGTCAGTTCCGCCACGCCGATGGCAACCGCAATCGCCGATATCGACACGGCGCTGGAGGCCGCGACGGGAGTGGCGAACAGCAACTCGTTCCTTGTGACGCCGGGGCCTGACGGTTCGATCCGGATCCAATTCCAAACGCCGACCACCGGGCCGGCGTTCGGGGTCCAGAACGTGATTCCGATCAAACTGGGCGGAACGGACATCTCCACGGTGTTCGATGGCGTGGCTGCCGGAAACACGAGTTATCTCTTCACCCAGCTCACCGCGGCACCGCCCGGTTCGACCGATCCCAGCGCCTACATCAACGGGACGCCGACCAGCATTAACACCCCGGTCTTCTCCTCCACGGTGAACCCGGAATTCGCCGAGTTCATGAACACCGTCAACACGCCGGTCAATCTGGCGCTGGGGTGGAACGGGGCGATCACGGTGAACGCCGGGGGCAATGTCTTTCTAACCGCGGCGCAGCGCCGCAATCTGGAGACCAATCCCTATGCGCAGGCGAACTCTCCGTTGGTCAGAAGCACCACCGGTACTTCGATCACCACGGTGCCGCAGTCCGCGGTGCGCGGGTTTGTCCAGATCGGGCACGGTGGCCATGACTCCCAGATGGAGGGGTTCCTCCCCAACGCGGGGCAACAGGGGGACATTTCGGTCATCGCCGCCGGGCAGGTGCGGGTCCTGGCCAGTGACTTCGCCCAGCAGATCATTTCAGGGCAGACCGTGACCATTGCCACGGAAGGTGTCGTCACGACAACCACCACGGCGGACATTCTGCCCACCACCACGGTCGGAACCAATGTGATTGACTTGCATCCGAACGACACCCTCGCCGCGCGAAACGTCGGGGTGGGGTCCAGCATCACCGGGGCGGGAATCGTCGGGGGGTCGGCGATCGTGACCGAAATCCTCGGGGAGCGCCGGTTCCGGATTTCGGCCAACACCAATGCGGCGCTCTCCGGAACTTACACCTTCGCGCGAAATGCGCGGATCGTCACGGCGCAGTCCTCCCCGGACAGCCGGGAAAATTACGCGATGATCGGGCACGGCGGCGTTGCTTCGGCCAACGGAGCCCTCGTGGCTGGGAACATCAACGTTCAGGCGCAACAGGATGTGACCGTGGCGGGCGGGCGGGGTGACACCGCGTTCGCCATGATCGGCCACGGGGGACGGGACTCCGCCACGACGAACAACAACTCGCTGAACCGGAGCACCACGTTCAGCGGCTCCATCAACGTGGCCAGCACGATCGGCGGGGTCGCCATTCTGGCGGGTTCCCGCGGGGCTGCCTTTGCCATGGTGGGGCATGGCGGACAGGATTTCGATGACACCAACGTGGCCACCGTCGGTCCGTCCCTGTTCCTCGATAACGTGGCGACGGGTGGCACCCAACCGACGATCATCACCTTGAACGATCCGGTGTTCGGCAGTTTCCTGCAAAACGGCGTGTTCAGCCGCAATCTCGGGGGCACCGGGTCCACCGTGATGCGGACGGACCAATCCTTCGAGGTGGCGACCATTCTGGGGAATGTGCAGGTCGCCGCCGGTGGGATCCACGCGGGCACGGGTGACGGGCTCACCGTGCGGGGGGGGATCCAGACCAGCGCGATCTCTCTTTCCACGACCGGGGACCCGGTGGGTGACGGGACGCTGGGGCGCTTCGCCCAGATCGGGCATGGAGGCGCCAACATCGATGCACGGATCGGGGATCCGGCCGCGGCCGCAGGTCTTCAGGGAGATATCAACGTGACGGTAAGCGGGGGCAACGCGCAGTTGTTGGGGGGGATTCTTTTCAACGATTCGGCGCGGATCGGTCACGGGGGACGGGACTTTTCCGGCAATACGGTGGCGGTTGGATTGGATGCCGGTTCCAGTTTCTATGGCAACGTCACCGTGAACATGGGAGCGGGGAGGGATCTCCTGTTGAAAGGGGGCGACGCACCGCTTTTTGATACCGATGACGACGGGGTGACCGGCGTGAACGCGTTGGTGCGGCATCCGCTGGCTTACTTTTACAAGCCGGACTCCAGCGTCGACGACTTCCGGATCAACCCGAACACGAACGCAGCGGACGTGACCGCGTTGGACAACGCCTTGCGGGCGCAGGAAACGATTGTTGGCCTCACTCCGGGGAGCTTCGCCGGGTTGACCACGGCGGACGGGGTGAATCAGGCCGCCTTGCGCAGGATGGGATTGATCGCGGACCGGCGCGCCGGACGGGACAGCCAGCTTGACGGGGATCCGGCCTTCTCCCTGGCCCCGTTCCAACCTTCCGCCTCCGTCTTTTATCCCACCACCCTGTATACGGACGGAGCTTCGATCGCCCAGATCGGGCACGGCGGCAGCCTCATCGGAGGCACCGGACTCACGCAGGGAATTGAACGGTGGCAGGGAAATATCACCGTGAACTCGGGAGCCACGATCGGCGGGGTTCCGATGACCGGGGGGAACGTTTCCCTTCTCGGTGGCGACGGATTCTACAACTTCGCCACGATCGGGCATGGCGGTTATCAGGTCCGCACCGGGCCAATCACGGTGACGGGCGATGTGACCGTGAATTCGGCGAACGATTTGATCCTCGAGGGCGGGGATTATTTCGCCAATAGCGGGATCAACAATGGCGGAGCCCCTGCCGCCAACGCCGGGAGCTACGCCCAGATCGGTCACATGTTCGCCTCTCGCGGAGCCGGCGCGGCGGAGAGCACGCGTTCGGAAAGTTCCAACGGGAATATCCGGGCCACGGCGGTTGGGGACATCATTTTGACCGGCGGCGGGGCTTCCTCGGCGCAGGCAATGATTGGCAGCGGGGCTTTGGCCGCCATTTCGGCCGATGCTGTGATCGTTCCTCGGGGCGGTCATCAGGGGAATATCACGGTGTTGTCGGGGCGTGATATCATCCTCAGGCCTGCGGAATATCGTGAAGATGATGACATCAGCGACGCTGTCTATGCGGCGATGGGCGTGTTCCCGGTTTCCCGGCAAAGAAACCCGGCTCAGGGGACGTATTCCTTTGCGCAGATCGGTCACGGTGGCCCCCGGGTCAGTCCGACCACCATGTTGGTGGGCGATATCAATGTGATGGCCTGGGGAAATCTGGTCGCCGGCGGGCTTTCCCCCAGCACCACGCTCACCCGGACCACGTATCAGCCGGGAGCCGTCAGTGTTCCAGCGACGCTGGCCGCCGATCCCAGCCGCGGGATTGGAGCCTACGCGAAGATCGGGCATGGCGATTACTTCACCATTCCGACTGGCCTGACGCCGCCCCTGCCGACTGCCGGGCGTGGTCTGCGCAGCGGAACCATCGCCGTATCCACGGGGACGGATCTGTGGGCGGCCGGGCTGCAGATCGGGCATGTGGATCCGGTGCTGGCCCCGAGCGCGTCGTATGCGAACACGTCGAGCACCTACATCGCGGTCAGCCGCCGCAACCCGAACTCCGAGGGGACCGGGCGGTTGTATGCGAACTGGTCGGTATCGAACTATGAAACGGTCATCGGCGACGGCACGGCCATCCCGGGAGGCGGCAACCAGACGGTTTTGCCGACGAGTTTCAACTCCGGTTCTTCAAGCGGTGACCAAGTGCGGATCTACATGCCGGACCGGGCCTTCGGGCGGGGGAACGGATCCGTCCGGGG
>JAGWVU010000075.1 GCA_018970725.1 Verrucomicrobiota bacterium
GGCGGGATCTCGATCATGGCCTTGTTGATGAGCACGGCCACGGGGTTTAGGTCGCTGGCATACGCCTCCAGCCCGAGCCGCTGCGCCTCCAGCGGCAGCGCGCCGCCGCCGGCAAAGGGATCGTGAAAGGCGGGCAGCTTGTGCCGGTCGAACAGCTCCTTCGCCCGCGGGTGATCCACGTTTTCCGCACAGGTCCGCCGCCAGCTCTCCCAAATTTCATCCCGGGCGGCTTGAAGGACGGTTTCGTTCGTGGTGTTCTCCCACTTCACGAGATCCTCGATGATCTTGAAGAGCCGCTCCCGCTCGTGTTCGGCAAGGATGTCGTCCAGTTTTGGTTCCGGCCCCGGTTCCGGGGCGCTGATGCCCGCAGCCCGCGCCTTGGCCAAGACAGCCGTCGCTTCCTCCCACCGCTTGTGCCGCGCCTTGCACACGCTCTCCGCCCTGCGCCGCAGCTTGGAATCGGACTTCAACACGTCCACATACTCCGAAGGATCATCCACCATCTGGGAAAAAATCACCGCCCGCGCCGCCGCCAACGGCCGCCGCGCCCACCAGAGGTGCAGTGTGCTGGGGTGCCCGTGCCGGATCGATTTCTCCCGGGCGGAAGCCTTGTTGATGGCGTCCAGAGGGAGGGCGACTTCGATGAGTTTTTTACGAGGACGGACGGTCATATCATTCTTCTTCGGTAGCATGCGTCATGGCGGAAACATCCCTGAGAAGCCGGGTGATGTCTCGCCAGCATTTGTCAAACGATGGGCTGTTCTGGATGGCCAACGGGAGATCAAAGACGGAGGTCAGAGCAGTTTGATCATCGCATTCCTTGTAGCGAACGCCATGAGGGAGTTGCCGGGTGAGCCACTCCTTGCACCCGCGGATCGCTTCCGGTGAGGAGGGAATCTCCAAGTCCAACGGCAATCCACGTCGGCCGCGTAGGGAGGAGGCGGACGCCAAGAACCACACTTCGTATTCTCGATGAGCCAAGACCACGGAGGACGGGAAATCCGGCCGGGCGGCGCGAACGCGCTCCAACAGGGCTGGCCCCAGCTCGGCTGGACAATGATCCTCGCAGTCTAGGAGAACCAAGATACCCCCTGGCGTGCCGAGTTTCCGTGCGGCCAGTTCCACGTGCCGCTCCAGTTCACCAGGTTTGACAAGCTTCGAAGCGGGCTGACGCAACACCGGATCAACGTGAACCCGACCGCTGAGACCAACGAGATCGCCCACCCTCCGAATGAGCGCGGGGACCGCCGTCGTTTCTCCATCACCTTCCACGATAACCGCGATCTTTACGCCGCTCATGGAGCCTCCAAAAGCGAACCTTGAACTTGTTGGTCTTCGTTTGAAGAACCAGGTGAGTCGTCCGTGCCGAGTTGGTTCAGCCGAAGCAATTCACCGGCGGTGAAGAGGTGATCGCGAATGGCATCCCGGCTCACGGGATCCACCCGGCCAACGATGGTGTTGCCCAAATGACCGGTGACGGAGAGCAGCATGTCTCCGGTGATCGCTTTGTCGTCGAGAAGATCGGGACTGTGACTGGTCACGATGACTTGGGTATGCTGACTGGCTTCCAGCAGTGCGGAGCGCAGAACGGCGGCGGCTCCCGGGTGCAACGCCGTCTCTGGTTCTTCAATCCCCACCAAGGGAACGCGATGACTTTCGGCCGCCGGAGACTGAAAGAGTGCGACCAGGACCCCAAGAGCCCGGAGCGTTCCGTCTGACATATTCTCGGCATCAAATCTCCACGCGTCTTTGCTGCCCGCGACTACCTGCCGGAATTCCAATGTTTCCTTCTTCCCTTGCGGTTTGTGGCTCACGGAAGTAATCCCAGGAACCACGCGGCCGAGGAGCTCGACAATCCGTGGAAGGGTGGAGCACCCGGGATCGTCGCTGAGCCGCTTCAGCACAGAGGCAAGATTGTGTCCGTCACCGGCCAAAACTTCTCCCACGTCGGGAGATTGAAGTTCACGGATGACATCAGGGTTGAAATTGTAGAATCCCATGCGGGAAAGTGCATGGTAGATCGGTCGAAACTCAGGTTGGCCCGAAATCGCGACCAGATACAAGCGATCGGATGCGGCGGCGGGCGCCGTCGGAAGGGAGCACTCCGTGACTTTGCCTGACTTGACCGTGTAGCGGGACGAGACACCGAACTCAGCGGCAGAATGAACTTCGCAGGACTCTTCCTGAATCTCAAATCCACCATTGGGCCGGGCGCCGACCTTGAAGCTGTAAACTCCGTGCGCCCCTGACGGAAGTTCCCATTGGAGTTGAATCCCGAAATGGGTCGGATGCCCCGATGAACGGCGGCGCACTTCCGCAATACCGCCCCGGTCACGAAGCGCGTGTTCCATTGAGGTGTTCAAGCTGTCCGCCGTAAATCGCAGCGCATCAAGAAAGTTGCTCTTACCTGCGCCGTTCTGACCGACCAGAAATCGGAGCGGCCCCAGCAACACAGAGCACTTTGCGATGCTCATGTAATTCCGGAGATTGACCCGCCGAAGAAAGATGGAGCTGTCGTTCATGGATACAAAGGTGATTTTCCGCTTCAGAGGTGAACCGTCATCAGGACAATTTGCGTATTTCAGATCGGTCTCAGGTGTACTAGTGAAGAATCAAGTGATCGGATCTGGTAGAGAGTTGAGGGAGCGCTGGAATCTGCTGACGGATTCCGGATCAACGGAAGGCCCAATCTCCAGATTCTGCCGGAAACGGTTCAGAATACCTTCCCCGAATCTTACGATGTGCTCTGTTTGCGGAACCATGGATTCGAGCAAGACACCCACGCCGTCGGAAAGCTCCTGGCGAAGATTGACGAACAGCGGAGGCCCTTGCTCGCGGGCGTGACGACCAAGGATCTCCAGCATGCGTCCTTTGATCCCTTCAGCTACGGGCTCCCGTGCTGCCTCCTCGTAGGCTGACTGCATTCCCGCCGTGGCGGTTTCAATCAGTCCGTTGCTGAGGGATTGCCGGGTGCGTTGAATCTCCGCCAAGATGGCGGACTTGAGTTGGCCGGACTGGAGGCGGAAACCGACCTGAGCGGATCCAAAGCTGTCCCGGATGCTATCACTCAAACCCGGCGGCTGCTGCTTCAGCATACTCAAGGCGCCTTGAATCTCGATGGCGGTGGACTTGAGCGCTTCCGAGGTCTCGTTCACGGAGTCGTCCACGATGGCGCCAAGACCTTGGCGGAAGAAATCTTCCCAAATGAAAGGTAAGAGATCTAGGTAGGCCCGAGAGAGATCCCGGTTCAGATCGATTTCGCGGCCGGTTGCCGAGCTAAAGTATCGCCCTTTCCTACTTACCGCGGCGCGGAGCGATCGCCAGTTCAGAGATCCCCAAGCCTGTACTACCGACACCAAGCCAATTGCGGCCCGTTGTTCCGCTTGTTGAACCCGTTCTGAAAACGTGTGTCGCTGCGCCCGAACCTTGGGGCCAATCTCCAAGCGGGACTGCTGGAGGATCAAGCCTGCTTGGTCAATCGCGTGGTGGGCCACCTGCTGCAGGGTGGACCATTCCTGGCGGCTAGCCTCGCTTGATTGTTCAACCCAGGTAATCAGATCCAAAAAAAAACGCCGCGCTTGCTCCCAAAGGACATTGAGCCGCCTTGCCGCGGCCTCGATCCGGGCGGAGCGGCTGCGCTCCAGAGTGATCTGCTGGAGGTGATCAATAAGGCACGGAATGTGTGTCTCTGCGATGTCGAGTTTCGGCCCCGCGTAAAGTGGCATCCGGCCCGCGTTGTGCAGGTAGGCAGAGGTCGATACCGAATACACCGGCAGTGAGTCAACCCGGTTGAGGAAAGTCTCTGCATGCTGCTGCTCCTGAGCGCGGGACACGATGTCTCGGCCAATCGACAGGAGATTTTGGCGGACCTGGTCGGCGATCTGTTCCCGTCGGAACTGCAAGACACCCTGCAGGTCACCATCGAACGCTTCGACGTCCGCCCCCATCTGTTCGAGAATTGCCTCGATGTTAATCTCATCGATCTTCGTCGTCACAACCGAGAACGCATCGAGGCGGCCCTCAAGAAACAGTCGAAAAAGTAAGCCGTTGTCCCGGAGAACCTTGGACAAGACGCGGTCAATTCCGGTTTGACTGTTGCAAATCAGCCAGAGGTAGCTGGCGTCATTTAGGTAGCGCCTGGTCACTCGCTCCCGTGCGGGATTGGGATCGTTGAGGCCAGGCAAGTCAACCAATGCGACCCCATGGGAAAGGACGGGGAAGTCGCCATAAACCCGCACATGGCTGATCACCGGCCAAAATTGCCCATCCGCATGCTGCTCACGTCCCACGAGGTAACGGCGCAACTCGTTCCGGAAGGTCTGGGGGTTCTCGAACTCCAACCGAATGGGATTCCCATTCCGCATGTGGGCTGCAATCTCCGGCGGCATGCCCAGATTCGCATCTCCGAGCACCCGAGCGATGTCTTGATCGGGATCGGTGCGATAGACTGCGTGGAATTTTTCAAATGCGTCTCGCCGGGAAATATCACGTTCTTCCTCATCCGCCGGAGTATCGGCTAGGAAACGCAAGGCCACTAGCGCATCCTGCATCGATGTAAGCTCGCCGCGCCAGTCTTCCAAAGAGATGAACTCGATTTCGGCAAAGAAGCCAGGCCCTGACCGGTAATGAATGGACGTGACAACGCAGGTGCAAGCCCCAACCGCGCCACCCACGGCGAGGACATTCTGCCCCACCAACGCGTTGATCAACGACGACTTTCCTTGTTGCGATGGGCCCAGGAAGGCGATTGGTAGCTCTTCCTGAGTTTCCAGGAGCCGTTCAATCGCTTTGAGTTCTTCACTCCAAGCCTGCGGAAACTCCGCCCACCGGCCATCGAAAGCCTGGAACGGTACCCCGCTTAACCATTCTCTGAACCGCTGAATTCCTTGCGTCAGTTTGTCGAGCGTCATGAGGGTGGGGTCGCCCGAGCGATTAGTTCAGAAAAATCGTAATTGATGCTCGTCACGCCGAAGTCGGGTTCCCTCCGAAAAGGGTTGCGAACGTAGTGGACTCGGTGCTGATCCTCACCCAAGAACTCCACAATTCCGAGGATGAAGCTGTCAGGCTTGTTCAACGAGTAAAGGATCTCGTTCTTGGTGACGGTGATGGTGGGAGCTCCGGTAACCCGGCCTTTGACCTCAATGAACCGGAGGGAACCGGTCCCCGGATCGAGGCTCTCGATGTCGTAGCCGAGCTTCTCTAGCTCCCGGTCCACTGGTTCGAAGCCGAGAGAACGCTCGATTTCCATGATGATTTCCCGGGCGCGGGCGGCGCTTGCTTGCGTATCGACCGGGCTGGATTGAGCCGGGAGGGCGCGGCCCGACATGGTGACGAGCAGACCGACGGGCACGACGACTGCCGCACCGAGGACGACGGGTGGCATCGCAGAGATTTGGGCTTCTTGGTCCAGATCGGCCAACCGCTTCTGCATTCGGGCATGCAGATCGTCGGCCCTGCGCCGGGCTTCGCCGGAATTGAGCCGGGCTCCCGCTTGTCCGGCCTGCTCCCGGGCCGCAAGTTCGGCGGCGCGATGATCCCAGTAGGCAATCTCTTTGGTGAGTCGCTCCTTCACTGCAGCGCGCGTCTTGCCAATCCACTCCAAACGGCGCTGCCTGACTTCGGCGATATGCTCTGGCACGACCTTGGCAATCGCATGGTTTTTTGCCTTCTGCTCCAGATCGCCCGTGATCCAGGAACACTCCGGCCGGGCAAGCACGGCGGCCGCATTGGGCTCGATCTCGGCGAGCGGGCGATAGTCCAAATACGGAGCGTAGTGAAGGTGTCGCGCCTGGCCGTCCTCGGTCATCTCCACGTAGAGCATGCGGGTGGAAATGGCGCGACGGCCTCCGGTGGAGACTTGGCTCGCATCCTGCAGGCAGTGCTCCAAGAAAAAGAGGACTCGCGGCTCCGTGCCCGGATCACGTTCATCCACGAGGACCGCACCTCGCTTCAGGAGATCGCGGTTCCTTTCCAGAGTCAAATCAAGCACGGCGTCGAGAAGTGGATGCCCCGGGCAAATGAATGCAGCGAGGGGTTGGCCTGGCTGCGCGAGCAAGCCTTTCTCAAAGGCCATTCGCTCGTAGCGAGTCAGAACTCGCTCGCCGAATCCGATTTGACGATCGCGATTCCGGACGACTGCGGGCACGTGGGTGACTTCGTAGCGCCTAGGCTCCCTTTGCCGGACGGTTCCTCCCAGCAGCCGGAAAGCTTCCAGGAAGAATGCTTCAATGTAGTGGGGCTGAAGGCGGCGCGCCTCGGCACGCTCCATGTCCGCCCGAATCCGGGCTACCTGCGCCACGTTCATGGAATCGTGGGCCAAGGCGCGCTCTTCCAACAAATCCTGGAGGTGCGTCCGATCCACTCCTTGCTCGACGGCGGTGTTCAGTTTTGCTCTGACGGCTGGCTGATCACCGTAGCGAATCGCTTCGATGAGGAGTTGCCGCAGAGGTTGGCCCTCAAACTGAAGCTTGCCGAGCACATCGAAGACCTGGCCTCCCAAAGCCTTGCGTGCCTCCTCAAGTTTGTCGAGGAGCTGGCGATACACATCGCCTTCACGGGTTTCGTGTGCTACCAGGTTCCACAAGTGGCAAACTTCGGTTTGGCCGATCCGGTGAATGCGGCCGAATCGCTGTTCCAAGCGGTTTGGGTTCCAGGGGAGATCGTAGTTCACCATCAGGTGGGCCCGCTGAAGGTTGATCCCTTCGCCCGCTGCGTCGGTGGCCAAAAGGACATGAACCTGGGGATCGTGAAGGAAGCGATCCTGAGCCTTCCGCCGATCGTCCCGGTGGACGCCACCGTGGATTGTGACGATGGATTCGGGTTTGCCAAACAGGGTGGAAATCTGCCGTTGGAGGTAATTCAGGGTATCCCGGTGCTCGGTGAAAATCACCAGCTTCTGACTCGGTGAAGGCACTGGCTTGGCGATTTGGGCGGAGTCGTAGGGAGGCGGCGGATCCTCCGCCACGCGATCTCCGAACGCGCCGGTCGTAAAGATTTCTTCCAAAAGGTGAGCCAGCTCTCGCCACTTGGTATCCTCACCGCTCCGCCGGACATCATTTGCGAGCGCTTGGAGCTGGGTCAACGTGGCAATCTCTGCCCGAAGCTCCGCCGCAGTGCTGGCGGCAGTGGCTTCGTCGAGAATTTCCTCCTCAACGGCCTCAATCTCATCTTCGGGCGAATCTTCCAGATCTTCAAGATCGTCGGCATCGAGCTGCGGTCCGCAGGAGATGCTGGTGATGGCCCTACCGGTACGGCCAGCGGCCTCGACTTCGAGCAGCCGATTTTGGAGGCGGTCACGGCGGCGGGCCAAGGACTGATGGATGGCCTCCGGAGAGGAGGCGAGCCTACGTTGCAGAATCGTCAACGCGAACCCTACCGTCCCGCGTCGCTTCTCGTTCTGCAAGGCTTCCGCGCGGTTAAACTCATCGCGGACGTATGCCGTCACATCCTCGTAGAGTTTCTTTTCCCGCGGGGAGAGATCGTAGGGCACCGTGTAGGCGATCCGCTCGGGAAAGAGAGGTTTCCCGTCGAACTTGAGGAGCTTCTCCTTCACCATCCGCCGCATCAGGTCCGACGCATCCGCTTGATGAGCGCCTTCGCGAAACTTTCCCTCAAAACGATCGCCGTCCAACAGCGCAAGGAAGAGTTGAAAATCCTGCTCCTTGCCGTTGTGCGGTGTGGCGGTCATGAGAAGGAAGTGCCGGGTCAAGCCAGAGAGCACGTCTTTGGCTAGCCGGTAGCGCTTCGTGTACTTCGCTTCCCCGCCAAAGAAGGTGGCGGCGAGCTTGTGCGCCTCATCGCAAACGATCAGGTCGAAGCCGCAGTCTGGTGCTTGGAGCTTGGCTTGGGCTCCTTCGTCCCGGGCCAGCTTGTCGAGCCGGGCAATGACGAGATCGTTTTCGAGGAACCAGTTTCCGGTCCGAGCGGCTTCCAGCTTATCGTTGGTCAGGATTTCAAACGGAAGGCTGAATCGACGATAGAGTTCGTCTTGCCACTGCTCCACGAGGCTACCGGGACAGACGATGAGGCAGCGTTTGAGATCTCCACGAGCGATAAGTTCCTTGATGAGAAGACCCGCCATGATCGTCTTCCCAGCACCCGGGTCATCGGCCAGGAGGAATCTCAACGGCTGACGGGGCAGCATTGCCTCGTAAACGGCCGTAATTTGGTGGGGCAGAGGATCAACCAACGAAGTGTGGACCGCCAGAACGGGATCGAAAAGGTGAGCCAACCGAATGCGATGGGCTTCGGAAACAAGCCGAAAAAGGGAACCATCGCCATCGAAGCTCCATGGACGTCCGGCTTGAACGACCTCAAGCCTGGGCTCGTCCATTCGATAAAGGACTTCTTGCGCGATTCGTCCGTCTGGCCCCCGATAAACCAGGGTCAGCGCTTCCGATCCGTGCCACTCGACGCTGACCACCGTCGCCACCGCACCAGGGAGGATTCCCTGGACTGTGGATTCGGGCTGGAGATCTTCGAGCTTCATCTGGCGTTTCGGCGTAGCGGTTGCGATCAGCCATCCACGGCTGACCACAGGAAAGACACATGGCAGGATTCCGCAGTTTCGCAAACTTCATTCCTCGGTTCAGCGGACCGCCCCAAAAGCTTTCGAGATTGAGGAACCACCCTCAACTTCGCAGCTCAGCACCTCGCGGAACTCGGATGGATATCAGTCTTTACGTGAATATATGAACATAACCCCTTCATCCCACTCATCATGGTCAAACTCCGTTTCATCTCCCACGGCTCAGACGACTCGACGCTCATCCTCGATCCCGTGGAGGCACCGTTCGTGCTCGCAGCTCTCGGTCTCATCGACGCCCAGCTCTGTTGCCTGTGCGGATCATCGGCCACTCTGGGCGACGATCCCTCCTTCGACCTCCTTGCTTGCCTGACGGCGCTCAAGAAACCGGGTGACAGCTGTGAGCACCGGAACGATCTGTTCCCGGATGAGGGCTTCGAGCTGGTTTACGATTCCTGAGCGGCAGTCCCTCCTTGCCGCTGGTCTCCGCCACGGCACAGTCGTTGATTGAACTAATTCCCAGCCCGATCGAGCTTGGCGTGGTCGGGCGTTTCTGCGAAGCTCCAGGCGATGAAGCCCAGCGAAACGGACTTGCCAAGTGATCGGCTTTGCCTCCGAGAGGCTATTCCTGAAATCGCCGACGCAGCTCGGTATCTGGACGCGGCCGTATCGGCCCATCTCGCCCGGCATCGCGATTTGGCAAGGGAGCTGATTCGCCTCTCCGATATGCCTGTGATTCGGGAGTGGTCCGAATCCATTTGGGGAACTGCCAGTCCCCATATCCTCTACCGCGTCGTAGCTGGGGCGCCGCCAACCCTTTCGCGGTTAGAACGAACCAAGGAACGAATGCCAAGCAGTGCGGAAAAGGAGCTCTTTCTGAAACGTGACGGCTTTCATTGTCGATTCTGCGGCATCCCCGTCATCCGTTCCGAAGTCCGGCAAGCCATCCGGAGCGCCTACCCGGAGGCGCTGCCTTGGGGGCCAAAGAACACCGAGCAGCATGCTGCTTTCCAGGCCATGTGGCTTCAATACGACCACGTTTTGCCGCACGCTAGAGGCGGCAACAACGATCTGGAGAACGTCATTATTTCGTGCGCGCCTTGCAACTACGGACGCTGGAACAAGACCATTGAGGAGGTTGGTGTTCTCGACCCACAGACCAGGGAACCAATCCGCTCTCCATGGGATGGCTTGGAACGCTTTCTCAACAACCGCGACCAACGGCTCAGTTCCGGCGGAGATTCGGGAGCCTTCCCCTTTGCGCATGACAGAACATGACAAACAGGGTGCATCTCCCTGCGAGAAGCTGCACTCGCACCCCCGATCCCGCTTGCAGGGAAGCCCGTAGAACCGAAGGGTTCGGAATGATGCATTCCAGTTCTCCGGTCCGGCAGGCATATTCCCATTGGGCCTCGGTGGGCAGGGCGTAGGTCCACCCGCGGGGAGCGGATCCACCTCGTTCAGCTTGGCCAGGAAGGCCTGGCAATCGTCCCAGCTCACACTCTCCACCGGCGCCAGCGGATCCGGGCGGCTGCTCGGATTCTCTCCCATCAGCGCCGTCCATTCCGCCTGGGTGACTTCATATTGGCCGAGCCAGAACGGTCGGGTCAGACGGACGCGGTGCGGAGTCTCGTCGTCGTCGCGCTCCTCTTCGGTCTCCGGACTGCCCATGGTGAATTCTCCGGGTGCGACGTGGAGCATCCGCATCCCCAGCCGGTTGCGGAATGGTTTGGTGGACTTGGGATCGAACGGCATCGGTTCCGGCCGGGCCCAAAGGGCGGCGAGGACATCCGCTTCCTTCCGGCTTCCCGCCACGAGGTCCTGAGCTTCGTCGAAGGTGAACCACTGGCGGGTTTGCACGATTTCCAGGAGATTCCGGTCCGCACCCAAAGGCTGGCCGCTTACGTCCTAGGCGAAGACCGCGCCGTCCGCGAGACCGATGACGAGCCGTTTCCGGTCCGTGTCCAGCGCCCAGGCCGTTGCGTCGGCGGGATGGCCGGTGAGTTCAATCGACGGAGAACCGAAAGCATGAAACTTCACGGTGGTTCCTTCGATGATCGCACCGGTCGTGACCTGAGAATCCGCAACCTCAACCTCCACCACCTCCGGCTTCCCGTCCGGTTGGCGCAAATCCCACCGGCGCACCGTTCCTTCCTCAAACTTGGCGAGGAGGTAGCGATCGTTCTCCGCGAAGACCAGACCGGTCACCGCGTTCCCGACCGCCTCGGTCCGCCAAAACGGTAGGTAGGCGGGGAGTTGGGCCAGCTCCGCCTGAATCCGGTCCACTTGCTTGGGCAAGAGCACGGGAAACGGATCGTTCTTCCCGCGCAAAAGACGGTAAGCCTCGCCCCAGAAGGTGGCGAAGTTCCGCACCACGTGATCCTCCCCGCCGTAACCGGCAAACCCGATGGCCCGGGCGCGCTGGAAGATTTGGTCCGGGTAGCGGCGCGGCGCGTTTTCCGCCTTCGCCAAGGCGGAGTTCCCTTCCGTGACCCGGGCGTCGTCCCGGGCCTGAAGGGATTTTTCCAGGGCGAAGAGGGCGAGGACGGAGAACGCCAGGGAGATGACCGATAAGACCGATAGGACGGATAGGACCAATCCCCGCGTCCGCTCCGCGTTCCGCTTGAGCCGGATCTCGAGGGTGCGGCAAGCTTCCAGATACTCCGCGACGCCGCGGCGCTGGAGATCGGTGCCGAAGTCGGGATCCTGCAGGAGCGCGAGGGCATCCTGGAGGCGTTGGCCGGAGCGGACGAGGTTTTCCGGGGACCGGGTGGCGGCCCAGTCCCGGGCTTCCACTTCCAGGATCCGGGCTTGCTCGAACTTTTCGCGGCACTCGTAGATCAGTTTCCCCAGGGGCGGGACGCGGAGGAGGGCTTCGTGGGCCACTTCGTAGGCCGGGCCGGACTCGGTTTGGCTGCGGACCAGGAGATGCTGATCGACGAGGGCGTCCGCGAGCGGTTTCAAGCGGACCCGGTCCCCGGCGAAGAGGTCTTGCGCGCTGGTGACCTGGCGCTTGGCCGCGCCTTCCGCCCCGGCCTTGGGATCCCAGGTGACAAGGCGCGGGATGACGAGCTGGCGGAGGTCGCCGGCATTGGAGCGCGCGGCTTTGAGGCCATCGTGCGTGGCGTCGGTCACCGCGCTGTCGAGAAACGCGGCGGCTTCGGCCGGGTTGAGATCGATCTTCCCGTCCGGGGAACGGCGCTTGGCGACCAAGCGTTGCAACGCCAGGGCGAGGATGGGCAGGGCGTCCCCGCTCTCTCCGGTGGCGCCCTCGTCGGCGGCGGCGCCGAGGGCTTCGACGAGGCCGGACCCGATCTCCAGCGGCCAGCCCGCCCGGTTCGCCGCCTCCGCGGGCCCGGTGATGATTTCATCAAAGCGGATCGCGGGCAGACGGTTGAGGCGCCAGGTTTGGATTTGGGAATCCGTGAGATCCCGCCGGACGAGGCGGTCCAACGTGGTGTCCACGCTGTCATCCCGGGTGGTGAGGATAAGGCGCACGTCCAGCTCCGGCGGGAGGCTGGTGATGACGCGGAGGAATTTCGCGAGTTCCTCGTCATCCCCCGGACTGAGCGCGGCGATTTCTTCCGCCTGATCGATCCCGATGAGCACGGTCCGCCGCGCGCCTTCGTAGGCGTCCGCGTCCGCGAACGCGGCGAGGAGCCCGGCCAGGTCCGTGCTGGCGCGGCGGGCCAGGGCGTCCGGGGAGAGCGGCAGATTCCTGGCGAGGGCCGGGTTTTTCTGGAAGACATCGCTCAACCCGGCGATGAGGCCCCAGTCCGGATTGTGGAACAGGCCGTTCGGGGTCCGCACGAGGCAGAGCGGGGTAAACCCGGGATTGCGGCGCAAGCGACGCCAGAGACCGGCGCGGAGGAAGGAGGATTTCCCGGCGCCGGAGGGAGCCTGGATGATGAGGACGCGCTTCGTGACCGTGCCGCGAAGGTCCTCGATGACCTTGATCCCGTCCCGGATTTCCAGGTCCCGGCCGCAGAAGACGGCCTCGTCCCCTTCCTGAAGCGGGCGCAAGCCGGGGAACGGACCGGCCGGGGAGGGGTTCCACGCAAAGCTGTTCGGGGCCACGCCGAGTTCGCGCAAGGTCAGGCCGATCCCTTCCATCCGGGTCCGGTTGAGCGGGATGGAGCCGGTGGTCTGGTCCACCGGGGAGACGAAGGGAAACTCCTCGGTGGGTTCCTGGTCCAGGGCGGTGACTTGGCGGGTTTTGGCGAACTCCGGGAGGACATCGTCGAGCCGGTCGTCGCTGAAGGAAATGCCGCGGATGGTCACGGCGAGGATCTGGCCCTTGGCGCGTTGCAGCTCTTTGTAACAGAAGGAGCGGCGGTCGAGGGAATCGTCCGACGCGAGGAAGAGCATGACCTCGGCGGCCTCGGCTTCGGCGAAGAGTTTGCGTTCCCATTCGACTCCGTTGTGGAGGTGGGAGGCATCGACGAAGATGTCGTTCCCGGTCCAGCCCTGTTCGGAGATGAGCCAATGCCGGACGGCGTAAGCGTAAGCGTAATTAACACACTTGTCACGATGGACAGGCGGCGGGATCGTCACAATCCGGCATTTGCCCACTGGGTCGTATCCCACCATCCCGCGCCGCCCGGCGACTCGCGGGCGGGCGGGTTCGTACAAGGCAATTTCCTGCGGTTAGGGGAACCGATCGCAACCAATGCGCGGAGAAGCGCAACGCAA
>JAGWVU010000105.1 GCA_018970725.1 Verrucomicrobiota bacterium
GGGCGTGGCAGGCCGGTCGTTTGCCGGACAGCTTGGTGGCCCCCGCTTCACGTGGCACCGTTTGGTGTCAGGCAAAATGACCTGGGATCATTGTGAGTTCCTGATGTTCAGCGCGCATCGAGCCTGACACCCAAAAACCACGCAACACACGGTTTGGGAGCACCGCCGTGCCTGATTCCCGCCGCCGCGACCTTCACGGGGTCAGGCGGGAAAGTTGTTTCGTTGGGAAAAGTCATTTTTAAGAAAAAATTTCGCCCGCTTCGCGGACAGGGAAAGGGCCTTCGGCCCGGTAAAAAGAGAAAAGAGTAAGAGAACCTAGCCGCCACTCCCAACCTCCAACACCACACGGAAGCCGCGGCTGACGTACCGATTCGAGGGCGTGACGATGTAGCGGTTCGACGACAACAGATACGTCGAAACGTCGTCGTTCCACGAACCACCACGCAACACACGGTATTGCTGGTCTCTATCGGACCAATCCGAGCACCACTCCAAAACATTCCCGCCCAGGTCGTAGAGTCCAAATCGATTGGGGGAGAAGGATCCTACCGGCGCGGTTTGTTCAAATGCGTCACAATTGAGACTGGAATCATAGTTCCCCGCGCCCCTCGGCGGCGGCCACGTGGTGCCCCAGGGATACACCCCTTCGATCTTCATATCCTTGTCCCTGGGGCTAGCGGTGGCGCTTTCCCGCTCCCCGATCCCCACGGCGAGGCTCCATTCGTGATCCGTAGGGAGGCGGTAGGTCTTGCCGTCCCGGCGGGAGAGCCACTCGCAAAAGGCCACGGCGTCCTCCCAGCTCACGTTCACCACCGGGTGATCCGGTTCCCCCTCCGTGTCCGTGCGGTAGGCCCGGAAATCCCGGACTCGAGTCTCCCAGACGGAGAAGAGCACCTTCTTCCCGTTCGTATAACTGACCACGGGCACAAACTTCATTCCCAGACTGTTCTCGAACGGCCGGTCCCGGGAGGCGGTAGTCGGCGTCCCGGGTTCCGGCATGGCCACCACGGGGATGGTGGGCAAGGGAGCGGGTTTGCGCACCGGCGCGGGACCGGCGGAGGCCAGAAGCACGTTGTCCCGGAAGATCTTGGCGGAGCCATCGAACTTCAGCCAGGGCACTTGCTGATTCTCCGTGAGGGCTTGGACACGATCGCTCACGGAGAAAAAGGTATCGAACAAGCTGCGGCCGGGGACGGGGAGTTCCTCCAGCAGGGCCAAGGTGAAAGGGCCGTGGCCATCGCCGTCACTGGCGATGCGTTCCGGGGCGGCGGCCAGGAGCATGAGGGTATCCGCCGGGATTCGTCCGTCTTCATAGGTGACCAGGCCGCCTCCGGCCCGAGGTTTGGCGCCCCGTCCGGCGGGCCGTTCCCGGCAACAATCCATGAGGATGACTTTGGCGCCGGAAGAAACGGCGGCCAAATCTTCCGCCAAGGTCATCATGTTCACTCCGGCGGCACGGAGCACCGCCTCGGACTTCGCCACCGCCGCGATGTCAGTGTCCACCGGGAGGAGGAAGTTCTCCTTGCCGTCCAGGCTCTCCATGCCGTGCCCGGCGTAATACACCACCAGGATCTTCGCCTCCCGGGCGGAGCGCTTGAAGGCTTCCAGGGATTCGTAGACAGTAACCCGGTCCGCGTTCGTGGCCACCACCAGATCCGCCTCCTGGAACCCGAGGCGGGTGGAAAGGAGATCCCGCACCGCCGTGGCGTCCTTCACGGCATTGTCCAAAGGAAAGTCCCGGTAGGCATCATTCCCGATGACCAAGGCCACCCGGTCCGCGGCGGATGCGGTGGCGGCGAGGAGGCAGCTGAGGAGAAGCGGACGGAAGTTCATGGTGGTGACACAGAATAAATCGACCGGACAGGGTTGTCGATTTCAAGTGGGCGGATTTTACCGAAAGGGTTTTCCTTTTCGCGCCCGCCCGCCCACGAGTCACCGGTCGGCGTGGGATGGTGGGGGGTCAACCCCCTTCACGCCGCCAAGGTTCAGATTGCCTGTCCCTTGAATTGCGGATTCAAATTCAAGATTCTAGGACTGACCCCCACGCTCGGCGAAGCCGCACACGGCACCTCATCAGCA
>JAGWVU010000006.1 GCA_018970725.1 Verrucomicrobiota bacterium
TCCAGCTCTGGAGCGCATCGGCATGGCAGGGAAAGCCGTTTTGTCTGGCCTTTCCTGGCTACATCCCCGCACGAGGGCCCTTGCCCGCTCCGTTATTCGAGGCCAAGCCGCTGCCCTCAGCCGCTCACCGACCATCGCACCCCCACGAGTGGCACAGTCAAGCAGCTGGAATGCTCCGCAAGAACCCTATCAACCTGCTTGATGGTCGGGGCAGTTCCAGGCATTTAACCTGCTTGATGGTGTCGCGTCAGCCTGAAGCGGGCGGCGGAGGGCGGACGCTACGTCAACTTTCAACCTGCTTGATTGTCGAGCGTCCTGCGGCTGCTGGTGCGCGGGAGGAGGATTTTTGCGCTTTGTTGGTGTTCTGGGTTTTTGGGACGAATCGACGGGGAATGATGGGGCTGAGGGGGGATGACGACAGAACCCTATCAACCTTCTTGATAGTGCTGGTGGAGCCGGGCCGCTTGATCCGCGGCCGCGGCGTCGCAAGGATGAATCCCGTTTTGCGTGTGCGTTTTCCATCAGCGTTGACTCTGGATCCGGAGTGCCTTTGAATCCGGTTTCTTCATCCATGTATGAGCATCATTCCAAAGGGTTGTTAAGCTGGACCGAGTTTTTCGGCCGCGTCCTCCGGCACCTGTTCCTGGCCTCGGCCTTGCTGACGCTGGGCTTGGGAATCGGGGTGGCCGGTTATCACTTCGTGGGCGGACTTGGCTGGATCGACTCCCTTCTGAACGCCTCCATGATCTTGGGTGGCATGGGGCCCGTGGATCCGCTATCCTCACCGGCGGCGAAGCTCTTCGCGGCGGGCTATGCGCTCTTCTCGGGACTCTTCTTCATCGGAGTCGCCTCGCTGATGGTCGCCCCCTTTGCCCACCGCATCCTGCACACGTTTCACGCATCCAATTCAAAGCCCAAAACCTGAGTCGCCGCCCTGTATCGAGCCGCGGACATGAAAAGCGAATCGTTGGGCGATCGATTTCCCTTTGCAAACACCGAAATACAGGTGTCAGGATAGGGCTTTATATGCCCGACCTGCTTTACCGCCTGTTCAGGCGCGACCCGCTTTTCTTCATGGCTTGGTCGGCTTTCCTGGGGATATTGGGCGCATTCGCAGGTCTACCGATCCCGCTTTGGCTGGCCGCCGGATTCTTTTCCGGTTTCCTAATGTTGGCCCGACTCCCCGGCTGGAGTGGGATCATCCTACCCGGAACGGCTTTGCTGTTCGCGGGGTGGACCGATCATCGGAAGTGTGATCCGGCGACGCTCGCGTTGGTGTGGTCCCATGAAGAGGCGGTGCCTGCGGAGCTGGAAGGGACGATCGTCAGACGAATGGAGGCGGATCGGGGCCGCTCCCGATTTTGGGTGCAGGTCCGCGGTTTGCGCATCGCGGAAGGGCCGTGGCTGCGGGAGCCGTTGATCTGTCAGGTCTCGGGTCCGCTGCCCGGATTGCGACTTGGGGAACGCGTCCGTGCCACCGGAATGCTCAAGGGTCTGGCGCCGCCCCGGAACCCGGGGGAAAGGGGACGGCGGGGCTACGCGAGAGCGGCCAACCAGGCCGTGGCGGACTTCTTGATTGCCGCCCCCCACCGGCTCTCGCGCGAGGGCAGGGACTGGCCGGGCCCGGTGCTGGAGTTCGCCGAAGCAACGCGGGACCGTCTGAGCCGGACCATCCTGAATGGTCTCCCGCCGGATGCGGAGGAAGCAGCCCTGCTCAACGGCATGGTTCTCGGGGTCACAGCCGACATCAGCCCGGAATCCGAGGAAGCATTCCGGCGGAGCGGAGGGATGCACCTGTTTTCGGTCAGCGGGCTGCACGTGGGGATCTTCGGCAGCGTCGCCTGGCTCATCCTGAGGGTTCTCGGGGTTTCCCGCCGCCCGGCAATCGGGGTGATCGTCCTGCTCGGGGGTGCCTATGCGCTGGTGACGGGATTGCCATCCCCCGCGGTCCGTGCAGCCATCATGCTCGGCGTTTTCCTGGGCGGGTTTGTGGTGCGCCGACAGCCCCGGGTGCTGAACAGCGCTGGCCTCGCGGCCCTGGTCATTCTGGCCTTCGATCCGCATCAGGCCTTCTCTATCGGGTTCCAACTTTCCTTCGCGGTGTTGGTCGCCATTGGGATATTGGATGGCCCGATGCGGTCAGTAACGAGGCGATTTCTGGCACCGGACCCCTTCATCCCGGCCTCACTGGTGCCCCGCTGGAGGCGCCGGGTGCAGTTCAGCGGACAATATTTCGCGGACATCGTGACCGTCTCCGCCGCCGCCTTCGCGGGATCGGGCCCGTTGCTTTGGTGGTATTTCGGCACCGTGACCCCGGCTGGAATAGTCGCCAACTGCGCCCTGATCCCGCTCTCATGGTTGGTCATGGCGCTGGCGACATTGAGCATGCTGACGGGGGCCTGCGGCCTCGGGCCGTTGTCGATCGCCTGCAATCAAATCAACCTGCCATTGGTCGGCCTGGCCAAACAGTCGGCCGCTCTCTTCGCGGCGTTGCCAGGGGGGCACTTTGAAGTGGCTCCGGCGGCGGATCTTCTGGGGCAAGGACCGGAGGCGGACAGGGCGGAGATGATCGTTTTTGATTCAGGGCTCGGTTGCGGGCCGCAAGCCTTGAGATCTTGGTCCGGCGGGGAGGCGGGAGCGCGCGCAGGCGTTTGGTTGATCGATTGCGGTGACGAGGCGGGTTACAGCCGGGCGGTCCGTCCATGGTTGCTCCGTCACGCGCCGCACCGGTTGGAAGGTTTCTTCGCGACTCATGCGGACCGTGCCCACCTTGGCGGCTACGGGAAACTGGCGCGGGACTTCTCCATCCGGCGGAGGTTGACGGGTGTCGGCTTCGAAGAGCTGGAGCCCGGCGCGGCGCGGGCGGGGACCGCCCTGGAGAAGGTGAGCGCGGGAGCCTGTTGGAGCCCGGGACCGCGGCTGGGGATCGAGGTCGTCTTTCCGCCGGCGGATCTTCAAGGCCAAAGCCGGCCGGACGACGAGTGCCTGGTCCTCTTGATTTCACTGGGCCCGTGGCGGGTCTTGTCCATGGCGGACAGCGGGTTCAAGACGGAAAAATGGATCCTCCGGAACCGCCCCGGGCTGCGGGCGGACGTGTTGGTGATGGGCCGGCACGGATCGGACTTTTGCGGCTTGCCAGAGTTTCTGGATGAAATCGCGCCGCGCGCAGTCATTGCCAATTCGGCACCCTTCGCGGCGAGCGGAACCGTGCTGGAGACGACCCGGGCCAGCCTGCGGAAAGCCGGGATCACCCTGTTCGATCAGGAGGTCTGCGGGGCCGTCGAAATTTGGCGGGAACAGGAAAATTTAGTTTTGCGAGGCTTCATCGACGGGGTGATGGTGAAGATTGAGCGTCGCTATTGAAGAGTTTCCTGTTATGATTTTTTTGCAAGAAGCACTTTGCTGTGGCATCATTCCCTTTCAACTCTCATTCCGGAGTGGCCACGGCCCTTGGAACACACAATATTTTCGGCACGCTGAAGAGTCTCATCACAGGAACATTGGCCAGCCTTTTGTTAAGTCTGGCATGCGCTCAGGAAGCTCCGCAGAACCGGGTCTGGACGAATCTGGACGGACGCAAGCTGGAGGGCCGGATGAGTGATCTGGGCGATGCCGAGGTGGAAGTTCGCCTCATGAACGGCAAGGCGGTGAGGATTCCGCTGGCTTCGCTGTCCGCCGCGGATCAAGCCTACGTGAACGGATGGCAGGATCTTGGATTTGGGATCAAGGTGGGCCGTTGGCCGCAGGAGTTGCGCCCGATGCTGAACTTCACGGCGCGGGAATTGGAACGGAAACCGGAGGGCGAGTGCGTTTACGCCACGCCGAATTTCCGCTACATCTGCGATGCCCCGTTGGCTGCCAGCCTGATCAAGGAATACGCCCTGGCCTTTGAAGGCACGTATTACGCCATTAAGAACCTGCCGTTGCAACTCGACCCCCGCCCGCCCGGCAACGGTCACTTCGTGGTGCGCCTGTTCCGGAACCGTGAAGATTACCTTCGGGCGGGAGGCCCCGAGGGATCCTCCGGGGTCTACGTGGTGCGCACGAGGGAGATTCTGGTTCCGATGGATTCCCTGGGCGTCCGCACGGTCGGTCGTCGGGTCGCGATCGATCCGCGCGCCTACGACGCCGGGACCCTGATCCACGAAATCACGCATCAGGTGATGCACGACTGGCTGAACGTGCTTCCCGTGTGGTTCGTCGAAGGGATTGCGGAATACATGGCGGCCGTGCCGTTCGACGACGCCCGATTCGATTTCCGCCGGATGGAAGAGGGGCTTGGCGGGTATCTGGAAACCGCCTACCACGTCGCGCGCCGGAAGGAAGGAAGCCTCCCTCTGGACATGGTGGCCCCTGAAGCATTGATGGCCATGACCCACCAGCAATGGGCTTCGGCCTTGTCCGAGCCGGGGGCGGCCGCCCTCAATTATCGCTCCGCCCTCCTGCTGGTTTACTACCTCATTCACCTCGATGGCAAGGGGGACGGCAGCTCAATCGTCGCCTATCTCCGCCAAGCTTGGACCAAGCAAGGTGAGATGGAGCACTTTGTCAGGGAATACAACGAGGCGGTGAATCGCTACAATGCCTCGTTGGCCGCCTACAACGACTCGGTCCGCCGATACAACCAGGAGCTGGTCGACTTCCGGGAAAGCGTGGAGTCCTACAACAACAAGGTGCGGATCTTCAACGGCCAGTTGCGGCGCGGCGTGGCGGAGCAGGATTTGATCGAGGTCGGGGATGAACCGGGATTGGCGCCCGAACCGCCGCTCAAGCCGGAGCTGCCGCGGATTCTTGCGGAACGCCCCGACGGAGGCGGCGTGGTGGATTTGAGCCGGGCCGAACTGGAGGCTCGCCGGGCCATCTACCGGTCCCGGAATCCGAGCCAACTGTGGTCGGACATGGAGCGAGCCTTTGCCGCGCAAGGGCTGAAGTTGCGCCCCGTCCAAGCCGAAGCGGCGCGGAGCGGGACCCGGGCGATTCCTCTTTCGCCTCCGAAAAAGGCTCCGTGATCCGACGGATCAGACGAAAAACTCGCTCTTACGGAAAGCGGAAACAACGGGGTAGCCCCGGCCCTCAATCGCCTCCTGCCCGCCCTCCTCCCGATTGACGAGACAAATAACGAAAGCAACCCGGCCTCCCTCGCGCTCGACCGCCTCGATGGCCTTGAGAGTGGAGCCACCGGTGGTGATGACATCGTCCGCGACGGCGACCAGATCGCCTTGGGTGAAAGGTCCTTCGATCTGGCGTCCCATCCCATGGGCCTTAGGTTCCTTGCGAACGCAGAAGGCGTTGACCGGGTTGGGATCACCCGCCAAGGACGAACGGATGGCAATCGCGAGGGCGATCGGATCCGCGCCCATGGTGAGCCCGCCCACGCCTTGGAGCCGAACCCCCAACTCGGTCTCCTTGGCTCGGAGGAGCGGGTGGAGAACCTCCCCGATCAGGGCGGCACCGCGGGCATGGAGAGCCGTTTGGCGGCAGTCGACATAGAAGTTGCTTTTGGCCCCGGACTGCAGGGTGAATTCCCCCAGGCGGACGGATCGTTCGGCGAGCAGGGCGAGAAGTTCGGAGCGAGAAGAAGCCGTGGGCATGAGGCATGAGAGCGGTGATGGCACCCCGGGTCAATGGCGCACGGCGCCCAGATAAAAAAAAGCCGGATGACCACGAGGATCATCCGGCTAAGAAAAGCTATCGAATCTAGTTGCTGAAACCGCGATTAGAAGGACACGGAAACCTTGGCTCCGCCGTAGAGGTCGTTGGCGCCCTCAATGGTGTTCAGCTGCTCGCGAGCTTCGAGAGCGAAGTTCGCTCCGATGTAGGGCACGAACGCGGCGCTCGGGGTAAGTTGGATCGGGGCGCTCAGCATCGCGCGGGCATGGGTGAGGCCTTGGTCAACACCCGAAACTTCCTGGTAGGTGTAGTATCCGATGCCGTAGCCAAGGGCCGCGGAGGGAACGAGGGACATCCACGGAGTCACGGCGAAGGTGTAGTCGCCACCCACTTCGAAGTAATGCGCGTCGATTTTGAAGTCGAACGCATAGGTCCCGTAGATCTTACCGGCGTCGAAAACCGGAACGGAAGCGGTCAAAGAAAGATCGCTAGCACCCGTCACGGTGGAGTCCGGGGACTGAGGGAAACCGAAGGTGGAACCGTTCACGGAACCGGAGAAGGTATCCATGAAGAAGTATTGGGTGTAGGCCAACGTGAACGCGGCGAAGCCGGCGTCGTAGGTGATCCCGCTGAACAGGTCGATCTCCGAATACTCAAGTTTGCCACCTGGAACGTTGGTGTCGAGAGAGACGGTGTAAAGGCCACCGACGTTCACGCTCACCTTGTCGCTGAGGCTGGTGGACCAGTTCAGACCGCTGTAAACGTTGTTGTTGGAGAACCACAGACCGCGGAAGTAATAAGCGGTCTCGTAACCGGCGTCGAGCGTGAACCCGGCGTCGTCCACCAGATAGTTCTGGGGTTCGATGACGTTCTTGGAGATGTCACCGCCTTGAGCGCTGAGGGCAGCGACCAAGGGCAGCAACGCGGCTGTCTTGATGAGGATGGACTTCATTTTCTTCAGTTGTTGTTGGCTGTGTCGTGTTGTTGTTGAGCTTCCCGTCCGTGAGGACCAAAAGCCCGAACCATCGTAAGGAAGTTTCCCAAAGAAGCAAACTAATGGTTTTTTAGGTTGCGCAAAAAATCAAAGCAAGCGCCAAAACCGAATCTTTTTCTTCTTGATCTTGATAATCAGATTTATTTGATTTCACGTATTTGGGGCTTTTCAAGAGATTGAGCTGACCTTCGCGATGCCCGGCGGAGGGCCTGTCCCTCCTGGCTCAAGCGTGACCGGAGGCATCCGGGGCTCCGCGACGGACGACGTAACTGCCGGATTTCTCGTCCTCCTCGAGCCGAAGCATTCCACGCTTTTGGGCTTCTTTGAGTACGTCGCTGAAACTGCGGAATCCGTAATCCCTTTCAATGAACCCGGGCCTTTGCCTCTTGATGGTCTGTTTGACCATGGAAGCCCAGATGACGGTTTCCTCCCCCCGTTCCTCGAGCAGGGTATCCAGCGTCTCGGCCACCAGATCGATGGCCTCGTCCCGCCGGTCCGGTTGCGGGTTGTCGGGCGATGCGGCCCCGGACGAGGCGCGTTTGGGAGAGGGTTTGGCGCGGTTTTCGACCTTGCGGACGAGATCGTCGTAGAAAATGAACTCGTCGCAGTTGGAAACGAATAGGTCGGAGGTGGAGTGGCGGACGCCCAGCCCGATGACCAACTTGTTGTTTTCCCGCAACTTGCTGACCAAGGGGGAGAAATCAGAGTCTCCGCTGATGATCACGAAGGTATCGACGTGCGGCTTGGTGTAACAGAGGTCGAGGGCATCGACCACCATCCGGATGTCGGCCGAGTTTTTGCCGCTCTGGCGGAAATGAGGGATGTCGATGAGTTCGAACGCAGCCTCGTGCATCGACCGTTTGTAGGTTTCGTAGCGGGACCAGTCGCAATAGGCCTTTTTGACGACGATGTTTCCCTTGACCAACAGGCGTTCGAGGACCTTGGCGATCTCGAAGCGGGCGAATTTGGCCTCACGGGCACCGATCGCGACGTTTTCGAAATCACAGAAAACGGCGAGGATGGAGGTGTTGTTGCGTTCGGAAGCGATGGAGTTGACGTGGTTCAAGGACGCAGGACTATCGCGCACCCGTGGCTTCTTCCCAGCGATTTGTGAGATACACGATGACTTTTTCGCAGAGCCAGGCGCCGAGCCTTGCGTCGGCCACGTTTGCGAGTTTTACGTAACCCCAGACGCCCTCGCAGAGTCGTCCGGGAAGAGATTCCCCGGCCTGCAGCGTGGCGTGGGCGGCGAAGCGGGCCTCGGTGAGTTCCTGGGAAGCGAGGGCTTCGGACTCCTGGTCCAGTCCGGCGAAGTGGCTTCGCTCGGGATCCCCGGCCCTTTCCCTCGCCAACCCGGTTTGCCGCCCGGCGTGGTCCTGCGGACGGCCGCGGACCGGCAAAGGTCCGCCGCCGGTGGAAAGCAGGGCAAGATGAGGCACGGCGGTGGTGGCGCTGGCTTCCGGACGCTCCAAAACGGCCTTCCAGGTCCCGGTCTGGCCGCGGAGGCGGAGCACCACGGGTTGACCGCGGTGGGCATCGAGAATGGCCCGGTGTTTTTGGGCCACGGAAAGCAAGACGGTGGGAGCGGAGTCGGGGATCACCGTGAGGAGCGCGGTGCCGGGATGGAGATAGCGCCCCTTGAGCGAGGGCAGTTCCGCGCCGAAGACCCGCCCGGTCATGGGAGAGCGGAAGGTCATGCTGTCGGTGAGTTCCTGGGTGGCGGCGAGCTTTTCCCGGAGACTGCGGAGGTGTTCGCTCTCCGCTTGGTAGGCGCTGAGGCGCTCCTCCTCGAAGTATTGGCGGCGGCGCAACTCGGAGTGTTGGATGTCGAGTTTGAGCTGGCCCAGTTCGGCCGATTTCCCGGGGTTGAGGAGCACGGCGAGCACCTGACCGGCCTCCACGATCTGGCCGTTGGTGCAGTGCACCTCCTCGACGAATCCCGGGCAGCGGACACGGAGGATGGCCTTGCCGGCGAATTCCATGACGGCGGGAGCCTTGGGCGCGGGGCTGATCCGGATGAACCAACCCGCGGCGAGAAGGGAGGCTCCGACGAGGGCGAGACGAAGCAGTGCCCGGCCGAGA
Source organism: Verrucomicrobiota bacterium (assembly GCA_018970725.1). Lineage (GTDB taxonomy): Bacteria > Verrucomicrobiota > Verrucomicrobiia > Verrucomicrobiales > DEV007 > V1-115. The sequence continues at coordinate 8,687 of JAGWVU010000006.1, forward strand.
TGAGGCCGGGGACCGCCGCCGCCCGTCAGCAGGAAGGAGACGGTTTTCACGGCGCCGGTCAGGAGCAGGCCCGCGACGGAAAACGCCGCGAGAATGATCCCGGCCCCCTTGAAGAGGAGGGCCACCGCCGTCATGATCCCGATCCAGACGACCCACCGCCAGACGAAGGCCAGAATCCCGTAGGTGCCGATGGCGAAAGGTTGCGCGAGGAAGGCGGGCGGTGGTTGGTCCCGGATGCCGAAAAAGAGTTTCCGGCCGAGCCACTGGACGAACTGCTGTCCCTTGGCCGCGAGGTTCGGAATGCGCAGCAGATCGGAGAGGATGTAATACCCATCGAACCGCATCAGAGGATTGGCATTGAACAGCACCGTGATCGTGGACGCCGCGAAAATGGTGTTGTAAGCGACCGTGTTGGCAATGCCGGGACCGGTGTTGACCCAGACAAGCGTCGCCGCCGCGGCGAGAAAGAGTTCGATATACATTCCCGCCGCGGCCACTTGGATGCGGTGCCAGCGACTGGCGAAGCGCCAGCTGCCGCTGGCATCGACATAGGTCATCGGCGTCACGAAAAGGAGGAGCTGCACGCCCCACTCGGGCACGACGGCCCCGTGTCGTTTGGCGAAGATCCCGTGCCAGACCTCGTGGACCAGCTTCAAGGTCACATAGGTGAGTCCGAGGTAAAACCAGTTCCGCGGGAGCACGGCGGAGGTGGTGGCCTGCACGAAGGTCTGCCAGTTCCGGGCGAGCGAATAGGCGGCGACCATGACAAACGCGATCCAGACCACGAGGAAAACGGGCCCGGTGGCCCAGCGCAAGCCGGAGAGCCAGATGCCCAGGACGCGGTCCGGGTTGCCGACGGGAAACTTGAGGAAGAGGAGTTGTTGGAGGATCGATTGCTTTTGCGGGGCCGGTCTGCCGGCGGCGCTGCGGTTGCGGCGGTCCGATTGATCGGCCGAATCCGTTTCCAACAGTTTCTGCTCCACCAACCAGCGCAGGATCACTGACGCCTCGGGTTCGCTCAGGGCCCGTTCACCGATGTCCCGGGCATTCCTCGCCAACAATTCGGAAGCGGTGCGGCGCCCGTCCATGCCGCGGAGGAACTGATATTCCGCGAGGCCGATCTGGAAATAGCGCCGATGGGTTAGGTCCTCGAGGATGTAGCTGGGGCGCCCGCGCAGGTCCTGAAAGGTGAACCGGAGGTCCCGCCGCAGCCTCGGGCGGGAGACGCTCAAATCGCGGACCGAATGATCTGGCGTGTGCGTCATGGCTTCCGGCATCACCAGAGGTTGAGCCTCACCCAATCCCAGAGGCGGTGGAACAAGGTCCAGCCGAGGAAGCGGTGCCCCGTTTCAACGCGCGCTTTGCCCAGCATCCCGGGCCGCAACCCGCCACTGGAGTTGTCCACGGTCGAGAGGCTCACGAAAATGTTTCTTCCGTCCCTGACCTCGGAGATGGGATACACCTGACTCACCACGCCCCCGTGCCTGAAACGGGCTTGAGCCTCAAGGCGGAACCGCACTTTTTGGCCGGTGGCGACCTGGGCGACCTCGGAATCCGGCACCTCGATTTCCAATTCGAGACGGTCGAGCGGGGCGATGTCGAACAGTTTCTGCCCGGTGGTCACCGGGACTCCCTCGGACCGCTCGAGGTTGCCGCTGATGAGGCTGCCGGAGATGGGGGCCCGCACCTCGAGGTGGTCCTTCTGGTAGCGCAGCAGATCGACCTGGAGCCCCAAACCATCGGCCTGGAGTTGCGCCAGTTGTTTGGCGGCGATGTCACGGGCGGCCATGGCTTGGTCGCGCTCCTTGAGGGCGGCCTCCCGCTTGGCGATGGCCTCGGCGAGTTTCCAGCGGATCTCCTTGCCATCGAGCACCGCCAGAAGCTGGCCGGCCTCGACCGTTTGGCCCGGTTTGACCAAAGCCCGTTCCAGAATCCCGTCGAAAGGCGCGGCGACCTGGCGGGTCACTTCGGGTTGGAGCCGGCAATTCGCGGAGACGTGGTAGGGAACGGGGAGGAACATGGCCACCAGGAAAAGGATGGGGGCGGCGATGGCGGCGGTTTTCCGGTATTGGCCGGCGGTCGCCCAAAACCGTTTCCAGGCGCCCGGCAGGCCCCGGGGCAGACTCTCCCCGCAGAGATAGACCAGCGCGGCGAGGTGGGGGGCCGCGGCTTGGAGCAACTCGATTTCCTGTCTCCGGGCCGGACGCTCCCGGTCCCAAAGCAGCAGGATGGCCCCCACCGTCTCCGGCGTTTTCGTGCCTGCCGGTTCCGTTTTGAGCGGGATCGCCAGCGCTTCGGCCGCGCTCATGGTGTCCAGCAGGGGCGTGTGATTGGCCGCCGTCAACACCCCGGTCCCGTCGTTCCGCTCCGGCCAGGCCAAGGGGGAATCCACCCCGATCGATTCCCGCATCAGCGCGGAGATTTGGGAGGTGGCCTGGCTCGAATCCTCCACGTGGCCGGCCCCCGAGAGGGCATGCACCCTGCAGTGCAGCTGGTCCCCGGCCCCGATGGCCACCCGGGCCGCGCCGGTGAGTTCCGCCAGCTCGTCGCAAATCATCGCCATGCCCGCCCGGAACTCCCTCGCCTTGGCCACCCGGCTGAAGAGATCGACCAGCAACGTCGCCTGATCGAACCCCGACTGCAGACGCTTCGCATGATCGCCGAAAGCGCGCCGCACAAAAATCTGGGTGACGAGATGCAGCACGGTGAAGACCGATTCCACGGCGGAGGCACGCTCCGGTCCGAGCAGCAGGGCCAAGGCGGCGGGGGGACGCCCCGTGATGGTGAACGGTACGCAGAGGAGGGCGTATCTGCCGGTCGCGAGGGAGATGGTGGCCCGCTGGCTGGCCCCCTTGGCGACAGCGGAGGTGGCGATGAGATCGACCTGTTGTTGCGCGGTGAATCCGGCGGCCTGGGGATCGTTGGCCACAATGACCTTGGCAAGGAGATGGGGGCCGGACTGCTCGTAAAGGAAACCGAAGCGGCTGGCGGTCAGCGCAACGGTCAGGGCCACCGCGGCTTGGTCGAAAGCGGGGGCGTCGAGATCCGCAAACAAGCGCTCGATTTCCGCCAGGGTCTGTTCCGGGCGGGATTCCGGGTCACCGGCCACCGTTGGCGTCGCGATTTGGTCCGGGGCGGCGGATGGGGGAAAGGGGCTCACGGGAAGCGGGACTCGAACGTCCGTGGTTGGACGGAAGACGGACCTTGAGTTTGGTGCGGATCCGGAGGAATCTCAAGACGGAACACGTCCGGGACTGCGAACGGAATCGCGTGACAAAGTTGATCGATCGTGAATTGATAGGGTAGGACCGGGAGAAACGAAGAGCCGGTCGGGAGCAACCATGGCCTACGATCCGCTTTACCTCGTCATCATGCTCGGGAGCATGGCCCTCAGCTGGCTGGCGGGGAGCCGGCTGCAACACGCCTTCCAACGCTATTCCCAAGTCCCGATGAGTCTGACCGGCCGGGAGATCGCGCTGCGGATGCTGGCGGACGCGGGCATTGGCGATGTCGAGGTCACCGGGGTGCCCGGGCAGTTGACGGATCATTACAACCCGGCGACGAAGCGGGTCAACCTCAGTGAAGCGGTCTATGGCACCCGCAGTTTGGCGGCGGCGGCGGTGGCGGCCCATGAGTGCGGGCACGCCGTCCAGCATACCAAGGGGTATTCCGCCCTCCGGATGCGCTCCGCTCTGGTCCCGGTGGTGCAGATTTCCAGCCGCCTCGCGCAATACGTGATCATGGCGGGTCTCGTCCTCATGGGAGTGGCCCAGGGAGGCTTCCCCTGGGTTCTTCTGGCCGGGATCATTCTTTTCGGCTTCTCCACCCTCTTCAGCCTGGTCACCCTGCCGGTGGAATTCGACGCCAGCCGCCGGGCGCTTCTCTGGTTGGAACAAACCGGGGTCGCGCGGGGTGAACAACACGACATGGCCAAGGATGCGCTCAAATGGGCCGCCATGACCTATGTCGTCGCGGCGATCGCCTCCCTGGGGCATCTTTTTTATTACGTAATGGTCTTCCTCCGAGCCCGGAATCAAGATTGAGTCCCCCGGACCCGCACGGGATGCGAGGTCGGCGCTTTACAAATCCGTCCGAACGCTCATATTGCGCCCTCCCATGGGTATTCTGTTCAACATCCTGCTCTTTCTCCACATCGTCGTTTGCTTGCTGCTGGTGCTGCTGGTCATCATGCAGCGTCCGAAACAGGAAGGGCTGGGCGCCGCCTTTGCCTCCGGAATGATGAACGAATCCTTCGGAGCCCAGGCCACCGACGTGTTGCAACAAGGCACCCGCTACCTCGCCATTCTCTTCTTTGTCCTCTCGGTGGCCATGGCCGGCATCAAATCCCGGGAGAACCGGGACCGCTACGCCCCCATTCCCGAGGAACCGGCCGTCGTCACGCCGACTCCTTCCCCGGCTCCGGCGCCCTCCCCCACCCCGGCTCCAGCGCCCGCAGCCCCGGCCCCGGCCTCTAAACCCGCTGCCGAGGCACCCAAGCCTGCCACTCCGGCCCCGGCTTCCAAACCTGCTGCCGAGGCGCCCAAGCCTGCGGTTCCGGCTCCTGCTTCCAAACCTGCTGCCGAGGCGCCCAAGCCTGCGGTTCCGGCCCCGGCTACCCGCTGATTCCCCGTGCGGGTTCGGAGGGAGCCAAGGACCAAGCGGAACGCCGCGATGATCGTCGTCCACTATCTGGTGTTCCTCCTCTATCGCGGTTTGGAGACCGCGGTCTTCTTCCTCCCGTTGTGGGTCTGCTCCCTGCTCGGCGGATTTATCGGAAATCTCGCCTATTTCCTTCTCCCCGGTCCGCGCCGGACGACCGTGGGCAATCTCCTCATCGCGTTCGGGGGCGAAATGGGAATCGGCGAGTGTCGGCATATCGGACGACGCCACTTCGCGGCCTTGGGCAGGAACTTCCTCTGCGGGCTGAAACTTTCCCAGATGCGGCCGCGGTCCGTGGAAAAGCGGGTGCGCCATGAGAATGCCCAGAACGTTCTGGAGGCGGTCGAGGAACAGCGCGGGGTGATCGGGGTGATCCTCCACATGGGACCATGGCCGCTGCTGAACCGGATTCCGCTCTTTGGACCCGGCGTTTCCCAGGCCCATCTTTTCCAACCCTGGGGCAACCCGTTTCTGGACCGTCACCGGCTGCGCGCCCGGTCTGGTGACGACCTGATCTTGTTCGATCCCCGCCAAGGCTACCATGCCGCGATGCAGCATCTCCGGGAAAGGGGAGGCATCACCCTTTTCGTGGACGGGCACGCCGGTTCGAGCGGGGTCTGGTGTCCGTTTTTCGGTCGCTTGGCGTCGACCACGAATCTTCCGGCCTTGCTCGCGTTGAGAACCGGGGCCCCCATCGTGCCGATTGGGATTCATCCCGACGGTTTGGCCCGGTGGCGGGTGGTTTACGGGGAAGCGATCCGCACCCGGGATGAAGGCGGACGGGAGATCGGCAGCGCCAAGCTCACGGCCACCCTCAACCAAGCGGCTGAACGGCTCGTGCGCCGCGTGCCGGAAGAGTGGTTCTGGATTCACGAGCGCTGGAAAACGCCCCGTCCGGAGTTTCTCCTGAGCGCCTACCGGCGGGGAGTGGAATACCCGCCCGGGTTCCGCCAGGAACATCTGAAGCCCTTCCGCATCCTGATCCGGTCATCGAACTGGCTGGGAGACGCCTGCATGTCCGTTCCCACGGTGCGCGCCATCAAGCTGGGTCGGCCCGACGCCGAAATCACGGTGCTCTGCAACGAGAATCTGGCGGAACTCTGGCGCGCCGTCCGCCATGTGGATCACGTCGTGGCCCGCCCGCGCCGCGCTTCGGTTTGGAAGGCCGCCGGGCTGATCCGCCGCGCCGGGAGGTTCGACGCGGGCGTTCTCTTCCCCAACTCGCTCCGGTCCGCGCTGGAGATGAAACTGGCCGGGGTGAACCTGGTGACCGGTTTTTCGAATGCCCTGCGCGCCCGATTGATCGATCTCCCCGTCCCCGAGCGGCAGGCGCCGGGGCCACCGGAACACCACGCCTGGCGTTACCTGCGGATCGCCCACGCAATTGGGGCGGACAAATCGGACCCCGACCTCTACGCCTCGCGCGAGCACCGGCCGGAGTTCGGGGGAACCTGGAGGATCGGCCTCTGTCCGGGAGCGGCGTATGGGGACGCGAAACGCTGGCCCGCGGAGCGCTATGCCAAGGCCGTCGCAGCCCTGCAGCAAAGGCTCGGGGGCAAGGTGGAGTGGTCCGTTTACGGCGCACCCAACGAGGCCGCGCTGGCGGCCAGCCTGACCGCTGCTTGCCCGGTCCCGCTCGAAAACTTGGTGGGAAAGACCAGCGTCTCCGAGCTGATGGAACGTTTGCAGACGCTGCACGTGCTGATCACAAACGATACCGGCACGATGCATCTGGCGGGGCTGTTGGGGGTGCCCACGGTCTCCATTTTCGGCTCCACCGAACCGGCCCTAACCTCGCCGCTGGGGAAAAACCACCGGATCCTGCGCAAGCACGTGGCCTGCAGTCCCTGTTTTTTGCGCGAGTGTCCGCTCGATTTCCGCTGCATGACCGGGATCGAGGTCGGGGACGTCGTCGCGGCGACGCTCGAGCGGTTGGAGCAAGTCCCCGGTGGACGGACGACGCCGGGATGAAGCGGAGCGGCGCGCTCGAGGGATTCCCCTTGCCAAGGTATTCTGTGCTTGCTAGGCTCGGGAATGCCGCTTCCGCATATTCCGCTGTTCGCTGAGACCACCCCATGGGAAGGCCTCAGCCTTTTCGCCATCTACGGTCTCGCCGGCATCGTGCTGGCGGCGGTGAGTTACAAGTTGTTCGACAAGCTGACGCCCGGGGACCTGCACCGCGAGATCTTTGAAAACAAGAACGCGGCCGCCGCCATTCTGGCCGCCAGCGTGATCATCGGGGTCTCGTTGATCCTGGCGGCCGCGATGGGCGGTTGAGGTCTTCCGGAAATGAAGCGCAGCCGCATTGTCCTTTTGACGTTGGCCGGGGTGAGCCTCGGGTTCACCGGATGCCGCCGTTCCCCGGGAGCCGGTGGCATCCTGTCTCCGGACCAATTGCCTCCCGCGTTCCGCGCCTCCCTGCCCAACGGCTACGTGCCGGGCACGGATGTTTCGGCCGGGGAACCGCCTCACAATGCCTACGACCCGCGGCTCGGTTATTTCCATGAACCCTGCCAGGCTTGGTATCCCTACCCTTACAATCACCACGATCTCCGCTGGGGCTACTACCGGTGCGGGCGCTGGTTCGGTTCTTCGCGCGTCTGGTCCCGGCCCGTCGGTTTCTCCCGGACTTCGGGCGCACCGGTCGAAGATTACAGCCCGCAGCCGCCCGGGGCGCCCCAACACGCCGGACTGGCCCATAGCGACGCCTCCCGTTCCCTTGCGGCAAGCACCCACCGCGGCGGGTTCGGCGGCACCGGTCGTTCTTTCGGATTCCGTTCGCCCTCCTGACACCGCGCACGGTGCAACGCATCCTCACCCAACCGCGTCCCGATTGGCAGGCTCAGGTCGAGTCGCTCGGCCTGACCTACCATACCCTCGACGGCGAACTCTACTGGGACGAGTCCGCCCACTATCGCTTTACCTATGCGGAGATCCTTCGTCTGGAACGCGCCACCAACGAACTGCAGCGCCTTGCCATCGCCGCCGCGGAACGGGCCATCCGGGAGGACTGGCGGGCGCGGCTCGGCATTGCGGAACCCGCCTGGCGGGAGGTCATCGCCTCCTGGGAGCGTGACGATCTCTCGCTCTACGGTCGTTTCGATCTGATGTGGGATGGAAGCGGGGATCCGAAGTTATTGGAATACAATGCGGATACCCCGACCGGATTGCTGGAGGCCTCCGTGGTGCAATGGCAGTGGCTCCAACAAACCCACCCTCACGGAGATCAATTCAATTCCATCCACGAACTCCTTCTGGCCTCGTGGCCGGCCTGGCCCACGGATCGCGTTCACTTCTGCGCCCAGCGGGACGCCGAGGAAGACTGGCGAACCCTCCTCTATCTGATCGACACCTGCCGCCAATCGGGAAAAACCACGGTGGACCTGGCCATCGAGGATCTCGGTTGGAACGAAGGCGCGCGGTGCTTCGTGGACCACGAGGACCATCCGGTGGACTGGTTGTTCAAGCTCTATCCCTGGGAATGGATGTGGAGCGAGGCTTTTGCCTGTCACCTGCCCGGCCGGTGCGGCAAATGGATTGAGCCGGTCTGGAAGATGCTCTGGAGCAACAAGGCGTTTCTGGTCCTGCTCTGGGAATGTTTCGAGGGGCATCCCAACCTGCTCCGGGCCGGTTTCACTCCGGATGGATTCGGCGGGAGTTATGTGGAAAAACCCTTCTTCGGGCGGGAAGGGACGAATGTGAGGATCGTGCGCGAAGGCCGCGTCCTGGAAGAGAGCGAGGGTCCCTGGGCCCAGCAACCGAGCGTCTGCCAAGCCCTTCATCCCGAGGTCGTTTTCGAGGGAAATCACCCCGTCATCGGCTCCTGGATCATCGGCGGCGAGGCGGGCGGGATCGGCATCCGGGAAGACACCGGCCGGATCACCGCGAACGGCAGCCGGTTCGTGCCCCACCGTTTCTGAGGATTCCGGCCCGGCTCAGAGGCGCCAACCGCCCTTTTTCTTGCGGTCCGCGGCCTCGATTTCGTCGATCACCTTCTGGATCGCCTCGCGGTCGCGGCAGTGGCCCAGAGCATCCTCTCCCAGGATGACCCGTTGCCGGAGAAGTTTGCCCAGGCTCTCGTCGATCGTGTGCATCCCCTCGTTCCGCCCGATCTCGATGAGCCCGAGGATCTGCTCGAACTTCCGGCCCCGCAGACAGTTGCGGATGGCGTAGTTCATCATCATCACTTCGGAGGCCAGCACCCGGCCCTGGCCACTGGCGTGGGGCAACAGATGCTGCGAGACCACCGCCTGCAGACAGTTCGCCAGTTGCGCGATGATCTGCCCCTGCTGATCCGCCGGAAACGCGTCGATCATCCGGTCCAGCGCTTTGGGCGCGTCGATCGTATGCAACGTGCTGAGCACGAGGTGACCGGTTTCCGCCGCCGTCACCGCCGCCTGCATCGTTTCGTAGTCCCGCAGTTCACTCACCAGGATGACATCCGGGTCCTGCCGCAAAACGTGCCGCAAGGCGCGGCTGAAACTGAGGGTATCGTTCCCGATCTCTCATTGTTTGATCAGGCTGCGGCCGTGCTGGAAGACGTATTCGATCGGGTCTTCCACGGAGATGATGACGCCGCTCCGGGTCTCGCTGATCCGTTTCACCATGGACGCCAGCGTGGTGCTCTTGCCGGAGCCGGTGATCCCGGTGACCAGCACCAACCCCCGCTGTAATTTGCAGAGCGATTCAAGCACCGGCTCGTGGCCGAGGGTCGGCAAATCGGGAATTTCCGCCCGGATATGCCGGAACGCGGCTTCCAGCGATCCCCGGTTATAATGCGCGTTGCCCCGGAACCGGCCCAGTCCGGTCACCGACACGGCAAAGTCCAGTTCCAGATTTTCCTCCAAAGCGGCTCGCTGGGCTTCCGAAAGGATTCCCATGACCATCTGGTAACTGGTGTCCCGGTCCAGCGGTTCCGTGGAGACCGGTCGCAACTCGCCATCCACCCGGATCGAGGGAGGAGCACCGACCGACAAATGCAGATCGGAACCGCGATGGTTGACCATGGCTTGCAGCAGTTCGACGATGTGGGGCATGAGAGGCGGGGTGGTCGGTTCGGGACTCAGGTCGTGATGCCCAGCTCCATCCGGTCGAACTCGTGCGGATCCGGGAACGCGCCACGGGCCGTCGCTTTGGAGAGAAGACCGGCCCGATAGGCGGCCGTGATCGATTGGGCGAACGTCACATTCCCGGAATCCTGGTTGCGCGCCATGAAGTCGACGATTTCGAGGGCCTTCCCCTCGCGCAGCCACTTGCGGATCGCCCCGGAATTGGCCAAATGCTCCACCACCACCTGCAACCCGCCGGTCTCGGACGGCAGAAGTTTCTGGCAGAGGATGCCGACCACCTGTTTGGAGAGCACGAGCAGGGCGCTCTCCCGCTCTTCCGGAGGAAACAGGGCGGTCAGGCGCTCGATCGTTTCGGCCACATCCGAGCTGTGCAGGGTGGTCAGGACGAGATGCCCCGTCTCACAAGCTTGCAAGGCCACCCGGGCCGTTTCCACATCCCGGATCTCCCCCAGCATGATGACGTCCGGACTCTGCCGCAAAGCGGAACGCAAGCCGGACGCGAAGGAATCGGTGTCACCCCCGACTTCCCGTTGCGTGATCAGGGAACCGGCCGGCCGGAGGACATACTCGATCGGGTCCTCGATGGTGACGATGTGGGTTTGGCGGCTCTCGTTGATCCACTTGAGGCAGGAAGCCAGAGTGGTCGACTTCCCGGAATTCGTCGCGCCGGTCACCAGCACCAAACCGCTCTCCCGGGAACACCAATCCCGCAATCGTTCCGCCGGCAAACCCAATTCCCCGAGGCCTGGCACATCCCCCTTGATCGGCCGCAAAGCCGCCCCGAGACGCCCGAGGTGCCGGAAGAGACTCACCCGGAACCAATGTCCGTCCGGACTCATCCAACGAACGTCCCGCTCCGTGGTCGTGGCCGGATCACAGCCGCAAGCCAGCCAGAATTCACCCAGCACCTCGTTGGTCAGGATATCATCGGTCAGCCGGTAGATCTGTCCCTGGATCCGCGCGCCCGGACATTCGTTCGGCTTGAGGAAAACATCCTGGGCTTGGTGCGCCACCGCCGCGGCGCAGACCTGTTCAATCACGGAAGACATCGTCCGCTTTTCTATAACAGGGATCCGCGGACAAGGCAATCACCGGCAAGGGAGATCGGCGGTTCCGGCCTCACCGCACCTGAATGTCGTAGTCGCTCGCGTCCATCTCCGCTTCCCAGGCCTTGAGCTTCGCCTTCAGGTCCGCGCTGATCCCGGGATGACGGGAATATAAATTAACGCGCTCGCCGGGATCGGACTCGAGATCGAAAAGCAGGTCCATCGTCCCTCCGTCGTCGATGTATTTGTATTGGCCGTGACGGACCGCCTTCATCTTCCGGTTGGTGCGGTTGATGCGCCAGAAAAAGGAACGGTCAATCACCGGTTCTGCTCCGGTGAGGCGGGGGATGAGGTCGATGCCGTCGAACGGAAGATCGGTCGGCAAAGTGCCGCCGGCCGCGGTCAGGAACGTGGCGGTCAGGTCCATCGTGATCCCGGCTTGGGAGGAGATTTTTCCCTTGGGCAGGACGCCGGGCCAACTCATGAGACAGGGCACCCGGATGCCTCCCTCCCAGAGCGTGGCCTTGTGATGAAAAAAGGGCCGGTTGCTCGCCCAGCGCTCGCCGCCATTGTCGCTCGAGAAGACAATGAGGGTGTTGCCGAGGATTCCGGCCCTCTCCAGTTCGGCGTAAATCATGCCGACCCCGGCATCGACGCGTTCCACCATGGACTTGTAGATTTCGCGGCTGCCCCGGAGCATCGATTCCTTGGTCACCGGTGGCGTTTCCGGCGCGTCGGGCGGTTGGAACGGGGCGTGGACGGCAAGGTGGGGGACATAAAGGAAGAACGGTTTTTCCGCCGAATTGGCGATGAAGCGGGCGGCGCGTTCGTTGACGAGATCGGTGAAATAGCGGCCGTCCATCTTCACCGTCCGGAGTCCTTCGCGCAGGGCCGCGGTGCCGTCGTAATAGGTGTGCCGGTAATAATCGGCGTGGCCCAGCAACTCGCCGAAATATTCATCGAAGCCGCGGTGCACCGGGTTGTAGATCTCCTTGAAGCCGAGGTGCCACTTACCGAACGCCCCGGTCGTGTAACCGAGATCCTTGAGATGGTTCGCCACGGTGCGGGCCTTGAGCGGCAACCCGAGCGCGTGAATATCCGGTTCGGGCACCCATTTCCCTTCCACCAGCACGTTCTGCTCCACCTGGTAACCGAACGCGAACTCGATCCCGAGGCGTTGTTGCCAGCGACCGGTCATGAACCCGGCCCGGGTCGGCGTGCAGACCGGTGCGTTGGCGTAAAAATCGGTGAGCCGGACCCCGTCCGCCGCGATGCGGTCGATGTTCGGAGTGCGGATGTCCCCGGCCCCGGTGCAACCCAGGTCACCGTAACCGAGGTCGTCCACGAGAATAAAGACGATATTGGGCGGCGCCGCGGCGGCGGAGACAAGGGCGAGTCCGAAAGTGGCGAGGACCGTCATGGCCGCGGGGGCGTGGGATCTCATGGCGCGAACCTACCGGATGAGTCCTCACCGACCAAGCAAAAACAGGGACGGATTGGCGGACCGCCGAATGGATAAATCTTGTCACATGAGCGCGACGCGGAACAACTCCTCCCACACACCTCTCCAATTCACGATGCACCCTGCCCAACCGTTATCCACGCCCCCCGGTCTTTCCCGCGCCGCGGAAACTTCCTCTACGGACTTTTCGTCCCCCCGGAACCTTCGGCAAGCGCACTAGCGCGAAATTCAGCCGAGAAATATTCGCCATCCCCGCCGGCCGCTGGCCAGGCCAAACTCCCAGCCAAACGACCGCTCGCGGGACCGCGACTTCCGTGAAGCTTGAAACACGAGTTATTCAGGCATTTTTGACTAACGAAGTTACTGTTTTTACTCAATATCCACGTGCTGCTTATGAACTTGCACATTTTCCGCTTTCCCCTCCCCTTCCGCGCCTTCCGGGCGCTCGTATTTCTTCTGGCTTTGCTCAACGGCCCTCTGCACGCCCAGCCATCGGTGTCGAACCTCACGGCCGGCAGGAAATCCGGGACCAGCCTGGTGAGCATCGGTTATGATCTCTCCGCGCCCGGAAGCCCGGGAGTATCCGTGAGTCTCGAGGTTTCCAGCGACAACGGCGCCACTTGGAACGTTCCGGTGTTGACCGTGAGCGGACAGGTCGGAAACCGGGTGGTGCCCGGCCTTGGAAAGGAAATCCTTTGGGACTGGGGCAAGGACTGGCCCCAAGGCAAGATCACCACGATGCGCTTCCGGGTGCGGGTGGATGACAGGGCCGGCGACGGCTCGAATCTCCTGCAGAATTTCTCTTATATACCCCCCGGAGAGTTCACGATGGGACGGGTCGGCGGGGATGCGGACGCGGATGCCCCGCCGGTGAACGTGACCGTCAACGGCTTTTATCTGCAGGCGAAGGAGACCACCAAAGCGGAATGGGACCTGGTGAGGACTTGGGCCTCGGAGAACGGCTACACCGACCTTGCGCCCGGCGCCGGCAAAGGCCCCGACCATCCGGTGCAATCCGTGAACTGGTGGGATGTGGTGAAGTGGTGCAACGCCCGCAGCGAGATGGAGGGCCTGACACCCTGTTACAACGTGGCCGGCGCGGTGCTGAAAAGCGGAACCGCGCCCCCCACGGTCAACTGGCACGCCAACGGCTACCGTATGCCCACTGAAGCCGAGTGGGAAAAGGCGGCGCGCGGCGGCGTGAGCGGAAGGCGGTTTCCGAACGGCAAGGATACGATCGGGGCGAACGAGGCCCGTTTCGGCGGGTCGGAATCCACCGTGCCGGCCGGGAGCTTTCCCTTCAACGGCTTCGGCCTGGGCGACATGGCGGGCAACGTCGGGGAATGGTGTTGGGATTGGTATCAACCCGCCTATTACACCGTGGGAGCGACCGATCCCCGGGGGCCCGCCAGCGGCGCCACCCGTGTCGTCCGAGGCGGGTCGTTCGAGAGTGCAGCCGTGTCCCTGCGCTCCTCTAATCGCTCCGCGTCTTCATCCAACACCCGATCCAACGCGACCGGCTTCCGTCCCGCGCGCGGCCGTCTTCCCAGCGAGTTCGTGGAAATTCCAGCCGGCGAGTTCACCATGGGCCGGACCAGCGGCGATTCCGACGCGGATGCGCCCCCCGTGACGGTGAACGTCAGCGCGTTCCAGATGCAACGGACGGAAACCACCAAGGCCCTGTGGGACGAAGTGCGGGCCTGGGCGTTGCTCCATGGGTATCCCGACCTCGCGCCGGGCGGAGCCAAGGGACCGCAACATCCGGTCCAGTCCGTGAGCTGGCGGGACGCGGTCAAGTGGTGCAACGCGCGCAGCGAAATGGAAGGGCTCACCCCGTGTTATCTCGTGGCCGGTGCCGTCCTCAGGTCCGGGACGGCGGCCCCGGCCGTGAACTGGAACGCCAACGGCTACCGGCTCCCCACCGAGGCGGAATGGGAAAAGGCGGCCCGTGGCGGCGCCGAGGGCCGGCGTTTCCCCTGGGGCACGGACACGATCGGCCATGACCGGGCCAACTACTACGGCAGCGGAGCCTCTGCCTATGACCAGAGTCCGGTCAACGGCTTTCACCCGGAACACGCGTCGGGCGGGCAACCCTACACCGCGCCGTCGGGAAGTTTCGCGACCAACGGTTTCGGCCTGCACGATGTGGCCGGCAACGTCCAGGAATGGTGCTGGGATTGGTATGGCGGCACCGCCTATGCCCAAGCGGCCAGTGATCCCCGCGGCCCCGCCACCGGCACCACCCGGGTCTTGCGCGGCGGTTCCTGGGGCACCGGAGCCATCAACGCGCGATGCGCCCACCGGGGCAGCGTGGCCCCGGGCTTCCAAAACTCCTCCACCGGTTTCCGGACCGCGCGGGGGAACGCGTTCAACGGCTTCGCCGGGATCCCGGGTGGAGCCTTCACCTTGGGACGGACCAGCGGGGATCCGGACGCGGACGCGCCTCCCGTGCTGGTCGGGATCGACCGGTTCTTCCTGCAACGGACCGAGACGACCAAGGCGCAATGGGACCTGGTGCGGGACTGGGCGCTGGTGAATGGCTACACCGATCTCCCGGAAGGCGGCGGCGAAAACCCGCAACATCCGGTGCACTCGGTGAACTGGTGGGACGTGGTGAAGTGGTGCAATGCCCGCAGCGAAATGGAAGGGCTCACTCCCTGTTACACTGTCGGGGGCAGCGTGATGCGAATCGGGAACATGGTCCCGTCGGTCGTCTGGAAAGCCAACGGCTACCGTTTGCCCACCGAAGCGGAATGGGAGAAAGCGGCGCGGGGAGGAATCGCCGGAAAGCGTTTCCCCTGGGGGACCGATTCCATCGACGAAACCCTGGCCAACTACTACGCCGGCCGATGGTTCGACTATGACCAAGGCGGCTTCACGGATGCGGGCACGGTCGCGGCCGGCGGTTTTCCCGGCAACGCCTTCGGCCTGAGTGAAATGGCCGGCAACGTGCGGGAGTGGTGCTGGGATTGGTATGGCAGCAACTCCTACCAAGCCTCGGCCGACAATCCGCGCGGTCCGGACTCCGGCGCCAACCGGGTGACGCGAGGCGGCGGCTGGAGCGACTTCGCGATCCGTCTCCGGAACGCCCACCGCTCCAGCGAAGGACCCGGCGCCCGCAACCGTCTCATGGGATTCCGTCCGGCGCTTGGCGGTCCCCGGGTGGAGCCCCGTTCCATCGTGAGCGCGCAGAGCCCTCCGCTGGAGCTCGACTCGCGGCAAGCTCCGGCCGTGTCCCTGCCGGTCGCGACGGTCATCTCGGGGACGGGCGCAAATCTGGGAGGTCAGGTGACCGGTGATGGCGGCGCGCCGGTCACCGAGCGCGGCGTGGTCTATTCCCTCGGCACGGTGAACTTCGATCCGATGATCGGGGGGACGGGCGTCGTCAAGATCGCCAACCCGGGAACCCTGGGCACCTTTGCGGTTCCGGTCAGCGGATTGATCCGAGGGGCCGGATACAGCTTCAAGGTGTATGCTTCCAATGCCATCGGAACCAACTACTCCGCGGTTTCCACTTTTGACACCCTGCCTCCGGACGCCCGGCTCAACGGACTGGAACTGATGGGAGCAAGTCTCAGCCCGACCTTCGCGAGCGGGGTATTCCGTTACTCCGCGGAGGTGGGATTTGGCATGGCGTCGGCCTCGGTCCGCGCCTTCACCGAAGAGGACGCGCCCACCATCAGGGTCCGGGTCAATGGCGGCACGAATCAGGTGGTGGCGGCCAGCACTTGGATCCCCTGCCATTTGAATGCGGGCGCCAACCGCATCGAAATTCTCGTCACCAGCCGGGATCGAACCAAGCAGCGAACCTACACCCTGACGGTGACGCGCCGGGCCGCCCTGCCGCAGGCGATCACCTTCGCCCCTCCCCGCTCCGTCTACCGGGGGGACAACCGCTTGATCCTGACCGGATCGGCTTCTTCCGGACTGCCGTTGAGTTATCGGGTTGTCGACGGCCCCGCCACCCTCTCCGGAACTCAACTGACTTTCACCGGGGCGGGAGCCCTCACCGTCGAGGCCACCCAACCCGGGGGCGGAAACTTCGCGCCGGCCGCCCCGGTGCGGCGCTCCATTCTGGTCCACCCGGATCCCGCCACCCTCACCCTGACCGGATTGAACCCAATCTACGACGGGCTACCCAAACCCGTCACCGTCCGCGGCGGCGTTCCGGCGACCGTCACCTACACGGTCGGCGGCAAAGAGACCGCAACACCGCCCGTCAATGCCGGGAGCTACCCGGTCCGGGCCGTGGCCGGGTCGAGGGTCCAACGCGCCACCCTGGTCATCGCCAGGGCTCTGGTCATGGTGACCCCGCGCGATGCCAGAAAGCTCATCGGCCAACCCAACCCGGTGTTTTCCGCGACTTACAGCGGGTTCCGCGGTTCGGACAACGAGGGCGTCCTGACCCAACCCCCGGCTTTGACCACCAAGGCGACGGACATGAGTCCGGGCGGGAACCATCCGATCACGGCCAGCGGTGCCTCCGCCGCCAACTACCGCTTCACCTATCGGACGGGCACCCTGACGATTGATTCGTTTGCCGGTCGATACGAAGGCCTGGTGAGCGAAACCGGCATTCTGCCGCTCGGCAAGCTCTCGATTCTCGTGACCGACCGCAACAACGGGTTCACCGCCAGACTGAACTCGGTTTCGGAGCCGGGTGAGCTGTCCTTCCGCGGAACGCTGGAGATCAATGCCCCCAATGGCAGGGCCACTGGAACCGCGGCTTCCAAAACCAATGGCGCCGCCTACTCCATCAGCTTCTCCCTGCCGCTGGACGGTCCCGCCACCATGAGTGTCACCCGCAACGACGCCCCGTTCGGTTCCACCGGAAACGGCCGGAAATTGCCGGCGCTGGGGAATGTGCCCTACCGCGGGACCCACACCGCCATCCTGCAGCCCGCCACCCCGGCCGACGGTCCGGTCCCCGCCGGGTCGGGTTGGGCCACGGCCGATATCGCCGCCAACGGCACCCTCACGCTAACGGGCAAGTTGGCCGACGGCACCGCGTTCACCACCGCGCTGGCTCCCGATGGACAAGACAACCCGGGCTACCGTCTCTTCGTTCAACCCTACCTTCCCGCCCGGGCCGGCTCCTTCCTCACCGGGGAGTTCAACCTCACTCCCCACCCGGACCTGCCCGACCGCCGGCACCTGGAAGCCTCCAGCCTGACGTGGGCCAAGGCCGCCCGGGAGACCGACGCCACCTACCCGGCGGGCTTCGGAGCGGTTGTCACGAGCTTGGGAATCGATCCCTGGCGGCCGCCCGTGGCCGCGACCGGCTCCACTCCCGCCGTGACCTTGGTCCAGCGCTTGTTGGGGCCGACCGCCGCGACCAGCCTGATCGACGTGGCCCATAGCCCGACCGGGAGCAACTCGAACGCCGATCTGCCGACGGTGGTGCAGCTGGGAGCGGACAACCGCGTCACGGTCGTCGCCCCGCTCACCAACCCAATCAACCGGACCAACTGGAAGGTCACCTTCGAGCCGAAGCGGGGAACCTTCACCGGCAGCTTTGAACTCCGCGACGGGCCCCGCAAGCGCGTGGTTCCCTTCAGCGGGGTTCTGCGCCAGGCGCCCGGCACCAGCATGGACGCGGTCATCGGGGACGGTCACTACCTCATGCCGCCCTTGAATCCGGCATCCGGCGGAACCCGGAGCGGCGAGATCCTCCTGCAAACGCCGGAAGATTGAACCAACCGGCCCCGCGCCCGCGGGTCCCGCCCCCACCGCCGACGGTCAAGCAGGTTGACGCTCCGGCTTGAAATCCCATCGCACAAAAACCGCGCAACCTTCCCGCGGGCCGGGGGGTTTGGGAAAGAGTCACCATGAAGAACCCGCTCGATCGCAGAAGCGCCATCCGTTGCCTAGCCGCCGGGGCCGGAGCCGTTTTCGGGGCCGCCACGGAATCCGCCATCCCCGCCCCGGGCTCAACTTCCGGAGGTCCGCGGAGGATCATTTTCTTCCTCCAGAATCAAGGGTTCGACCCCGCGACCTGCGTCCCCGCGGAAATGACCGGGAGCGGCTCCCTGGCCGGGGTCAAGTTGCCCGAACCGATCCAGCCGCTCGAAGCCTACAAGGAGCGGCTGCACATCATCACCGGGCTGCACGGACTGCACACCAGCCCGTCCCACAGTGCCTTTTTCGGTGCACTCGGCGGCTATCGCGGCGGGGATGGGGTCCCTCCGAGCGCCTCCACGATCGACTACGAATTGAGCAAGGTGCTGCCGGAGACGCTCCTGCCACATCTCTGCATCGGAATGGATTCAATGGAAAACATGACGGCCAAGCCCACGATCGCCAATCTCTCGGCGAGCGGCGCCGGTCAGCCGATCTTCATGCACTCCAACCCGAATCATCTCTACCAGATGCTCTACGGTGGCATCTCCGAGGGGGAGATCCGCAAGCAGCACGAGGCGCGGACCGGCTTGTTCGAGCGAATGGAGAAGCTGGCGGCGGCCAAGGGCAACGGGTTGCCGGCCGCCGAACAGCCGCGGTATCGAGGCTACGTGGGCGGGTTTCACGAGATCAACGACCTCCGCGGGCGTCTCGGAGGCGTTTCGGAAACCTTGCGGAAATTCGCGCCTGCCGTGGACCAGCGTTACACCGCACCGAAATTCGAGACGGACTGGCACGATGTCCTCCTTGATCTGGGTCTCTCCGCCCTGAAGTCCGGCCTCACCAGCGTCCTCACGATCGGTTCGGGGCGCGGCGAAATCTTCGGATCGTGGAAGGGGCTCGGCATCGATCAGCAGGGGCACAACCTCGGGCATATGCCGCAGCCGGACAATCCGATCTGGATCAAGATCCGCCAATACAATAGCCGCATGCTGGTGCGCCTCATGGAAGGACTCGAAAGTGTCCCCGAGGGCAACGGCACCATGATGGATCACACCCTGATCGTCTACACCAGCAACAACGCGGACGCCCAGCACACCAGCGGTGCCAACTGGCCCGTCATGCTGCTGGGCCACTGCGGCGGCGTGTTCAAGTCCGGCCGGCTCACCCGCCTCGACGGCAAACGTCCCATCAACGCGCTTTATACCACCTTGTTGCGCAGCGCCGGCGTCCGGCTGGACCACTTCAACCTGAGCGCCCCGATGGCGGCCAAGTTCGATTCCGCCTCCGGCCCGCTCAAAGAAGTTCTGGCATGAAGCCACTCCGCCTCGCCTTCGCCGTGGCTACCCTCGTCCTGCCCGGACCCGGGTCCGGCGCGGAGCGGACTTATACCCCGGGCGAACCGGTCCGCGGGACCTTCGACGGCTTCATCCAGCCTTTTCTCGACCAACATTGCCTCGAATGCCACGACGACTCGGTGGCCAAGGCCGGCCTCAACCTCCTCGACCTCGGCCCCGTCGATGAAACCAACGCAGCCGTCTGGAAATCGGTCTGGGCCCAGGTCTCCCTGCGCGAGATGCCTCCCGGCAAGAGACCGCGGCCGGAAGTGATCGACCGGCTCCAATTCACCGACTGGGTCGTGGACGCGTTGCAGGAGGCCATGAAAGACAAGGGCGGCTTCCAAGCCCATCTCGATCCGAAAAAAGCGAACTTCCTCGAACACGATCTCCTGTTCCGCGATCCGCCCGCCGGCATCCATCTCAAGCCCACCTCTTCTCCGGCCCGGCTCTGGCGCGTCACCCCGCAGGAGCACATCACCCGGCTCAACGAGCTGATCAACGTGGAGCCACCTTACAATCCCGCCAAACCGGGGCTGCGGACCCACGGCGACGCCGTGCCCACCAACCATGGCGGCGAGTTGAAGCTCTATTTCGGCACGGACAACATCCTGCGCTGGGAAGGGGGGACCGTGGCCTACGCGACTGCGGTGAAAAGCGTTCCCGCCGTCCTTTCCCTGGCGCGGAAACACGGACTCAAGAACTACCCCGGCTTCTATTCGGTGAACAGCGCCGAAGCCACCCAGATCCTCGGCAAAGCGGAGGATATCCTCCAATACATGGCCAGCGGCCCGCTCAGCCTCGTCGGCATGCCCGAACAGATCACCGACGATCCCCGGACCTACGACAAGGTCAAGCCCCCGGGCGATCTGCGAGGCCTGCCTACCGCGATTGTCTACAGCACGAAATTCCTTCGCCCCGCGACTCCCCTCCTCAACCTGATGAAGGACGACGCCCTCCCTTCCGACGAGGCGCTCCGTGCCACGGTGGACCATCTGTTCGAGGCGCTCGCCTTCCGTCCTCCCTCGACCGAAGAGGCGGACGAATATATCCAGCTCGTCAGGGAATCGATCGCGAAGATCGGCAAAACAGAGGGAGTCTTTCTGGGTCTGTCAGCCATTTTCCTCGACCGCGACGCCCTGTTCCGGCCCGAACTGGCGGAGACCGGTGAGCCCGACGCCCACGGCCGCGTCATGCTGCGGGATTGGGAACTCGGTCTGGCCGTCAATCACGCCTTGCGCTACCTCAAACCCGACCCCGCGCTCCGCGCCGCCATTGTTGGGGGAAAGATGCGGACGCGGGAGGACGTCGAACGCGAGGTCACCCGCATGCTGCGGGACGACACCATCCGCAAACCGCGCATCCTCCAATTCTTCCGGGATTACTTCGATCACGATCTCGCCGGAACCATTTGCAAGGACAACCGGGCCCTCGCCGCGACCGGCATCACGGCCCGCGGGGACGATCACTATCTGGCCATGTTCGATGCCGCCGCCAGCACCGACCGCCTGATCGAAATCATCCTGAAGAACGACCGGGAGGTTCTCAAGGAACTGCTCACCACCCGACAGGTCGTCGCGACGGAGACCGACAGGATCTATTTCGGCAGAAAACGCACCGCGCAAGAAACCAAGGTGGCCGCCGCGGAGCACGCCAAAGCCGAGGCGGCGACGACCGCGGAGGAAGAGGCGGCCCTCTCGAAAATCCGGGCGGAGATCGCCTCCATCCAGATCCGGTCGCAGGAAACCCCGGGCGAACCTGCCACCGCCAAATCGCTCGACCGGAGGGCAAAGGCGCTCGACGCGGAGATGAAACGGATCCTGCAACAGCGCAAGCGGCGCCAGCAGAATGCCGCCTTGGAGGTGGCCCCCGCGTCCCTCAGCGGTCCACCGACGGAGGCCCGCGTGAGCCGCCCCTCTTTCGGTAGCGGCTCAATGAAGCCGGAACGGATTCTCGCGACCGTCCCCGAAGGAGAGCGTCTCGGGATTCTGACCCATCCCAGCTGGCTCGTATCGCATTCGGACGCGATGGACAACCATGCCATCCGGCGCGGCATCTGGATCCGGGAGCGGCTTCTCGGCGGCGGCATTCCGGACGTGCCGATCACGGTGGATGCCAAACTTCCGGACGAACCGCACAACACCCTCCGCGAGCGGATGCGGGTGACGCGGGAGAACTACTGTTGGTCCTGCCATGAGAAGATGGATCCCCTTGGCCTGCCTTTCGAGATCTACAACCACGCCGGCCTCTATCGCACGACCGAACTGGACAAACCGGTGGATGGCCGCGGCGAAATCAAGGATTCCGGCGACCCCGCGCTCGATGGCCCGGTGGCGAACGCGATCGAGATGATCCAAAAACTCGCCGCCAGCGAGCGCGTCGAGCAGGTCTTCGTGAGGCACGCCTTCCGGTTCTGGATGGGCCGCAACGAGACGCTCAACGACGCCCCGGTCCTTCAAGCCGCCCATCGGGCCTATCGGGACAACGGCGGAAGCCTGAACGCCCTGATCACCTCCCTCCTCACCTCGGATGCCTTCCTCTACCGGGTGGTCGACCGCAAGGGCTCAACGGACCTCACCGCGCTCCGGTTTCCAGAGTGTGCGGATCCTTGACAGGCTGATGTCCGTGAGACGGTTCACCACCAGGTCCGCCAGCGGTTCCAAGCTGGGGACGGGATGGGTGGTGGCCACGCCGACAGCCTTCATGCCACCGCGCCGGGCCGCCTCCAGACCGACGAAGGCGTCTTCGAAGACCACGCAATCCCGGGGGGCCCGGTTGATCCTGGAAGCGGCCACGAGAAACACCTCGGGATCCGGCTTGCCGTTGCGGACATCCTCGGCGGAAGTCACGGCGGCAAAGAACGGGCCGAGCCCCGTGATCTCCATCACGGTGCGGATGTTCTCCCGGGGCGTGGAGGACCCGACCGAGCAGGGCACGCCGTGCTCGCCGAGTTCTTCCAACAACTCAAGCACGCCCGGCAACGGATCGATCCCGGTCTGCTGGAGGATGTCCCGGTAAATCTGTTCCTTGTGATCGGCCAAGGTGGACATCCGCTCGGTGTCCGCGGGGTCTACCCAGCCCAGAAGGGGACCGAGGATGCTTTGGTTGCGCATGCCGAAGCACTTGGCGAACAACTCGTCCGAGAACGGTTTTCCCAGCTCCCCGGCCAATTGGTAGAAGGCGCGGCGGTGCTGCTCGTGGGAGTCGATGATGACGCCATCCCAATCGAAAATTACTCCAAGCGGCCGGTCCATCAGTCGAGACGCTCGAGGGACTTGATGCCAAGGCGGGGCCCGAACTGCGCGTTCACCGCTTCGGCCATGCGGGCATCGAGGTAAATCACCTTGGGAAAATCATCAAACTCGATCTTGTGGATGCCGTTTTCAGGCTTGGCGAAGGCGGCGCCAAGGTCCTTGATGGAGCGGATGTCCTGACCATTCACCTTCGTGACCTGGATGTTCCCGATCTGTTCATAACCGACCGTGGCGGGCGTCAGCACGACCGCGCTGAGGATCACCAGCTTACCACCCTGCTCCTCCTCGAGGAGTTCCTGGTTCGCGTGAGCGTGGACCAGTTTGAAAGGGGCCCGGTTGGCCCACTGGTCGCCCCAAGCCTTGAGATAGGGCAAGGTCAACTCCTGGAAAATCAGGCCGCCGAGGATTTTGAAGCGCGGCCCGCGGTCGAACATGTAAGGATCAATGTGATAGGCCGTGGGCGGCTTGCGGGTCAGCTCGAGGCTCAGCGTGATCTCTTGGTCCGCGCGATGCACCTTCACCGGAACTTTCTGACCCACCTGGGCATCGCCCCGGACCAGATGGCTGAAGTTCAATTTGCCATATTTGGGGTGATCATAGTTGCCCCGGGCATCGATCGGGTGGCCGTCGATCTCAAGAAGGATGTCACCCGCCTGGATACCGGCCTGTTGGGCGGCCCCGTCCCGGGAAACGCGGCGCACATAGATGCCGCCCTCCAGTCCGTCCAGCTTGACATACTTGCGCAACTGTTCGTCCAAGGTCGGCGCATAACTCAATCCCAGGTTGGGAAAACCCGCGTAATTCCCATCCGCAAGATCCTCAAGAAAATGCGCGATGATGGGCGCGGGCAGGACATCACTGGTTTGCTCCTTGGAATCATAAGAGAGCAACAAGCCTGCCAGACGTCCCTCCTTGATCACGGGCAGGGTGAAACTGCTGGTGCGGTATTGCAAGGAACCGCGCAACACGTAGTTCAGGAAAAACGATCCATCCACGAAGTAACGCCCCACCCCGACTTGAATCACCGTGCCGTCGGTGCTTGCGGGAGTGCCGTTGTCCTCCAACTGCCACACCTCCAACCGGTCGCCGGGCACCGCGCTTGAATCGAGTTCCAAGGGCTTCATCCGGCTGAAGAAGGCCGCTTTCTTCTGGTCATCGACCGGTTCCAGCATCGCGAGGTTGGCCTCGTAATCCAGCCCCACCACCTTGGCCGGGGTCTTCTCCCCGGTATCGGGCAGCTCCAGTTCGATGTAAGTGTGATCCACCACCAACTCGGCCGTGACCAAAACCCGCCCTCCTTCCACCAACGGCCCCAGACCGCTGCGGCGGGTGGCCTCCAGTTTCTCCCAGGGACGGACGAAATTGTAGCCTTGGTTGGTGGCGTGGACGCGGACGACCGAGGTCGCGGCCGTGGTGGCCGGTGCCCCGCCGAAGTTGAAATTGAAGGAAATCTCCTTCTCGACACAGGAACCGAGCAGAAGCGGAAGCCCGGAGGCGGCGACCAGAAGAAAAAACCGTTGCATCATCGGTAGGATGGGGATGGGGGTTTGAACGGGGTTCACGGGGCCATCACGGAACCACCGAAACGATGATCCTCGCTCACGTTGTATTTCTCCGCCACCCGTTGATTGGCGGCCGCCACCCGGGAGGCCTCGATCACCATGGGGCGCCCCTCCCCGAGAAACCGGATCACGTGGAAACCGCCCTCAGGCTGCGGATTGCCCAAGGCTTTGTGGACATCCTCGAGGGTCCGGATTTTCCTGCCGTTGATCTCATCCACCGCCTGATGCCGGAAAAGATCGAAGTGGGTGTTGATCTCGTCCGGTAGAATGTCCGTGAGGACCACGATCTGGGGCCGGTCCTTGTAGACCTCGTCCTGACTGTAGAAGTTGAACAGGTAGCGGACGTTCAGATTGTTCACCCCGTGCGCCGCCATCATGTTGCGGTCGACCGGTTGGAAGAGCAGCCCGGCAAAGACGACATACTGCGGCTTTTGGTCATACTGGTTCGCCTGGATGAGATACGGCAAAAAGCGTTTCAGGGTGATCTCCAGATCCATCGCCTTGCCTTGCCGGATCACCTTCAGCTTGACCACATCCCCCACATATTTCCGCTCCACGATCTCGTTCATGTTCACCCGGGAACCGAGCATGTTGACAAAGCCGTCGCTCGAAACCGGGAAGCCGTCCATCGCCACGATGATGTCCCCGGTCTGAAGCAACCCGCCAGCTGAACCCGCGCTGTCCGCAGAG
Organism: Verrucomicrobiota bacterium; assembly: GCA_018970725.1. Lineage (GTDB taxonomy): Bacteria > Verrucomicrobiota > Verrucomicrobiia > Verrucomicrobiales > DEV007 > V1-115. The sequence goes on from JAGWVU010000006.1 coordinate 33,604, forward strand.
GCGACCATCACCCCGATGCCGTCGTTGGGCAGGTTCAACGCCTTGCGCTGGGCCGGATTCTGCAGGTTGAAATGCGAGATCGCGAGGTCCGGGTAGTGATCGTATGTCCCGTCCGAGACATCTTCCAGGAAGCGATGGATCACCGGCACGGGAATCATGAACCCGGTGCTTTGGGCCACATCCCCGCTGTAGCCTTGGAAGGCCACTCCCACCACCATGCCCTCCTGGATCACCGGTCCTCCGCTGTTCCCGGGATTGATCGCCGCGTCAACCTGGATCGCCAGGTGGAAATCCACCCCGGAATGGGCGAACGATTGGAAGTCGATCCGCGACACGACGCCGCGTGTCACGGAAATCCGCTGCCCGCCGATGGGATACCCGACCGCGATGACGGTGCTGTTGAGAAGCGGAACGCCACCCAAGCGGAGCGGCCGGACGTTTTCAAAGGCGGAAGGATCCTTGAGAGCGAGCAGCGCGAGATCACAGTCGTGGGCGATGTGCACGATCTCCGCCTCGTAAGGCTTCGGATCGTCCACCTTCTTCACGTACAGCAGACGGCTGTCACTGACCACATGGGCATTCGTCAAAAACCGGTTGGGCGCGATGAGGAAACCGGTGCCCACTCCCCCGCCCGTCCCTCCGGAATTCCACGGCACCCGGTAATTCGGTTCCCAGGATTGGTTTTCCACCCGCACAATGGCGGCGAAGATGGCCTCGCCATCGGCCGGGGCCGGGGCGGCGGCTTGAGGAGGAGCGGGCGGTGCCGGTGCCGGGACCGGAGCGACCGGGACGGGTGCGAGCTGGGCCGGAGCCAGCGCCGACCCGGCAAGCAAGGCGGCCATTACCCGGAAGGCAAGATTCAGTTTCGGGATCATCATGAAAACAAAACGTTGCGGAACAGCAGACGGACCATGATCAGACGTTGAAGCGGAATTCCATCACGTCTCCATCTTTGACGACATACTCTTTCCCTTCGATCCGGAGTTTGCCGGCCTCGCGGGCCTTGGCGTGGGAACCGAGGGAGACGAGGTCCTCGAACGCGACCACTTCGGCGGCGATGAAGCCACGCTCGAAATCGGAGTGAATGACCCCGGCGGCCTGGGGGCATTTGGCACCCGCCGGGATGGTCCAGGCCCGGGTCTCCTTCTCCCCGGTGGTGAGGTAGGTGCGCAGGCCGAGCAAGGCATAAACCTCGCGGATCAGGTTGGAAACGCCGCTGTCGGTCACCCCCATGTCCTCGAGGAAAGCCGCTGCCTCCTCGGGCGCCAGATCGATCATCTCCTCCTCGATCCTCGCGGAAATGACCACCGCCCCCGCGCCGAGATGCGAGGCGGCGTAGGCGCGGACCTTGGACACCATCGGATGCGAGTCGGGGTCTTTTTGCGCGGAAGCCAGTTCCTCTTCGGCGACGTTGCAGGCGAAGAGCGTCGGCTTGGAACTCAACAAAAAGAATTCCCTGAGGACGGGGCGCTCTTCCTTGGGGACTTCCAGAGTGATCGCCGGTTGTCCGGAATCGAGATGCGGAATGAGGCGTTCCATCAGATCCACCTCGCGCTTCGCTTCCTTGTCACCGGACTTCGCCTTTTTCTCGCGGGAGACCATCCGCTTCTGCAGCGCCGCCAGATCGGACAGGATCAATTCGGCGTTGATGATCTCGATGTCCCGGATCGGATCGACCGAGCCCATCTCGTGGATGATGTCGGGGTTCTCGAAACAACGGACCACCTGCACCACGGCGTCCGTCTCCCGGATGTTTGCCAGGAACTGGTTCCCGAGGCCCTGACCCTGGCTCGCCCCTTTGACCAGACCGGCGATGTCGACGATCTCGATCGCGGCAGGCACGGTTTTTTGGGATTTGGAAAGGGCTGACAAGACGTCGAGCCGCCGGTCCGGCACCGTCACCATCCCGACGTTCGGATCGATCGTACAAAACGGGAAATTCGCCGCCTGCGCCTTTCTCGTGCGGGTAACCGCATTGAAGAGCGTGGACTTTCCGACGTTGGGCAATCCGACAATGCCTGCCTTTAACATGGCGGCCAGACTAAACGACGCCCCCGGTATCGCACGTGAAAAATTGGTCTTTGCATCCATTCCCGGCCGGACGCATGCTCCGGGCAGGATGACATCCGCCGACCGCATGCTGGCCGCCGCCGGGCAACTGACCGCTGTTCTGGAGGGATTCGCCTTTGGCGGCGGGGTGACCCATGTCTACAACCCCCTGACCTACGCGCACCGCCCTCACGAGGCCTACCTGCGCCGTTTTGGCGAGGGCCGGAAACGAGTGCTCTTCATGGGCATGAACCCGGGCCCGTGGGGGATGGCCCAGACCGGGGTGCCATTCGGGGAAATCGCTGCCGTCCGGGATTGGATGGGGATCGAGGAGCCGGTCGACCGCCCGGAGCGGGAACATCCGAAACGGAGGATCGAGGGGTTCGCCTGCCAGAAATCGGAGGTCAGCGGCCGCCGCCTCTGGGGGCTCTTCGCCGCACGATCCGATGGCGCAAACGCTTTTTTCCGGGAGCATTTTGTGATCAACTATTGCCCGCTCGTCTTCATGGAAGCCAGCGGCCGCAACCGGACCCCGGACAAACTCTCCGCGGTCGGGCAAGCCTTTCTGGAGAAGGCCTGTGACGCCTGCCTCGCGACGGCGATCGCCGCGCTGGAACCGGAGTGGCTCATCGGCGTGGGCGCGTATGCCGAAGCCGCCTTGCAGAGAGTGGCCTCCGCCTCCGGCGCGCGGGTCAAAACCGGCAGGATCCTCCACCCCAGCCCCGCCAGCCCGGCCGCCAACCGCGGTTGGGCGGAGGCCGCGACCCGCCAGCTGGAGGCCCAGGGCGTCTGGCCGATCCGATGACCACGCCCAAGACGGACGCGCTCCTTCTCGGCGGGAACTCCCTTTACGCGAGCCTCTGCCTTCTCGGAGCCGTCTTCTTCATCCTCCGCCCGGACTGAAAACCCGCCGGAAACAGCGGCACCGCAAAAACCGGACGTCGAAAATCGCAAGCCGGAGGGAAAGAGGAGGAAGGAAAGGGAAAATCCCGCCATTCCTACGGGGAGAGCGTCAGGATGCTGAAAATTCAGCTTGTCTGACAAGCTCAATTCTGAGAAATTCGAACGAGATCAGGGGAAGGAGCGTCCAATAGATTCCAAACCGTTTCACCTGAGTGGTGGAAGAGGGAAACCGGGTCCGAGGGCCCGCGACGCCCGCCATGACCCGATGAGGGGCAAGCCCGTGAGGGAAGGAGACAAGCGACCGGAACAAAAAGGAGAAGCGATCGAAACGACCCACACCGCCCGACCGATTGGCAAAAAGCCCGGGACCAACCCGAAAAAGCACCCACGTGGGAACGATTCCTGCGCCAAGGGGGTTAGAGCGGGCGTGGTGGCATTCTTGATCCTCCCTCCCCTCCCCTGACAGCTGAACCAAGAACCGAAAACAAACAAGATCCACAGCCCAGCACAAAAACATGTCCAATCTTGAATTAGACGGAGGCATTAAGATTTACCTTCGGGAGATCGGAAAAACCCCGCTCCTCACGCGTGAGCAGGAGGTGGAACTCGCCGAGCGCATCAAGGCGGGTGATCTCGACGCGCGAGCCCACATGATCAAGGCCAACCTCCGCCTGGTCGTGAAAATCGCCCAGGACTACGCCAACTACGGCCTGCCCCTGCTCGACCTCATTTCGGAAGGGAATATCGGCCTCATGAAGGCGGTGGAACGTTTCGATCCCAACAAGGGGGGCAAGCTCTCCACCTACGCTGCTTGGTGGATCAAGCAATCCATCAAGCGCGCCCTGGCCAACCAGTCCAAGACGATCCGTCTCCCAGTCCACATGGTGGACAAAATCTCCAAGATGCGCCGCCTCGCCATGGTGCTCGCCGAAGAGCTCGGCCGTGAACCGACCGACGAGGAATTGGCCGAGGAGATCGGGATCGACCGCGCCAAGCTGGCTCATCTCAAGGCGGCTTCGTTGCGGCCCGCGTCCCTCGACGCGCCGATCAGTGACGATGACAACACCGAGTTCGGTGAAATCATCGGCGATGACCGGGCGCAGACCCCCTTGGAGCTTCTCAGCCACAAGAACATGCACGGGCAGCTCGACGGGCTTCTCGGGGTTCTCGATGAGCGGGAGCGCCGCATCGTGGATGCACGCTTCGGTCTCAACGGGGAAAAACCGAAGACCCTCGAGGAAGTCGGCCAGGAGTTCGGCGTGACCCGGGAACGGATCCGCCAGCTGCAAAACATCGCCCTGAAAAAACTGCGCCGCGCGCTTCAAAAACGCGAGGACCCCGGCCCGAAACCGGCCAAGGGCCTGACGGCGAACCTTCAGGAGCACAAGGAAAAGGTCAGGGCACGCCGCGCCGCGGAAATGGGCGATTCTTACGGGGATTTCGATTCCGAGGAGGAAGAGGCCATGGCCGAGGCGGGCGAGATCTGAGACTCCCCGATTTTCGCCCCGGCGCCGCCGCGTTCAGGCTCCCTGTCTGGACGCGGCGGCTCCCGGAGCCCCTTCCCCTTTTCGCCGCCCGTGAAACTCGCCTCCGGTTCGCATCTCGCCTACTGCACGAACATCCATCGCGGCGAGTCCTGGGATGAAACCTTCACCGCCCTCCGGCAGCATACCCTTGCCGTGCGCCAGGCGGTGGCCCCCGGTGCACCTTTCGCCATCGGCCTGCGTCTCGGAGCCCGCGCCGCCGAAGAACTCCGGCGCGAGCCCGGCCTCCTGAGTGCGTTCCGCTCCTGGCTGGACCGGGAGAACTGCTACGTGGTTTCCCTCAACGGATTTCCCTACGGCCAATTCCATGGAACCAGGGTCAAGGAACAGGTCTATGCACCGGACTGGTCCACCCCGGAACGTCTGGCCTACACCCGGACGCTTTTCGACCTGCTCGACCAAATCGCGCCCCCGGGCGAGTCCATTGGCGTGAGCACTCTCCCGGGATCGTTCAAGGAGTTCATGGAGGGCGACGACGGGTCCCGGCTCACGCGGATCGAGGACCATCTGCTCGCCTGTTCACGCCATATCGACGAATTGCGGGAACGCGGCGGGCGGGACATCCATCTCGGACTCGAGCCCGAGCCTCTCGGCCTTTTTGAAACGTCGCGGGAAACGGTGGACTTCATGGAGCGGTTGCTCCAGCGCGCCGGTGATCCGGGTTCCGTCCTGAGAAACATCGGGGTGAATTACGATACCTGCCACCTCGCGGTGGAGTATGAGGAAGCCGGGGAGGCCTTGGCCCGGCTCCGCGGCGCCGGCTTGCGCATCAGCAAGTTGCATCTCAGTTCCGCCCTTCGTTTTCACCCGGATGCGGTCTCCCTCGCCGGGGTGGAGGCGTTCCGGGAAGAAGTCTATCTCCATCAGGTGATCGCCCGCCACGCCGATGGTTCCCTGACCCGCCACCGGGACCTTCCTCCCGCTCTGGCCGCGGTCGCGGCGGGAAACCCGCCGGGGGAGGAATGGCGGGTCCATTTTCACATCCCGCTGCACGAAGCCCCGATGTCTCCGTTCGGGGATACCCGGGATCACCTGCTCGCGACCCTCGACGTCTTGCGGGAGGACCCGGGTTTCTGTCCGCATCTGGAAATGGAGACCTACACATGGGAAGTCCTGCCCGGGAGCCTGCGGGATGCGGAAGTGAGTCTCCAGTTGATCCGGGAATACGAATGGACCCTCACCGCGCTCCGGGCCCGCAATCTGGCATGAGCCGGAGGCATGGCCGCACCCTTCTGATCCTCGGGAGGGTGTCGAATCTTCCGACCGTCTGGGCCAATGTCCTCACCGGCTGGTTTCTCGGGGGAGGCACCCCGGATGGCCGGCTCCCCGTCGCCATGCTTGCTGCCAGTCTGGTCTACTACGCGGGGATGGTCTGGAACGACGTTCACGACGCGGAATGGGACCGGGAACACGGCAAGCGCCGACCCATCCCGCTGGGACAAATCTCCCGGAACGCGGCTTTCGGGGTCGCCTCCTTCACCACTCTGGCCGGATTCGGCACCCTTTGGCGCCTCGGCGCGGCACCGGTCTGGCTGGCGGGGCTGGCGCTCTCGATCGGTCTCTACACGGTCCTGCACAAACGTTGGGCCGGCTCCATCTGGTTGATGGGTGCCTGCCGGCTCTTTCTGCTCGTCTCGACCGCCTCGGTCCCGGGGACTTCCCCGCCCGCCGTCTGGTTGTGGGGAGGGAGCCTCCTGCTTTACGTGGCCGGAATCACCCTCGCGGCGAGGGGCGAGGACGGGGATGGCCGGGTTCCCTGCACGGCCCGACTGCTGCTCTGGACCCCGGCGGCGCTCGGCCTTGCGTTGACCGGGCAGACCGGACCGCCAGGGATTTGGGCTGCCTTGGGCGCGGTGATCCTCTTTCTCGGCTGGCAATGGCGGGTCCACCGCGGTTTTTTGAAAGGAACCACCCCCGTAGGACCGTTCATCGGTCAACTGCTGGCGGGCATGGTGCTCGTCGATGCCATGGCCCTTGCCCCTCTCAGCCTTCCGGCCGCTGCGGTCTGCGCGGCCCTGCTGCCCCTGAACCGCGGGCTGCAACGCCTCGTGCCCGCAACCTGAAGCCCGCGGACTTGACGCTCCGCCCGCCAGAGCGGAAATTCCCCGTTTCCGCTCCCCCGCATCCTCTCCCGCCCGATGATCACCCGGACCATTCAGTTGACCTACGAGCACCGCGTGATCTTCACGCGGTCCATCTTCGATCCGGCCAACCCGGTCTTGCGGGATCTCATCGCCACGGCCCGCGGGACCGGCCGGCACCCGGTCAAGACCCTACTCGTTGTCGACCAAGGCCTTGCGACCGCCGATCCCCTGCTGGAAGAGCGGATCGCCCGTTACGCGGAAGCTCACCGGGAAGTCATCGGGTTCACCGGCGCGCCCCTCCTTCTTCCCGGCGGGGAGGCCTGCAAGAATGATTGGAGCTTGGTCGAACGCATCTGGCAACGCATCCATGCCGATGGCATTTGCCGCCACTCCTTCGTCATCGCCGCCGGAGGCGGGGCCTTGCTCGACCTGACCGGATTCGCCGCGACCACGGCGCACCGGGGGATCCGGCATATCCGCCTCCCCACCACCACCTTGAGCCAGGGCGACGGCGGCGTCGGCGTGAAGAACGGAGTGAATTACTTCGGCAAAAAAAATTGGGTTGGCACTTTCGCCATCCCCCACGCCGTCGTCAACGATCTCGATTTCCTCCGCCTCCTTCCTCCGCCGCAACGCCGGGCCGGGATCATCGAGGCCATCAAGGTCTCCCTCATCCGGGACCGTTCCCTCTTCGAAACCATGGAGGCGATGTCCGGTTCGCTGGCCCAGCTGGAGGAGCAGGCCCTGGAGACCGTCATCCGGCGGAGCGCGGAATTGCACATGAACCATATCGCCCTCGGCGGGGACCCCTTCGAACTGGGCTCCGCCCGGCCGCTCGATTTCGGGCATTGGTCCGCCCACAAGTTGGAACAGATCTCCGGGTTCCGCCTCGGCCATGGCGAAGCGGTGGCCATCGGCATGGCCGTCGACCTGATCTACGCGCACCGCCTCGGTCTGCTTTCTGCCGAGGATGAACAACGCGCCCTGAGCCTGATCCGCGCGGTCGGCTTTGATCTCCATGCCCCCGAACTCACCATCCGTCAGAACGGGGAACTGGTCATCGTCCGCGGTCTGGAGGAGTTTCGGGAGCACCTCGGAGGAGAACTCACCATCACGCTGGTCACCGGGATCGGCCGCGCCGTGGAGGTTCACGAAATGGACACCACGGTGCTGTCCCAGGTGCTCGACGAACTGACGGTCCGCTTCGGATCCGCCCAAGCCGGCCCGGTCTCCGCTTCGCGGGTAGCCTGATCCCGCCGTGGCTTTTCCGCTTGACCTCAGGGGTCTTCCGTTGCGAGCTTGCAGGGAGAACCAGCTCTCACCCTCCATGCGAAAGTCCCTGACCGTCCTTTTCCTCGCCGCCGCCCTCACTTCCTGCGAAACCCTGCCCTTCCCCCAAGCAACCGGTCAGGGCGAGCCCCGGGCCAAAACCGTCCTCACCGAGGAACAGGCCGCCCGGAAATTCTTTGAAGCCTACAAACACCACAACCGTCTAGCCGCCTCACAGGTCGCCAGCCCCGCGGCGATCGGCAAGCTGAACTGGAATCCGCTGGCCGGTTCCGCCTCCAACCTTCAGCTGCAGGAAACTCCGGAAGGGTTCGCCATCACCTACGATGGCGGAGCCATTCACCTCGTGATCCTGGGAGACGGCCATGTCGGCCACAACGTGACGGACGTGCGGGTCACGGCGGATTGAAGGGCCCCGCCCCCGGGCTCACGGAAGCTGGAGCACCTGACCGGGCCGGATCGTGTCTCCCGTCAGGTTGTTGGCCGCCTTGAGTTTCGCCACCGTGGTGGAATTCCTCCGGCTGATCCCGTAGAGGGTATCCCCCTTTTGCACGGTGTAGGAGCCTCCGGAGGAACCTCCTTCCGGGTAGGAGGGAGCTTGGTAGTTCCCGCCACCACCCGCCTCCCCCACCGGTGCCACTTGCACGTAGTCCGATTCCGCGGGATATCCACCCTGGCGGCCACTGTAACCCGGAGGATTGCCATAGGCATTGCCCGGGGGCGGCTCTTGTCCGGCCGCGGCGGGACCACCCGTTTTGCATCCGGTGAGGAACGAAACGAGAAGGGAGGAGGAGACAATCACAAGGGCAGAGGATCTCATGGGAGGATCGTTGGTTGTTTTGCAAGAATCCTTAACTATCAACCACGGGTCCGTCAATCTGGAGATGGCGATTGATTTGCAAGAGGATCGGATTCACCCCGCGTCAGGATTCTTGCGCAACCCGCCACCCTGCGGCAGGTTCCCCCGTGACGGTCGCCCGCCTTGTCCCCTTCAGCTTGCCCGGCCCGGTGCTTCCCCGGCTTCTGGGCCTGTGCCTGTCGCTGGCCGGGCCGCTCCCGTCCGCGCACCCGGAAATCGATCTCCGGGGGGCGGCGATCCGTTTGGACCTGATTTCCGAAGTACGTTCCATCCGCCCCGGAGAGCCGTTCCGTGTCGGGCTCCGCATCCATCACGAACCCGGTTGGCACACTTATTGGCGGCAACCCGGGATCGTCGGAATTCCACCGAGCCTGACCTGGGCTCTCCCCGCGGGATTTGCGGCCGGGCCGATCCAGTGGCCGACTCCGGAGCGGGTCCAAATGGGGGGGCTCACGGCCTGGGGATTCGAGCGCGACGTCCTCCTGATGGTGCGAATCACTCCGCCGCCGCAAGGGGCCGGGACCCGCTCCGTCACCCTGCGGGCCAAAGGCGCGTGGATGGCCTGCGCCCGCACCTGCCACCCGGGCTGGGGGGACTTCCAGCTCTCCCTGCCCATCGGAGAGCGCACGGTTCCGGATTGGGACCCCGCCCATCGCGCCCTTTTTGTCCTCGCGGAGAAGGAACTTCCGCCCGCCTTGGAAGGTTGGCAGGCGACGGCGCGGACCGACCCCGGGGGAAACCTCCGCTTGCGCCTGCTCCCCCTGGATCCAGCCTTGGCCCCGGCTCCGGATGAGCGATGGTATTTTTACGGCTACCACCGTCAGGTGCATTCCGATGAACCGCAGGCGGTGGTCCAGCTTCCCGGGGGTGGGGTGGAATTGATCTTGCGCCCGTTTCCGATCCCGGACCCGCCCTCGGATCATCTGGAAGGGGTGCTCGAAGTGCCGGCATCCGATGGCTCCCACCGCGTCTTCGCCATCCGGGCCCCGTGGCACGAGCGCCCCATTCCTCCGGACCCGCCATGACTCCATCCCAAAGCCGAGGCCGCTCCAAACTCTGCGAAGTCCGTGATTCCCGGATCCACGGCCGCGGAGTTTATGCCAAAACCGCCATCCGGGACACCACCCGGATCATTGAATATATCGGGGAAAAGATCACGAAGGAAGAATCCGAGCGCCGCGGCAACCTGCAGATGGAGCGTTCCCAAGCCACGGGCGAGGCCGGCGTCTATATCTTCACGCTGGATGAGAAATGGGATCTTGACGGTGGATTCGAGGGGAACATCGCCCGCCTGATCAATCACAGTTGCGACCCGAACTGCGAAGCCTACAACGAAAGGGGCCGCATCTGGATCTGGTCCATCCGCAACATCGAAGCAGGCGAGGAACTGCTCTTCAACTACGGGTTCGATCTGGAAAACTACCGGGATCACCCCTGTCGCTGCGGCAGCCCGCGCTGTCCCGGATATATCGCGGGCGAGGAATACTGGCCGGAACTCCGGCGCCTGCTGGGATTGCCTCCGGAAGACGCGCCTTGAGCCCCCTTGGCTCCCTTCACCGGCGCGCGAGGAGTTTCTTCAAACTCAGCTTGGGCAGCTCCTTGTTTTCCGAGCGGATGTAAAACAGGACCACTCCCACCAGGAACAGGATGAGGTTGGGGGCCCAGGCCCCGAGCCAGGGCGCCAGATCTCCCGTCTTCCCCAATTCGAGGAAGACCCCGTCCAGAAAAATCAGGCCGAAGAGGATGCCAATGGCGGCGGCCACCCCACCCAACACTCCGCGGCGCGAATGCACGATCCCCAGAGGTGTGGCCATGAGCACGATGAAGAGGCAGCGGAAAGGTTCCGCCCAGCTGAAATGCCAGGTGGCGCGGTAGGAGGACAACTTGTTCTCCGGAAGCATGGCGTTGGTTTGCAGATACGTCGTCAGTTCCGGGACCCCCAGATATTCGGCATTGTAGGAGGAACTGAGGATATGCCAGGGGGTCTCATCCCAATCCCGCACGGTGAGCTTGGGATAGCGGTTCATCCGCGCGGTCCCGAAAGGATCATAGTCGTAGGTCTTGCAGTCCGTGAAGCTCCACTCGCGCGTGAGGTGATTCCATTTGGCGCTGGCGGCCTTGTAAGTCCGGAAAATCCTGCCCGACTCATCCTGCCACCAGATGGCCACGAACCGCATCTCTCCCTTCACCAGATCCGCGGGAACCCCGCCCACCACCCAGGTGCGGTGATTCTGCGAGTTGCGATACATCCAGCCCCGGGCGGCATAACGATCCCGACCGCTTTTCTCCGCGGTCTCCTTGCCGCGCCGATCGTGCAACTCCTCGAGGATGGCCTGCCGCCGCGCCTCGGCCCGGGGCGCCCACTGGTAATTCAGGGCGAGGCACGCGAGGGAACAAAAAAGGCCGGTCGCCAACAAGGGACGGGTCACCGTGAAGAGACTTTTTCCCGCGCCAAGCATGGAAATGATCTCGTTGGAACGCGACATCCGCCCCAGGGTGTAAAGAAGGGAGAGCAGGAGCGTCACGGGAAGCACGAGGAGGACCATCTGGGGCAGTTGGACCAGATAATACACGCCGAGTTGGCTCAGCCCGTTGTCGGCGTAAAAGAACGTGGTGCCGTTGTCAGTGAGATCGATCACGATCCAGATGGCGAGGAAGCCACCGAAGCAGAGCCCGGCCGGAAGGGCGAATCCCCGGGCCATGTAGCGGTCGAGGATCGAGGCGCGGAGATAGAGAGCCAGGACAAAGGGCGGACTGAGGATCAGGGCCGTGGTCAACCCGAGTTGGATGAAGAAAGTCCACGGAGCGGGAATCTCTCCGACCTTGCTCACGGAAATGGTTTCCAAGTCCTGCCAGAGGCTCCAGCCGGCCCAACTCACGGCCCCGGGAACACAGGCCAGCGTCAGGGCGATTCCCTGCCCGGGCCGGGTCTTTCCGAAGAGAAGGCTGACGAGGAGGCCCAGAGCCGCCGCCGCCGTGCTGGAACCGAGCATCACGACCAGCCAGGAGGGCGGAACCCGAACCACCAACGAGTCCGCGGCCTCCTCGGCATCGGCCGCCGCGGCTCCGGCCGGGGCCTCGGCGCTGGTCATGGCCTGCTCCCGTTGCCCTTGGAGGAAGGCGTTGGACGTGTTCGAAGCGCAAAGCGCGAGGATGCCGGTGGCCAGCAGCGAAATGAACCGGATCGGGTTGGCGGTGCGGGACGCCGTAGGGGCGGAAGAGGACGGCATGAAAACGATCGGAAAGGAGGCGGTTCGGCGCTGCGCAACGGGGCCATCGCCCACTCGTCATCCTGACGTGGATCCCCGGCCCGGTCAAGTTGCACTTCCCGCTCTGGGGAATGGGCGCGAACCGGCCCCGGATTATTCGAAACCCGTCGGCAAATTCCATTGAGCCCCGCCGGGCACTGGCGTATCGGTATCCCTCCCCTGACAATGATCTCAATCGAGGAACATGGCGCCGCCTCGCGGTTTGCGGACGAGATTCACCATCTCTTCTCCGCCAGCGGCCGCCTGTCCCGCTCCCCGGATTTCGAATACCGCCCGGAACAACAGCAAATGGCGGTGGCGGTGGCGGAGTCGTTGCAGTCCGGCACCCCGCTGATCGTCGAGGCGGGCACGGGGGTGGGAAAATCCCTCGCCTACCTTGTCCCCTCAATCCTCTACGGTTTGGACCACGGCCACAAAGTCGTGGTCTCGACGCATACCATCAATCTTCAGGAGCAGCTGATGGGCAAGGATCTTGCGATCGTCCGGAAGCTCATCGACCGGGAATTCACCTCGGTCTTGTTCAAAGGCCGGGGGAATTTCCTCTGCCCGCGCCGTCTCGAGCTGACCGGGCAGCAGCAGGGGGATCTCTTCGGCACCGGTGATCTCGCGGAGTTGGCGGAAATCGCCGCCTGGGCGCGGGAAACCAAGGACGGGACGCTGGCAGATCTCCCGTTCACGCCGTCCCCGAGGGTCTGGGCGCAGGTTTGCAGCGAGCCACACATCTGCACGGTCAAGGCCTGCGGCCCGGTGAAATGTTTTTACCAGAAGATGCGTCGCGAGGTGCTGGCGGCCAACGTGGTGGTGGTCAATCACACCCTTCTCTTCACCCTGCTCGCCTCCCAGGATGACCTCGGGGACGACGAGCGCGAGGCCGGCATTCTTTTCCCGAATGACATCACGGTGCTGGACGAAGCCCATACCCTGGAAGACGTCGCCGCCCGCCAACTCGGGATGAGCCTGAGCCAGTCCTCCCTGAAATTCACGGTACAACGCCTCTACAACCCCCGCAGCCGCAAAGGGTTGTTCCAAGCGACCAAGAACATCGACGGCGTCCGGGCCGCCTCCAGCCTGCTCGATGGGATCGACGATTTTTTCGACGAAATCGAGCAGGCCTGCCAATTTGACGGCGCCGCGCGCGAGTTCCGCGTCCGTCGGCCGAACTTGGTCAACGACTCCCTCTCCGCTCCCCTGCTCGAGATCCAAAAGCTCATCTCCACCTCCGCCGAGGACGTGAAAAACGAGGGAACCAAGGCGGAACTGGCGGACATCGGGCGCCGTCTGCGCGACGCCCGGCTCGGGGTGGCTTCCTTCCTCGACTTGTCGACCGAGGATCACGTCTACTGGACGGAACGGGGCGGTGGCGATGGCGGCCGGCCAGTCAACTACACGCTCCAAGCCGCCCCGCTCGATATCTCCGAGCGACTCCGCCAGATTTTCTTCCGGCGCGGGGCGCGCTGCGTTCTGACCAGCGCGACCCTCGGCGTGGGCGATGACCAGTTGCGCTATTTCCGGGAACGGGTCGGGGCGGGCCCGGCGCGTTGCCTCGTCATCGGGAGCCCCTTCAATTACGCGGAGCAGATGAAGCTCTTCCTGGTGCGTTCGATCGCCGATCCGCGGGATGCGGTCTACGAGGGTCAACTGGCGGAATGGATCCGCCACTTCCTCGATCTTTCGGAGGGCAGGGCCTTCGTGCTATTCACCAGCTACCGCACGATGCGGGCGATGGCGACCGAGCTGGAGGGGTATTGCGCCAGGAAAAAATTCGATCTTTTCGTGCAAGGACAGGGGGATTCCCGGTCGGTCATGCTCGAACAATTCAAGAAATCCGGCCGCGGGGTCCTGCTGGGAACCGACAGCTTCTGGACCGGTGTGGACGTGCCGGGCGAGGCCTTGTCCAACGTCATCATCACCCGGCTTCCGTTCGCCGCGCCGGACCATCCGCTCACTGAAGCCCGTTGCGAGCAAATCGAGGAGCGCGGCGGCAATCCGTTTTATGAATACTCGGTCCCCGAAGCGATTCTCAAGCTCCGGCAGGGGCTCGGCCGTTTGATCCGCTCCAAAAAGGACAAGGGGATGGCGGTCATTCTGGACAACCGCGTTCTCGGCAAAGCCTACGGCAAGGCGTTTCTCCGGGCGATGCCCCCGGCCACCCGTCAAATCGTCGGATAATCCGCAATTTGTTGTCAAAGAGGCCCCGGGGCGATTAGAATGGGTCTCCAGCCGCACGCCCCCCCTCTCCGTTCCCTCCCGCATGATTCAAGTTCAGGGCCTTACCAAGACCTACCGGGGCCGCGCGGTGGTCGATGACATTTCCTTCGAGGCCGGGCGCGGGGAAATCGTTGGATTCCTCGGCCCCAACGGCGCCGGGAAGTCGACCACGATGCGCATTCTCTCCGGCTTTCTGCTGCCGACCGCCGGCAAAGTGGAGATCGCGGGCCACGACATCGTGGAAGAATCCCTGCAAGCCCGCCGCCATTTGGGTTACATGCCGGAGGATGTGCCGCTCTACCCGGAGATGCGGGTGGAGGAATATCTCCGCTACCGGGCCGGGATCAAAGGGGTCTCCCGGGAACGATTGGCCGGGCGGGTGCACGAGAACATGGAGCGCTGCGGCGTCAGCGAGGTGCGGCGGAAACTCATCGGCACGCTCTCCAAAGGCTATCGGCAACGGATCGGGTTGGCGGACGCCTTGGTCCATGATCCCTCGATCCTGATTCTCGATGAACCGACCAACGGTCTGGATCCCAACCAGATCCGCTCAGTGCGGGAAATCATCCGTTCGCTCGCGGGTCGGCACACGGTCCTCCTCTCCACCCACATCCTGGCGGAAGTGGAGGCGGTTTGTGAACGGGTCATCATTCTGGACCGGGGACGGATCAAGGCCACGGGTGATCCGTCGAGTCTGGCGCGCCGCTTGGAGCGCGGAGCCCGCCTCATCCTCGAGGCGCGGGGAGCGGGGGTCGCCACCCTCGGGACCGCGTTGCGCAAGGTGCCAGCCGTCACCGGGGCCCGGGAGAACGACTTGGCGGACGGTTGGCGGCGCTTCGAACTGGATGTCCGGGGCGGGGAAGATCCCCGGGAGAGCCTCTTCCGCGCCGTGCAGGCGGAGCAGTGCACCTTGCGGCATCTCTCGATGGAACCAGCGACCCTCGAGGAAATCTTCGCCGGCTTGACCGCCGCGGAGAACCGGGAACCGGAAACCCAACCCGCCACCGACGCCTGAAGATGGAACCGGCCCGCCGCTTTCTGATCCTGCTGCAGCGCGAACTCGCGTCCTTCTTTTTTTCGCCCATGGCGTATTTCATCCTCGCCATGGTGATGGGCCTGAACGGCGTTGCCTTCCGCTTCGCCACGGCGCTGATGGACGGACGCGTCCAGCCCCACAGCCTCGTCTCCCTGACCTTCAACTCATTCTGGTTCCGGATGATCTTCTTCCTCCTGTTCCCGTTGCTCACGATGCGGCTCTTCGCCGAAGAACGCAAAATGGGAACCTTTGAGACCCTGATGACGGCTCCGGTGCGGGTCTCGGAGGTGGTGCTCTCGAAATACCTTGCCTGCCTGGTCTTTTACGGTGCGCTCTGGGTGCCCGTGCTGGGGAACTTCATGCTCTTCCGGATGCTCACCGGTTCCCAAGCCGCCTTTGCGGACGGCGCGTTGGTTTCCTCCGCCCTGTTGCTGCTCCTTTTGGGCGCGTTCAACATCGCCCTCGGTTGCCTGGCCTCCGCGCTTTCACGCAACCAGATCGTGGCCGCCGTAGCCGGTGGAACCCTCGTGCTGCTGCACTTTTTCCTCGGCTTCCTCGCCGGGTTTGCCAAAGTCTCGCCCGAAGTGCTTGAGCGGGTGCAATACTTCTCCAGCCTGGACCACATCAATTTCTTCGCGCAGGGACTGATCGATTCCCGGCCCGTGGTCTATTATCTCTCCGCCACCCTGTTCCTCTTGTTCCTGACGCATCAGGCCATCGGGCATCGCCGCGGCGGCCTCTGAAGATGAACCTCTCCCGCCTCAGACCGGCCCTGACAAACCTCTCCCGGCAGCCCTGGATGCGGGGGCTGTCCCGGACATGGCACGTCCCGGCGCGCCTGCTCGCCGCCGTGTTGTTCCTCGTTCTGGTGAACGTCGTTTCGTTCCGCCACTACCATCGGTCCGACCTCACGGAAAACGCGCGGTTCACCCTCTCCGGGGTCACCCAATCCCTGATCAAGAGCCTGAAGCAGGAGGTCGAGGTCATCGGCGTCTTTCTTCCGAGCTCGGAAATCGCCGACGACGTCCGCACCCTGGTCGACGAATACCGCAAGGCTTCCGGGAAAAAGATCCGGGTGGAATGGATCGATCCGGCGCGTCAGCCGGACCGGGTGGAAGCCATCAAGGCGCGGCACAAGATCACCCTCCGCGGAAGTTCGCTCATCGTGGCCCGCGGCGCGCAACGCCGGGTCTTGCGGGAGGAAGACCTCCTGCAACGGGACGGCTCGGGCCTGATCGCGAAATTCAACGGGGAAATCGCCCTCTCGGCCGCACTCATCGAAGTCCTCGAGGAAAACCCGCGCAAACTCATCCTCGTCACCGGTCACAGCCCCGCCCCGGAATTGCAGGCCGCCGCCGAGGAACTCCGCGTGCCCGGCTCCCGCCAGAACGTGAAGCTCGAGTATGCCTCCCTCCAAACCGGCGGGATCCCGGCCGATACCAGCGTCGTGGTGATCGCCGCCCCCCAAACCGATTTCTCAGCCACCGAGATGCGCGAGCTGGAACGTTTCTGGTCGGACGGCCGCGGTTCCGTCTTCGTCAGCCTGAATCCCGACAGCCCGACCCCGCGCCTCAGGGCCTTCATCCGCGCCCTGGGCGTGGCTCCCCGTGGCGACCGGCTCATCTACCTCGAAGGGCGCCGCGGACAGCCGGAGGCCAAAATCTTCTCCGTGACCGCGTCCATCCGTCCCGGCTCCGCCATCACCCGGGACTTCGCGGGCATGGACCTTCATCTCGGCGGGCGCAGCGAGTCGCTCGAACTTTTCCCGGACGCCGACCTGATCCGGGCCCAGAACATCCACCTGACCCCCCTGCTGGTGGCCGATCCCCGGTTCTGGGGGGAGACCGACTTCAACGCGGAGCCGATCCGCCGGGACCGCACGGATGACCACTCCGGCCCCCTCTACCTCGCCGCCGCTGTGGAGAAGGGAGCCGTGGACGATCCCAACCTGCGGGTCGATACCCAACGGCTCGTCGTGGTGAGCAATCCCGCCATTTTCCACGGAGGACTGGACCGGGACCAGACCCAGGCGGACTTCGTCATGTCCTGCCTGAACTGGCTCATGGACCGGACCCATCTCGCCGGGATCTCGCCCAAGGAACCGGCCCGCTACGCCGTGGAACTCTCCGAAAAACAGCGCGGGCGCCTCGAACGCTTCCTCCTTTGGATCGGCCCGGGCCTCGCCATGCTGGCCGGTCTCTGGGTGGGCTGGTGGCGCCGGAAGTGACCGAACCCCATGCTGCCACGCCGCACCATCGTCACCCTCGCCTCGCTCGGCTCGGCGCTTTCGGCCACCGTTCTGGTGGTCGCCTTCGAGGGCCGTCCTTCGCTTCACCCGTCCGTTTTGACCGCGTTCCGGGCCGGGTCCGTCCTCGAGGCGGAGATCACCGGGCCGGCGGGGAAAACCACCTTGCGGCGGACCGGGGACCGTTGGGCCTTCCTCAAACCGGTCGAGGATTGGGCGGACGCGACCGAAACGGGGAAACTGCTCGAGGGGCTTTCCCATTTGGGGATCCGGGAAACCATTCCGGACGGTGAGATCAAGGACTCCGGGGTTGGGCTCAACCCTTCCAAGGCGATCAACGTCCAGCTCGGCTTCGGGCAGGAAAACAAGCGGTCGGAGCGCCTGCTCTTCGGCCGGCCTGGTCCCTTCGAGGAAACCGTTTACGCCCGGATCGCGGGCCATCGGGAACGCCGCGGTGTCTTTCTCGTGGACACGCCCTTGCTCCCCGTGCTGCTCGATCCCGACGAACATTTGCGGGAGCGCCGTCTCTTCGGCTTTCCGGCCGCGGCGGTCCGTTCTTATTCGTTTCGCCAGGGCGGCCTTGATCTGGAGTTGACCCGGGATGAAAAGGAACCGCGCTGGTTCCTCACCAAACCGATCCGGTGCCGGGCTAACGACGACATCGCCTATTCCATCCTTGAGGAACTCGCCTCCCGGCGCGCCTCCCGATTCATCGAGGACCGCACCCTGTCCGCGGGAACCCAGGTGGGCCAGAGTGCCGCCACCTTCGAACTCCGTCCGCGGCAGGGTCCCTCCACCAAGCTCACCCTGGAACCTGGAAACCCCGGACCATCCGGTCCCTCCATGCTCGCCCATGTCGAAGGCAGGGCGACGGTTCTCCAGATCGATGACGACCTCGTGACCCGCCTGCCCCGCTCCCTCGAGCAGTTTCGTTTTCCCTACCTGATCGAGTTCGACAAGGATACGGTCGCCCGGATCACCATCGAAAGCCGGAGCGACCCGACGGTCGAGCTCAAGAGCGACGGGCGGCGGTGGGATCTCTTCAGCCATGGTCGGTCCTGGCCGGCCCGGGAGGAACGCCTGAAACGATTGCTCGACGCCCTGCTCGCCGAGCCGGTGCTCGATTTCCGCTCCAACAGCTCGGCAGACCTCCAGCGTTTCGGCCTCGACCGCCCGGACGTTCGCCTCACCGTGACCACCAGCGGCATCGAAGCCAAAGCTTACGATGCCTACCGTCGTGAACTGGCCAAGGCGCAGGCGGAAGGACGGGATCCGGCTGGCATCCCCGCGCCGGAAGTGGAGGTCGTAAACCATGTTCTCGCCTTCCGCCTGGGCTCCGACGGCCTCCTCAACGTCAACCAGAAGGGGACGCCGTTCATCCACGGGATCGATCCCGCCCTTTTGAGCGATGCCCTCCCGACCCATCCGCTGAAATGGCGGGATCCCCGGATCCTTACCTTCAGTCTCTTCGAAACCCGCGGCCTGTCGGTCGCCGAAAACGGGATGCCGGAGCTGAAACTCACCTATGACTACCTGCAAAACAGTTGGTCAGGGACCTTGGGCGGAACCGGGATCGACCGCCGGATCGATCCCCGCCGCGCCGAAAGACTTGCGACCGTATTGGGAAACCTGCGGGCCCGGGACTTCCTGACAGACCGGACGGATGCCTACCAAGCCCTGCGGAATCCCACGTGCACGGTCTCCATCCGCACCGCCGGACGAGGCGGCGGGCCCGGGACCGAACAGAACCTGATCTTCGCGGCGGCGGTGCGCGGGTCGGACATCGAATTCTACTACGGACAGTTCGCCGGAGAACCCGAGGTGTTCGTGATCGATGCCGCCGTCTACGGGCAAATCGTGCAGCCCGTGATCCGACCGACGGTGGAGTGATCTCGAATCGCTTGTCCGGGAGCGCCGCAGGCGTAGGTTGGCCGGGATGCGCTCCCGTTTCCCCCGCCCCGGCGTTTCCCTGTTCTCCCTCGCGTTGCTCTCCCTCGCCATCCCTCCGGTTGGTGCCGTGGAGTTGCATCTGAGCGCACCGCTCGACTATCAGGTCGTGCAGCGTGACAGCCCGGGGAAAGGGTTGCTGCGCCTCGCGGGCGAGTTGTCCGAGGCGCTGTCCTCGCCCGACCTGACGATCGAGGCGAGACTGGACAACGGCACCATCCAGACCGGTTGGCAACGGGTCGGCGGCACGGTCAAGGCGGGCAAGCTGACCGGTGCGGTGGAGATGCCTTCGGGCGGTTGGTGGAAGCTGGAGACAAGGATTTTGCAGGGTGGCAGGCAACTCGCGCTCGGCAGCGTGGCGCATGTCGGCATCGGCGAGGTGTTTGTCCTCGCGGGACAATCGAACTCGGCGAACCATGGCGAGGAGCGGCAGCGCACGGAAACGCGCCGTGTGGCGTCGTTCGATGGCAAGGGCTGGCGCCTCGCGGATGATCCCCAGCCGGGCGCAAGCGGGGCCGGGGGGAGTCTGGTCCCCGCCTTCGCGGATGCGGTGGTGAAAAAAGAAAATGTGCCCGTGGGAATCATCGCCTGCGGCATCGGCGCGACGAGCGTCCGCGAATGGTTGCCGAGGGGAGCGACGTTTCCGAATCCGCCGACGTTGCCGGGCCGCGTCGAACAGCTCCCGGATGGTCGCTGGGCCAGCCTTGGTGCGGCCTATGAGACCTTCATCGCAAGGATGAAGTCCGCGGGGCCGCGGGGCTTTCGCGCCGTGCTCTGGCATCAGGGGGAGAGCGATGCAAACCAACGGGACCCGGCCCGGACGCTGTCCGGCAAACTCTACCGCGAATATTTGGGGAAAATCATCCGCGACTCCCGGCGCGACCTCGGCTGGGCCGCCCCGTGGTTTGTGGCTCTGGCGAGTTATCACGTGCCCGGAGACGAGGGCAGCGAGGACATCCGAGCCGCGCAAGCCTCCCTGTGGAAAGACGGCATCGCGCTCCAAGGCCCCGACTCCGATGCGTTGAAAGGCCTGCTCCGGGAGCGGCAGGGCCAGGGCGTTCACTTCAGCGGTCCCGGCCTGCGGGAACATGGCGCGCGTTGGGCGGAGAAAGTTCTCCCGTGGCTCGACCGCCAATGGACCGAGCCTCACCCGGCCGACCACGGCACGGAGTGGAGCGATTTCGCGCCGCTCCCCGAGTGCCACAGCCTCGGTTGGGTGAACGCTCACGTGCAGACGAAGGATACCACGAGCTGGAACGGCGTGCTCGATGAGGCGAAATGGGGCACCCCGGATCCGCAACAGGTCGTGAGCCGCAACTGGGATTGGAAGGTGAGCGAATCGCAATGGCTCGAGGCCGTGCAGCAAAAGGGCGGGGGCGGTCGCGAGGAAGTGCGCTTTGATCTTTGGCTTCCCGACGACCGGCCATCCGTCCGCGGCATCGTCGTGATGTCCGGCCACGGCAGCGGAGATTCGCTCTTCAAGCGCGCCGACCTGCGCCAGATCGCCGGGGAACTGGGCCTCGCCCTGTTCAAATTCACGGGGAACCCCATGCAACGCGGCTTCTGGCCGCAACACCTGCTTTTCGATCGTTTGCGGTCGTTTGGTGGGAAAACGGGCCATCCGGAGCTGGAGCATGCGCCCCTCTTTCTCTACGGCCATTCCAATGGCACCGGTTTTTCCGCCATCTTCCCCTCGTATGTGCCGGATCGCGTCTGGGCTTGGGTTGCGATGCGCCCGGGCATCACCTTTCAAGTTTACCAGCCCGGAGCCGCGTCAGTACCCGGTCTCGTCATCTTCGGCGAGGACGATCCCTTTCTCGCGAGACCCTCGAAAGAGGAAAACCTCGCGGTGGTGCCCACCCTGCGCCAAAACCATGGCGCCCTCTGGAACATCGCCGTCGAGCCAAAGACAGGCCATGGCCCGGGCGAAAAAACCTGGCCTCTCGTCTTCAGTTTTCTCCGGCACAGCTTCGCCGCCCGCGTGCCCTCCGCGGCCGATGCGGAAACCGGCCCGATGAAACTGCGCCCGCTCGCTCCGGAAAGCGGGTTGCTGGGGCGGAACTGGCAGGCCCGGCCCGGCGGCTACCAAAAGCTCGAGGTCGCCCCCTTCGCCGAATTCCCCGGAGACAAAGCCACCGCCTCCTGGTTGCTCAACGCCGGATACGCGGCGGACTGGCAGCGCTTCCAAGGCACCGGAGAAGTCGCACCGGGAAAGTGATTCCGGGATCAGCGAACCCGGACGTATTCGGCGGCATCCGGATACGGATTGAACCCGGCGGGACGGACCAAGGAACGGGTCGTCTGCGGCTTCGGATTGTCCGGCCAGAGATGACGCCCGTTGGAGTAGTAGTTGCGCGGGTAGGTGGTCCGCTCGTAGATTTGCTCCCAACGATACGGGTGATCCTTGCGCACGTAATGTCCGGCGTAGGTATGCCGGTAAGTCCGCGCCGGTTTCGGATTCTTGTAGAGACCGATGTAGGTCCGGTCATAATGCCGGTAGCAATCCTCGGCAGTCAATGCCGGGGTCAGGGCGGAGATGGCCAAAGCCAGAAAGGAAAGGCGCAGGATGGTCTTCATGAGCGTCGCTCCTTTCTCTTTCGGTCCTCGCGCCTTGCGAGTCAAGCCTACCGTTCGGCCCGCCTCCTGAAAAATTCATGGTGCGGGGACACGGGGAAAAATGACCGCTTGGGAAATCCGGACCGTCACACGATATTCCCGGGGAGATGCCCGTGCCCGGTCCTTTCTACGACGCCCACTGTCATTTGCAGGATCCGCGTTTCGGCCCCGGGGTCGGTTCCCTGCTGGCGGAGTGCCGGGCGCGGGGAATTCACCGGCTCGTGGTCAACGGCACCCGGGAATCGGATTGGGACCGGGTGGCGGATCTCGCCGCGCGTCACCCGGAGCTGGTGATCCCGAGCTACGGTCTCCACCCCTGGTGGTCCCGGGACCGATCACCGGCTTGGCTGGAGGATCTCGAGGCCCGCTTGCGGGCGGACCCCGGGGCAGGCGTCGGAGAGACGGGCTTGGACCGTTGGATGCCGGACCCCGATCCGGCGGATCAGGAGGCGGTCTTGCTGGCGCATCTGGATCTGGCGGCCCGGTTCAACCGACCGCTCTCGCTTCACTGCCTGCGCGACTGGGGCCGGATGGAGGCGATTCTCCGAACCCATCCCCGTCCTGCGCGGGGGTTCCTCCTTCATTCCTATGGCGGCCCCGCTGAAATGGTGGCTTCCCTGGCCGCCCTGGGGGCTTATTTCTCCCTCCCCGGAGCCTTCCTCCACCCTGCCCAAGCCAAAAAACTCGCGGCCTTCCGCCTCGTGCCGCAAGACCGTTTGCTAATCGAGTCCGATGCTCCGGATCAACTGCTTCCTGCAGAACTCGACGCCTTTTCCCTTCCGGAGACCGGGACCGGGCGGCGACTCAATCACCCTGGCAATGTCCCCGAAATTTACCGGCATTGGCCTGCGGCGGATCCATGGGTCGTGGAATCGAATTTCCTGCGATTCTTTACTTGAATCCCTTCGCTTGCAAAACGCCCCGCGCGCGTTTACTCCCGGGGAAGAGAATCATGACATCCTACCACATCGCCCAAAACGGCGCGCCTGCCGGGGTCTTCACCGAGGCTGAGATCCAGTCCGGACTTCAGTCAGGGCGGTTTTCCCCCAACGACCTGCTCTGGTCCGAGGGCATGAGCGAATGGTTGCCGGTGGCCACCCGCTTTTCCGTTGCTCCGGCCGCTCCATCCACTCCGCCGGTCGCCACCCCCTACCCCAGTCCCCAATCCGGACCAAGTCCGACGGCCAATCCCTACGCTCCCTCCGCCTCGGTCATCGCAATGGAGATGCCGCCGCTGCGGCTTGCCTCGCTCGGGTCGCGCGTGGCGGCCATTCTGCTCGATAGCCTGGTCTTTGGCCTGGCCACGATCCCCGTGGGCATCGGGTTGTCCATTCTTCCTGATTCCCCTGACCCCACAAGCCCCGCCGCGGAACCCGCAACCATTTTCATGGCGGTGGGTGCGTTGCTGTCTCTCGTGGTCATCGCCATCAATCTTTATCTCCTGGCCGCCCGGGGACAGACGCTCGGCAAGAAATGGATGCACATCCGGATTGCCTCCCACCCCAACGGAGGAAACCCGGGCTTGGTCAGAACGTTGTTGCTCCGGGGATTCGTCAACGGGTTGCTGAGTAATCTCACCTCCGGGATCTACGGCCTCGTCGACTTCTGTTTCGTCTTCCGGGAGGATCGACGCTGCCTGCATGACCTGCTCGCGGGAACGGTGGTTCTGGCGGGAGATCCGGAGTCCTGACTCACCCGCCCCATTCCCGCGGCTTGGCTGGGCGCCGCGCCGCCCGGGTCCTGACCAAGCGCCAGAGACAGACAAGCGCCAGCAAACCCGCCATCGCCTGCCCGAACCAATCGCCATGGCGCGCGTAAAACGTGGTGACCGGTGAGGAATCGAGGGATAGTCCAACAAACAGGGCCCCGGCCAAAAACGGACTACCCGCTTGGTCTGTCAGGACCTGCGGGCGCCCGGTGCCTTGCGCAGTGGCCAAAGCGCCGAACTCGTCGATCGCGCAAGTCAGGCCGGTGTTGGCGCACCGGATCATCGGACGCTTCAACTCCACGCACCGGAACTTAGCGTTCGCCAAATGCTGGGCGTTGGCCTCGCTCTTTTCAAACCAGCCGTCGTTTGTCAGGTTGACGATGAGTTGCGGTCCCTTGGCTTCATCCGTCACAAAGCGGCGGGTCAAGCCGCCGATGGTGTCTTCAAAACAGATCGAGGGAATGAGTTCCACCCCGGTTCCGGCCAACGTCAGGCGCTGCGTCGAGCGGCCCGGCTGATAATCTCCCGGGATCAAGCGGCCGAGGACCCAACGGAACAGGGGGAAACTTTCCCGGAACGGGATAAACTCCCCGAACGGGACGCGGTGGATCTTCTGATAAGCCTGACGCTCGTCGAACGACCCTTTCATGAGATACATCGCATTGAACACTTCGTAGGTGCCGTCCTGAAGGAAATCCACCTGCTCCATCCCGGTGAGAAAGTGAAAGTCTCCCATGCTGAGAATGTGATTCACATAACCGACCGCCCGCTCGTCGTGCGAAGCATAGGGAAGCGGTGTTTCCGGCCAGACCACCAAGTCCACCTTTCCGGTAAGCGCGGAGGCGGTCAATTCCTCGTAGAGCGGAAGAATGTCAGGGGAACGACTCAGGTCATTGCGGATCGACATCGGCACGTTGCCTTGGACGAGGAGCGCATTCAGCTCCACCGGCGCTTCCACCGTGTGCCGGTGCCGGGCCTGGATGCCATACATCAAAGCAAGGACGATCAGGCACATGGCACTGACAAAATCGAGCCGGGGCCGCAGGGCTCCCCTGCCGATCTCCAGGGAAAGCCGGACCACGGTCGCCACCGTGGCACAGGTCACGTAGACCGGCAAAAACGCCAGCCCTGCCACTCCCACCACATCCACGATCTGGATGAGGTGCGGGGAGCCATGCAACGCCACGCCCAAGCCGTTCCAGCCAAACCCGGTGAACATCCAGCCGCGGATCCACTCCAAGGCCACCCAACATCCGGCATTGAGTCCCGCCACCCGGATCGTATGGAACGAAGGGCGCCAGATGTCCGGACCGGTCAGGGCACTGCCCCAACCCGTCTTGGAGGGGGGCGGCTCCGGTGGCGTGACCTCAAGTTTCTTGCGGTCGATCCGCCCCACCGTGGCGGCGAACGCGCCCCAGAGCCCGAAGTAAACAGCCAGGTAGGCGGCCAGAAGAATCCATCCCGGCCAGGCCACGTGCCGGAGCCAGTGGAGATTGATCCCAAAAAAGGCAAACCCGGTCAGATACCCCACCTTGAATCCCCAGGCCCCGCGCCCCTGGTTTTCCCCTCCGTCCAAAACCCAATCGATCCCGCGGGCGGGCAGGGTGAAGAGAAGCCCCCAACGCGGACCGCGGAGTCGCGCCGGGAGACGCGGCACGAGGCGCCACCGGATCAGGGATTGGGCCGGCCGGTCGTAGAACCAGAGCACCAGAAGCACCGGTGCCTGCCAGATCCAAATGAGTTGGCTCCGGTCCCAGTTCGGAAAACAGAGCGCAAGGAGAACCCCGCTCAGAATCGCGGCGATCCAGGGACGATAGGGAGAATTCCAAGCCATGAATCCGCACGCCCGGCTCATTGTCAGGCCAAGCGCCGCTCGATATCGGAGCGCAGGGCCGACCAAAGGGACGTCAGGCCGGCGCTCACCTCCGCCTTGATTTCGGCCAAATCACCACCGCCGCCCGGTTTGCCCCCAAAGAGGTAATACTTGATTTTCGGTTCCGTGCCACTGGGACGCACCGCGAAACTCCGTCCGTCGGCCAAATCCACAATCAGCATTTTTTCCGCGGGGATCTCGTCCCCTTCCTCGTCGATCACGCCCCCGTTGAAGAAATTCCTGACCCGGGAAACGGCCGAGCCATCCACTTCGGCGGGAGGATGATCCCGGTAGGAGTTCGCCAGTTTCTGGATGCGGGCCGCCCCCGAGGCTCCCTCCATGGAGATCGATTCCCCACGCTCCAGAAAATAGCCAAAGCGTTCATAAATTTCATCGAGGAGATCGATCAGGGTCAGGCCGCGGGACTTTGCATAGGCCGCCACCTCGGCAAACATGACCGCCGCGCCGTTCCCGTCCTTGTCCCGCAGGAAATCATCCCCGAGATATCCGTAACTTTCTTCCCCGCCGAACACGAAAAAGCGGGAATGATGCAACCGGGCGGCCCTGGATTCCGCCGAGGAAAGTTCGCGGTAACGGGCTTGGATTTCCGGCGGGAGGCTCCGCTCGTATTTGCGCAATTTCTCCCCGATGTATTTGAAGCCGGTCAGGGTATTGACGCAATGAATCTGGAATCCCCGGGCGATCGCATCCTGAAGCGGCGAGGTGACGAGTGTTTTGACCCATACCGCATGATCGCGGTTTCCCTCGTTGAGAATCCCGAGCTCGAAGAACGTTTTGATCCGGTAATAACCGATCAAGCAGCCGATCATGTTCCCCGTGAGCAGTTGCAACCGGCCCTCCCGGTTGCGCACCGCCACGCCCATCCGGTCGCAGTCCGGATCCGTCGCCAAAACCAGATCGGCCCCTTCCGCATCCGCCTGCTCCATCGCCATTTGCAACGCCGGACCGTTTTCCGGATTGGGGGAATCGACCGTGGGAAAACGCCCGTCCGGCACATCCTGGGCCGGCACGGTGGCACACTGGAACCGGAGGCGCCGCAGCATCGCGGGCGTGATGGCCCCGCCGACACCGTGCAAATTGGAGAAGACGATTTTCAGGTCGTTCTGCGACGCCACCAGAGCGGGTTGGAGAAGCAGGGATTCCAGCCGATCCATGTAGAGTGCATCGTTCGCGGAACCGATCTCGAAGATCGTGCCCTGAACGGCGCGGGGCAGGGCGGTGTAAGACTCGCTGGGAATCGTGGCGAACTCATTGATGATGCCGCTGGCATGGGGTTGCACCACCTGGGCCCCGTCGTTGAAATAGACCTTGAACCCGTTGTCGTGCGGCGGGTTGTGACTCGCGGTAAGCACCACCCCGGCCGTGGTCCCGATCTGCCGGACCGCGAAGGAAAGCTGGGGGGTGGAACGGGGGGCCGCAAAGAGATGGACATCGCATCCATTTTCCGCCGCCACTTGCGCGCAAAAGACGGCGAACTCCCGGCTGAAATGACGGGTGTCGTGGGCAATCGCGAGGGATGGTTTCCCGGCCAGCCCCTCCCGCGCCACGTGGGCGCGCAGGTAGCGCACCAGCCCTTGGGTGGCCCGGCTCAAGTTGAAATAATTCAAACAGTTCGTCCCCACCGCGGGAAACTCCGGGCGCCCCAAAGCGGTGGGGGTTCCCCGCTCCGCCTCGGTAACCACCCTGCCAATCGTCCGCGCCCGCATCCCGCCCGTGCCAAAAGCCAGTCTCTGGAAAAAGCGGTCATTCAACTCCGACCACTCACCGGCCGCCACCAATTGCCCGATGCTCTCCGCATAGAGAGCGTTGGACCCGCACTGCAACAAAGCGGCAATGTTCTCGCGGCTGGCGGGCAGGAGGACACCGCTGGCGACGGCGGCATCGAGACGATCGGTCAGGGTGTTCATGAACGCGCCTACACTGCATGACAAGCCGGGCTTTTCAACGTGTGCGTGGCGCGAATTTGCGGGGGCTTCCTCTCGGCGGCCCCACGAGGTCGCGAAGGGCTTGAGGCTGTGAAAGAAAGGGGGGAGTGGCGTTTCGCTTCGCGTGACCGGGGAAACCGGCGGGTGGCTGGATTCCAAAGAGACTGGAGCCGCTTCACCTCTCCGCCGCGAAGTCCTCCAGGGACGCGCAAACCCCGGCCCGGCGGACCAGTTGGCGCAGGTGGGTGAGGTCGGTCACCTGAAGAACGGATTCACGCAGCGCCACCGGGATTTCCGTGAACCGTGTTTCCAGCAGATCAAAGATGGCATCACGCAGCGCTGAAAGGTGACCTTCCAGCCGTCCCTCGACCCGCCCTTCCCGGCGACCTTCGACCCGCCCTTCCCGGCGACCTTCGGCACGTCCTTCCTCCTTCAGCATTTCCGCAGTGCTCATGAATTGCTCCTTTTCCTCCGGCGGGATGGTTTCTTCCACAATGCGCCGAACCTCCTCACCTCGCAAGTCCGACGCTTGAAGGAGAAAGGTCCAGAGCAGCGCAGCCAAATCCGTGGCCACTTCCCGGTGCTCTTCCTCGAACAGTTCGCCCACGATCCGGCGCACCTCTTCAAAGCCCATTGGTCCCTGACGTTCGGCCTGCAGCGCCGCCAGAATGGCCCGGGCCAAGTGACCTTCGGCCAGTTTTTCCCAAGGCACACCCGCCAGCTCCACGAGACAAAACCCAC
Source organism: Verrucomicrobiota bacterium (assembly GCA_018970725.1). Lineage (GTDB taxonomy): Bacteria > Verrucomicrobiota > Verrucomicrobiia > Verrucomicrobiales > DEV007 > V1-115. The sequence continues at coordinate 61,919 of JAGWVU010000006.1, forward strand.
CATCCGGCGCAAAGGTGTCCGCCCAATGGCGAAGATCATCCGGCACGTCGATCAACTCCCGCAACCGCCAGAGTTTGCCCCAGGCTTTCGGTCCCGGATGCAGGACAATCGGCACCACCAGCGGCAAACCGGCGCCGGCCAGATCGGTCTCGATGCCTTCGGTCTCCGCTTCGCTGCGCCATTGCCGCCAAATCAGGAGCACATACTCCAGCATCCTCAGGGCCATGCGTCGGGGGATGGCCACTTGATGCTCGACGAGGATGTAGAAATGCACCTCGCGCCCCGCCGCTTTGAGCCGGTAAACCACGTCCTCGCGCCGTTCGGCCAGAGCTTCGTTGATTCCCGCGATCTTGCGAACCTCCAAGCTGGACCAGTCCACCAAGTCCACAAAGACCTTGGGCAACCAGGCACTCAAGAACTGACGGGCCACCAACGGATTGGAAAACGCACCGCGGAACAGGGAATCGCTCATGGGCAGGCGTCCCTACGGTTGCCTTGCGTCTGATGCAAGTCGTCAATCCGCAAGCGATATGTTCAATTGACGCAAGGCTTCACGATTTTCCTTGCACGGACTTGGGGACTGCGTCGAATGAACAGAGTCCGTGAGACCGCATTGCCTCTCCCGGGGTTTGGACCTACTGAGGTCAGAAACGCCACACCACTCCGGCCCGGAGGATCCCGTCGGGGGCTACCGGCGTCAGACCCATGCCGATTCCGGCGCGCAGAGTCACATTGTGGTGCGGCAGATAGAAGGCCCCGAGATTGATTTCCTGGTAGCCGTTGGAGGCGAAATCACCCGTCGCCTCCACACTCATGGAGAAGGAATGCGTGAACTGGTGCCGCATCCCGGCCGCGTAACCCCAGCCGGCCGCGCCATCGTCCGCGAGCACGTTGATGAGGTTGAAAACCACTTTGTCGTGATCCGTCAGGGTTCCCTCCACCACCAGAGTCCCGAAAAAGGCATTGTCCCCGTGGGTGTGCGTGGAGCCCGCATGGCTGTGCTGATGCCCCCCGGAAGCGTTGGAACCCTGCCCGTTCACCGTCGTGGTCTGGCTCGTGCCATCGGCCTTGACCACGGTCCGGACGATTTGGGTGTGGACATGCCCCCCTGCGCCGGGGTCGTCCGGATTCCCGCTCGAGCCGGAGCCATGCGGGTGCACCGTCCGAATCACCTTGGTGATCACCCGCTCGCCCGAGGACAAGGTGGAGCGCTCCACGGACACGGACGGGTCGGGCGTTTCCACACTTCTGGCGAATTGATAACGCGCGGAAAAACCGACCCGGATTGGGAAATCGGACTCCGGGGGCGTGATCTGATAGTAAAAACCAGGCATGACGCTCTCGTAGCCCCACGGGGATCCCATTGGATCGTCGAAGCTCAGGGAGACCCCAAGCGCCGCCCGCGGGAAGACGCCGAAAATCAGTTGGGGCTCGAGGCCGAACTCGAACTCGCTCCCCGTTTTCGTGGTCTCGAATCCTCCGATGAGAACCCCGTTGAACATTTCCGGCAGGTAGAAATCCTGGAGCACGAGAAAGTCCCGGCCATGATGGGCCCGCGCCTCGGGCCCCGAAAACAGGGCCCCGGCCATGAGGCAAAGGGTGATCGAGAGTCGGCGCATCGGGAGGGCGGTCACGAGGGAAGCGAATAAAGCGGAAGTCAAGGGAGGAAGAGGGCCGCAGAGACCATTGCTCCGCGGCCCAAAGACGAACCGGCCAACTTACGGCGCCAACGGCTCGAGCAAGACTTTGCCCGACCGAACCGGGCTGGTGCGCAGCGTCGTCGCCGGCGGACCGGCTTGCGGCAGTTCCGGCAGGAGGAAGAACCCGAACAGCTTCGGCACCGCGCCATCATGGACGATCATGCCGCGAAACGGGGTCACCCGGGTGTTCGCCCCGTTCCCCAACGTGAACTGCCCCGTGCTCGCTCCCGTCAGCACGGCGCGCACACCTGGAGCGGCGAAAGGACGGCGCGTCACCAAACTCACCAGACCCGGATTCGCCCCGATCATGGAGGCAGCTTGAGCCTCACCCGGCTTCACTTCGACATTGGTATCCAATCCGGTTTCCGGAGCCCCGCCATCGCGGAACGTCAATCGGGCGTTCCCCGTCGTCGAATTCGCGGCCAGACCAAGCAAAGTCCGCGGTTCCTGCGTGCGCAGGAGGCGACGCCCGACCGTTTCCAGGGTGACCGGGCCGAAGCCGTCCTTGTAAACCCGTTCGCGGGAACCGACGGGCAAGGCGCCCTTGAACCAATCGATTTCGGAGAGCCGCAGGTCGCCCCCGCCCGAGCTGCCACCTTGAATGGCCACCAAGCCGAGGAACGAGCCGCCGTTCCGGTAGAGCGGAAGGAACACGGAAAGTTGCCCGTCGACTTCCACCGGTCCGGCGAACGTCGCCGCCGTGTCATCCGCCAAGCGAACGGTGCCCGACGCCTGACCCCGACTGTTTACCACGAGGGTTCCAAAGGAGTAACCCTGGGGCACGTCCGGGTTGGAAGCGTCATTGCCGGCGGGCGCGAGAGCGAAGGTGTGATCCCCGGTGAACTCCGCGGGCGTTGCCACCGGCTGGCGCAGCGTGAAGGGGAGCGATTCCCCGCCGGAGCTGACGGTTCCCGCGGCGACGCCGCTATCGGACTGGATGGTGAAGTCCACCACCAGCGGGGAACGCCCCCGGACCGGAAACTCGATGTGCCCCGCCGGCGTTTCGCTCCCCTGCGCCACGGTCAACCCCCTGCTGCCACGATAGGTCACGGCCCCGAGACGAAGGGTGGCCGAGAAGGCGGCTTGGTCCGTGGAGGCGATCGTCAGCAACCCGCCGAGCAGGTGGTTGAGCGACGGGGATCGTTCCACGATTCCGGTGAAGGTGCCGACCGTTCCTTCCGGCATGGGATCGATCACGAGGTTGAGGTTCACCGGGGCACTGGTGCCGGCGGCGTTGACCAGGCGGATTGAGATCGGAAAGCTCCCGGAAACTTGAGGGCGGCCCGTGATGGCCCCGGTTTGCCGGTCCCAGGAGAGTCCGCGGGGCAGGCCGGTGATGCGATACGTGCTGTTCGGCACCGCCCCGAGAGTGAAGTTGGCCGCTTGACCGATGGTCAGTCCGGGAAGACTCGGGGGCGTCAGCTGCGGAGGGGATACCACCGTCAACGTGGCCGCTTGGCTCCGGACCCAACTGGCGGGATTGCGGACCTCCGCCAGGTAGGTCCCGGCCTCGGCTTCCGTGGTGTCCGGGACGGTCAACTTCGCCGCATTGGCCCCGGAAATCGGGCTGCCATTGTGGAACCACTGGATCTGGAGATTCGCTCCGCTGGCCACGACTTGGAACGAAGCGTCTTTTCCTTCGACCACGGTAAGATCGCGCGGCTGCCCCGTGATCAGCGGCGCGTCGAAGCGCGGCGTGGAGGTTGTCCAGGAGAACGAGAACCCTTGCCGGTCCGGATCGGTCGCCTCCGCATTGCTGCCCAGGGCAAAGGTGTAGCTGCCCGGGGTCAAGGTCCAGGATCGGGTCACCGAGGGACTACTGGAGTTGTCCAGGTGATCCAGATATTGCAAGTCCGGCGCCCAAGCTACGCTGCCCCGGTTGTTATAGGTATGCCCATCACTTTCATGGTTATGCCAACCGCGCCACATCGTGAGGGACGGAAACATCGACTCCGTGTCCGCCTTGCGATCAGGCAATGCCTCCGAGGGCCAGGGCACATTGGCATCGCGCGCCATGGTGACATTGAAGGTCAACGGCTCCGTCACCAGCAAGGCGAGCCAGCGCGAGGTGTGGGTCCACCCCACCGGCGTTTGCCCCCCGGTGAAAAGGGAATCATCCTCCCAACTCCAGGCGCCCACATGGTGCGAAACACTCCCGGTGCTCCCCCGCCCTGCCGTGACCACCCAGGAATAACCAATCCCCCCGGGGGCCGGATCTCCTGTATACACCGGTGCATAGCCCGCTGCCGAGTAGGTCAGTTTGTAGCCTTGGCGGCTGGGATTGCCCGCCGGGGCATTGCTCCCCAAGGCCACCGTGTAACGCCCGGCGGGCAAGCGCCAGGTCCGGGTGATCCCCTCCCGCGTGGAGTTGTCCACATGCGCCAAATAACGGAGATCCTCGGCCCAAAGAATATTCCCACGGTTGTTGTAGGTGTGGTTGTCCGTTCCATCATTGTCCCAGCCACGGTAGATCGTCAGGGAAGGGAACATCGAAGAGGTGTCGGCCAGCCGGTTCGGATCCCCCTGACTCGGCCACGGAACGGTCGCATCCCGCTCCATTTTCAAGGTGACGAACGAGTCCTGCTCCACATTGAGCGCAAGCCAATTCGAAGTATGCGTCCAACCGACCGGCGGCTGGCCGGGAGTGAAAAGCGCGTTGTCCTCCCAGCTCCACGCGCCCACGTGGGAGGAGAAGTTCCCGGTTTCCCCTGGCGCGATGGAAACAATCTTCGAGTAACCGATCCCTCCATCGCCCGTCGCGGGATCGGAATCAGCCGAAATCGTCCCGGTCAGGCCATAAATCGTCGTGTTCGGCGTTGGCGATTGACCTCCATACTCGGCGCCCCCGACGAAAATTGAGTAATCGCCTGCCTCCAGATACATCGAGGTGGTGGCGGTCCCGTTCGCAACGCCGTCGCCCACGATCCCGGCGGCGGAACCAAAGAGGCTGGAATCGCCATCCACCGCATGGCCCACGAAGGTGAACGTGCTGAGCCCGTCGGCCGCATCGAAGTCAAACGTGGGGCCCGGTTGATTGTCCCCGCCCATGCGCCAGGTCGCGAGGGCCCGGAAAGCGCCCTCCTTGGGCTGGACGCCCGGAAGCGAGGCAAGGTAGGCCAGGGAAATCGCCGAACCATCATGGTCAGCACTCCCGGGGGCGTTGGTGATCGGGGCAAGGTGGGCCAAGCCACGGTAAATCGAAAAGCCGGGTTTGATATTCCCATTCCGCGTCCCTCCGTTCGTGGAACCGCTGAAGGTGATGCTCACGTAAGCAGACGCCGCCAGCCTGAAACGGTAGGCACGGACCCGGTGGCTGTCGCCGAAGTCGTCGTCGCTGCCATCCGCCCAACCGTAGTTGCCGGTCACGGTTTGGCCCGTGATGGTCACTGGAGGGGCATCCGGAACAATGGTGCCGAAGTTGCGATTGGTGTAGCTCGTGTGCGCGGAGGCATTCCACGTCCCCAGCAAAAGCAGGGCACCCGAAAGCCACCGGTTACGGTGGTGTTGTGGTTTCATAAGTTGATGGTTTGGTGAGGTAAATCAGGGCAAAGGATTGAGCCGGACGGTGCCCGAGCGGATCGCCGAGGTGCGTAACGTCGTCAGCGGAGGGCCCGCCGAGGGCATTTCCGGCAAGAGGAAGAAGCCGAACCCGCGGTAACCGGACCCATCATCGACGGCCATGCCGCGAATCGTCACGCCCCGCGCCCGGAGCGGTTCCCCAATTACCGTCGGATCCGGGTCGGACAGCAGGAAGCTGCCGCCAAAGGTTCCCGTCGAGCCCGGCGAAAAGCGCCCCGGCAGCCCCGGTTGCAGGGTCAACGTCACGGCCCCCGGGTTGGCGACGGTGATCCCGGCCCGCGAGGGGACGGCGGCGGGGAAGACCGCCTCGCTCACGTTCAAACGCGTCGCCGGATCGGGCGCCTTGCCATGGGCGAACACGACGGCCGCGTTGTCCAGTCCGGGCAATGTCTGCCCCTTGAGCGGCGCCGCGTAGGGCCCACCGACCACCCGCAGGTCCAAGGGAGCAAAACCGCCCGGGTAACTTCGTGCCCGGGAATCCGCCGCTTTCGACCAACTGATTTGCGAGGCTTCCAAGCGACGCGTGACCGGCATCAACTGCAGCCGCCCGAGCAACGAGCCCGAATTTCCGTAAAGGGCCCGGGCGACCCGGACCCAGCCACCCTCCGTCACCGGCGCGGAAAACGAGAAAACCGTATCATCCGCCAACCGCAAAACGCCGGAAGCGGTTCCTCTCGAAGAAACCTGGAACCCGCCGATCCCGTCCCCCTGCGGTTTGCTTTCGTCCCCTTCGGACGCCAAGGGCACCTGCAAGGCCAGGGTGTGGGCTCCCGAGTAAAACGAGGGTTCCAAAACGGCGCCACCGCCTCCGCTGAAGACCAATTCGTCCGGCCCGGCCGCGACCCGTCCTTCCAAACCGCGGGTCAGAGGGTCCAGCCACAATTCCAAGATCAACTCCGGGGCGGACCGGCGCGCGAACCGGACCTTGGCCCGGGGCGGGTCGGTCGCCGAAACGGTCCAGGCATGGCGAAACCGATAGACCTTGGCCCCCAGTTGAAGCACGCCGCTGAAGCCGGACGACGCGGCGGTGGAAACATTTACATAGCCCCCCAGCCCCGCGTTGAGGGCGCCATGCCGCGGCAGAACGGCCTCGTAAACCCCGAGGGCGCGCTCCGGAAAACGCTTGACCTCAAGGTTGGCCTGCCGCACCACGCGACTCGATCCGGCCGAATTCGAGGCCACAATGCGGATCGGGAACATCCCGCTCACCACCGGGCGACCGGCGATTTCCAGCTTGCCGGAGGGCACCGAAAGCCCCTTCGGCAAGCCCGTGACCACGAAGCGCGTCGGCCCGTTGCTGGCCGTCAACGGCACGGAATAGAGCTGCCCGATGATCGCCGCCGGCAGGTTTTGCACCGGCACCACCGGCCGCTCCACCACGGTCAGGGAGACCGCCCCGCTGGTGACGCTGCCCGCGCCATTGGCCACCGTCACCGCATAACTCCCGGTGTCCAGACCACTCGCTCCCGCGAAGGAAAGCGTCCGGCCGGTGGCTCCCGAGATCGGCAAACCGCCGCGCGTCCATTGATAGCGCAACGCCTGCCCCGTGGCGGTCACGGTGAGGGAGACGGCTTTTCCTTCGTTCACCACGCGGGCCGCGGGGGGCGCGGTGATGACCGGTGCCGCGTAAACCTCCACCTTGGCCAACCGGCTCGACGCGCTACCCAGCCCGTTTTCAATCGTCACCCGGTAAAGGCCCGCCTCCGCTTCCGTCACGCCGGTCCGAATCAGCACCGCCGAGGTCTCGCCAACAAGCGGCTGGTCACCCTTGAACCACTGGAACCCCGGCGATCCGGCGCGGACCTGAACCTCCAAGCGCAACTCGCCCCCGGGAGGCACCGCCCGATCTGCAGGCTCCACCACGATCCGCGGCGCGCCGTCGTAAATATCCAAACCCGGATCATCGCCATCCACCAGCCCATCGACATCGGCATCGCCCCCGAAGCGTTCCCCCTGGCCCGGGAAGACCCCCAGGAAAACGACCGCGTCGGCCCCGCCGAGCCCGCCCAGCAACGCCGCCCGGGTGATCTGCCCATCCGCCCCCCGGTCCGCCCGGTAGGTTTGCGAGGACTTCCGGAAAAGCCAGCGCCGCGCCTCCCCTTGCCATACGCCGCGCACCGCGAGGTCGCAGTCATTGGCCGTCGCGCGAGCTTCCAAAAGATCCAATTCGGCCAACCGCCCGCTTTCCGAACGATTCCCGGCGTCCACCAAGACCCCGTGACCCACCGTCGGCGCCGTCCCTGTATCAAAGCACAGAAGAAAGGCGCTGACATCTTGTAACTCTTTGGTGGTGTTCAGGTTGTCCAGCACATAGGGATGGACGATCGGCAGCACGAACCCCGTCCCATCGTGGAGCAAGCCGAACCCGGAACGGGACACCGCCCCGGGGACCGCGTTGAGATGGTTGCGCTGGTAAACCGTGCGCAGATGGGGCGTCTTCACCGGTTGCGACAAACCGGTCTCCTTCGGCAAATCAAGGTTGTTGTCCGAACCGCCCGGATACGCATGACAGGTCACACAGTGGGACTTGTTGTGGCTGTTATACAGATCCCGGCCCGCGACCGGATGGCCATTGCCCAGCACGGCCGGCAAAGTCCGGTCCAAGTTCCGGTTCGGGTTGGGGTGATGCCGGAGGGAAAGAAGGTAGGCCTCCAGATCCGCCATGTCCTGCGCCGAGATCTGCTCCCCGCCAAGAAGATCCTCAAAGGTCGGGTTGAAATCCGCGATCCCCGGTTTGTCCCCCCGCCAGTGAAACGGCGCACCGCCCGCCATCCCACGCAACGTCTGCGTCGTCATCGGCCCCTTCATCGGGTGCATCACACGGGATCGCGGCGTGGTGTCATGAACCGAGAGGTTCGCCCCCATCACCGTGAGCAGCGGCCCGTCGGGAACGCCCAGATCCCAGGCAAGACCATCGCGGTCGGCGTCGAGATGACAAACCCCGCAAGAAACCAGGCCATTGCCACTGAGCCGGGCATCGTAGAGATAGCCCCGGCCCGCTTTGATCCCGGCCGGCAACGGCTCGTGCGGGCTCAAGGCCACTTCCGCCACCACCGACGGCTCCAGGGCCAACGTATCGATCACGCTGATGCTTTCCCGCAGCTTGTTGAGCACATACAGCCGCCCGGTGGCGGTCTGCAACGCCAAGCCACGCGGGCCCCGCATCGCCTCCGTTCCCTCCCCCGCCGGCCGCAAATCCACCCGCCTCACCACGTTGCCGTCCGTGGCCTGCACCCGGGCCACCCGGTCACTGGCGAATGCCGCCGTCCAAAGATGCGTTCCATCCGCTTCGAACACCAGCGCCGCCGGTTGCGACAACGCGGTGGCCCGGGCCGCGGGGTTCGGCCGCAGGTCGAAGTCCACGCCGGGATTCAGGTCCACCAGATCCACCGCCCCGTCGGCGGCGTCGAACACGCCGAGCCGACTCAGCGCGAACCGCCCGTTTAAAGCCGGCTCAAAACGGATGAGATTCCGGGCCTCGGTATGACTGACCCAGACTTCGGAAGTCCCCGGCCGCACCGCCAATCCCAACAAATTCGTTCCGATTCCCCCGGCATATCGGCTCACCGCCAAGGTCCCGGCATCGATCTCGACCAGATCATGGTCCAACACCGTGTAGGGAATCCGCGCATCGTCCGACCGCACAATCAATGCCGTCCGGGGAGCCGGTGGAAGACCCGGACCGGGCTCGGGAGGGGCCGGAGCCGCATCACCCGGCAACACCGTCGTCCCGTTCCCGGAATGAAGGAAGGCTGCAAAGATCCGGCTCCCGTCCGGGCTCACCGCCAGCGCCGAGGGGCAAAGTCCCTCCACCGGGATCCGGGACAGAAGAGCGCGCGTCCCGGGATCGAACACCCGGATCTCGTTGTCCCGCGCTGCGCTCACAAAGGCCTTGCCCATCGCGAAAACCACGTCCGCGGGCTCGTCCCCCGCCTCCAGCAGGGCGACGACACGCCGTTGCGACAGGGAAACGATGGAGATGGAATCCGACCCCTCGTTCACCACCCAAACCTCATCCGCGGTGCGCACCCGGACGCTCGACGGCTCGAGACCGACCGGCACTTCGGCCAGCCTGACCGGAGCCCCGGAGCCCCCGCTGACATCATGCAGCACCAGGGCGGCGGCCTCGGAATGCAGCGAAAGAAGCATGGACTGATCCACCGACAGAGCCAACGGATGCACCTGCCGGCTTTCATAGCCTGCATAATGATCGGCCGCCGGGACATTTCCCGACATTATCGTTATACCAATAGCAAGAATGAGGAGTTTCTGCATCATAACAAGATTCAAGGATGGCAGGACGGGCAGTCCCCGGATTCCGGCGTGACCGCAAAAGTTGAGGCCGACAGCAGGTTGGAGCCCATGGCCCAGCCAACATCAGCGCTATGGGCGACGCCAAGCAAAGGTGCGAACAGCCGACCCTGGCCGGCGCGACCACAGCCGACCCTGGCCGGCGCGACGACAGCCGACCCTGGCCGGCGCAATCTCAGCCCACCCGGGGCGGAGGAGAAAGAGGGCGCTCGGAACGCGTCGGCGCCTTGCGATCCTCCCAAACGACGGGAAGGAGCGCGGAGGATGGCTCCGGGAGACGGACCGCGGCACTCAAAAGGAGATCGGCTTTAAACTTGCCCGCTTCCTTCACCGGGGTGAAGGGCTTTTTCTCATTTTGGCTCCCTTTGGCCGCCGCCTTGCAAAAACGACAGGGGTGGTCCCCGTCGAACGTTTTGCTCAAGCCACGAGCGAGAGAGTCTTCCTCAAGACTATACGTCACCGCCATGCTCACCCAGGCGAACCCCTGGACAAGCATCCATGGCGCACCGATTTGCAGCATCAGCACGCTCACGAGAAAGAGCTTGGCGATATAACGCACGGGTCGAGCCTAGATAGATTCCTCCCCGGGTCAAGATCGAAATGCCTCGATTCATCGTTCACCATCCCCGGATGGATCCGGCGAGATGGGAGTTGTCATCCGGCTCATCCGGCGTTCCCTTGTCCGACGGCCTTCACCAAGCCGCCCCCTCGCAATGACCCGGCTCTTTCTTCTGGACGGCATGGCGCTGATCTATCGCGCCCACTTTGCCCTGATCCGTTCTCCCATCTTCACGTCGCGCGGGTTCAACACCTCGGCGGTCTTTGGCTTCACCAACACCTTGCTCGACATTATCGAAAAACATCGGCCGACCCATCTCGGCGTCGCCTTCGACACCTCCGCGCCCACCGCCCGCCACACCGCGTTCCCCGCTTACAAGGCGCAACGCGAGGAAATGCCGGAGGAACTCTCCGCCGCGCTCCCTTTCGTCAAAAGCATCCTCGAAGCTTTCCACATTCCCATCCTCACCCTCGACGGCTATGAGGCGGACGACATCATCGGCACCCTCGCCCGGCGCGCCGAGGAGACCGATCCCTTCGCCGAAATCTACATGGTCACGCCGGACAAGGACTTCGCCCAACTCGTCACCGCCCGGACCAAGATCTTCAAACCGGGCCGGCAGGGTTCCGAAGTCGAAATCCTCGGGGTGCCCGAAATCAAGGCGGCCTGGGAGGTCTCTTCCCCGCTCCAGGTGATCGATATCCTCGGCCTTTGGGGCGATGCCTCCGACAACATCCCGGGAGTCCCGGGGGTCGGAGAAAAGACCGCCAAAAAGCTTATTGGCGAATACGGTTCCATCGAATCGCTCCTCGCCGCCACGGACCAACTCAAGGGCAAACTGCAGGAAAGCCTCCGCACCCACGCGGACCAGGCCCGCCTTTGCAAGGAATTGGCCACCATCGACTTGGAGGTGCCCTTGGACCGGGTCGTCCTCGCCCTCCAGGGAGGCAAGACCGCTCCCAATCTGCTCCAAGCGGACGGCAAACTCCACCTAGAACCCCTTGAACTGGCGAGCCGGGACGAGGACGCCCTCAAATCCCTCTTCGTCCAACTTGAATTCAACGCCCTCGGCAAACGCCTCTTCGGCCCGGAGTTCAAGGCCGGCCGCGGGCACCTGCAACCCCTGGCTCCCGGCGATACCCCGGCTTCGAGCCCGATGGAAGCGCGGCTCGAGACGCTCGACACCACCGAACACCACTACACCCACATCCTCGCCACCGACGCGGCGGGCCGCGCCGCGCTCATCGCCAGTCTCGAGCCCCTGCCCGCCTTCTGCTTCGACGTCGAAACCTCCGGGCTGGACCCCAAGAACGCCCAGCTCCTCGGCCTCGCCCTTTCCTGGGAAAAGGGGACGGGGCATTACGTCCAGTTCCCCACCGATCCCGTCGCCGCCCGGGCGATGCTCGGGGAATTCCACGGGCTGTTCCTGAAGGAGGGGGTCGAGAAAATCGGCCACAACCTCAAATTCGACCTGCTCGTCCTCCGCTGGCACGGACTGCGAGCGGCGGGCCCGTTCTTCGACACCATGCTGGCCCACACCCTGGTCGAGCCGGAGCAGAGGCACACCATGGATTTCATTTCGGAGGCGCTCCTCGGCTACACCCCCGTCTCCATAAAATCGCTCCTCGGAGACCGGAACCAGCCGGGCGGACAACTCAGCATGCTGGATATTTTCGACCACCGGGCCGAAGACATCGCCGCCTACGCCGCCGAAGATGCGGACGTCACCTGGCAAATCGCCGAGCTGCTCCGGCCGATGCTTCCGGACAAGGGCCAGGAACGGGTGTTTTACGAAATCGAATGCCCGCTCCTCCCGGTGCTGGTCGATTTGGAATTCGAGGGGATCGCGATCGACACCGACGCCCTCGCCGAGTTCAGCAAGGTGCTCCGGGACGAGATGCTCCGGCTCGGGAATCTGATCGAGAAAGACGCCGGGCGCCCCTTCAACCTCAATTCCCCGGTCCAGCTCGGCCAGATCCTCTTCGATGAACTCAACCTCCTCGACAAAACCAAGAAAACCAAGACCGGCCAGCACAAGACGGATGAAGCCACGCTGCAAACCCTCGTCGGCCTGCACCCGATCGTCGAACACATCCTCGGTTACCGCCGCGCCGCGAAACTGAAGAGCACCTACGTGGACGCCTTGCCGCTCGCGGTCCATCGCGGGAGCGGCCGGATCCACACCCAGTTCGACCAACTCATGACCGCCACCGGCCGGCTGGCTTCGAACAACCCCAACCTTCAGAACATCCCGATCCGGACCGAAATGGGCCGGGAGATCCGCAAGGCCTTCGTGCCGCGCGGCCCCGATTACCTCATCCTCTCCGCGGACTACTCCCAGGTCGAGTTGCGGGTCATGGCGGCCCTGTGCGGAGATCCCGCCATGAAAGAGGCCTTCGCCCAAAACCTCGACATCCACACCGCCACGGCGGCCCGGGTCCACGGATTGTCCCCGGAGGAAGTCCCCCCGGAATTGCGGGCCCAAGCCAAGATGGTGAACTTCGGCATCATCTACGGCATCACCGCCTTCGGCCTCTCCCAACGGCTGCGCATCCCCAAGGAAGAGGCGGCCGCCATCATCGACGGTTACTTCCGGCAGTATCCCGGCGTCCACGCCTACATGGAGCGCTGCATCGCTTCCGCCCGGGAACGGGGCTACGTGGAAACATTGACCGGGCGGCGCCGCTACCTCCGGGACATCGATTCCCGGAACTGGACGATCCGCCAGGCGGCGGAACGCACCGCCATCAACACCCCGGTCCAGGGAACCGCGGCGGACATGATCAAGCTGGCCATGATCAAGGTTCAGGACGCCCTCCTCCGGCGCGGACTGCGCACCCGGATGCTTCTCCAGGTCCACGATGAACTGGTCTTCGACCTTCATCGCGAGGAGCAGGGCGAGGCCGTCCCCCTCGTGGTGGAGGCCATGCAAACCGCCTTGCCCCTCGACGGCGTGCCCATCGTGGTCGAGGCGGGCGTGGGCGGGAACTGGCTGGAGGCGCACTGACCGCCGCACCAGCGAAAGGTTGCGCAACTCCGAAACCTCCTCCACACTACCGCCCCGGCGGATGGAGCCGGCCGATCCGGTCCGAATGAGCGAAGCACCCCCGAGTTCCCCCAAGCAGAAACGGTTTTCGGCCAAGGATTTGGCCGGGATGACGACCGCGGATTTCCTCGCGGCAGCCAAGGCCCCCTACGCCCGCCTTTTCTCCTACGTGAAGCCCTACCGGAACCGCTTTGCCATGGGCGTGATCTTCGGCATTGTCGGCGGCGCCTTCAACGGGGTGTTGCTCCTCGTGATCCGGGGCATCTTCACGATCGTGCTCCCTGCGGAGGAACCTCCGGCCGGCGGCACCGGGGACGCTCTGCCCGGCGCGGCGGGCCATGCCCTGCCGGAGAAAATCGTCCCCTTCGACGGAATCGCCTACCTCGACCGGATTCAATTCGATCGCCCGGACCTCGCGCCGGGATGGGAGCAATGGACGTTCGTCTCCGCGGTTTGTCTGCTCATCCCCGTCCTCATCCTCCTCAAGGGGGCCTTCGAGTTCCTCAACAAATATTGCATCCTGTGGGTCGGGAACCGGGTCCTCCACCAACTCCGGGACGATCTTTTCTCCAGCCTCCTGCGGCAGCCGATCGCTTTCTACAACCATGCCAAACAGGGGGACCTGATCCAAGCGGTCTTCAACCAGACCCGGATGGCGGCCAGCGCCGCCACCGATATGGTCTGCGCCCTCGTGATGTATCCGGTGTCGATCTTCGCCATCATGATCACCCTGCTCAACCTGGACTGGCTCTACACCCTGGGGGCGTGCATCGTGTTCCCCCTGTGCATCCTGCCCATTGTCCTCATCAGCAAGAAAGTCCGCCAGGCGGGGGCTAGGGAAGATGAGGAGGCGGGAGCCATCATGACCACGCTGCAGGAGAGTTTTTCCGGCATCCGGGTCGTCAAGGCCAACGCGCGCGAGGATTTCGAAAGGGACCGCTTCAACCGGGCCGCCCTCCGCATGATGGCCATGATCAGCCGCTGGCAGAAGGCATCCGAAATCGTGGGTCCCCTCGTCGAGACGACCGCTTCCATCGGAATGGCCATCGGCTTGATCTACGCCTATGTCTCCGGAAAATCGGTCCACGATTTCCTCGTCCTCAACATGGGCCTGATGAGCATCTACCCCCACGTCAAGGGGCTCAGCCGGATGCAGATCACCCTCCAGAAAACCCTCCTCGCCACATCCAAAATCTTCGCCATGATGGACGAGAAACCGGCCATCTCCGATCGCCCCGACGCCGTCGCACTCGGCCCCGTTCAAAAGGGTATCCGGCTGGAGGACATCCGCTTCAGCTACCCCGGAAAACGCACCCCGGCGGTGGAAAACCTCAACCTCCACTTCGAGCTCGGCAAAACCTACGCACTCGTCGGCCAGAGCGGTTCGGGCAAGACCACCATCATGTCCCTGATCCTCCGTTTCTACGATCCCCAATCCGGTAAGGTCGAGATCGATGGACGCGATATCCGCGAATACACCCAGGCCTCGTTGCGCAACCAGATGGGCATCGTCAATCAGGACGTCTTCCTCTTCCACGACACCATTTTCAACAACATCCGCTACGGCAGGCTCGACGCGACCCGCGAGGAAGTGGAGGTGGCGGCCAGATTGGCCCACGCGCACGACTTCATCATGGAAAAGCGCAACGGCTACAACGAGGTCATCGGAGACCGCGGCAACCAACTCTCCGGCGGCCAGGCCCAGCGCCTCTCCATCGCCCGCGCCATCCTCCGCAACGCCCCGATCCTCCTCCTCGATGAGGCCACCTCCGCCCTCGATTCCGAGTCCGAAAGGCATGTCCGCGAAGCCATCGACGTGCTCTCACGCGGAAAAACCGTCATCGCCATCGCCCACCGCCTCTCCACCATCCTGAACGCCGACCAGATCATTTTCCTCGATCACGGCCACGTCCTCGGCACCGGCCGCCACGCTGAACTCATGGAGACCTGCGCCGGCTACCGCAAACTTTACGACCTCCAGTTCCACGGCCATTTGCCCGACGAGTTTTGTGACGAGGTCGCACTGGAAGCCACAGGAACAGCCTCCGCCCCCTGAGTTCACCCGCCCTTCCCGCTTCGACGGACGTCAGGGAACCCTCTTGCGGCCACAAAAATTTGCACTAAGGTCGCGTCGCATTCGGATGCGGAATCTCCGGACGACTTCCCCAAGGCCTCATGGTTTCCCGAAGAATCGCGGAATGACCAAGAGCGGCAGCTTGTCAGGAACACGCCCTTCACGGGACCTCGTAGGATTCCAGCAGGATCAAGAACTCGCGGCTTGGGCTGGTTGCAGCGCGGCTATGATCCGTGCGGGAACACCTGCTGCCACGCTCATCGGGGGAATCTCACCGGTGACCACACTTCCTGCGGCCACGATGCTTCCAGCCCCGATGACCGCCCCCTTCAAAACCATGCTGTTCATGCCGATCCACACGTGGTCGCCGATGACCACGGGCGCATGGGAGATCTCCGGACGTGGAGCCCCGGAACCGGATAACAGGGCCAGATAATCCCGCTCCCGCGACAAGGGATCGAGCGGATGGGAATCGTTGTCGAAAATCTGCACTCCATGGGCGATCATCGTGAGCGCACCGATCTCCACCCGGTCGGCACAGCTGATCAGGGTATCGTCGCCAAGATAGACGTCATCGCCGATCACAAGCGTTCCCGGACGCCACTTCTCGATGCGGAGAACGCCCTTGCAGATCACGTTGCGCCCCAGCGTGATGTGTTCCTTCCCGCCAAAATTCGCACACCAAGCCGAATGGCCAACCCGGCATCCGGTCCCCTGGATGCTGCCGCTCCGAAAGCTTTCGGCCGCTTCTTCAATCTCCATCGTGTGAATCAGGCTTCTGACCCGCTGCACGATCTTCCGCAAGAACCGTTCCGCCCCGCCGGGAACGGTCTTCCGGCTCTTCAGGGCGACCGTCTCTCCCAAGGCGAAGGCATGATGTCGGTCCAAGGGCATCGAGATGGGTTTTAAGGCAAATTTCCGCGGTCAGCCTTAGCGCGAAACCTCCGTTTGTCGAGGACCGTTCCACCGCCACACTCCTTTCCCCCGCCCACGATGCCCTTGGAAAATGCCCAGGCCCCCGACGCCGGAACCGTGCTCATCACCGGAGCTTCCGGGTTCGTCGGCGGTGTCGTCGCTTTGGAAGCCGCCGGCCAAGGGATGACCGTGCATGGTTGCGGAAGCAGGGATTCGAGCCCGGGCGGATTTCCGGGCTGCTGGCATCGGATTCCCCGGACGCAGGAGGTCGGGCCGTTGGCCTCCGTGGTTTCTGAGGTCTCTCCGGATATCGTCATCCACGCGGCGGGGAGCGCCTCGGTCGCGGACTCCCTCAGGACTCCGCACCAGGACCTGCTTGCCTCTCTGGGCTCTTGGTCCGTGACCTTGGAGGCCTGCCGGTTGTCCGGACAAAATCCGGTCATCGTCTTCCCTTCGAGCGCCGCCGTTTATGGAAATCCAAGGTCACTGCCGATCTCGGAGGAGACCGAATGCAACCCGGTCTCACCCTACGGTTGGCACAAGGTTCTCTGTGAAAACCTCGCGCGCTCGCACGCCGCTTTTTTCGGGGCCAGAATCGTGATCGCGCGGCTCTTTTCCGTGATCGGCATCCACCAGCGGCGACTCCTCGCCTGGGAGTTGTTCAACCAATTGCGCCAGGGTGCAGGCCCCGTCCGACTAATGGGAAGCGGGGAGGAAACCCGCGACTTTCTCAGTGAACAAGACATGGCCCGGGCGCTCGTTCTTCTGGCTCGACAAGAATCACGCTCACCACGATCGGCCCAACCTTTGGTGGTCAATGTCGCCAGCGGGGAGGAAGTCGCCACCTCGCGTTTGGCCGGCTTGCTGGTGGATCTCTGCGATCCGGGAAGAAGCGTTGTCTGTCTGGGTGAAGTCCGGCACGGCGATCCGCTGAGGTGGCGGGCCGACGTTTCCCGGCTGAAGTCCTTGCTGCCGGATCTGTGTCCGCTATCGATCGAAGAGACCCTGCGCCAAACCGTGGATGGTTGGCGATAGCTCCACCCTTCCCCCCGCCTGATCATGGGACAAAGCCCCGGCAATTCCGACCAATCTCGAACGCGTTGGAAAACGATCCAATCCGACTTGATTTCTGCGAGGCTGTGCCTGCAGCCGGTCCCGATCCGCGAAGCGCCCGCCCTCACGGTCGCCATTCCATTCGATTATGCCGCGGGGTGGTCGGCCCAGACGTCCTTTCTTCGCAGCGTGTGCATCGCTCTCAACAGAACGGCGCACCCGAAGTCCAGCGTCTTGGTTTTGAATCAGTCCGCCGCTGGCGAGCACCATCCGGCGCTTCCGGATCTCAGCGATTCCTTCCTCTCGATCCCGAGGGAAGTCTGGAAGGACCAGAAGGACCGGACCGCTCTCCTGGATGATCTCAAAGTCGATTGCATTCTGAATTTGTTTGGCACACCGCCCGGAGCGGTGCCGGGCCTCGGACTGGTGGGTTGGATCCCTGATTTCCAGCACTTCCGGCTTCCTTCGTTTTTCACCGAAAAGGAGCGGGACTCAAGGGACAGGCAGTTCCGTGAGATTCTCGGGAACTGCCACCGGATCATCCTGTCGAGCCTGGACGCGGAGCGGGACTGCCTTCGTTTCCAACCCGACTCCGCCACCAAGACGAGGGTTCATCCCTTTCCCTCCGGGATGGCGTTCCAGAACTTGCCCGATTCTTCAGGCTCCCCGGTTCTTGAGAAATATCATCTGCCCGAGAAGTTTGTTCTCGTGGCCAATCAGTTTTGGGCGCACAAATGCCACCTGACCGTGGTGGACGCGGCGAAACTGCTGGCCGAAAGCGGCGTCGACATTCCTTTCGTCCTGACCGGACTGCCATCGGACTATCGGGATCCGGCGAACACCATCGTCTCCAAAGTGTTGCAACGGATTTCGATGGGAGGGTTGCGGGACCGGGTCATTGCCTTGGCTCAAGTCCCCTATCCGGACCTCATTGCCCTCCTCAGGCACGCGGCGCTGGTTCTCCAACCCTCCAGTTTCGAAGGCTGGAGCACCACTGTGCAGGATGCGAAAGCCCTGGGACGACCCGTCGCGTGTTCGTCCATCGCGCTGCACCGTGAGCAAGCCCCGAACGCGGTCGGGTTCTTCGACCATCAGAGTCCCGGCGAGTTGGCCGAACTGCTCCGCGCCCAGTGGCCCAAGCTGCTTCCCGGCCCGGACCCTGCCGCGGAGTCGATCGCCCTTGATGAGGAACGCGATTTCGCCGATCAATACGGCCGCCAGATGTGGCGCACCTGCTTCGAGGCGGTCGCCACCGCCCGGGCAAAGGCCCCGCGGCTCTGATCCTTCACTGCACCTTTTCATCATGACCCGACTCTTGAAACATCTGGCGGAAGCCGGGGCCCTTTCCCAAAGCCTGGCGAAATTGGAAAAACGCCTGGATGACCTGAAGCGCCTGAGCGAGCGGGAGATCGAAAAGCTCAAGGAATTCGCTTCCAAGTCCATTCCGACCCGCCAGCAGTTGAATGGTCTGCGGGCCCAGAATGAAGTGCTGGCCAAAGAGGTCGAGTCCCTGAAAATCCTCTGCGGCCGGATCGCCTCGGAGAATGCCCGTCGTCTGCCACCGTCGGCCTCCTTGCGGGAGGCGGAATTCCAAGTGTTCTCGCAATGGGGCGAGGACGGCATCATTCAATTTCTTCTGGCCCATGTCCCCGTTGCCCGGGAGATCTTCGTGGAATTCGGCGTGCAGGATTATGCGGAAAGCAATACCCGTTTCCTGTTGATGAACAACCTGTGGAGCGGTCTTATCATGGACGGCTCGGAAGACTACATGAAACGGGTGAACCAATCCCGTTTGGCTTGGCGCCATACCCTCAAGGCCAAGGCCGCCTGGATCACGGCGGAAAATGTCAACGACCTCATTCTCGACAGCGGGATTCAAGGAGATATCGGCCTGTTGAGCATCGATATCGACGGAGTGGATTATTGGGTATGGAAAGCCATCCAAGTGGTGCAGCCGAGGATCGTGATCGCCGAATACAACTCACTCTTTGGACCGAACTGTTTGGTCACTCCGGTTTACGCTCCGGATTTCGATCGCGGCAAGGCTCATTACAGCCATGTTTTTTACGGCCCTTCACTGGCGGCCTTGGAACAGCTCGGCAAGGAAAAAGGATTCAGCCTGATCGGCACCAATTCCGCCGGAAACAACGCCTTCTTCGTGCGCAAGGATCTGGCCGGTTCCCTGCCGGTCCAAACATCCGCCTCGGCGTTCCAAGCCGCACGCTTCCGCGAAGCGAGGCTTGCTTCCGGCGAACTCGCCTACAGCTCCTTCGCGGATGCGAGGAACTTGATCGCGGATTGCGTCGTCCATGATCTTTCCGTTGGTAGGGAACGTGCGCTCAAGGATGTCCCCGGCTGGATCTCCTGACTGGCACCGGAGGCCCAACCCGCGTTACGGCAAATCGCCGAGCAGTCCGAGCTTCCGCCCGAGGCGGAGCCATTTTGAACGACTGAGCTCGTTCTTCATCGCGGCAGCTTGCCCGCTCTCCGCCAGCTGCTTGCGCAGCGCCCGGTTCGATGGCGCGGCGAGTTCCGGGAACTTCGTGCCGGTCATCTCCCCAAGGCTGCCGTCGAGCGCTTCGGCCGGCACCCCCGCGATCAATTGCGCGACCACGTGGAGGAACACCTCGGCACGGAAGTCCGCGTGGTTGCCCATCAGGGTGCGGAAGTAGGCCGTGCAACGCCCGCGCATCCCGGGCGATTCAGCAAGACGCGGCGCCAACTCACGGAGCAGGTCGAGGTTCATCCGCAGGACTTCACGCGTCACTTTCTCCAGCGGATCGGACTTGATCGTGTTCGACGGGTGCGTCCGGTAGAGCAGGAGTTCTTCCTCGACGATCCCGAGGCGTTGCTCCAGCGCACAGAGGACCACGAAAAAATAGTCGTGCACGTAGCGGTAGTCACGAAACGGATGGTCCAGAAACACCTGCCGCCGTCCCACGAAGTTGCTGCTCGACTTCGCAAAGTTGGCAATCCCAAGCCATTCACAGAGGTCGTCCCGCCTCGCTCCCCAGACGGTCTTGGCCCAGCGCGCCTTGGGGTTGGAGTCATCAAGCACCGCGCCCGACTGGTCAATCAGTTGCAAGGCGCTGGCGACCACATCGATCCCCGGATTCCGCTCGAGGAAGCCGACGCATTTCTCGAGCCGCCCGGGGAGATAGATATCGTCCGAATTCAGAATGCCGATGAACTCGCAATCGCGCGCCGCCTCCGCAATCGCCCGGTTGAGGGTGACATGCGCCCCGGCGTTTTCCTGGGTGGAAAGGGTGATCCGCTTGTCGTCAAAACCGCGCGCCACCTCGACCGATCGGTCCCGGGAACCGTCATCAATGATCACGATCCGGTCCACGGGCCGGGATTGTGACAGGACGGAACGGATCGCCTCTCCGATGTAGGCCTCGTGGTTGTAGAGCGGAATAACGACGGCAACGGCCATGGCGGAAGGAGATTCGGGCGAATCCCGCCGATTTCAAGGCGAGTAAGCTCACCAATAACGCCCTGAGCCCGAAGCTGAAATCCCAAATTCAGGGAAAATCCCGGGCCCGGTCGGGGACCGCAGTCATCAGCTGAAGAGTCCCATGAAACCGCGCCTCTGCCTGCCATCGCCCGGCAGCAAAGCGCGTCCTGACTTTTTCTGAACCGTTTTGAGTTCTGCACGGGCGCTCTGCCCTTTGCGGAAGGCATCCCGCACCCGGCTATGCTCTTTGGAGAGTTCGAACGGGTCCGACAGGTCTCCGGCGGGGCGGGACTGGCGGTGCATGTCCCTGAGTTCCCGGCCCAGCTTGGCGTTGCTCCCCAATCCCGCGAAAAAGGCACCGGCGAAAGCCGTCCACTTCGCCAACCCGGCATCCACCCGGATTTCGGCGCATTCCCGGTAGATTGCCTCCATGGAATCGAACATGGAGGCGATCCCGCAACATTCCCGGGCCAGATCATGGGCGGCGCGGGATGAACCAGGGTTCCATTCCGCAATCCGGGACTGGATGGCCTCCGGCGTGAGCGGGGTGGTCATGCAGGGGAACCCGAAGCTTTCCCGTCGGAGCTCCATGAAATTCTCCGCGGTGACCATCGGGCCCAGACCCCGGACGTCACATACGATGACCGCGCAACCGGAAACGACGGCCTCGAGGGCGGCCTTGCCCTTGGCAAAGACGAGGTCAAAACGACCGAGCACCTCCTCCGGCCGTTCCACCACGCGGTGGACACCGGAACCGATGGCCTCGCAAGTCAGGCCCTCGCCTTGGCAGGCTTTGACCACCTCGGGAAGCAAACGCTCCGGGGTGGCGTAGTTGCTGAAAAGCAGGGCGCCTTCCGGCCGGGAGGGAAGCGGTCCACGGGAGCGGAAACGGCTCAGATCAATGCCGTTCAGGACCAACCGGACCTGCCCGGCTGGGATGCCTTCCTGCCCGATGAGTCGCTCGCGGCAAGGCTCATCGATCGCCACCCATTGGACCACGTTGGGGGCGCGGCAGGGGCTCTCCTGCCAGGATTCAATGCCCCGGCAAAAAGAAATCACCGGACGTTCCGGCCACCGAAGCGCGGCCAAGGTGGTTTCCCACTCGTGATGGCCGTGGATGATGTCCGGCACCCAGGGGATGGCCCCGGGATCATCCACCACGGGGATTCCTTCCTCGAGAAGAACCCGCGCGATGTCCCCCCACTGGGTGGAGTAAGCGGCGACCTGATGACCGCGCTGCCGCATTTCCCGGCAGAGATCCCGGATGGCAAGCTCCGTCCCGGCGGCCCGCCCGAGCGTGTTGTTGGTGAAGAGGATATTCACGGAATTCGAGATCTTCCGTTTTTCTCATCTCTCACGCATTATGAAACATCAAGACTTTATTTCTATTTCTGTCAGGGTTTCGACGAAGGCTCAATCCCGAGATGCTCCCTCAGCAATCCCGGTCTCGCCTCGTAAAACGCCTCGTCCCGGTAGGAAGCACTGAACCCGGCCCCCTCGTAATCCGCGATGATCTCATCGACGAAAACCTTGCGAACCTTCGGGTCGCCGAAACAGCGGATATTCATCGCGTAATCCGCCATGGCCTTGAAGCGGAGTTCGAACCCGCCGTGCCGCTCGAAGATCCGCCGGTCGTAAAAAATGGCCTGCTGACAGGGCGTCCGGGTCCGGAATTTCCGGGGCGTCCAAGGTCCGTCCCAGACCACGTTCTTGTCGTGCATGAAGACGTTCCCGTAGACGAAACCGATGGACCGGGAAGGCAAATGCGGAGCCAGCCTGCCCAACACCCCCGTCCTCAAAGTGTCGCCCGCCCCCAAAAAATAGAGGTAGCGCCCCCGGCTCATAACGATCCCTTTGTTCATGGCGTCGTAGATCCCCTGGTCCGGTTCCGACACCCAGCGGACCCGTTCCCCGTTCGCTTTCAGGAGCTCGACGGTCCCGTCCTGCGAGCCGCCGTCGACCACGAGGAGTTCGCACAGTCCGCCGGGCTGCTCCAGCACGGAGACCATGGAACGGGACAATTTCTCAGCGCAACGGAAGCTCGGGATAATCACCGAGAAAGCCACCCTCGAAGGTTCGCGTCGCCCGAAAAGCTGGTTCCACATCCGTGCGGGAACTTGGACGGGAAACGGGAGGAATTTCAAGTCCGATTTGGGAAACCCTCCATCGGACCGGCGAAGGCCCGGGCGGAGTCGAGGCCCCGGTGAAACTTGTTGCGCGGGTCTCGTATCAAGGCTAGGCGGGGGGAGTCATGCTCCAACAACGTCTTGAATCGGGTCAGGCCATCATCGGAGTGATCGGGCTAGGCTACGTCGGACTTCCCATCATCCTTAACTTCGCAAGCCGGGGCTTTCAGGTCATCGGCTTCGATATCGATTCAGCCAAAGTCGAGGCCCTGCGGGCCGGACGGAGTTACATCCGCCATATCCCGTCCGGGGAAGTGCAACCGCACATCGCCTCGGGCCGGTTCCGACCCACCACCGATTTCACGTTGGCGGGCGAGGCGGACGCCCTGATCGTTTGTGTGCCGACGCCCCTCTCAAAACACCACGAGCCCGATTTGAGCTACGTGGTCCGGACGCTCGAAACATTGCGGCCCCACCTTCGTCCCGGGCAAATTCTGAGCCTTGAGAGCACCACCTACCCCGGCACCACCGCGGAGGAGGTGGTGCCCCGGGTCCAAGATCGTGGATTCCGCGTGGGGGAGGATTTCTTCGTGGTCTATTCCCCGGAACGCGAGGATCCGGGGAACCCGGCTTTCTCAGCCCGGACCATTCCGAAGCTGGTGGGCGGCTCCACCCCGGCCTGCCTGGAGATGGGGAAGTTGCTCTACGCCCAAGTCTGCCAGCAGGTCGTGCCGGTGCGTTCGACCCAGGTGGCCGAATTCGCCAAGTTGCTGGAAAACATCTATCGCGCGGTCAACATCGGTCTGGTCAATGAAATGAAGATCGTGGCCGACCGGATGGGAGTGGACATTTGGGAAATCATCGACGCAGCGGCCACGAAGCCGTTCGGTTACACCCCCTTCTATCCCGGGCCCGGTCTCGGCGGACATTGCATCCCGATCGACCCGTTCTATCTCACCTGGAAGGCTCGGGAGTATGGGATCCACACCCGCTTCATCGAGCTGGCCGGGGAAATCAACGAGGCCATGCCCGAATACGTGGTCCGTCAGGTCGCGCGGACACTGAACGACCGGGGACGCGCCGTGAGGGGCAGCCGGGTGCTGGTGCTGGGACTGGCCTACAAATCAAACGTCGATGACATGCGGGAATCCCCCTCTTTCAAGCTGCTCGACCTCCTCCGGGAGCAGGGGGCCGAGGTCTCCTACCACGATCCCTACATCCCGGTGATCAGTCCGACCCGTGAGCATGCCTTCTGGACGGGTGTTTCTTCGGTGCCTTGGGACGAAACCACCCTGAAGGGCTTCGACTGCGTCGTCCTCGCCACCTGGCACGACACCTACAACCTCGAGGAACTCGCGTGCTGGGCTCCGTGCATTGTCGACACCCGCAACGCCTTACGCAACGTCTCCACCCAACCCGGGCAAGTGGCCAAAGCCTGACCGGCCATCTCCCCCGTGATGAATCCGCCTTTGAAAATCGCCGTCGTGGGCGCGGGAGCCTGGGGGAAAAACCATGTGGCCACCCTCCACAAACTGGATCTTCTCGGACCGGTGGCGGAATCCTCGGCCGCACTGAGGGAGGAACTTGCAGAACGTTTCGGGGGCATCGATCTGTGCGCGGACTACCGTGATCTGGTGGCGGACAAGCTGGTGCAAGCCGTTGTCGTGGCCACGCCCGCGGCGACGCATCACGGGATGGCCAAGGCGTTTCTGGAGGCGGGTCAGGATGTTCTCGTGGAAAAGCCGATGACCCTGACATCCCCGGAGGCGGAGGAACTCGTGAGCTTGGCGGAGCGGAACGGGAGGATCCTCATGACCGGGCACTTGCTGATGTATCAGCCGGCCATCGGGTTCCTCAAGGAGTATCTCCGGCAGGGTCACCTCGGCCCGCTGCGCACCTTGCATCAGGAGCGTGCCAAGCTGGGGCGCGCCCGGAGCGTGGAGAACGCCCTTTGGAGCCTCGGGGTCCACGACATCGCGGTCCTGCTTCATCTCACCGGGGCGACCCCATCCGAAGTCAGGGCGTTCGGCCATGCCGGGCTGCAACCGGGAATCGCCGACGACGTCTATCTCCACCTCACCTTCCCGGACGGGGTGAAGGCGAGCCTGCACAACTCCTGGCTCTGGCCCGAAGATTCCCGGGTGCTCCGGATCATCGGGGAACGCGGGATGCTCGAATACCGGGAACGCGAGCAAAAGGTGTGGTTGCACCGCAAGGGCATCGACCCCGCCCTGCGAAACCTTGACGCGGGCTCGGAGCTTCTCTTCGAAGGCAGCGCCGAGCCGCTGACCTTGGAGTTGGAGCACTTCGCGCACTGCGTCATCACCCGCTCGAAACCCCTCTCCGACGGCGCGAACGGACTGGCCGTCGTCCGCGTCCTCGAGCAGGCGGGCAATCCGCTCTAACCGATCCCTCCATGTCTGCTTTCCAAGCGCATCCCACCGCCGTGATCGACCCCGGTGCCGTCATCGGCGCGGATACCCGAATCTGGCACTTCGCCCACATTTGCGCCCGGGCCCGGATCGGAGAACGGTGCAGCTTCGGTCAAAATACCATGGTGGCGGATGACGTGATCATCGGGAACAACGTGAAGGTGCAAAACAACGTGGCCATCTACACGGGAACGGAGATCGAGGACGACGTGTTCCTCGGACCTTCGTGCGTCCTGACGAATGTCAGCAATCCGCGCTCCCAGGTGGTACGTCGCAGCCTCTACGAAAAAACCCTGATCCGCCGGGGGGCGAGCGTGGGTGCGAACGCCACCATCGTCTGCGGCGTGACCTTGGGCCGTTATGCGTTCGTCGCCGCGGGTGCCGTGGTGGTCAGGGATGTGCCGGATTACGGTCTGGTGATCGGAGTTCCGGGAAGATTGGCAGGCTCCATGAGCCGTCATGGTCATCTCCTCAAGTTCGACGGCGCGGGCCTGGCCCGTTGTCCGGAGTCCGGGTTCACCTACCAGGCGACGAAGAACGGAGTGATCTGTCTGGATCTTTCCGAGGATGATCCGCTCCCGCCGGAACTGGCCACGGGCACGCGGTCCTATGAGGACTTCAAGGGCTCCCCTCCCCCGTTCCTCACCGGACAATCTTGAGGACGCGGTCGTTGTAGCTGTCCGTGATGTAGAGTTCCCCGGTCAGGGGGTGCACCGTCACCCCGTGCGGCCGGGCGAGATCGCAAAGTTTCGGATCCACGTTCGTCTTCCCTTTGGCCGGTTTGCCAGTCCCGGCGACCCGTTCGATCCGCCCGGTGTCAGGAACATACCGCCGGATCAGATGATTTTCCGCGTCGGCGATGATCACACTGTCGTCCCGGTCCACACAAAGATGCTTCGGACCATTCATCGTGGCGGCCAGGGCCGGACCGCCATCCCCTTCCCCGCCCTTGATTCCGCCGCCGTTCACCACGGTGCGGATCCTGCCATCCTTGCCGACCACCCTGAGGGCATTGCCGTTGCGCTCGAGGATGTAAAGGTTCCCCTTGCGGTCCAGCGCCGCCGCCCGGGGATCGACGAGCGGAGCTTCCGTGGCGACGGCCCCATCCTCCGGCCGGCCTTTCTTCCCGTTCCCGGCCACGGCGGTGCAGGTCCCGGTGGCAAGATCGACCACATGGACCCGCTGCAGATCGGCGATCACCAATTTGGTGCCGGAGAAATCGAGGGTGATGCAATACGGTCCGCTGCCCTTGACGTTTTTTCCGGTGGCCCTGAAGCCGGGCAGCGTGGTCACGACCCCGCGCTTCAGATCCACCTTGCGGACGACGCCGTTCCAGGTGTCGCCAATCAAGACATCACCGTCCGGCAGGACGGCGAGATTGTGCGGTCCATTGAACCGGGCCTCCCGGGCGGGTCCCCCATCCCCGTCATATCCGGGCTCTTCCCGGCCGGCGAGATGGACCAGCTTGCCCCCCCCCTCCACGCGAAAGAGCCGGTTGCCGCTGACCATCTCCACCACATAGGTGTTGCCTAGGGAATCGAACGCGGTGCCGAACGGCTCCTTCAGACCTTGGCCGACGACTTCGACGATGGTTCCCGCAGGCGCGCGGGAGACCGCGAGCCCGAAAAGGAAGAGGACGAGGATCGATTTCATGGGTCGGGGAAAGTGGGAAGCATAGCGGACGGGCGGGCCGCGAAAAGGATTTTCCGGCGCCTAAATCATTTCCAAAACGTCCGCCAACCGGTAAACAAAACACTCCGACCCGGCCCGGACTTTGTCACGGGCGACAAACCCGCCGAATCCGATGAAGAGGTCGACCACGCCCTTGGCCTCCAAATCGCTGACGCCGTCCCCGACCATCACCGCCTTCTCGAATCCGCGCCGGCTCCGCAACCCGCGGATCAGGTCCGGTTTGCCCCCGTTCCGGGCGTTGGGATGGGATTCCTCAAAACCGGCATAGGAACCATCCGGGGCGAAATGGAGATCCACCGCGTGGATCTCATCGACGCCCAAAAACCGGGCCAGAGGGCGGATCGCCGGGAGAAAACCGCCGCTGATGATGGCCACGGTCCATCCGTCTTCCCGGAGACGGCGAACGGTTTCCAGCGCGGTCGGCTCGATCCGGTCGATGTAGGCTTGACCGATCCGGGCGCATTCCTCCGCGCTGGGACGGATCACCGAGAGCCGGCGGCCAAAGACGGAATCGATCGGAATCTCGCCGTTCATCGCCTGGTCCGTGAGACGCTTGACCTCCTCGAAAACCTCGACGGGCCGCATCCGCGCCAGTTCATCCACCCCCTCGATTCCGCTGAGGGTGCTGTCGCAGTCGAAGAAGATCCAGCGGTCGCCGTGCACGCCCCATCCCTAAGCCGGGTTGACCTGCCGCGCAACCCGGGTTTGGGTGGCCCCAGTTGCCATGCGTTACGAACCCTTCGATGCCGCCTTCTTCACCGAAAACCGCGCCCGGTTGTCCGCCCGGCTTCCCCGGGGCGCGGTCGCCATTGTCCACTCCCACGACCTCATCACAACGAGTGCGGACGGCAGCCTGCCCTTCCGGCAGAACAGTGATTTCTTTTACCTCACCGGCATCGAGCAGGAGGAGTCCGTGCTCATCCTGGACCCGTCCGCCGCGGAAGTTGCGGACCGGGAGCGCCTCTTCCTCCGCGAAACCTCGGACCTCATCCGCATCTGGGAAGGTGACCGCCTCACCCGGGAACAGGCCGTGGAGCGCAGCGGCGTGACCCGGGTCGATTGGACGGACGGCTTCGAACCCGCCCTGCGCCGGTTGCTCCGCCAGCGCAAGACCGTTTTCCTCAATGCCAACGAGCATCCGCGGTCCGGAGCGGAACTCTTCAGCCGGGACGACCGGTTCCGCCGCAACCTTCAGGACTGGTATCCGCACCACCGCTATGAACGGCTGGCTCCCCAGCTTCACGAGCAACGCGAGATCAAGCGCACGCCGGAACTGGCCGCCACCCGGGAAGCCTGCCGGATCACCAGTGACGGATTCCGGCGCCTCCTCGGCTTCGTCCGGCCCGGAGTGACGGAGTTTGAGATCGAGGCGGAATTGCTTCACGAATTCCTGCGGCAACGCTCCCGTGGCTTCGCTTACACGCCGATCATTGCCAGCGGGGCCAACGCCTGCGTCCTGCACTACGTCGAGAACAACGCGGTCTGCAAGGATGGCGACCTCCTGTTGCTCGACATCGCCGCCGAGTATGCCCGCTACAACGCGGACCTAACGCGCACCATTCCGGTCAATGGGCGGTTCACCCCCCGCCAACGCGCCGTTTACGAGGCCGTGCTGCGGGTGATGCGGCTCTGCATCCATGAGTTGCTCCGCCCGGGAATCGACTTGCGCAAGGAATATCAACCCTCGGTGGGCCGGGCCGTGGAGCAGGAACTCCTCGGTCTCGGGCTTCTCGACCCCGCCGCGGTGGCGGAGGAACGGGCCAAGGACAACACCCCGGAGGAAGTAAAGGAGGAAAAACGGCTCTACCGCCGCTATTTCATGCACGGCACCTCACACAGCCTCGGTCTTGACGTGCACGACGTGCAACACCGCAACCGATTGGTCAAGGAAGGCATGGTCTTCACCGTGGAACCCGGGATCTACATCCGGGAAGAGGGGCTGGGCGTCCGCCTCGAAACCGAGGTTTTCATCGGTGCCAGCTGCAATGAAGACCTGATGCCCGGCGCCCCGATCGAACCGGACGAGATCGAGCATTTGATGCGCGCCGGAAGGTGAATCCGGTTTTTTCGTGGGGCGGATGAATGTCCGCGGGTGCCGCCCGTCTGATTGAATAGGAGAGGGCGCGTTCGCCCGATCCAAACAACCAACAACATCCTACCTCCTGGCCCAAAGGGCATCCCGGTTTCCCCGGGGTGCCCTTCCTTTTTGGGCTTCATGACGCCGGGAGGGCCGGGTCACTCGACCGCCTGACACTCGAGCCGCCGGGGACGGAGACCGCGCCGTCCCCGGACGCCATCCGGGGACGGCACCCCGGGACGCCTGCCCGCCTCAAAGGGAAGGATCCGGCCGTTGATGCGCCCCGGCGGGGCCGCCCAGCCTTCCATCTCCTCCTCTCCGTCGTAGACCGACGGAGGCACCATCGGGGTGGCCCGTGACGGCGCCCCTTCCATCAGGGCGGCCACGATCTGGTCCATCGTCTCCAACCGCGTCAAACGGCTTTTGCGCAGAAAGGGACCCGGATCGGCTCCCGCCTCAAGGAGATGCCTGACCATCTCCCCGTTTCCCTTCATGATGGCGGCGAACATCGGCCCCCCGCCATCCGCGTTGACATCCGCCCCTTCGGCCAAAGCCCGCTGGAAATCCGCAAGGGATCCGACTTTGCAAGCTAACTCCAATTCTCGATGTGCAGACCATGCTCGTCCCATGGGGATGCATGCATCACGAACCAGGGGCAAGTCAAGGACAGCAGCGCCTCGCAGGTCACCGGGAAGGCGTAAATGCGGATAAGGGATTTCCCCAAGGCCCGGATTTTCCTAACGAAAAGGCAGGAAATCAAGCCCGCCCGAGATACTTGCCATCCTCCGTGTTCACCCGGATGCGTTCCCCCGCCTTGATGAATAGAGGGACTTGGACCTCAAGACCGGTCTCGAGTTTGGCCGGCTTGTAGACGTTGGTGGAGCTGTCACCCTTGAGACCTTCCGGGGATTCGGCCACGGTGAATTCCATGGTCGGGGGAGGCTCGACGGCGGCGATGGACTCGTTGGTGAAGATGAGGGTGTATTTCTGATTCTCGACCAGATAACCCTTGATGTCCTCGACCAGGTGCCTCGGAACAATGACATCGTCATAGGTCTCCGAGTGGAGGAAGTGGTAGCCGGACTGGTCCGCGTAGCTGTATTCGTAATCCTCACGGGTTACCGGCACCACCTCCACGGAATCGTTGGGCGTGAAGCGTAGGTGATTGACCTTGCCGGTGGCAAGGCTGCGGACGGACGCCTGAACGTAGGCCCGGTTGTTGGGCGGGGTTTTGTGAATCAACTCTTCCACCATGCAAACGTCATTGTTGTGACGGATTGCCTGACCTCTGCGAACGGACGTGATGTTTGCCTTTGCCATGGGAGGATCACGTTAAGCGCATTCCGGAGGGAATCGCAAGAGAATCACTGCGCCACCGCATCCCCCGGGTCACGACGGCTGCAGCCACCAGAACAACGGCTTCCGGGCCGGGCCCGCCGGTTGGGGCGGCTTGGGCTTGGGATTCGGACTGGGACGCGGACCTTCGATGATAACCGGTATCCCCTTGGTGATCATTGCGGCGAGCCGGATCGCGTCCCAGTTCGCCGTCCGCATGCAACCATGACTCGAGGCCCGACCGATCGTCTCCGGCTGGTTCGTCCCGTGGATCCCGATGCCCGGCTTGCTCAAACCGATCCAGAGAATGCCCACCGGGTTGTTGGGGCCGATCGGCAGCTGGTAAAATTCGTCACTGCGGACCCCGTATTCGAGCACGCTCTCGTCCCAGCGGAACGTGGGCATGCGCGTGATCCCCACGATCTTCCAATGGCCCGGTGGCGTCGCCAAACGTCCGCTGCCCGGGGTGATGGGGAAACTCGCCACCAACGGTCCACAGGCATCGGCATAAACCTCCAGCATCCGTTCCCGGGTGTCGATGAAGATCATCCGGTTGCGGAATTCCGGCACTTCCGGAAGGCTCGGCATGGGGGTGAGATCTTCGATCCGGAAGGGTTCCACATTCGGCACCTTGAGGACGTCGCCCGGTCGCAAGCCGTCGAGGTCGGGCCCCGGACGTTCCCCGCCCTGTTCCCCGGCGGGCGGGCGATTGATGAGGCGCAGCATCTCTTCGGAGCTGTGGAAACGCTCCGCCAGAAACTCGAGCAAGGAGGCGTAAGGCAGATACTTCCTCAGGCTCTGCTGGGCGGGCTTGGCCGGGACGGAACCGATGAATTTCAGATCTTCCTCCCGGATCGTGTAGGTGACGTAAAGTTGCGGCACGGCCGCGTGAAGATCGATGGCGTGCGCACCTGGGGGCGACGAGGGCATTCCTTGGGCGGATTGGAAACGATCCAGCGCCTTGGCCGTGAACTCACCCGGCAAACCGTCCAACTTCCCGGGTCCGAACAACTGGCGGTCCAGAAAGACCTGCAACCGCAGCAACTCTTCCGAAAAGACAGGCTTAGCCGCCGGGGCGGGCTCCTGCCCGGGAGCGGAAGAGGCGGCAAGGAAGAGGGTGGTCAGCAAGGAGACGAAGCGCGTCTTCATCCTCCTGTCACTACAAGAGCCAACCGACGAAAATGCAAACGCCCCGCGCGGAAAACTGGGGGTCCGGGAACGGGCTGTTACTGTTTGGTGAAACGGACGAGGCCCTGGAGGGTTGTGTTTCCCGCGGGATCCGTCATCCGGACCTCCACCTCGTAGCGGCGGTCCTTGATCGTTTTCACCAACCGGATCACAGAGGAACCCGGGACGCCGACCACCGGTTCCAGCGTGGCGACGAGGTTGGCCTCATCGATGTTCACGGAGTATTCCTGGACCGCGTCCGGTTGGGCAAGGTTTTTCCATCGCGCCCGGTAAATGCCCTCGATTTCGTGGGCGGAGTAGGTCCAGACATAATCCACCGGCTGGTCGTTGAGGAGGAGATGTCCCTTGATGAGGAATTCGGTGCCGTCCTCGGTGAAGGAGCAAGCGATCTCGTTGCGGGCGGAAGAGGGTGGATGGTCGAGGGAGAGGAACTCGCCGTCCCCGGCCCACCCTCCCTCCAAGGCCTTGAAAAAGGCGTTGGTGCGAAGGTCTCCGGCAGCGAGGAGAGCCGGGAACAGAAGCCAAACGAAGGAAAGCAGAACCCGCATCGGAAGGGCAATGAGCCGTTGAGAAACCACCTTCCTTGGTTCATAGCAGAGAACGCGGGTTCTCCGCAAGCCTCTTCGCCACCCATGAAATTCCAAGCCACCGCAGACTACCAGGTCACCGACCGAAACCCGCTTGTCCTCACCGCCGGAGAGGTGGTGCGCCTGGGACGCCCGGACCCGGGATGGCCGGGATGGGTTTGGGTCTCCGCCATCGACGGGCGGGGCAGCCATGTCCCGGAAGACCTTCTGGCCCCGCGCGAGGGCGGCACCGCGGAAGTGACCCGTTCATTCCAGGCCCGGGACCTCAGCGTCGTCAGGGGGGAAACGGTGGAATCGCTCCGCGAAGTCAAGGGGTGGCACTGGTGCCGCAATGAGCGGGGAGAAGAGGGCTGGCTGCCGGCCTATCTGCTGCGGGCTTGATGGATCCGGAGAGCGGGAACCTGCCTTCATTGGCCGAAATCAAGCAGGCGGAGGCCTTGGTCCGCCCCTTGATTCCGGAGACTCCGTGCCTCCGCTGGCCCGCGTTGGAGCAGGAACTCGGAGGCGAGCTTTGGATCAAGCACGAAAACCAAACCCCGGCCGGGGCCTTCAAAATCCGGGGCGGCTTGGTTTACCTTGATGAACTGACACGCCGCGAGCCGGACGTCCCGGGCGTGATCGCCGCAAGCACCGGCAATCATGGCCAGTCCATCGCCCGGGCGGCGCGCCAAAAGGGCGTCCCCGCCTTCATCGTGGTGCCTAACGGAAACAATCCCGAAAAAAACCGGGCCATCCGTTCCCTCGGAGCGGAACTGATCGAACACGGTCGCGAGTTCCAGGAGGCCCTCGAGTTTTCCCGGGAACTGGCCGCGCGCGAGGGCCTTCACCCGGTCCCCTCGTTTCATCCCTGGCTGGTGCGCGGCGTGGCCACCTACGGACTCGAATTGTTTCGCCAGGTCCCGGATCTCGATGCCGTCTTCGTCCCCATCGGCCTCGGATCCGGATTTTGCGGCCTGGCGTCCGCCCGAAGAGGTTTGGGGTCGCGCACCAAACTGATCGGCGTCGTCTCGGCCCATGCCCCGGCCTACGCCCTGTCGTTCCGGGCGGGCGGATGGCGCAGCCAGCCCAGCACCACCACGGTGGCGGAAGGCGTGGCCTGCAGCACCCCGCATCCGGAGGCGCTGGCGTGGATTCTCCGGGAGGCCGACGACGTGATCGAGGTCAGCGACGGGGAAACCCTCGCCGCGATGCGTGACTTCCTCCAAGGCACGGGGCAGGTGGCGGAGGGCGCGGGAGCCTTGGCTTACGCGGCGTTGCGGAAACAATCCGCGGCGTGGGGTGGCAGAAAGGTGGCCTGCATCTTGAGCGGGGGCAACCTCAGCTCCCGGTTGCTGGCCCGGATCTCGGCCTCTTGAATCCTTCCCTGACTCCGCCCTTGATTTGTTTCCGCAGGTTCCGGAAGTTTCCCTTCCCATGGAGCCCGCCGACTGCTTTGCCCTCTTCGATCTTCCCCGGACCGCCCATCTCGATGAGTCGGTGCTGCGGGACCGTTACCACGAAAAGGTCCGGCGGCTCGTGGATCCGGTGGACGGTGGCGGCGAGGCCGGACGCACGCTTCACCGGGCCCATGAAATCCTCGCGGACCCGGTGCAAAGGCTCCGCCATCTCCTGCAACTTCTCGC
Organism: Verrucomicrobiota bacterium; assembly: GCA_018970725.1. Taxonomy (GTDB): domain Bacteria; phylum Verrucomicrobiota; class Verrucomicrobiia; order Verrucomicrobiales; family DEV007; genus V1-115. Next base: position 95,672 of record JAGWVU010000006.1, read on the forward strand.
GCCGGAACGGAAAGCCGGAGGCACCGGCCTGTCCGGGGAACTGGTGGGGTTGTTCTCCGAAACTGGCTCCCTGCTGAGCCGGGCCGACGCCCTTTTGACCCGGCTCGGGCAGACCACGTCCGCCCTTGGCCGGGCGATGCTGGCGGCGGAAGAAGCCACGGTGCAGCTCGGCCTGCAGTCCATCCTCGGCAAGCTCACCCTGAAACGGGAAGAGGAGCTGGCCGGCTTGCCGGAAGTCCGCGTGGAAAATCTCGAGGCGCTGGAAGCGGTTTCAGGCCGGTTGCGCATGTTGCAAAAGTGGCAGGGGGAGGTCCAGGCCCGCCTGCTGCGCTTGCTCACGGGAAGCCCCCCGTGAAATCAGATCCCGGGGATTGCGCCCGAAGCGGTTTGGCGGAAGACTGCACCGCGTGGACGCAGAACCCAATCCTCCGCGGGCCCGCTATTTTGTGGCGGGTTTGCTCACCGCCATCCCGCTGGCCGTGACCCTTTTCATCTTTGTCTGGTTGGTCCGTTTGCTCTCCGGGATCGGCCGGGGCCCAATCCTCCAACTCAAGCAAATCCTGGGACGATGGACGGAGTTCGATACCGGGTTTCTCGACTCGCAATGGTTTACGGACCTGCTGTCGGTCATCCTCGTCGTTCTCGGCATCTATGTGCTCGGCGTCATGACGACCAACTTTCTCGGCCGGAAGATCATCGAGCTTTTCGAGGCCGTCTTGCACCGCATCCCCCTCGTGAAAACCGTCTATGGAGCCGTCAAGAAGTTGGTCACCATGATGCGGCACGATGAAGGCTCTCAGACCCAACGGGTTGTGTTGATCGATTTCCCCAGCCCCGAAATGAAAACGGTGGGCTTGATCACCCGCACCTTCACCGATGCCACCACCGGCCGTCGTCTCGCCGCCGTTTACGTGCCCACCACGCCGAACCCGACCAACGGATTTCTCGAGATCGTGCCCATGGACAAGGTCACCTTCACCTCCCTCTCGATGGACGATGCCATGAGCATGGTGGTCTCCGGTGGGGCCATCGCGCCGGATACCCTTCATTACGAGCAATCTTACGTTCCGGCCTCCAACGCACCGTCGACCGCGCCCGCCCCTGCCGCCGCTTCCCGGCTGCCCTGACCGACGTAAAGCCGGTGTCTCTCGGCGTAAGCCTTCACCTTCGGGTCCAGAAACTCCACGCGCCCCTGTTCCCGGACGGCGGTGGCACTCGCTGGGTGCCTGACCTCGAGCGGAATCAACCGGAATCCCGGTCTCGGCAACGGCCGCCCCTGTCGCGGAAAGACCACGAAGGTGACCGCCCGGGCCAGATAGTCGGGCCGGGCCCAGGTGTCGATCGCGTTCCACTGGTCTTCCCCGAGAATCCAGAAGAGGTGATCCCCGGGACGGGCGTTCCGATACGCCGCGACGGTCTGCCAGGAATACCCCGGTTGATGCCCCGGCCGATCCAGTTCAATCCGGCTCAGTCGGGCCCAAGGCAGCTTCGCAATGGCAAGCTCGATCATGGCACAACGCTCGTCCATCCCCGCCACGGTGGCCTTGGCTTTCGCCGGGCTGCGGCGGCAAGGGATGAAATGAACTTCATCGAGCGGGACGGCTTCCCGCGCGGCGGTGGCAATGGTGACATGCCCAAGGTGGATGGGATCGAAAGTTCCGCCAAACAGACCGATGTTCATGCCGGGAAAGGTCGCGAGGACACGGGAGCATGCGGGGCGCTAGCCCCCGGCGTCAAGACAGAAAGGGTAGTCCGGAAGGCGAACTTGCCTCGAACCTAGTCCTTCCTTGGGGATATTTCAGTCCCGGCGTTTGCGAGCCGGCCGCCCCTCCCTCGGGCGCTGCCGCACTCTGGTCTGCGGCGCCGGCGCTTCGTGGAATCTTGGATAATCGAGCCGCACCCGGATGCCCTTGAGCATGGCCTCGCGAGTGGACTCGATGACCTTCTGGGCGAACTCGGTTTTGACATCCACCAAGCTGTGCTTGTGCAGCAGCTGGATGCGCCCGAGCGAGCCCTTGGGAAGCTGCGCCTCGCTGTAAATCATGCCCGCGATGTCCCCGGGCTGGGCACCGGAGGCCCGGCCGATGTTGAGGAACAACTCGGTGAAGCCCCCGCTTCTCTCCGGGCGGGCGGGACGCGACTCGCGAGTCTCCGGCCCGTCCTCGACCTCCGGAAGCGACGAGGTCACGGGACGGGGTGGCCGTTCGGATTTCCGCGAGCGATCCTCGGGAATTTCCCCGGTTTCCCGGCTCGCCGCGATCCTGACCAGGCTGAACAGGGCGTTGGCGATTTCCTCGAGATTGTAGCCATCCGCCACCAGACTTTCCAGTTGGGCTTGGAAGACCGGCTTTTGCGGGAGCGCCAGGTTCTCGCGCACCGCGTCGCGAATCAGATCGATCCGTTTGGCTTCGACCGCCTCCCGAGTGGGCAACGGCGTCTCGACAATGCGGCAGCCCGCGTATTGCTCAATCATCCGGATTTTGCCGAAACCCCGGCCGGCCACGAAGGTGTGGGCCTTGCCCGTCCGCCCGGCCCGCGCGGTCCGTCCGATGCGGTGCACGTAATCCTCCGGCTCGAAGGGGATGTCAAAGTTGAACACGGCGTCCACTTCGTCGATGTCGATTCCCCGGGCGGCAACGTCCGTGGCGACGAGGACATCGATCACGCCCTCCCGGAAACGGTTCAAAGTGCGTTCCCGTTGGATCTGGGAAATATCTCCGTGGAGGCGGTCGGCTTGGTAGCCGCGGGCCAGAAGGCTTTCGGTGCAATCATCCGCGGTGCGCTTCGTGTTGCAAAAGACGAGGGCGAGCCGCGGGGAATCGATCTCCAGAATCCGGCAGAGCACCTCGACCTTGGACGACTCGCGCATCACGTAGGAACGTTGGTCCACGCCTTGGACGGTGGCGGCATCCTGCTGGATCTTGATCGTTTTGGGGGAGCGCCCGAAGCGGCGGATCAGGGAATCCACGCCCGGACTCATCGTGGCGGAGAAGAAAAGCGTCTGGCGATCTTCCGGCAAAGCACCGAGAACGGCCTCGACCTCGTCCCGGAAACCCATGTCCAGCATCCGGTCCGCTTCGTCGAGGATGACGATGCGGACGTTCGAAAGATCGATGCTGCCGCGGCGGACATGGTCGAGGAGGCGCCCCGGGGTGGCGGTCACGATGTGGGCCCCTTTCTGGAGGAGGCGGCACTGCCGTTCCATGGGAGCGCCCCCGTAGATCGGGACCACGCTCAGCCCGCCCTGGTTCGCCCCGAGGAGCAGGATCTGTTCGCAGACCTGAATCGAAAGTTCCCGGGTGGGGCAAAGAATCAGCGCCTGGGTATTGTATTCCGACAACCGCACCTTCTGCAACGCCGGCAAACCGAAGGCGGCGGTTTTGCCCGAACCGGTCTGGGAAAGGCCCACGATATCCAGACCCTCAAGCACAAGAGGAATGGCCGCCGCTTGAATGGCCGAGGGCGCACGGAAACCGAGAGAGTTGACGGCAGCGAGGATCTGCGGCGAAAGGCCGAGTTCGGAAAATGTAGTGGGACTGGCCTCCATGGAAAGGCTCGAAGGGTCCGCGATTTCGGCGTGAAAGCAAATAAAGTTGGCCGGAAGATCGTGGGACAACAGTACGCGTTGCCGGATGTCTGTGGAAATATACACCGCCAAATGGCACTGCCGTCGAGGCGCGCGAAGCGATGCCCGTGGGCAAGGCGCGGCAGCGGGAGCTTGAGAAATGCGGATACGACGGGCGGTCGGCGCATCCTGAAAGCGGACTCGTTTCTAACAAGCACCTGAAATTTTTCAAAGATCGCATTGCCAATCCCGCGCGACTGTGTGTATCTGGTTGCCATGGCGGATCGGATTCCCCGGTCGGCCCACTCTTGAAACCAATACCCAGATAACAAGATGGCTGCAGCCTCAGATAAAAAGGAAGCGAAGAAGGAGATGACCAAGGCGGAGATCGTCACGGCTCTCGCGGAAGCCACCCAGATGACCAAGACGGACGTCAGCGCCGTGCTCGGTGAACTCGGCAACCTCATCGGCAAGAACGTCAACAAAAAGGGTCCGGGTGTCTTCACCTTGCCCGGCTTGCTCAAGATCGAGGTCAAAGTCAAGCCCGCCACCAAAAAGCGGATGGGCGTCAACCCCCGCACCGGCGAGCCCATGGAAATTTCCGCCAAACCCAAAATGCGCGTCGTCCGCGTCCGCCCCCTCAAGGGCCTCAAGGACCTGATCTAATCTGTTTCGATCGATGACGATCCGACATCCGGCTCACCGCCGGGTGCCTATCTCTTTTCAACCCGCTGTTCGTCCCCGACGCCCAGCGGGTTTTTTCTTTCCCGTCAGGGAAGCCGCAGAAGATCACCCACGTGGATCGTATCCCCGCGCATCCCGTTGGCCGCCTTGAGGTCGGGCACGCTCACGCCATGACGCCGGCTGATGGACCAAAGGGTGTCCCCGCTCCGGACCTTGTAAGCTCCAGAGGGGCCAGGAGCATCCGCGCTCACGATTTTCGGGGGAGCCGCCGTGGTGGCGGTGCTGGACGGAACCGAGACCGGGGAGACCACCGGTTTCCGCGGCGGCTCGGTCACGGAGGAAGTGCTGTTCCGGGTGCGGGAGGCGGACCGCTTCTTGGACGGGGGGCTGACCCAGTCCTCGCGATAGCGCCCGGCTTCGTCGAATGGATACTCGTAATGAGGCAACGAAGTCTCCGGAGAAGCGAGTTCTCCCTCGACCGCGACGGAGGGGCCGAGGCTGATGCTGCTGCACTGACAAAGCAGGAACGCTGCCGGCAAAACGAGGCAGCGGCGGAAAGAGAGGACCGGGACGGAGTGCATGGCCAGGAGCAGTTCGGCGGGCCGGGGATCAATTCCTTCGGCTTTATTGAATGTTACTCTTGATTCTGCAAAGACTCAAGCAGGCTTTGTTCCTCAATTTGACGGGCCATTTTCGCCAAAAGCTGTTGAGCCTGGCGTCCATGGGGATTGTAGGGATTAATCCGGTAAACTTCATCCAAGGTCAGAACCATCTCCGGGAAGTTCTGCTGGCGGCGCAGGATGTCGAACCGGTTCATCAAGGCCGCCTGCAATTCGGAGCCGGCCAGTTTGAACTTTTCAATATAGTCATCCGTCAAGGTGAGCATTTCCGACCAACGGAGGTCGCGGTCCATTTCCCGCATGGACTGCACATACTCGTAATCCCCGAGCTTGAGTTCGAAGTCGCGGGCGAAGCCGGTGGCGTTGTCCGGGTCCAGTTTGACCACCTCGCGCATCAGGTCCCCGTGGAAACGCGCCATCCGGAGGGCGCCGATGTCCGGGATGGATTGGGCCAGAAGTTCCGCCCGGCGCAGGCCGTCGGACTGTCGGGCGCGCGCCAGCAGGGCTTCCTGCCGGGCCCGGCCTTCCCGCAATTTCTCGAGATGCCTGGCATAGGATTCCGTCCCCCCCGGCCGGAAACCGGTCAGCGCGTAAGGACGGACATCGCTTCCGAGCAGGAAAACGATGGGAAACGTGGTGACCTCGAACTGCAGCTTGAGACGGGCTTCCTCGGGCAACGGTTCCTCTTCCTTCCCGGTAACCTCCCGAAAAGCGGAAACGTCGAGCTGGACCGGCTCGTAATGCGTGCCCAGCATGGCCGTGAACCCGGGATCGGACAGGAAATGTTGCTCGAACTGGCGGCAGACGGCGGACCATTCGCGCCCGGTGAAGCAGAGGAAGATGTCTTTGCCGGAGCGGGCGGAGGCGGTTTGGGCGGCCGCGAAGGAAGGGTGCCAACCCTCTCGGCCCAGCACCGGGTGGAGTTGGGTCAGCGCCAGCCAGAGCGTGAGGAGGGCAACGGGGCCGCCGGAACGGAACGGGCGCGGGGGCATGGTCCGGAGTCCTACTCCTCGGCGCTCAGATATTCCAATTCTTTTCGCATGACCCGGCCGACCCGGTGTTTGGCGAGGTAGACCTGGGCGGAACTGACCCCGAGTTCCCGGCGGACCTCATCGACCTCCCAACCCTTGACCACGTAACAGTAGAAGATCTGGTATTGTTGGGGGGAGACCTTGGCCTTGACCCGGCTCAGCGCCATCTGGGTGAGATTGGACTTCCACTCCCGCTCCCAGATGGAGTCGAATCCGTGGTTCGAGTCATCGGGAATGGTGTCCATGGTGGCCGTCCGCCGGTCGTCGAACGCATCCGGAGGCCGGCCTTTGTGGGCGTCCTGTTGCTTCCGGGTGCGGAATTGGTCGGCAATGCGCCAACGGGTCTGGTTCATGAGCCAAGCCTTGAACGAGCCCCCGTCCCGGGTGAAATTGTTCTTCCGCATGTTTTTCGCCACCCGGATGAAGGTCTCCTGGACCACCTCGTTGGCTTCGGTCTCACTCAAGCCCGCCTTGCACGCCACTTTGAAGACGAACCCGGAGTAAATCCGGAAGAATTCGTCCCAGCTCGCCTGGTCCCCCCAGTCTTTCAACCGCTGGATCAGCGTCTTGCGGGTCGCGGGATAGTTGAATGACGACGAAGAACGGGTCGTTGCCTCCTCTCCAACGGGGATCTCGGGCGCGGTCAAATCCGCGGCTGGTTCTTCGGGTGCTTCGCTCAAGGGCGTCGTCGGGGGGTTGATCGACCGCACCAGCTTATGCCGATTGTCCAAAAGGGTGAAACAGAAAATCGCAAGAACGCTCCGGCGCGCCCGATTCCGGATCCCTTGCCCCAACCGAGACACCTATCGAGCCTATTCCTTCATGGCATTGCAGCTAGCTCCGGGTCATGGCCGTCGCAAATTTCCATCAGCGGGGTTGCCGTCCTCACCCGCCAAGAAATAGGATGCTGCCATGAGCAGCCATTCCTTGATCCCGGGCGTTCTCGCCGCCAGTCTTTTCGCCATGCCCCTCCATGCGCAAGAACCCAAGCCGATCCGCATCGGAATGATCGGCCTCGACACCTCCCACGTCACCGCCTTTACCGAACGCCTGAACGATCCCGCGAGCAAGAATCACGTTCCGGGGGGACGCGTCGTGGCCGCGTTCAAGGGCGGCAGCCCGGACATCCCGGACAGCGCGAACCGTTTGGAGGGCTTCACCCGCACCCTCGTCGAAAAGCACGGGGTCAAGATCTACGATACCATTGCCGAACTCTGCCAGAACGTTGATGCGGTCCTTCTCGAAAGCGTGGACGGCCGCCCCCACCTGGAGCAGGTCCGGCCCGTCTTCGCCGCCGGGAAACCAGTCTTCATCGACAAACCGGTCGCCGGTTCCCTGAAGGATGCGGTGGAGATTTACCAGCTGTCCAAGCAAACCGGCGTGCCCTGCTGGAGCGCTTCCTCCCTGCGATTCTATCCCGGCGTCGTGGCCGTGGCGGAAGCTCCGGCCGGAGAAGTGCGCGGTGCCATCTCCTACGGCCCTGCCACGATCCAGCCGACGCATCCCGATCTCTTCTGGTATGGCATCCATCCCACCGAAGCGCTTTTCACCGTGCTCGGATCCGGTTGCGAAACCGTTTCCCGGACCCACACCAAGGACACCGACGTCGTGACCGGGGTCTGGAGCGGCGGCCGCACCGGCGTCCTCTACGGATTGCGCAATCAGAAGACCGGATACAAGGTGGTGAAGTTTGGCACGGAGAAAATCGTGGAACAAACCGAGGGTGGCGACTACACCCCGATGTTGGTCGAGGTGATCCGCTTTTTCCAGACCGGCAAGCCTCCGGTGAGCCCGGAAACCACTCTGGAAATTTACGGATTCATGGAGGCCGCCGACGAGAGCAAGCGCCGCGGCGGCACTCCGGTTTCCGTGGCCGACGTCCTCAAGGCCGCCGGCTGGCCGGGATCAGGTCAGCGCTGACGGGGGTGGGAAAGGAAAGCCGTGCGCCCGAAGATGGAGCCCGGCTTCCGACCGCCCGTGAAGCGGCGCTTGGATTTTCCTGTGCTCTCCGCCGGGGTCTCTTCCTCGTAGCTCGGATTTTCGTCGATCACCGGTTCCAGTTCCAACTCGGTCACCACGACCGGCTCTTCCGCCTTCGGCCCGGCTGCAGGCGCGGGCGCGGTGGCCGGGGCGGCGGGGGTCTGCGGCTCGACCGCCGCCGTTTTGGCCGGGGCGGTTCCGAGGCGCTTCACCCGGATGTTGCGGAACGCGACGGGGTCGTTGTGGCCCGCGAACCCGATGTGTCCGCTGGTGCGATCCAATCCGCCGGGAACCTTCTCGAGTTTGGAACGGTCGATCTTGGTCAGATCGGCGTCGAGGATCTTGAAACCGTTGACCGTGACCGTGATGCGCTGGCCTTCCACGCGGATCTCCTGATGGTTCCACTGGCCGACCGGGCGGAGATAGCCCGCCTTGGCCCCCACGCAGTGATAGATCGAGCCGTGGCGCTGGTAATCCTTGAGCGGCGCCTTGGGGTGCGCGGCATCGTAGCCCTCGTTGTCGATCACCTGAATCTCAAGACCGTCGGCGGCGGGGTGACCGTTGAGCGGCGTGCGCAAGGCGATTCCGTTGTTCCCTCCGGAAGGCAATTTGAACTCGAGCTGCAGGACCATGTCCCCGTATTCCTCCCGGGACAGCAGATTGCCTCCCTTGCCCTTCTTGCACACGATGGCGCCATCCACCACCTCGTAATTTTCCACGGCCCCCTGCCATCCCTTGAGATCCTTGCCGGTGTCAAGTCGGGTGAAGCCCTTATCACCGCCGGAAAGGATCCGGTTGGCCTCGGAAGCGGGGATCTCCCGGATGAAGAGGTTGCGCCACCGGATCTCACTGCCATGGGTCTGCAGCTGGATCGGTCCCTTGAGGAAGGCCGGATCCGCGAAGGCGTTGGGATCCGTGATCTTCCCGGCTTTCTTCGCATCCTCGAAGGCCTTGCGACCGAAGAAGTTCTCGAGCGGCGCATCGTCCACCACGGTCTCGCCGTTGAAGATGACCCGGACCCGGTCACCGACCATCCGGATCTTGAATTGATTCCATTCCCCGAACGGCTTGTCCATTTTCTTGGAGGGATCCTTGCCGGGGGCTCCGGGGCTGTTGTTCCAAAGACCGCCCGAGCCCTTGTCCTGCCCCAACTTGCGCGGATCGCCCTTGGTGGCGTCCCAGATCTGCACTTGGGGCAGACCGCGCAGGTAGATGCCGCTGTCCCCGTCCGGCAGCGCCTTGTATTCCACCATCAACTCGAAGTCTCCGTAATCCTTGTCCGTGGTCAGATACAAGCCTTTGCCGTCGTTGACGATTTCATCCCCTTGGACCGACCAATGGGCCAGAATGTTTTCCGCTCCTTTCTTGGGATCGACCTTGGCCGCCGGATCCCCCTGCACCGAGGCTTTCTTGTAAGCGGCGCGCTCCACGGGAGTCATTTTCCACAAGTCACCGGGATTCCGCGTCCCCCACCCATACCAGCCGGTGAAATCCTTGCCGTTGAACAGAGGAGTGAATCCCTTGGGAGGGGTGGCCGCGTGGATGGAAACCACGGTGAAAAGAAAACAGCCCAGCAGGGCGGTTCGCAGGGGTTGGGTCCGGATCATGACGCTATAAACGACTCGGAAACGCCCCTTTTGTCAATCCAAACACAATAGTTTTTATTGATACAATTGAAATATCCAGAAGTCTTGTCCGTCAAAGGGCGTCATCCTCGCCACGATTGGCGATGTCCTGGCATGCCTTGAGATTCAATTTCCCGGAGGCAAGGTGCGGGATCTCCAGTACATCGATAATGACCTTGGGTATCCACAAACTCGGAATCCCCCGCTCCAGCAAGCGGTAGCGGAGATCCGTGGCGTCCAACCCGTGGATGGCGGAGAGCAAGACGAGTTGCTCCCCTTTCGCCTCGTCCGGGACCCCGACAATCACGACTTTCCGGTCGCCCTCGGTCTCGCTATGCAACTCCCGGGCGATGGCCTCCTCCACGGTTTCATGGGGGACCATTTCGCCGGCGATTTTGGAGAACCGGGAAATCCGGCCCTCGATAAAGAGAAATCCCTCGTGATCGACCCGTCCGATGTCTCCGGTGCACAACCATCCATCCACGAGAACCTTGCCGCTCTGTTCCGCGTTATGGAGATACCCGTGGAAGATGTTCGGTCCCTTGAGCCAGATCATCCCCGTCTGGTCGAGGGGCAGGGGGGCGTCGGTATCCGGATCGGTGATCCGCACCGCGATCCCCGGAACGAAATGACCGACCGATCCGGGACGCTGGCTCGGCAGGACCCTGGGGCGGTCCACCCCGGGGTCCGGGTCCGGCAGGTTGAAGTTGGTCACCGGCGAAGTCTCGGTGAGCCCGTATCCTTCGTGCACCGCTTTCCCGAAGCGCGCCGCGAACTGGTCCGCCACGCTTCGCGGCAGTTTTTCGGCCCCGGTGATGACATAACGAAGAGACTCGAGCTGACCGGGTTCGGCCTTGCGCAGATAGCCCCTGAGGAACGTCGGCGTGGCGATCAACAGGGACACATGATATTGCTGGATGAACTGGGCCAGCTTGTGGGTCTCGATCGGGTTGGGGTGGGTGATGAGGTTAATGCCCTCGATGATTGGATACCAGAGGGTCACGGTGCACCCGAAGCTGTGGAAAAGCGGCAGACAACCCAGGGCGCAATCATGGGAGTGCAGTTGCAGGCGCGACGCGAATTGATGGACGTTGGCAATGACGTTGCGGTGGCTCAGGGCCACTCCCTTGGGTTCACCGGAACTGCCGCTGGTAAAGAGCAGCACCGCTTCGCGATCGCCCCCTTGCAACGGGAGCCGCAGGACCCGGGCAAGAACCCGGGCGGACATCACCTTGCTCGCCAACAACCATCCGGCGATCGCCGGCTTCATCGCCGGAAGCACCCGCTCCAGAAAGATCATCTGCCGCGTCGGCGGCCAGGGGAAACGCTGGGTGCGCCGCACAAACGGATCCGCGGTGATCAGCCGGTCGATCCCGCCCTGCGCCATGGCCGAGCGGATTCCTTCCTCGCTCGCGGTGAAGTTGAGGTTCACCGGAACCTTCCCCGCCAGAATCACCGCCACGTTGGCGATCAGCCCCCCCGGGCCGGGTGGCAGCACGATCCCGACCCGGGGCTGGGTCGTCTCCTTTTTGATCAATTGAGCCAGGGCCAGCGAGATCGCCAGAATCCGGTCGAACCGCTGATCGGAGCCATCCTCCCCGGTGATGACCCGGTTCGTGGTCCCATGCTTCTTCAACCCGCAGAGCAGGGCATAACCCAGACTGAGTTCCAAGGTGGGCCGCCGCTGGTAAGCCGCTTCTCCCGCGATCAGCAGTTGCTGCCAGTATCCCGGCAGCGTGCCCGGACCGCCTCCCGGAAGCCCGCCAAAGGAAAAAATCAACCGCGGGTGCCGCGCCGGCGCCTCGATCGAAAGGGAACCCTCGTCGGGATGAAAGACATGCAGGGGAAGAACCGCCAACCCGGTCCCGACGACAAAACGGAGGACCTCCACCGGCACGGTGGTCGGCGAACCAGCCCGGGCCGAGACTGGGCCGGGAACGAGGATCACGAGTTTGCGTTCCTCCAGTTCCGTCCGGAGGCGGCGGAGGAAAGGGTCGTCCGCCGTCATCCCCACGGAGAATTCCAAGACGGGGACTCCGCGTTCGCCGGCGTGCGCCAGGAAACGCGGATCCGGCACGTCACCCTGTTCCAACAAGTAGCAGAACGACCGTCCCGGAAGTTCCCGCTCGAGGGACAACAGGTCTTCAAATGACAGGATGTTGGGAACGATGACGACACCGCTCTCCGGGAGGTTTTCAGCGCCGAGGAAGGTCACTTTGGTTTTGGGATCCGAGGCCATGGGTGCGGGGCCCGCGGGCGGATCCCCCAATCCGGGAAAACTGGCCGCGACGGCTGATCAACATTCAAGACCACCCGTCTGGCGAATCAACGAAAATCGACCGTGACCCGGCCTTTCCGCGGCACGCCCGCACCGGGGATTTTGGCCGCGAAAATGAAAAAAAGTGTCCCCTGACCGGGCTTGGCGATCAAGAAAGGAGATGTCCCCTTCAAAATCGATTCCGGCCGGTTCTCCCGGTCGCCGGCGCTTCCTGCAAACCGTGGGCGCGTTGGCCACCGGCCCCTTCATCCAGCGCACCCAGGGTTCCCCGAATGGAAAGGTGCAGCACGCGAGCTTCGGCGCGGCCGGCATGGCGGGAACCGATCTGCGCAAACTGGCGGCCCATCCGGATGTCCGGCTGGTGGCGGTTGCGGATGTCGATCTGGCCCGCACCGAACAGGTGAAAGCCGAATTTCCGGACGTCCGGGTCTACCAGGATTGGAGGGAACTTTTGGAAAAAGAAGGGGACCGGGTGGACTCCTGCAACGTGTCCACGCCGGATCACATGCACGCCATCATCGCCTTGCAGGCTTTGGAGCGGGGGAAACATGTCTACTGCCAGAAACCGCTGGCCCACAATCTGTCGGAAACCCGCAAACTGCGGGACAAGGCGGCCTCCACCCGGCTCGTGACCCAGATGGGCACCCAACTGGCCTCTTACACTTCCGATCTCTCCACCCGGGCCTGGATTCAGGCCGGAGCCATCGGCAAGGTGCGCCAGGTGCACACCTTCAGCGGCAAAACCTGGGGCGATCCCAATCCCCTGCCGGAGCGGGAAGACCCGCTTCCCGCGACCTTGAACTGGGACCACTGGAACGGAGTGGCCGACCCACCGGCCCGCTATCTCCAGGGCGCCTTTCATCCGGGTCAATGGCGCAAGCGCCAGCCGTTCGGCACCGGGACCCTGGGCGACATGGGTTGCCACATGTTCAACGGCTGGTTCCGTTCCCTCGCCCTCACCGCCCCGTTGTCGGTCCGCAGCATCGGCCCGGCCCCGCGGCACGGCAATTGGGCCGTCGATGGCGAAATCCACTACCTCTTCCCCGGCACCCAATACACCGCGGAAAAAACCATCGAGGTGATCTGGTATGACGGAGCCAAACGTCCGCCGGCGGAAATCGTCGGGCTGCTCGGCGAGACCTTCCCGCGCGAGGGCTCGGTCTACGTGGGGGAGCAAGGCATCCTGCTCGCCCCGCACGGAGGCTGGGTCCGCATCTTCCGGAACGGCCGGATGGTGGAACAAGCCGTCCATGGCTTCAAGGACGTTCCCGGCACCGCCGAAGCGCATTGGTTCGAGTTCATCGACGCCATCCTCGGACGCACTGCGGGAAAACCGCCGAAAAGTGATTTTTCCTTCGCCGCCCCGCTGACCGAAGCGGTCCTTCTGGGCAACGTGGCCTCCTTCTTTCCCGGGGAGACCTTGGCCTGGAACAGCGCCGCACTGACCTTCCCGGAAAAAACCGAGGCCAATCAACTCCTCGGGAGAAAATATCGCCAGGGATGGCAGGTATGACGGCTCCGGCGGAAAAAAGTCTGTCCATCTTTCGGCGGTTCGTTCGACAAACAGTCGATGACCGCAAAATCTGAGGCCGTGCAGCGCGCCGCCGCCGGGTTTCTCCGGGACCGGCACCGGCTTGGGGCGTTTGTCCACGGACTGCTCCGGGACCCGCACGCGGCCGAGGACGTGCTGCAGGAGGTCTGGCTGTGCCTCGCCGCCGAGGTGGAAAAGGGGACGCTCCTGGAGAACCAGAGCGCCTGGTGCCGCGGAGTGGCCCGGAATTTGATCCGGAGAATTTGGCATCGCCGCCGCTCGGCCAAGGTGGTCCCGGACAGCGCGCTGCTTGAGACACTCTTGGACCGCGTGGAACAATCCTTTGCCGAGGCGGACGCTGCTCCGGAGGAATGGACGGAGCGGCAGGAGGCTCTCAACGAATGCGTCGCCTCGCTGCCGGAAGCCTCCCGCCGCCTGCTTTCGCTTCGTTATGAGGAAAGGATCCCGGTCGCGGAGCTGGCCCAAAGGTTGAACCGGACTTTCGAGGGCGTGACGAAGGCCCTTTACCGCCTGCGCAAGGATCTGCTGCATTGCGTGGAACGCAAACTCGTTCACCATTGAACCGATGAAGAAACCCGATCTGGACCGGCTGCTGGAAGCTTGGCAGGATGGCGAACCCGCTGAAGCCGAAGCCGGGGAGTTGACCCGCGCCCTCGAGGATCCGGAGGCCCGGGCCCGGCTGCGGCAGATCTGGTTCCTTGAGTCCGGTCTGGGCGAAGCGCTCCGCACCGCCGCGGTTCGCCAGACCGCTCCCCGCTTGGTTTCCCCGGCGGACTCCGGCGTGGGGTGGCTGCAACTCTGGGCGGGGGTGGCCCTCCGCACCGTCGGGGCCGCCGGCGTTCTGGCGCTGGCCGTTGTCGTGGCCGGGACCGGCCGGAACGAGGTCCCGGACCATGCGGAACCATTGTTCATCGCCCGATTCATCCTGCAAAACCAACTGGAATAGCGCCTCGCCGATCCTCCTTCAAAAGCCCCAGCCCCATCCCTCGAACCGAAACGCCATGAAGGCCAAATTGATCACCCAGATCGTCCTCTGTCTCCTCCTCCTCTTCGCGCTGGGAGGGGTCTGCGGGTATGCCATGTCCAGCCGGATCCCGCCCCGCCGCCCCGCCTGGACCCAGAGCCGGGAGTGGGCCGCCCATTGGATGGAACACCGGATGGCCACGGACTTCGCCGCGATCCAGGCCACCCCGGAACAAAGGGAAGCGTTGCGGCCGGCTTACGATGCCCTGCTCGAGGACTTTCATTCCATCCAGAACGAGTCCGCCCAGAAGATCGGCGCCGCCTTCAAACGGCATGGGACCGAAGTCCGCAAGCATCTCAGCCCCGCGCAACGCGAGCAACTCCGCTTGGTCAACCAATCCAGAATGCGGGCGGACAGGAAACCCGTCACCCCGGTGCAACCATGAAACCTTTCACCCTTCCCAACCTCACCGTCCTCACCGCCCTTTTGGTGCCCGCCCTCTCCCCGGCTCAAAACGGAGGCGCCGACGGCATCTTCCGGCGTTTCGACAAAAATGGCGACGGGAAGGTCACCACGGAGGAACTGCCGAACCCGCAACCCTTCGCCCGCTTCGATCGCAACAAGGACGGGGCGATCACGTTGGCGGAATTCACCGGGACCGGTTCGGGCGGCCCGGCCCCGACGCCGGAACCGCCGGCTCCAGCCGCCAACCCGATCGATGCCATGGTCCGGCAGATGGACCATGATCAGGACGGCCGGATCACGCGCGAGGAGTCCGGTGCCGCGCCTTGGTTCAACCGGATCGACCGGAACGAGGACAACGTCATCGATGCCGCGGAGCTGGATCGGGTGCGCCAAGCGATGAAGCGCCCCGGAAACGGCGGAGGCCCGGCCCCGGCGGCCATGCCGTCCGTCACGCCGGAGGATCTCGCCAAGGTCACCAGCGGTCCGGAAATCCTCAAACCCTCCGAGGTCGGGATCGGGCGCATGGTTCCGGATGCGGCGTTCACCCTGCTGGACGGGCGGGCGGTCCGCTTGAGCGATCTCAAGACCGGGAAGGGAACCGTCATCGCCATGACGAGTGCCACCTGTCCGGTGAGCAAACGCTACCTGCCGATTCTGGCCGGGTTGCAGAACGAGCTGCGGGAACTCGGGCTTTCCCTCCTCCTGGTGAATCCCTTCCCCAGCGAAAGCCCGGAGGAAATCGGCGCGCAGATCGCGGCCCAGGGGATCACCGCTCCTTACGTTCACGACAAGGACAAATCCCTGTCCGCCGCGCTCCGGGCGCGCACCACCACGGAGGTCTTCCTGCTCGACGCCCGACGAACGCTGGTTTACCGCGGAGCCCTCGACGATCAATTCGGGGTCAACTACAGTCTCGACACCCCGCGCCAACGTTATCTGCAGGACGCGGTCCAAGCCTTTCTCCAAAACGCCGATCCGCAGATTGCCGCCACGGCCGCTCCCGGATGTGAATTGGATCTTGGTGAGGCCACCCGCCCCGCGGTCTCCACGATCACTTATCACCGCGACATCGCCCGCATCCTCCAGCGGAACTGTGTCGGCTGTCACCGGGAAGGCGGCATCGCCCCTTTTGCCCTGGAAGACATGGACGAGGTGACCGACCGCGCGCAAGTGATCAAACGGGTGGTCACCGAAGGCACGATGCCGCCCTGGTTCGCCGCCGTGGAACCGGACCCGGCGAAGAATCCCTGGGGGAACGATTGTTCCCTCTCCGCGCGCGATAAAGAGGATCTGCTGGCTTGGCTGGCCTCCGGTGACCGGCCGGCCGGGGATCCCGCGGAGGCGCCCGTGCCCCGAATCCATGCGGCGGAGTGGAGCATCGGGACTCCGGACCTGATCGTTCCGTTGAGCAAGGAATACGAGATCAAGGCGACCGGTTTCATGCCTTACGCCTTTGATGTGGTGAACACCACTCTCGGTGAAGACAAGTGGGTCACCGCCTACGAGATCCTGCCGAGCGCGCGCGATGTCGTGCACCATGTGATCGTGCAGGTCCATGAACCGGGAGCGGAGGCCCGGGACCGCGAGGAAGGGGCGGGTGGATATTGGGCCATCTATGTGCCCGGAAACGGAGCCCATCATTACCCGGACGGTTTCGCGCGGAAAATCCCCGCCGGGGCCCGGGTCAGCTTTCAGATTCACTACACCCCCAGCGGCACGGCCAAAAAGGAGCGGCTCCGGCTGGGGCTTGTCTTTGCGGAGAAACCGCCGGAGTATGAGGTGCGCACCGTTTCGGTGGCCAATCCGCGCCTTTCCATCCCTCCCGGAGCGGCGAACCACGTGGAAACCAGAAAACAGCTCGTTCCCTTCGACCTTCCGGTGACCAGTTTCATGGCCCACATGCATGTCCGCGGCAAGGCCTTCAAATACGAGGTGGCTTACCCGGACGGACGGAGCGAGGTGCTGCTCGATATACCGCGTTATGATTTCAACTGGCAGCTGCGCTATGATTACAAGGCACCCAAGCTCATCCCTCGCGGAAGCACCCTCACTGTCACCGCCATTTATGACAACAGCCCTGCCAACAAGGCCAATCCGGACCCGGCCAAACTGGTCAAGTGGGGCAGCCAGACGGTGGATGAAATGATGATCGGCTACGTCGAGTATTTCCTGCCGCTCGCCAAAAGCCTCGCCGCCAAATAAATCCCTGACACCCCGCCATGCTTCCTCAAGGAATCCTCTGGTCCTGCCTCCTGACAGGGGTCACCCTCGCAACCGGCGAATCCTTCACCCCGCGGCAACGCACCACCCATCCCGTCTCCGGGTGGACCCTGCACGTCGATGACCGCCTTGCCGCCGGGCACCCGGAGGCCACGGCGCTGGCCGTCTCCCTCCTGCGCGGCCAACTCGACGAAATCGCCCGCGTGGTCCCGGCCCCGGCCTTGGCAGAATTGCGCAAGGTCCCGCTCTACTTCAGTCCCGCGTATCCGGGGTTCCAGCCCCGGGCCGAGTACCATCCCGACGCGGCTTGGCTGACGAAGAACGGGCGCGACCCCGCGATGGCCCAGGCGGTGGAGTTCACCAACATCCTCATCTTCGGACCGGAGGCGGGCCGGATGCCGAACTTCGCCCTGCACGAACTGGCGCACGCCTACCACCACCGCGTCCTGCGTTTCGGTTTCGGGAACCCGGAGATCCTGGCCGCCCATGCCAAGGCAAAGGCCGGCGGCCGCTACGAGTCCGTGGCCCGCCGCCATGGCATCGGCCGGCCGGAAACCCGCGAACGCGCCTACGCCCTGGCCACGCCCGGGGAATACTTCGCCGAAGCCACGGAAGCCTTCTTCTCCCGCAACGATTACTACCCGTTCACCGCCCCGGAACTGCAGCGGCACGATCCGGAAATCCACGGCTTGTTGGAGACTTTTTGGGGAACGAAGTGAATCTGTAACCGCGCGGTCTCCGCGGACGTCCCTTCCCCGATGAAATCCGACCAGACCTTCCTCAGCGTCCTCATCACCCTGCTCCTCCTGTCCGCCGTGTTCTTCGTCATCGAGCGGATCGCCGGGCGGGGACGCAACCGGATCCAGCCGATTTTCCGCAGGGGCTGGTTCACCGATGTCGTCTACTGGTTCGCGACGGTGCTCCTGACCAAGCCATTGATCCGCCTGATGCTGGTCCTGCCTCTGACCCTGCTGATTCTCGCCAAGGTCACCACCATCGATGTCCTCAGGCTGGGGACCTACCAGGGTTACGGTCCCTTGAGCCGGCAACCGATCTGGCTCCAGGTCATCCAGATCTATCTCCTCGTCGATTTCTGTGGCTACTGGAGCCACCGGCTCTTTCATCGCGGCAATTGGTGGCCGTTCCACGCGGTGCACCACAGTTCCGAGGATCTCGACTGGTTGGGAAGTTTGCGGGTTCACCCGGTGAACGATCTCGTCACCAAACTCGCCCAGATCACGCCTGTTTTGTTGCTCGGCTACAACCCTGCCGTCACCCTGGCCACGGCCCCCATCCTCACGCTTTACGCCATCTTCCTCCACGCCAATGTCAATTGGGATTTCGGCCCGCTCCGCTGGGTTATCGCAACCCCGGTCTTCCACCGTTGGCATCATTCAAAGGAACGCGAAGCCTGGGACAAAAACTTCGCCGGACTCCTGCCCCTCTGGGATCTCCTCTTCGGAACCTTCTACATGCCGAGAGGGCGCTACCCGGAAAATTTCGGGATCTGTGAGCCGATGCCCCCGGGCTATCTCGGCCAGCTTTGGGAGCCCTTCGCCTGGATTCTCCGGCACGGCAGAAAGGTCGATCCCCAATGAAATCCCTCTTCTTCTGGCTTCTCCTCGCCTCCGAGCTCCAGGCGGCGACCCGCCCGGAGGTCGAGGCCCGGTTTCATGTGGTGCTGCAACTGGCCCGGGAGAAGAACGACGAGGCGCTGGTCAACGAGGTGCGGAAGCTCGGAAGGGGCTTGGAACGGGCTTTCGGGGAAGGGCGGGCCGACCGGCTGGACGACGCCCTCCGCGCCCTCGAGGCCAAGGTGGGCGTGGCTCCGGGTGGCTGGTCGATGGCGGGCCAGCCTCTCTTCCATCCCACGGCGGCCATGCTCGAAGCGTTGCCCGGACTCCAAACCCGGCTTGGCGAGGCCATGCAATCCGGGGACCCGGCCCGGGTTCGCGAGGTCACCACACCGCTTCTCGCCTTGCTCGGTGATCAGGCCGGAGTGCCCGACGCACGCCGCCCCGGCCGCCGGCCCCCGCCCTCGTCCCTGGCGCAGGCGGACACGACAAAGTTGTTTCTCGACGCCCTTGCCAGTGAAGAGCCTTCCATCCGGAAGCTCCGCGAGGGAACGCCGCTCCCCGACCAAATGGCGCGCCTCTACGCCGGTGTGCTGAGCGCCACCACCACGGTGCGGCCCGGCGTCGAACGGCATCAACCGGAGGCGCTGCCCGGCCTCGATCAGCTGAGCCGGGGCGTGGCCGGGATTCTCACCGGTCTGCAACAACCTACCGGGCTGTTCCCCTTCCCGGATCTCCGGGGAAAAAACCTGCGGTTCGGAGAAATGACGGAGCGTCGGGTGGCAACGGGCGGGGTGGAGGTGCGCGGGGGATGGATCGTCACGGCGGATCCTGACGGAGGCAGCCAGTTTGATACCGGTGTCTGCGGCGTGGCGCTGCTCGAAGCGGGGGGGTGTCAGGGCCGTGAGGATTGGACGAGGGCGGGCCTCCGGGCGGCGGATTGGGCGCTGGAGCAACCCTGCTGCGCCAATTTCAATTACAACGCCTTCTCCGTTTCCCTGCTGGCGAAAGCGTTCCGCGCCACCGGAACCCCCAAGTATCTCGACGGCGCGCTGCGGAAATTCCGGGTAGGCGTGGCGCCAGGGCAGGCTCCGAATGGACGCTGGCTCGATCCCCACAATGCGCGCACGGTCTATCACCTCATCATCCTGCGCGCCCTCGGAGATCTCGCCTCGGCGCTTCCCCCGGATCGATCCGCGGAGCGCGCCGAAATCGAGACGGTCCTCCGCCCGGCCATCGACGCCCTGCTCGACGAATTCGATGCGATGGGCCACACCGTCGAGGCCCTGCCCGAACTGCAAACCCTGACGGCACTGTATCCCGGTGAGGAACGCCTGCGCAAAGCCACGGCGGCGATGGCCGCCGGGATCATCGACCAATGCACCGATCGCGGCCGGGTCAGGATGGGTGCCCAGCCGCAACAACTCGCCGCCACCACGCGTCCGCCATGACCCGGATGAGGCCGTCAGGAATCCGCCTCAGGGAGTGCAGTAGACCGAGATCACTTCCTTGTCGGTTTTGCTGAATTGCACCTGACAGACGATCCGATTCGGTCCAAAGGATTGGCCCAGCCCGCAGGCCAGCGCTCCGGTGGGATCGGTCGCACTGAGGAACGCAATGCTCTGGACCCGGTCCGCACCCTGGCGGAGGAAGCGCTGGCTTTTGCCCAACACATGAGCGGCGGGGGAAAGCGCGGTGCCTCCCGGGCCGAGCGGGCCGAAGTATCCGGCCAAAAGCGCTTGGTTGTCCCCGGCGCCGATACCACCCGCCTCCGGGACCAAAGAGCAGAGCACCCCGTAGGTGCGTGTGGCGGGATGAATATCGAGACGTTGGATCACGCCGATCCGGCCGCGCTCGTTGCCCGGAGCGTAGTCACCCTCCCGGAGCAGAGGGGTCAGCGTGCCCTCAAAGAACAGCCAGAGACCCAGGTCGTTGTTCGCGGTCACCCCTGTCCCCTGCAATTGCGCCAGGAAAATCAAGCGCGGCTCCGAGGAGGAATCCACGCCGAACTGGAGGAAGCGTTTGAAGGACACGCCGGGTAGACCCGGGTGAGGATCACCCTTGCGGACACAGAGTTGCTGCACCCCGGCCGGGCCATTGTTCGCCCACAGGCCCTCGTTGTTCGCCACCGTGACAACCGGGGAGGAAGCCAGCGCGATGGTGGCCCGGAAGGCATACCCCCCCGCCCCGTTGATCGCCTCCCCCAGAAAGCTCTGGAACGACGTCAGGGTCCCGACCGCTCCCGGCCCCGGAGCCGGTTCGCCCTTGCGCGCAATTTTCAACGGGCCACCTCCCCCGATCCGGGTCTCCAGCATCGCGTCGCCCGCCGGGGCGGCTTGCAGGGCGCAAGGATAGATGATGCGGTTGCCCGCCATCGCGACCCGGGAGAACTGTCCGTAAGAAACCGCCTCACTGGAACTGTCGATGCCCTCCTGAACCACGCTCAGGTTCACGGACAAAGCCGAGTCCCGGGCCGCGGTGACCGCGCCACCGGGCCGGAGCGCGAGCGTCGCCGCGGCATCGAATCCCAAGCTTGCGCGCACTTGGAGAAAACGGCCGAGGGTGCCCGTGCCGATGGAGCCACCTTCCCGGAGCAGGAGGGTGTGGCTGCTTCCATCGGTTTGAAACAGAGCGAGGTCATTGGCCGTGGTGACCCCGGTTCCGGCCAACACCGCCATGCCCTGGACTCCGGTGGGCACCTTCCCCGGGAGCAGTCCGTAGAGATTTTTCAACGTCACTCCCGGGGGCACCGACGTCCCGGTGCGGAGACGGCGGTTGACCTCCAATTGCGAGGAATCAAAGATCGCCTTCCCGTTCGCCGCCGTCACGCCCGGCCCTTCCAAAGAGGAGAGCACAAAATGCCCGTTGCCGGCGATGGCCTCGATGAAGCTGGCATGCGTAGCTCCCGCGGTCCCCGGGGCAGCCATTCCCAAGCGCTGGCTCTGCGTGTAGGTTTCGGCACTCAAGGCGGAGCGGAGCGGGCCCGCCTGAAAAACCGCGCCAGCCGACGCGATTCCGTTGGTCCCATCCCCGGGAGCGCCAACGACCAGCCGATTCCCATACACCGCGGCGCTGGTTCCGTATCGCTGTCCGGGAGCGAGATCCGGCGCGTAAGTGAAAAATCCCGCATCGAAGCTGTCGGCCGACGGCGTGGCGGGCGCATTCCCAAACAACAGGACCGTTCCATTGTTCGGTGGATCGAAGAAGTCCACCAACGGCGCGCCGGTCAATCCCACCGCGCTGCCCAGTCCCATGGACGATCCATAGAAGAGGTTCGAACTGTATCCGGCGAGGACCGGGCTCGCCGTGCTGCCCACCCCGGCGATTTCCCGGGCCAGGTTTGCATGCAGATGGACGCGCCCTCCGTTCGGGGCGCCCGGGAGATTCGTGCGAAAAGGAGCGCCCACCGCCATCGTATTGCCATGGAGCGCCAACGACCATCCAAACCCATCTCCCGAAGTGGCATCGAAAAGGATGACCTTGGGAGCTGCGGAGGGCACTCCCGTCACGGGATGCACGGTAAATAGAAAGACCGCGCCCGTTTGCGACAACAGCCCCTCGGTATGGTTCGGCGCGCCCACGGCGATGATGTGGTTGTCGACCGCCACCGCCTTGCCAAAGGTGGCCCCGGTGCCGAACCCCGATGACGGGACCAACTCGTTCACCGCCACAGGGTTATCCAACGCGTAGAGCCAGGCCCGGCCCGAATCCGGCGCGCCCGGGGTATCCGCGGTCGGAGCGCTGACCACGATGTGATTGCCCCAGACCGCCACTGCGGACCCGAACAACGAATCCACGTCACCCGAGCCCAACCGGCGGATCAACGCTCCGGTGGAAAGGCGGAACAGATAAGCGGCGCCGGCATTCGGCCCGAGGAGACTCTCTTTCCGGGGAGCGCCCACCACCAGATAGTCCCCGGAAGCGGCCACCGCGGAACCGAAGGCATCCCCCGCCGCACCATCCGGAGCGATGATCTTGCGAAAGAGGCGCCCGTTCGCCGCGTGAAAAACGGAGACCGACCCTGCGTCGGGAACCCCGGTCGGCGTGTCGTCACCGGGGGCGCCGGCGATGGTGTAAAGCGCGGTGGCGGTGACGGATTGACCGAGCCCATCTCCAATCGCAGCTCCCGGATCGAAAAACTCCCGCCGACCAATCTGGGCAAAACCCGGGACGACCGCAATCAGAGTCAGGAAGCTCGCCACACCAAGATGCATGACGCGAATCATAAGGCCATAGTGGGAGGCGCCCGCCCGCACCGTCAAGTGACAAAGCAGGCGGGAACTTGAAAAGCCGATTCGGGCCGGGCTCGTTGTGCGGGGATCATCGGGGCGCCCTTTGACCGCATGAAAGTTCAGCTCGCCCTGCCATGCGACTGATCCCGGGACATCTCTCTGCTGGTGCTGCTTCTCCCTGCCGGGGAGGCTTTTCAGCCGAGGAATCCGTCCAACGCCATCTCCGGGACTTCGGATCCGATGTAGGCGATGGCGGTGGAATCCGCCCGGAAAACCTCGGAGGCCACTTCCCGAACCGCATCGGCCGTCACCTCGCCCAGCTTGGCGAAGGATTCCTTGGGATCGATGATCCGCTGGTAAGAGATCAGACTCTCTCCGATCCACATCATCTGGCTCAAGCTGCTCTCCAGGGAGATCCGGCTCTGCCCCACCGTGTAGGCCAGGGCCTGACGGATCAACTCGGGGGAAACCCGCTTCCTGGCAAAGTCACGCAAACACGCCGCCGTCCACTCCAGAGCGCGGGGCACGTTGTCCACGTCAAGCCCCGCGTAGATGCTGAGCAAGCCACAGTCTTCCAAGGTCACCGCGTCGCTGGAGACGCTGTAACAAAGCCCGTTCTCCTCACGCAACAACTGAAAGAGCCGGCTGCTCATGTTTTCGCCCAACAATACGTTGAGGATTTTCAAGGCGTAACGCCGGGGATCATGTCTCCCGAACGTGTGAAACCCGATGCAGAGGTGCGCCTGCTCCACGTCCCGGGTTTCGTCGATCCGGCGCAATCCGCCCTGACGCAGTTGGCCCGGAACGGCGGCAAAGGGAATCGGCTCGCCCGCATCCATCATCTCCAGGGCCGGCCCCATCAACTCCAGCACCGCCTCGTGCTGCACCCGGCCTGTCACCGTCACCACGGTGTTGGCCCCGGAATATCGCTGGCGGTGATAGGAAAAAAGGTCGCCCCGGCTGATCCGCTTCACGGAAGCTTCCGTGCCCGTGATCGGCAAACCGAGAGGGTGCCCGGGCCATGCCGCGGCGGCCAGCAAATCCTCGACGTGTTGCGACGGATTGTCGCGATACATCGCGATCTCCTCGATCACCACCTCTCGCTCCCGTTCGATCTCCTGGGGATCGAAACTGGCATTGCAATAAATATCGATCAGCACGTTCGCCATCGCGGGCAGCGTTTCGGCAGGACCCCGGGTGTAAAAGCAGGTGTGATCCTCCGTGGTGAACGCATCCAAACTGGCCCCGATCCCCTCGATTTCCCGGCTGATGTCATAGGCAGTGCGGGTGGGTGTTCCCTTGAAGAGCAAATGCTCCACGAAATGGGCGATGCCGTTGCGTTTGACTTCCTCGTGCCGGCTGCCGGTCAGGGCCCAGAGGCCGACGCAGGCGCTCTCCATGTGAGGCATTTCGGCAGTTGCCAGGGTAATGCCGTTGGGCAGGCGGGTGATGCGGTAGCTGGGCGTGTTCATGGCGAGCCGGGCAGAAGCGCGCGGGCGACTTCCAAGTCGGGGGGAAAGGTGATTTTGAGGTTCGGAAAGCGGTTCTCCACAAGATGGACGGTCTCACCCAGTGCCTCCACGGCGGAGACTTCGTCCGTGACGATCCGGTCACTGTCCAGAACAACCTGATACGCGCGCCGCAGAAGGTCGAGCGCAAAACACTGGGGCGTTTCCATGGCCCACAATCCTTCCCGGTCCACCGCGCCGATCACCCTTCCGCTCTCGTCCGCCCGCTTCACCGTCTCCGTGATGCGGCGGGCGCACGCCGCCGCCCCATGCTTCCGGGCCTCCGCAAGGCAAGCGGAAATCGCCGAGGCATCGATCAATGGGCGCGCCCCGTCGTGCACCGCCACCAGCGTGGTCCCGGGGGCGACCGCGTCCAAACCGGCCTGGACCGACAGATGACGGAACGCCCCGCCCGTGACCACCTGATGGGCCAGGCCCAAGGCCGCCACCCGTTCCCGATGCTCCGCACCCGTCACCACGATGACTTGCGCGATCTCGGGATGACAGCGGAACGCCGCCAAACTGCGCGCCAGAACGGGTGCCCCGTTCAAATCCGCGAAGAGTTTGTCAAAACCCATGCGCCGGCTGCTCCCGGCCGCCACCACGATCGCCGCGATCATCGGGGCCAGATCGTTACTTCAGCCGCTCCCCCACGAACCGGGAGACGATCTTGTTGTCGGCCCGCCCGGCGATCCGTTCCTGCAAGACCTTCATCACCGCCCCCATTTCCTTGCGGGTGGTCGCTCCCAAGGTGGAAATGGTCTCCTCCACCAACTTGAGAACTTCTTCCTCGCTCAGCTCTTCCGGCAGGTATTGCTCCAGCACCGCGATCTCCGCCTTCTCGGCCGCCGCCAACTCGGGCCGCCCGCCGGCTTCAAAACTCGCCACCGAATCCTGACGCTGCTTGATCGCCTTGCGAATCACGGCCACCGATTCCGCTTCGTCGAGCTCGCCTCCGGCGCCGTATTTCTCGATGGTGGCCAACTGGATGGCGGATTTCAACGAGCGGATCACATTGAGGGCGGCTTGATCCTTGTTCTTCATCGCCTCTTTGATATCCGTGGTGATCCGCTGGGTCAGACTGCTCATGTTCCCATTCTAGCCGATGCCTGAAACATCACAAACTCCGATTCCGCCGACCTCTCCCCTCCCCGCCCGGGCGTGGAAGGTTTTCATGGGCGCGACCCTCGTGGCCGCCGGCTCTTTTTTCTGCTGGTGGCTCTTCGCCACTTGGCAAAAAGCAGCCCGGATGGACGCCTGGCGGCCCGTGAAAGCCCTCGTCCTCTCTTCCGAGGTCGTTCCCTGGCAGTTCAATCAATTCAGCCAAACCCACTACCAGCCCCGCATCCGTTACCGATACGAGACCGCCGGGATTTCCCATGAATCGGAGCGGATCCGCCGGGTCGCCCTCCGCAGCGCCCATCCGGAAAAGGCCGCCGCATGGGTCGAGAAATTTCCCCCAGGAGCCCTCGTCACCGCGTGGATCGATCCGGCGGACCCGGCATCCTCCGTGCTCAAGCGGGATTCCAAAGCGGCGCTCTACTCGATTTGGTTCCCGGCGCTTTTCGTCGCCGGCGGCTTCGGGATGATCTTCAGCGCGCTCCGCCCTTCCCGCCCTTGAGTTCCGCTTCCCCCTCGTCCAGCAGGGCAAACCGGGTGAGCTGGACCCGGATACTCCCCACGAAGATCTCGGCCCGAATCTCCAAAGGCAGCCGCAATTCGTCGTCCCCGATCCAAAAATGCGCCGATTTCATCTGCTTGCTGATCGGTTCCAGACTCCCGTTTTTCCTGATCTTGGAGATTTTCAGGTCAAACTTCATGGCATCGACCGCCTCGCCACGGTGCGTCCGCTTCTCCCGCCCCAGCAACCGGGCCGTCACCAGATAGGGATCACGGAACGGAAACACCACGATGGACACCGGTTCCGCCCCTTCCTCCCAAGGAAAGCTGCGGAGGTAAAGCACGCCGGAGATCAGATCGTGAACCGGTTGTTCGTCGAAAACCCGATCCCGTTCCTCGCAGGGCTTTCCCGGCTTCTTCGGCTTGGTCGCCCAGTGGCTCCGCACCTCGCCCCCCGAGAAAACGGTCCGGTAAATGTTCTCCTCCTCCCGGTCCGACTCCCATTGATTCACTTCCACGGGAAGCAAGCGCACCGCGTCCACCTCGGATTCCACCCGGGCGTCATAGGGCCACAACACCCGGGCGGGACCGGAACTGCGGGAGACCCCGCGCGTCTCGATGCAGGCCCCGGGACCCGGGCCGAACTCAATGTCCGCCTGACCCGCCTTGAAGACGCCGTTCCAACTCACATTGTAACTGAGCACAGCGGGACCGAGCATCGGAAAGTCCCCCGGCGGCACTGAAGTCAGGCCCCCCCTCCAGTCCGGCACCTCTTCGCCGGCGACGCCCCAGCCCGCCCCGGCCACCAGAAGCAGGGCCAGTCCCCCCGTGAACCGAAGTCTCCTCATCGCTTCCATCGACACCTCAATTGCCAAATCCACCATTCTCCGCCATCAGTCCAATCAAACCATGTCCCATCGTCTTCTTTTCCTTCTCACCCTGCCATCCTTGTTCGCCACCGGTTCCGGACTCATTGCCGCGGAACCCTCCGGGCTTGAGCGGATCCCGGCCGCCCTGGAGGCCGAGATCGCCGCCCATCACGCCGCCGGCACCGTGACCCTCGTCATCCGGGACGGAAAAATCCTCCACCATGCCGCCACCGGTCTCGCCGACCGGGAGCGCAACCTCCCCATGACCACTGACTCCGTCTTCTGGATCGCTTCGATGACGAAATCGATCAGCGCCGCCACGATCCTCTCCCTGGTGGACGAGGGAAAGCTGGCGCTCGACGAGCCCGCCTCCCGTTGGATCCCACAGCTCGGCAAAGCCGTTTTGGCGGACGGCACTGCCCTCAACCGCCCCGTCACCCTCCGCGATCTTCTCTCCCACACCTCGGGCCTGGCCTTCCCGCCCCGCAAGGCCACGGACGGCGCGCAATCGCTCGGGCGTTACGTGGAGGAACTCGTCAAGGCCCCCTGGTCCTTTCAACCGGGCACCGATTATGAATACGGATTCGGCATCACGGTGGCGGGGCGCTGCGCCGAAATCGCCGCCGGCCAATCGTTCGAGGCCCTCGTGCAAAACCGCATTCTCGACCCGCTGGGCATGAAGGACACGTCCTTCCACCCCGGCGAACGGCTCCGCGCGCGCCTCGCCAAAACCTACAAGACGGCCGAAAAGGGGGCCGCTCTTGAACCCGGTTACAACCCCTTCGTCACCCCGGACCCCACGGTGCGGCACATGACCGAACCCTCCGGAGGTTTGTTTTCCACCGCGGCGGACATGGGCGCTTTTTACCAGATGATCCTCGACCAGGGCGTCCACCAAGGAAAACGCATCCTCTCCCGGGAGGCCATCCTCACCATGACCAAACCGCACAAGGCCGGCACGCAACCGCTGAACTACGGGCTCGGCTGGCAGTGCAATCTGCCGGACAAAATGGTCGTGAAAGGCTTCGCCGCAAATTCCTTCGGCCACGGCGGCGCCTTCGGCACCCATGGATGGATCGATCCCGACCAACACCTCATCGCGGTCTTCATGGTGCAAAACGTGCTCGTGGACGGAGGCGGCAAGGCACGCGAGACCTTTCACTCGCTGCTCCTCGGCCAGCCCTGAGATGAAGCCGGTCTCCACGCTCACCGCCACCTGCATCGTGATCGCCGACATGATCGGCACCGGAATTTTCACCAGCCTGGGCTTCCAGACGGTGGACCTGAAAACCGGATTCCCGATCCTCATGCTGTGGTTGGTGGGCGGGATCTGCGCCCTGTGCGGAGCCCTTTCCTACGCTGAACTCGGGGCGGCCCTGCCCCGTTCCGGGGGGGAATATCATTTCCTCAGCCGCATCTACCATCCCGCCGCCGGTTTTCTCGCCGGCCTCGTTTCCGCCACCGTGGGCTTCGCGGCCCCCGTCGCGCTGGCTGCCATGGCCTTTGGAAAGTATTTCACCGGAATCTTCCCCGGGCTTCCCGGGTTGGGTGACCATTTGCCTCCGCGGACCTGGCTGGCGCTTCTTATCACCGCGCTGGTCATCGGCATCCTGCTGCGCGGAGTCCGGCTCGGCAGCCTCTTCCAGGATGGCGCCACCTTCCTGAAGCTGGCCCTCATGCTCGGAATCGCCGGGGCCGGTTTTCTCGTCGCTCGGGCCGAACCGATCTCTTTTCTTCCCGGGCCCGGTGATGCAAAGGCCCTCACCAGCGCGCCGTTCGCCGTGAGCCTGGTCTACGTGATGTATGCCTACGCCGGCTGGAATGCCTCCACCTACCTCGCCGGGGAGCTTCGGGACCCGGCCCGCTCCATCCCGCTCTCGGTCGGGCTCGGCACCCTGGTGGTGATGGGGCTCTATCTGGCGGTCAACACCGCTTTCCTCCGCTCCACCCCGATCCCGGAATTGGCCGGCCAAATCGAGGTGGGCCTCATCGCAGGGGATTCCCTCTTCGGAACGCACGGTGCCAAGGTGATGGCCGGTCTGATCTGCATCGGTCTCCTCTCCTCCATCAGCGCGATGATGTGGATCGGGCCCCGCATCACCCTGACGATGGGCGAGGATTTCAGTGCGCTGCGCTGGCTCGGGCGCAAGAACACCGACGGACTTCCGGTCACCGCCACCCTGACGCAGGGAGCCATTGTCGCGGTCCTCATCCTCACTTCCCGCTTTGCCGAGGTCCTCACCGGCGTGCAATTCGCCCTCCAAGCCTGCTCTTTTTTTACCGTCCTCGGCGTCATCATCTTGCGACGAACCGAACCCGACCTGCCCCGCCCCTACAAAACCTTCGGTTACCCTCTCACTCCCCTGCTTTTTCTTCTCATCAGCGCCTGGATGATGGCGCAGATCTGGCTCTCCCATCCGCGCGAGACCCTGCTCGGTTCGGGCCTCCTCGCCTTGGGACTGCTCCTCTATTTCCTCTTTCCCTCACGGACCCCCGCCCCCACGAAATGAACTTCCCGCGCCTCCTTCTCACCGCTCTGCTGGCCGGTGCGACCGCGGCCCCGGCCGCTCCTTCCCCTGACGATCAAGCCAAATTCCTCGCCGGGCTCGCCGTCAAGGATCCTCTCCTGAGCCCTCTCTGCCAAAACGCCGGCTGGAGCACCCATGCCGCCTCCCTGCAGAAAAAGTGGTCGGGCATGGAAACCCGGCAGTTGGCCCCCGCCCGCCAATGGTCCGCCGCAAACCCGGACCTGAACCGGAGAACCGGTGCCGTCTTCTATCCTTTCAGCGGCCCGGACGCGCTCCACGCCTGCACCTTCTTCCCCAAAGCCTCGACCTACATCCTTTGCGGAACCGAGCCCGTGGGTTCGGTTCCTGACATCACCCGGATGACACCCGCCCAGATCACGGCGGACCTGACCAACCTGCGCACCGCCCTGGAAATGATGCTGGCCACCCACTATTTCATCACCAAGGACATGCGCGTGGATCTCTCCCGCGGCACCATCCACGGCACCCTGCCGCTTCTATATATCTTTCTCGCGCGCACCGGCTGCACCATCCGCCAGGTCGAGGTCACCCCCTCACAAGCCCGCATTCAATTCACCGGACGCGGAGGCAAAAAACAGACCCTCCACTACTTCAAGACGGACTTGTCCAACGGCGGGGGGCACGAAGCCTTTCTCTCCTTGTGCCGACAACACGCACCCGGGGTCACTCTCGTGAAAAGCGCCAGCTATCTCATGCACTCGGACGGCTTTTCTTCCATCCGCAATTTCCTGCTCTCCCACAGTTCCGTCATCATCCAGGATGACACCGGCATTCCCTACCGCTTCCTCAACAAGGAAGGCTGGGAGGTGAAGCTTTACGGAACTTACACCGGACCGATCCGGCTTTTCAGCGAATACCATCAGGAAGATCTCGCCCAAGCCTATGCCCGAACCGGCGGGGCTCCCCTCGGCTTCGCCTTCGGTTACTTCTCCCAAAGCTCGAAAGGCGTTCTCATCCAAGCCACCCGCCGATAGAACCGGCTCCATCACTTCAGGAAGCCTGTGCTCCCAAGTTTCAAGGAGGAGGAAACCACCCCAAACACCCCTTTGCCTCCTAGGCAACCGTTGCAACGCCGATAGCCGGCTTGTAGCCGGTCCCGGTGAACAAGACGGTTTCCATGGCCTGCCGGAGCTGATTTCTCTTCGCGGAATAACCGGCGATGTCCCGTTGGATCAACCCGGCCAAACGCGCCAATCCGCCCGAACGCCCGGAGACATACTCTTCCGGCGTGATCATTGGAATGCCCATCACTTCACCCAGCCCCTTGGTCCGTGAATCGTGGGCGATGAGGATGGACGGGATGCCCGCCTGAATCCCCGCCATGGCCCCGTGAATCCTCATCCCGACCACGAGATGGAAACGACCGAGCCAGCCGATCCATTCGGGAACGGACGAGAAATACCGGACCTTTTTCCGCAGCAACTCGACCACGGCCTCCCGCTTCATCCCGGCCCCGGCGGCAGCGGCCAGATAGACGTCGGGAAGCGACTCTTCCTCGTTGAAAAAGAAGCGGATCAAGGCCGAGGACTGGCTGACATACTGCGAATCCGACACCTCGCGCAGGTCCCGCAACGTCTTGGCCAACACCTTTTGGGACAGCGGATGGCCCGTCGAGATTTCACTGAAAGCCACGGACATCGCTTTCGGCTTGAGCGACCCGAGGGCATGCGCCCTCCGACCGATGACCTCCTCGAGCGGTTCGCCCATGCGGATGAAATTCGAGGGGCACCCGGTGACGATGACGTTCCGGAAACCGTTCCGCTCAAAGAGCTTGGCGGTGAACTCGTCCCTGACACTGATCCATTTCGAATGCTCGGACAGGATCGCCATGAAGCGGAGTGTCTCGGGTCCAAGCTTGAGATCCCCGTGCTGCAGCGGCGCTTGGGCTCCCAGCCCCACCACCACCACCGGAAGTCCCGCCTTGAGAATCAGGTCCGCCCTCGCCTTGCACTGCCCCTCACGCTGCTCCGAGGCACCGATCCAGTTGGCCGCCGAGATAAGGATCGAGCCGTAGACCTTGCCCTCCGCCAAGGCCCGACCCAATTCCGCGTAGGTCATGGCCTCAAAAGCCGAAAGATCCACCAATCCCTTCAACGCATGCCGGAAAAGGAGGTTTCCGGTATTCCCCCCGCACGCCGCCATGAACGGGCCCGAGGCGTGGAGGCACTCGCCCGGAATCTCACTGATGGCCCGTAAATCAAGATAAGCGTGCATCGTCTTCGCGTTTCCCTTCACGATGGATCTCCGGCCAGATCCGCCTCCCGCGCACCGGACTCCACCGCCACCTCGAGCTTGTCGAAGGCCCGGGACCGACGGGCGTAAAGCGGGTAACGCGCGGCCTCGTTTTCATCCGAGGGACGGAACCGGAAGTGCTTGTACATCCACAACCAGTGCTCCGGGTGCGCCGCGATGAACGGTTCCACGGCGTCCCAACAGGCTTGCGCGATTTCCCGGGCGGTGGTTTCCGGCGGGAATTCCATCAGGGGCAGTCCCTTGACGAGATAGGTCCCGCCCGGGCAAGGAAAGCAGAGCCCGGTGATCACCGGCACCCGGGTCCGTTTCACGAGAAAGGCGCCGAGCACGGTCACCGATGTCTTGAGCCCGAAAACCTTGATGATCGTGGCCGCCTGCCCCGGACGGACGGTCAGGTCCGGAAGAAACGCGGCGTTCCCTCCCCGGCGCAAAACCCGGAGGAGTTTCAGCATCGCCTTTTCCTGCGGAATGATCTGGTGACCGTGAAATTCCCGGTTGCGGCGGAAAATCTCCGTGAGCCGCTCGTTTTTGAAGTCCTGGGCGATGGCCGTGTAGTGAAAACCGAGGAACGCGATATTGTTCGCCGCCCATTCGAAGTTCCCATAGTGGGGCATCATCCAGATGGCTCCGGTCTGGCGCGCCTTTTCGAGCCCCCGGGGATCGAGAATCTCATAAACCGTGTAGCCGGTGTAATTCCCGGCCGTAATGCGGCGGGTCCAGAACTGATCCAGATAGGTCCGCGCCCAGCTCCGGTAACAGGCGCGGACGATGCGTTCCAATTCCACCTCGTCGAAACGCCCGGGAAACGCGGCCGCGAGGTTCGCGAACGCGGTGCGGCGGCCATCGCCATGGACATAAAACGCCAGGGTTCCGAGCCAGGGCGCCAATCCCAGCAGGACCCAACGCGGCAGGGAGGGGACGATCCGGAAGGCGGCGGCGAGGGCCGCCCATTCAATCGTGTAGCGAATCCGTTTGGCGGCTCCGGGCATGGTGCGACAATGGATACTCCGAAAGGTTGCATGAACCACCAGAAACTCATTTCCATCTTGAGGCGGGTCCTCTCCTCCCCGACCGCTCCGTTCCACGAGTATCACGTGCGGCGCGCCATCCATGAATTGCTGGAGCCTCTGCCCCACGTCACCCTCCGGTCCGATGCCTTCGGCAATCTCATCGCCACCTACAGCCTCGGCGGGTCGCCGGCCCGCTTCTGTTTCGGAGCGCACATGGATCATCCCGGCTTCGCCCGCTCCCCCCGCACCGGGGGCTGGGATTTCCTTGGCGGGATGCCCCCGGGTTATCTCAACACAGGCGCCCCGATCGAGGAATTCGGTGAGTTCGCCATGTGGCGGCTCCCGGCGTTCGCGGTGGAAGGCACCCGGGTGATCGGCCGCGCCTGCGACGACCTGATCGGCTGCGCCAGCATCGTCTGCCTCTTCCATGAATTGGCGCGGCTCCAGGTCAACGCCACCTGCCACGCCGTCTTCACCCGGGCCGAGGAAGTCGGCTTCATCGGTGCGATCCGACTCGCGCAGTCATGGCCTTTCGATCCCGCGGTCTGCTTCGTTTCCTTGGAAACCAGCCTTCCCATGTCCGGGATGAGCTTGGGCGGGGGCCCGGTCATCCGGGTGGGCGACGGCCAATCCGTCTTCAACCATGTGGTGACCGCTGATCTCGCCACGGTGGCGCGCGAATCCGGCATTTCCCATCACCGCGCCCTGCTGGACCGCGGGAGTTGCGAGGCCACCGCCACCCAGTTTTACGGGATTCCCTCCGCCGGTGTCTCGGTCCTGATGGGGAACTACCACAACTGCGGCCCCAACGGGCGCATCGAACCCGAGTTCGTCGATCTCTCCGATGTCAAAGGGATGATCAACCTCATCATCCAACTCGTCATCAGGTCCGGCGGCGCGTCGATTTCCCAAGCCAATCTGGCCGTCCGCTTCGAGGAACGGATCCGGAACCATGCGCTCTACGAAATGACCACCGCGAGCCACTTCCGCTGAACGGGCCGCACCGCCCTCAGGCCATCTCCACCTTGCCGGCCAGCTCCTCCCAGGCCGCCGTCGCCACCTCCAGATCGTCGGTCAGCTGGGCCAGCTCCCGGTTCAGGTTGATCACCGCCCCCGGATCCCGCTGATACAACGCCGGATCGTCCATCATTCTCGTGATCTCCCCGCGGCGCGCCTCCAACGTGGTGACCCGCGCCTCCGCCCGGTGCAGCGCGGTCTCCAAGTCCTTGCGCTCCTGGGACCGGCGCTGGCGTTCCTCGGCCTCCTGCCGCTTCTGCTCCTTGGTCTTGCGGGCCGATCCCTCGGCCCCGGGAGCCTTCGCCTTCGCCTCAGGAGCCACGTAGATCGGCTGCCCTGCGGTCAGGGCGGCGCGCTCGGAGTCGGCCCCTGACTTCTCCAGGTAATAATCGTAGTCACCCGCATACCACGTGAGTCTGCCGGCCTCGATGTGGAGCACTTTCTCCGCGATCCCCCGGATGAAATAGACGTCGTGGCTGATGAAGACCAAGGTCCCTTGGAACTGCTTCAACGCCTGGGTCAAGGCATCGATGCTCGGCATGTCGAGGTGCGTCGTCGGCTCGTCCATGAGCAGCAGGTTGGGCGGGTTCAAAAGGATCTTGACTAGAGCCAAACGCCCCTTCTCCCCCCCGCTCAACACGCCGACGCTCTTGTGCACGTCGTCGCCCCGGAAGAGGAAACATCCCAGGAGGGTGCGCGTCTCCTGTTCCGTGGATTGCCGGCCCGGAGCGCTGAGCGCTTCCTCCAGAACGCTCCGGCCGCCGTCGAGCATCAGGGAACGATACTGCGCGAAGTAGGCCACATCGACGTTGAGCCCGAGTTTGCGCTCGCCCTGCTGGAAGGCGAGTTCCCCGGCGAGGATCTTGAGCATCGTGGACTTGCCGGAGCCGTTGGGACCGACGAGAACGACGCGGTCACCCCGTTCGGCGGCGAAATCCATCCCCTCATAAACCTTGGTCTTGCCGTAAGCTTGATGGATATTCGTCAGGTTGACCACCTTCTGGCCGGTTTGCCGCGGCTGGGGGAAGCGAAGGTGCACCGTGGCTTCCGGGGGCGCGGGGGGCTGGAGCCGCTCCATCTTTTCCAACTGCTTGATCCGGCTCTGCGCCTGCGCCGCCTTCGTCGCCTTGGCGCGAAAGCGGGCGATGAATTCCTCGATTTTCTTGATCTCCGCCTGCTGCGCCCGATAGGCGGCCCAGGCCTGCTCCTCACGCTGTTCCTTCTGCTTCAGGAAGGAATCGTAGTTCCCCCGGTAGCGATGCAACTTCCCGTGGAAGATGTGAATGATGGAATCCGTCAGGGCGTTGAGGAACTCGCGATCATGCGAAATCATGAGGATCGCCCCGTTGTATCCCTTCAGGTAATTCTGGAACCACTGGAGGGAATGCAAGTCGAGGTGGTTCGTCGGCTCATCGAGCATCAGCAGGTCCGGTTCCATCACCAACAACCGCGCCAGATACGCCCGCATCACCCACCCGCCGCTCAGCTCCTTCATCGGCCGATCAAACTCGGATTCACGGAACGCCAGACCACGCAGGATCCGCTTCGCCTTCGGTTCCAGGTGATACCCGCCGATCTCGTCGAACTGCGCCTGGGCGTCGGCGTATTCCGCGGAATCGGTGGTCCCGGCGTTTTCGTGCGCGGAGAGGACGGCGCGGAGCTTGGTGAACTCCGGCCTCACGGAAGTGGCCACCTGCAGGACCGTCTCGTCACCGGTCGGCGTGCTTTCCTGCGGCAGGTAGCCGAGCGTGCAACGCTTGTCCATCACGACGCTGCCGCTGTCCGGCGTGTCTTCCCTGAGGATCAGGGAGAAAAGCGTCGACTTGCCCGCCCCGTTGGGCCCCACCAACCCGACGCGGTCCCGCGCGTTGATCTGCAAGTTGACCCCGGAAAAAAGAATCCGGCCGCCAAAACCCTTCTCGACTTCGTTCAATGTCAACATCCGGGCGCAAGGTAACCCGGATTTCCGGTGACGCGAGCAGGGATGTGCGGACCCGGGGCCGGGAAGTTTCAGCGCCCGGCCTTGCGCGACTGGGCCTGGAAGACGGGGAGCAATTCCCGCTCGATCCACGTGAAGGCGGCCTCGAGACCTTCCGTCTCGTAGATCAGGCCGATCCGCGCCTCGACCCCGGTCGGATTCCCAATGGTGGCCAGGAAATCATTCGAGGTGAACCGGGTATGCATTTCCCCGTCCATCCGACCTTTTTCCCGCAGAATCCACTGCCGCGCGTAAAGCGAAAGCACCGCGTCCCCGATCCACGCCTTCTGGCGAGTGGTGGCCTGATCCATCATCGCCGCCTCTAACGCGAAAAGAGCCGCTCCGCAATCCCCGGTTCACTCGACCGGCGCCGGAGACCAGCGGTAAACCCCGTCAAACCAGGCCGGACCGAACTGCGGACCGGCGTTCTCCGTTTGCACCACCAGAAAATGTGGAAACTTCCGGAAGTTGATCTTCATCGGCGCCACGCCCTCCGGAAGACCGGCCGCCTCTTGCGAGAACACCGCCGTCAACTGCCCTCCCCCCTGTTTGCCCACTCCCTCGGGGGGAATCCGCCCGGTGAACTCCTCGGTTTGCGGGTCCTCGCCCCGGCCGCGGAAACAACCCAGGGAGAAGCTCAAGGCACCGCCCGTCACTTCACGCAGACTCACGTGCCCGCCAAACCCGTCGTCGTATTCCCCGGCCCATCCATCGATCGCCGGCTGCTCGAAACTGGTATACGCGATCCATCCCAAACCCATCCCCGTGGCTTCCATCAACCCGATCCAATAATCGAGGTGCGGTTCCAACGCCCGCGCTTCCGACGCCGCCACGAAGCCCGCCGCCGGGAAAACCAGCTTCGTCCAATCCGCGCGCAACACCGGCCACCGCGACTCCCATTCCCCGGCCGCCCGGCGGTTGGCTCCGGGCCAGTTGCGCGGGGCGGTCCGCAGGAAATCATCCAACGCCGCCGACGCCGTCTTGTACTGCTTCCTGGCGAGGACCAGCGCCTTGTCGGCCGTGATCCGGTTGTAAACCCCGTTGATGCCCGCGTCCTGCGGCTCGCGTTCCCCTTCCGCGAAGCGGATTTCCAGCTTGGAGCCGCTCGCACTTTCCAACCCGGTGAACAAGGTGCCGCGTTCCCCGCCCTCCCCGGTCACCTGGCTGAAGCTCAGCACCGTTTCCCCCCTCCCCTTTTTTCCTTCCCCGCCGGCGGGGACCTTCGCGCGGCTGCCGCTCCCCGCCCACCGGAAGAACCAGCCGCCCGGGCTGGCGAAGACCACGACCTCGATCAGGCCGGGGCCCGTCTCCCGCACCTGCACCAACCGCCCGCTCGCCTCGTCCTCATAATTCCAAGGAACGGGAGGCGACGCCGGGGCGGCGGCAACCGGGTCGGCGGCCAGTCGCGCCGCCTGTTCCCGGCTCGCCGGAGAGAGACGCTCCCGCAAGACCGGGAGCGGTTTGCCCGCCACCAGCAGGCTGACCCGGTCCCCGGTCACCCCGCCGAAACCAGCCTGGAGCTTGTGCCCCTCCACCGTGCTCCAACGCCACTCCTCCCCCACGGCCGGACTCAAGGGGACGAAAAGGAGGGGAAGCAAAAAACGCAGGGTCATGGGAACGGTCCGCACAAGTATGGGACACCGGCCTTTCCTTTGCAATCCCGTCCTGCCGGTTGCGCACGATCCCCGCCCCGTGCAAGCTTGCGGGCCAAGAATGGAAAATCACTTCTACTCCGCGTTCGACACGGAATCGATGGATCCGCGGCCGCAGCGGCTTCAGGAATACCGCGCCCCCTTTCAGATCGATCGGGACCGGATCATCCATTCCACCGCCTTCCGCGCCTTGCAGAGCAAGACCCAGGTCTTTCTCTCCGGGGAATACGACTTTTACCGCACCCGGCTGACCCATTCGATGGAGGTGGCCCAGATCGGCCGGTCCATCTGCGCCTTTCTCAACGCCCGTTCCAGCCTGCTGCACCCCGAATTTTTCCTCGACGCGGACCTCGTCGAGGCGGCTTGCCTCGCCCATGATCTGGGCCATCCGCCCTACGGTCACCGCGGCGAGCGCACCCTCAACCGCCTCATGCGCCCCTGGGGCGGATTCGAAGGCAACGCCCAAACCCTGCGCCTC
Organism: Verrucomicrobiota bacterium; assembly: GCA_018970725.1. Lineage (GTDB taxonomy): Bacteria > Verrucomicrobiota > Verrucomicrobiia > Verrucomicrobiales > DEV007 > V1-115. The sequence goes on from JAGWVU010000006.1 coordinate 133,396, forward strand.
CTCTCCCAAACCATCTTCGACTACGGCGGCATGAACCCGACCCGCGGTCTGCTGGACGGCATCCTCAAATACAAAACGCTCCGGGCCGAGCTGAGCAATCCGGAACGCCATTTCATCTACAACGACCAGGACCGTTATCTCGATTTCGTCCTCGCGGGCCGCGATTTCCCCGCCGGGTTGACGCCGGGCAAAGCCCGCAACGGGTTCCGCTCCATCGAATGCCAGATCATGGATTGGGCGGACGATACCGCTTATTCCCTGCACGACATCATCGACGGCATCCAGGCCGGATTCATCACCCAGGACCGCCTCGAACGCTGGGCCGCCAACCAACCGGATCAGGACTCGGTGGCCCCGGTGGTCACCATGATCATCAAGAACATCCGCGAGCAAAAGCTGGAGTCCCGCGCCGGACGCCGCATCGGGGATTTCATCACCGCCTGCTCGCTGGTCGAGGAACCCAACTTCATGAGTCCGACGACCAACCGGCACCGCTACCGGCTCAAAATCCAGGACGTCATTCTGACCGAATGCCAGGTCTACAAGCGGATCGCCACCGCGCTGGTCTACGGTTCCCACCAGTTGCAACAACTCGATCACCGGGCCGACTTCATCCTCTCGCGCCTTTTCGAAGCCCTCGCGGAAACTTACATTGAACCGTCGCAACCGGGCGGCGACCATATGCCGATCGTCCCGCCCGCCCTCGAGCAGCGGATTTGGGCGGCCGAAAACGAAACGGTCCGCGCCCGCCTCATCTGCGATCACCTCGCCAGCCTGACCGATGTCTCCGCCACCCGCACTTACAGACGTCTCTTCGACGCCAACTTCGGTTCCATCACCGATCTGGTCTGACATGTCCCTGACCGAAAAACAGTCCCGCCTCATCGAGGACTACTCATTGATCGAAAATCCGCTCGAACGGTTCTCCGCCCTCGTGGAGCATTACCGCAAACTCCCCGCCTTGCCCCAAGCGGAACAGATCGAGGAAAACATCGTCCGCGGATGCGTCTCGCGCGTCTGGGTGGCCGGCGGCTTCCAAGACGGCGTCTGCCATTTCCGCTCGGAAGCGGACTCGCCGATCCTCCAGGGCGTCGTCCGTCTCCTCACCGAGTTCTACAGCGGAGCCACCCCCTCCGAGATTATCGGATGCGAACCGGGTTTCCTCGACGCCCTCCGCCTCACCGATCAACTGACGCCGACCCGCCGCAACGGTTTGCGCCAAGTGCGCCAACGCATCCTCGACCTGACCCCGAGATAATTCCGAACCATGCAAGTCCACCAAATCCGGCACCCGCTGATTTTGAATCATCTTTCCCGGCTCCGGGACGCGGCCACCCCGTCGAGCGAATTCCGCACCCATCTGCAGGCGATCGGCCGCCTGATGGTCTACGAAATCACCCGGGATCTTCCGCTGGTGGAACGACCCGTGACCACCCCGTTGGAGGAGACCCGCGGCTGGTATTTGGAAAAGCCTCTGGTCATTGTCCCCATCCTCCGCGCCGGGCTCGGCATGGTCGAGGGCATCCAACAACTCCTCCCCTCCGCGCATGTCGGCCACATCGGCCTGGCCCGCAACGAAACCACCCTCCGCCCGGAGAGTTACTACTGCAAACTCCCCTCCATCCTGCCCGAGGCCGAGGTCCTCCTCGTCGATCCCATGCTCGCCACCGGAAACAGCAGCGCCGAAGCCGCGCGCCAAATCCTCGCCGAAGGCGCCGTCTCGATCCGCCTCGTCTGCCTCGTCAGCGCGCCCGAAGGCATCGCCAAGTTCCACGAGGCTCATCCGAAGATCCCGATCTACACCGCCGCCATCGACCGCGGCCTCAATGAACGCGGCTACATCGTTCCCGGTCTGGGCGACGCCGGAGACCGTTACTTCGGCACCTTGTGAGGACCGTCTTCCATCGCGGGGATCTCGAGCCCTGTCCCTTCCTGCCGATTCCGGAGCATCCGGTGACGGCGGCGGTGATGAAGCGTCACGGGGAGGACCGCGGCCCGGACTTTTATCTCGGGGCCCTGACCTGCGCCCAATCTCTCTGGTTGCAGGGCTTGCCGGCCCAGGCCATCCTGCAACTGAACCGCGCCTTCGCCGCGGATCTGGCCCCGGGCGCGGAGATCCTGACCCGCCATCCCCTGCCCTACGCGCCGATGGCCTGGCTGCTGCAAAACCGCCGGCCGGACCAATTCATCGGCAACCCGCGCCGCCATTTCCAACACCTCGCCACCCGGATGTCCGGTCCCCGCTCCGAAGTCCGGGTCTGGCGCGCCTGGGCCTGTTGGTGGCTCTCCCGGAGGATCGACCCCACGCTGGAGGCGGACGAGGAACAACTCGCGCGGGAGGACATCGCCGAGCCCGCCCTGACGGAGATCGAAAACGGCCTGGCCCGGTTCGGACACGCCGGAGAGGTCGCTTTGTGGCAAGAGGTGATTCCGTAGGACCCGCATGCCTTCGTTCCAACACCAGATCCTCCGCCGCTTGCTCCGGGCTTGGGCCGCGTTGACCCTGCCGGCGAATCTCTTCGTCCTCTGGGAAACGCCGATCCGGCTCATGACCGGTTACCGGCCGGAAGGCGCGTGGTCCGCGTTGGTCCTGACCGCGGCCGGGATTCTCCTGGCCGGAGCGCTCGCCAAGCTGTTCCGGGCGCCGCGGCGGAGGGAGGGTTGGCAGGACTTGGTGACTTCCCTTCCCTTGGATCTCCTGCTCCCGGCCGGCTCGGGTCTGCCTTGGAGCGTTCTCCGGTGGGTGCGCCTGCTCCGGGTGACCGAGGTGGTGCACTTCCAGGATACCCTCAGCCACTGGCAGGGACGGGGGCATCTGCCGCTCGCGGTCGGCCGGCTCCTCCGGCTCGTCTTCTGGATTTTCCTGGCGGACCACTTTGTCGCCATCGGATGGATGGCGCTGGGGGGCACGACGGAATTCATGCCCGCCCGGACAAGCTTTGCCGAACCCTTTTCCCGCTATCTCACCGCGCTCTACTGGTCCACCGCGACGCTGGCGACGGTCGGCTACGGGGACATCACCGCGAAGACCGATCCGCAACGGCTCTACGCCATTTTCGTGATGTTCAGCGGGGTCGGCCTCTTCGGCTACGTGATCGGGGACATCGTCAATCTGGTGGCCAACCTCGATCAAACCGGTTCCGAACACCGCCGCCGTTTGACCCGTCTCGACAGCTTCATGCGCTCCCGCGGCTTTCCCCGCCTCCTCCGTGAGAAGGTGCACGCCTATTACGATTACATCCGGGAACACAAAGCCGGTCCGCGCCAGGAATCCGCCTTTGAAGCCCTGCCCGAAAGCCTCCGCACCGAGATCTCGCTCGCCCTGCACCGCCGCGGTCTGGAACGGGTGCCGCTCTTCCAAGGCTTGGGCGAGGATTTCCAACGCGAGATCGTCCATCTTCTGGAACCGCGCATCTTCATGCCCGGCGATGTCATCTTCCGGGAGGGCGATCCCGGCGACGCACTCTATTTCGTCAGCAGCGGGACGCTCGAGGTCTACAGCGAGTCCGATCCGTCCCTCGATTCCATCTGGCTCGAGGAGGGAACCCACTTCGGCGAAATCGCCCTCGCCGGGAATTCGGCCCGGACCCGTTCGGTCCGCACCACCGGATTTTGCGAACTCTACAAACTGGGCAAGGATGTGTTCGATCTCTTTCTGGCCAAGTATCCCGAATTCAAAGCGCACATCGAAGAGACGCTCCGCACCCGCCAATGATCCCTCCCGACCGTTCTCCCGAAACCGTGCAAGCCGAATTGCGCGCCGTGACCGAAGCCTTGGAACGGATCGCGGCCGACCGCGGCCTGCTCCACGAACTCCCCCTCGAGGACCGGGTCCGCCTCCTTTCCGCCGCCGGGGCCGTCTTTTGCCCGGACGTGGCGGACCGGCGCCGCCAAACCAAGGCCAAGATCAAACGCCGCAAGGCCGCCTCCGCCCGCAGGGATGAGGAGATTCTCCACGAAACCGGCATCCGGGCGCTGCGCCGCCAGGCCGTCTTCACCACCCCCAACGTCTTCCCTCCCGCCGGATTTTCCCAGCAAGAGGTGGACGACCCCGATTTCCGCGAGGTGGCCGAACCGCTGAACTGTTACATCTGCAAGCAGGATTATGCCCGGGTTCACTTCTTCTACGACCAGCTCTGCCCCGCCTGCGCCGGCTTGAACTACCGCAAACGCTCCGAAACCGCCGATCTCCGCGGCCGCGTCGCTCTCCTGACCGGCGGCCGGGTCAAGATCGGTTATCAGGCCGGGATCAAACTGCTCCGGGCCGGGGCTCATCTCATCGTGACCACCCGGTTTCCGCGCGATGCCGCCGTCCGGTTCGCCGGGGAAGCCGACTTCGCGGAGTGGAAGGACCGGCTGGAGATTTTCGGTTTGGACCTGCGCCATACCCCGAGCGTGGAGACCTTCTGCCAACACTTGCTGGCGACGCGCCCACGGCTCGATTTCATTGTGAACAACGCCTGCCAAACGGTGCGGCGCCCGCCGGACTTCTACCTGCACATGATGGAACGGGAGACCGGCGACCTCGCCACCCTCCCGGAACCGGCCCGGGCGCTGCTCGGCGCCTACGAAGGCTTGCGCGGCTATTCCCTGCTGGCCGAGGGCACCCCGGCGGACATCGCCGGCCTGACCGAAGCCGCCCGGCTTTCCCAAGCCGCCCTGCTTCCGGAGGAACTGGCGGCACGTCCCCATCTCTTCCCCGAAGGACGCCTCGACCAAGACCTCCAGCAGGTCGATCTCCGGGAGCGCAATTCCTGGCGCTTCACCCTGGCCGAAGTCCCCACCGTGGAACTTCTGGAAACGCAATTGGTCAATGCGGTCGCCCCGTTTCTCCTCAACGCCCGCCTCAAACCGCTCCTCCTAGCCACCCCGGAACGGGACAAACACATTGTCAACGTCTCCGCCGTGGAAGGCCAGTTTTACCGCCGCTTCAAGACCACGCGCCACCCGCACACCAACATGGCCAAGGCCGCGCTCAACATGATGACCCGCACCTCCGCCGCGGATTACCACGCCGATGGCATCCACATGAACAGCGTGGACACCGGTTGGGTCAGCGACGAGGACCCGGTCGAAATCGCCCGGCGCAAACAGGCCGAGCACGGCTTTCATCCCCCGCTCGACATCGTCGACGGCGCCGCCCGGATCGTGGACCCGATTCTTTCCGGGATCAACACCGGGCAGCACGTCTGGGGCAAGTTTCTCAAGGATTACCTGCCGGCCGATTGGTGACCGGTCAGGCAAGGATCCCCTTCACGACGTGCCCGTGCACATCGGTGAGGCGGTAATCCCGGCCCTGGAACCGGAAGGTCAGCTTTTCGTGATCGAACCCGAGCAGGTGGAGGAAGGTGGCGTTGAGATCGTGCACATGAACGGGATCGCGGACCACGTTGAACCCGAGTTCATCGGTCTCCCCGTGCACGTGCCCTTTCTTCAGCCCCGCCCCGGCCAACCAATAGCTGTAGCACCGGTTGTGGTGGTCCCGCCCGTCATTGCCGCCCTGGACCATCGGCGTCCGGCCGAACTCGCCGCCCCAGATCACGAGGGTGTCGTCGAGCAGACCGCGTTGCTTCAGATCCTTCACCAGGGCGGCGCTCGCCTGATCGGTGGTCTCGCAGTTCTTCTTGATTTCCTTGGTGAGGTTCCCGTGCTGATCCCAAGCCTCGTGAAAAAGTTGCACAAACCGCACGCCGCGCTCGATCAACCGCCTCGCCAACAGGCAGTTACGCGCGTAGGTGGCCTCTTTGACATCCTTGATGCCGTAGAGATCGAGGATGTGTTGCGGCTCGCGCGACAAGTCCATCAGCTCCGGTGCGCTGGTCTGGAGCCGGTAGGCCATCTCATAACTCGCGATCCGGGCCGCGATCTCCGGGTCGCCCGCCGTCCCCAACGCAATCTGGTTGAGCTGGTTCAACGCGTCGAGCGAAGAGCGCTGGGCCCGGTCGTCGATCCCCTTGGGGTTGGAGAGATAGAGGACCGGATCCCCTCCGCTGCGAAACGGCACGCCGCCAAGGGCGGTCGGCAAAAACCCGCAACCGTAATTGCTCGCACCGCCACTGGTGCCTTTCGCACTGGTCAGCACCACATAGCCCGGCAGATCCTCCCCCTCGCTGCCCAAGCCGTAGAGCGTCCAAGCGCCGAAGCTGGGCCGGCCGAATTGCTGGGAGCCCGTGTTCATGAAAATCTGGGCCGGCGCGTGATTCACCGCATCGGTTTGCATCGAGCGGATCAGGCAAATCTCATCCGCCAACCCGGCGGTATGGGGCAAAAGCTCGCTCAACTCCATCCCGCTTCCCCCGTGCTTGGTGAACTTGTATTTCGACCCGAGCAAGGCGGAGTTCGGCTTGATGAAAGCGGCCCGATACCCCTGGAGCAATTCCGGAGGCGGGAGCTGACCATCCCGTTTCGTCAGCTCCGGTTTGGGATCGAACAATTCGAGATGACTCGGCGCTCCCGCTTGGAACATGGAGATCACCCGCTTGGCGCGCGCCGCAAAATGGGGCCCCGACGGACCCGCGGCAGAAGCGTCCCGGGCCAGCAACGCGTTCGCCGCAATGCCGCCGAGACCAACGCCGCAATCGCGGAGAAACCAACGCCGCCGGAGCACCGCCGTCTGCTCTTTCTTCCGGGGAGAATTCATGCCTCTGTCCATGATCTTACGCTTCAGGATTTCGTCAGGGTTTCATCAAGGTTCAGCAACACGCGGCCGACCAGGGTCCAAGCCGCGATGTCGTTCGGCGTGGCATCGGCCGGCAGTTCTTCAGGCTTCGTTCGGGAGGAAAACGCGATCGCCCCCGCCTTGAGTTCGCCTTGGCGCAGACGTCCCCGGCTCTCCGCCAGCAGTTCCAGCACCGTCCGCAGTTCACCGGGTTGGATCCCGCGCGCCGTGCAAAGCCGATAGGCGAAATCCGCCCGGGCCGCGTCGTCGGTCCCTCCCTCCCGCAGAATCCGCAAGGCCAGGGCCTGTGCCGCTTCCACGAAAACGGTCTCATTCAGCCCCGTGAGCGCCGAAAGCGGCGTGTTCGAACGCGGCCGCCGCGCGCAAGCCAAATCCCCGTTCGGGGCGTCGAAACTGCTCATCACCGGGTCCGGCATCGAACGCTTGCGAAAGACATATAACGCCCGCCGGTAACGCTCCGGACCCGTCGGCGGTTCCCAGTAGGTCGGCCGGACATAGTTGTAGTCCAGCATGCTCTGGGGCACCGGCGGGAAAATGCTCGGCCCGCCGATCTGGCGATGCAACAGGCCCGCAATCTCCAGCGCACTGTCCCGCACCACCTCGGCCTCCATCCGAAACCTCGGTCCCCGCGCCAGCATCCGATTCCGCGGGTCCCGCTCCAACAACCCCGGACCCGCTTTGGATGTCTGCTGGTAGGTGGCGCTGGTGAGGATCGTCCGGAGGAGATGCTTGTGGCTCCATCCATGCTCCATGAAGTCGACCGACAACCAGTCGAGCACTTCCAGATACTCAGGCACCGGGGCCCTCGTCCCGAAGTCCTCCGAGGTCTCCACCAACCCGCTCCCGAAGACAGCCTGCCACACCCGGTTCACCGCGACGCGGGCCGTAAGCGTCGCCCGCTTGTCGGTCAACCACCGGGCAAAGGCCAGCCGATCCAGGTTCCCCGAAGTCCCGAAGGCATGCAATGCTGCCGGAACATGCGGAGCCACCACCTGCTTCGGACGGTCCCACGTCCCGCGGTCGAGCAACCTCGTCGCACGGACCTGCTCTCCGGTGCGCTCGGCGAGGTGCAAAACTGAAGTCGATGCCGGGGGGAACTGCGACCAGGCGGCGGCGATCTGATCGTTCACCGCTTTCGCCTCCGGCACCGTCTTGCGCCAAGCGCTGAAAATCGCCTCCGCCTGCGCCGGCGTCCGTTCGCCGGACGGCGTCCGCATCGCGAGCACCGCGGCATGATCCACCGGCTGGGCGACCGGACCCGGGGTGGTGGTGGCACTGAGGCGGCACCGCCCCAGCATGGTGTTGTCTCGTCCGTTGCCGCTTCCGCCATGGAGATAGCGCAGGAGAACCTGCAGTTTCGTGCCGGGGGGAAGCTCGAGCGGCTTCTCGAACCGGACCACCGCCGCGCCCTCCTGATTCCGCAGACCGGGCCCGCGATCCCCGCGCCAGGCCGTCGAATCATTCCCATCGATCAGATACGCCACCGGGCCCCGCACCCGCTTCTGGTCCTTGTCGAAGTCAGCCTTCCATTCCTCCTCCAACCGGCCGTCCGGTTCCGAGAAATCGGCGGTGGCACCGACCAGCTTCAACGGCTCCCATTTGTCGGAACCCGGAACCTGGGAACGGACAACCAGTTCGCTCACGGCCCAAGTGCCGTAGCGGCTGCGCCCCGGACCGCCGAAGGGCAGATCACGGTGGGGCAACGCCTCCAGCCTCAGACCCGTAACCCCGGTCCAATCCGCCTCGAAGACCGCGAGGATATCCCCCCTGGTGGACGGATGCCCTTGCGTGAGGATGGAAAGATCCGGTTCCTGCGTCGGATGGTTCAAGCCGCTCGTGCTCCCCAGTTCCGTGGCCTTGAGCGGACGCCAATCCGCTTCCCTGCCCAGCACGCCGGCTTCCCAGCCAGCCATTTCCCGCGCCCAATCCGGACGGGCTTTTTTGAGGGAGGTCCCGGCCGCCTCCACTTCGGCCCGGATCCGACCGATCAGGGCCCGCTGCTCCGCCGTGTGAACCCAGGACTGCGCCTCGTAGACATTGTTGAAGAACGCGAAGACCCCGAAATACTCGTCCTGCGTGATCGGATCGAATTTGTGCGTGTGGCACTGGGCACACTGCAAACTCAAACCGAGCGCCGCCTTTCCGAGGCAATCCATCCGGTCGAACATCTCATCCATCCGGAACTGCTCCGGGACGATCGCCCCCTCCTCATTCACCATGCTGTTCCGCAAAAATCCGGTGGCCACGATCTGATCCTGCGTCGCCCCGGGCAACAAATCCCCCGCCAGTTGCTCGATCAGAAACCGGTCATACGGCATGTCCCGGTTGAACGCATCGATCACCCAGTCACGCCAGGCCCACTGCTCACGCGGCAAGTCCTTCTCATACCCGTTGCTGTCCGAATACCGCGCCACGTCCAACCAGTGCCGCGCCCATTTCTCCCCGAAGTGCGGCGACTCCATCAACTTCCCGATCCATTCCCGGATCGCCCCCTCCGGATCCCGGGCCGCCGCCTGCTCGAATGCCTTCACCTCCGCGGGCGAAGGAGGCAGACCAATCAGGTCAAGATGCATCCGGCGGCAAAGGACCGGCCAATCCTCCCGCGGAGAACCCGTCCACCCCAATCCCTGCAACCTGGCCCGGACGAACGCGTCCACCGGATTCTCCCCGGCCGGGATCGCTTCCTGGCGCGGCGGCTCGAAGGCCCAGTGCCTCGCGTAGTCCGCCCCCTCGGCGATCCAACGTCGCAACGTCCCGACCTGCGCCGCGCTCACCGGCTTCTTCTCCCGCGGCGGCGGCATGACCTCATCCGCATGGGCCGAAACCATTCGGGCCAGAATTGCGCTCGACTCCGGCTTCCCCGGCACGATGGCCGGTCCGTCCGACTCCCCGCCTTGCAACGCCGCTTCCCTCGAATCGAGCCGCAAGCCCCCCTTGCGCCCTTTGTCATCACTCCCGTGACAATGAAAACAATGCTCGGAAAGAATCGGCCTCACCTCCCGGTTGAAATCAACCTTCACCACCGGAGCGCCGGCCCAGACGTGCCAAGGCAATGAGGCCCCCAGCAGGAGGAGAAGGGGTTTCACGCGCATGGGAAACTCTGCCTTCGGGTAGGTCCACCAGTCAAGAACTTTGAGGGCCGGAATGTGTAATTTCCGTAATTCCCAACAATTCAAACCCTTCCAAGCCCAGAATCGCGTCCGTCCCCCGCCTCGTTTCCGATGCCTCCGAAATTCCATGCCCCGGCATTTTTCGCCGCGACCTTTCCTCCCACCCGGTGTAGGCATCGGAGCACCCTCCTCCGATGATTCATCCCCGGCAAGGAATCACGCTCTGCCTCTTGCTCCTTCCCGCCGCCGCATCCATGGCCGGCCCGGTTGACTTTCACCGTGAAATCCGGCCCATCCTCGAGGCCCGCTGCCTCGATTGCCATGACACCGCCTCTCTCAAGGGGGGAGTCGGCCTCGAAACCTACCACCACGCGCAGCGCCCGACCGATCACGGCGAACCGCTCTTTGTTCCGGGCCGGCCGGAAGATTCGGTGATCCTCCGCGTCGTCAGGGAATCGGACCCGGAAAAACGCATGCCGCCCAAGGGCGGGTCACTGGCCCCTGCGCAGATCGCGACGCTGGAGCAGTGGATCAGGGAAGGCGCGGTGTGGCCCGATGACGGCTGGCGCCCCCCCGGACACTGGGCTTACGTCCGGCCCCGCAAGACCCCGCCCCCGACCACGGTCTCCGGTCTCCCGGTCGATCGGCAACCCAACGAAATCGACCGCTACGTCGCCGCCAAGCTCGCGGAAAAAGGCCTCACCCTCAACCCCGAGGCCGAGCCGTCGAGGCTCCTCCGGCGTCTCCATCTCGATCTTACCGGACTTCCCCCGACGGTCGCGGAAACCGATGCCTTCCTTGCCGATCCCTCCCACCGGAACTACGAGCGGACCGTGGACGCGCTCCTCGCCTCCCCCCATTTCGGCGAAAAATGGGCGGTGCCCTGGCTCGATCTGGCCCGTTACGCGGACTCGGAGGGTTACCAGCGCGATGCCCCCCGCCCGATGTGGCCTTGGCGGGATTGGGTGATCGCCGCGCTCAACGCGGACCTGCCCTTCGATCGATTCACCATCGAGCAAATCGCGGGCGATCTCCTCCCCGGCGCCACCGAATCCCAGAAGGTGGCCAGCGGGTTTCATTGCAACACCCCGCTCAATCTCGAAGCGGGCACGGATCCGGAGGAAGATCGTTACAAACGCTTGGTCGACCGGGTCAACACCACGGCGACCATCTGGCTCGGCAGCACCATCGGATGCGCCCAGTGCCACAACCACAAATACGACCCCTTTTCCACCCGGGAATACTACGAACTCTTCGCCTTCTTCAACCAGACTTCCCCCGAATCAAGGCAGGAGGGGGAGAAAATGGGGATGGCCGCCATGGTCCCGGTCGGGCCCACCCTCAACGTCACGCGAAGCCCGGACGATCTCGCAGACGAGCGAACGGCCGGGGCGGAACTCGAGGGCATGATGACCGGCATCCGAAGCGAGATCCTCAGGGCAGTGGACGAGAGGGTCGCCTCCCGGCCCCAAGGCCGGACCGGTCTCCCCGCCGACGTGCAGGCACTCCTCAAACGCGAGCGGGAGATGCGTCCGGACCATTGCCGCGCCCTGATCAAAAAACTCGGGATCACGGACCGCGCCCTGCAGCGGCGGCTCGATGAAGCGGACGTGATGGAGGCCCGCCTCCAGCAGCAACGCCTCAAACAGGTCCGCGTCATGGCCGAAATGGCGACGCCCCGTCCCACCTTCATCGCCAAGCGCGGCGACTTCCTGACCCGGGGCGACGAGGTCCGTCCCGGGACACCGGCCGCACTCCATCCCTTCCCTGTCGACCTCCCCCGCAACCGCCTCGGCCTCGCGAGGTGGCTGGCCGATCCCGCCAACCCGTTGGCCGGGCGGGCCCATCTCAACCGGATCTGGACCGAATTGTTCGGGCAGGGACTCGTCTCCACCCCCGAGGATTTCGGGATCCAAGGGGAAAAACCGAGCCATCCGGAGTTGCTCGACTGGCTCGCGGCCACGTTCGTCGATGAGGACGGATGGTCCACCAAACGCGCGATCCGCCGCATCGTCTTGTCCGCGACTTACCGGCAATCCGTCGCCGTCAACCCCGAGGCCGCGGCCCTTGATCCGCGCAACCGGCTCCTCTGGCGCCACCCGGGACATCGACTCGGCGCGGAGGGGATCCGCGATCAGGCTCTCGCCATCAGCGGCCTGCTCGACCGGCGGCTCTTCGGGGTGAATGTCCGGCCCTACCAGCCGCCGACCTTCTGGCGCAAGTCCGCCGGAGCCTCCGAAGAGGTGTATCTGCCTTCTCAAGGCTCCGCCGGCCACCGCCGCGGGCTCTACACCCTTTGGCGACGCAACGCCCATTACCCGAGTTTCGCAAATTTTGATGCCCCGGACCGCAGCGCCTGCATCGTGAAACGGGAGGTCTCCAACACCCCGCTCCAAGCACTCACCCTCCTGAACGACCCCGCCTATGTCGAGATGGCGGCCGCGTTCGGAAAGCGCATCGCCCTCGAAGGGGGCCCGGGCCCGGAAGAACGCGTCCAATGGGCTTTCCGCACCGCCCTGACCCGTCTCCCCTCGGACACCGAACGCCATCTCCTCCTTTCCGCCTTCCACACGGTGAAGACAAAAGGCCGCTCCGAGGAGGAGGCCTGGCGCGAGGTGGCGACCATCCTCCTGAACCTTCACGAGACGATCAACCGCTCATGACCGGCCCCCTCCTCCACCGACGCCACTTCCTCTCCCGCGCCGGAACCGGACTCGGTTCGCTCGCCCTCGGCTCCCTCCTCCGCCGCGACCTCCCGGCCGCGCCCCCGCCCGCCGTCCGCGCCATCGCCCCCAGGGCACGCTCCGTCATTTTCTTCCACATGACCGGCGCGCCGTCCCAACTCGATCTCTTCGATGAGAAACCGGTCCTCCGGCAGTATGATCGTCAGCTCGCCCCGGAATCCCTCTTCGCCGGAAAACGCTTCTCCTTCCTGCGCGGGCATCCAAAGCTCCTCGGCTCGCCCTACCGCTTCATCCGGCAAGGCCGCAGCGGTCTTCCTCTTTCGGAGCTGCTGCCCCGTCTCGGCACGGTCGCGGATGAACTCTGCCTCGTGAAGTCCGTCCGCACCACCGAGTTCAACCATGGCCCGGCCCAACTCGTCTTCCACACCGGAGTCAACCGGCAGGGCAACCCCTCCCTCGGGTCATGGACGGCCTACGGCTTGGGCAACGATTCGGAAAACCTGCCCGCTTACGTCGTCTTCCTCCACGGCAACACCCCGGGCGCCGGGGCCAACCTCTGGAAATCCGGATTCCTCCCCGGGGTCCACCAAGGCGTGCCGCTACGCGGCGAGGGCGATCCCGTGCTCTTTCTCAACAACCCGCCGGAGGTCACCCGGGACGCACGGCGCCACACGCTCGACCAGATCACGGCCCTCAACCGGGAATATCTCCAAGCCACGGGGGATCCGGAAATCAACACGCGGATCGAACAATACGAACTGGCTTTCCGCATGCAAACCTCCGTGCCGGAACTCGTCGATCTCTCCACCGAAGATGCCGCCACCCGGGAACGCTACGGCAAGGGCGGGTTCGCCACCCAATGCCTCCACGCCAGACGACTCGTCGAACGCGGCGTCCGATTCATCGAACTCTTCCACGGCGACTGGGATACCCACGCGAGCCAACGGGAACGACTCTCCGCCCTCACCCGAGAAGTCGACCAACCCATCGCCGCCCTCATCGCCGATTTGCAGCAACGCGGCTTGTTGGACCAGACCCTCGTCGTCTGGGGAGCCGAATTCGGACGGACCCCCATGCTCCAGGGGGACGAATCCCCCGCCAAGTGCGGGCGCGACCATCAGAAAGATGCCTACACCGTCTGGATGGCGGGCGGAGGAATCAAGGGAGGAATCAGCTTCGGATCCACCAACGACCTCGGCAACGAGGTCGCCGAACACCCGGTCCAAGTCCGGGATCTCCACGCCACCATGATGCATCTCCTCGGCATCGACCACCGGACCCTCACCTTCCGCTACCAAGGATTCGAGCAGCGCCTCACCGGCGTGGAAGAGGCGCAAGTGATCGAGCCGATTCTCGCGTAGTCCGTCAAGCCCTCCAAAGGTTGGAAGGGCGGCACCCGCTGAAAACGTGATGTCCATCTACCGAACTCGATGCCCGCTGAGGACCGGATCTTGGTTCTGGACTGCGCGATGGGCCGAAGACCCCGGCCGGAAATGCCTCGTTGTCACGCCCGCTGGAAGGAAGTCTCCGTTGCCGCCCCTCGTGAATCGCCGACCTGACCGCTGAAACCCTTGACGCGCCGGATAAAAAGGCCTCCTATCGAGTGAAGTTGCATGGGGGAACTCCCTTCATCCGCCGACTGCTCTCTTGTGGGCGGAATGTAGAGTGAAATCCATTGCAGTTTCTCCATCCACCTCCCCGTCGGCTCCCCTCACGGACTCGTCAATTTGCCGCCACCAAGCTGAGGAAGCGCTCAGGGAAGAGTGGAGCCATACGAAACCGATCAAGTCGTCACCACGAAAGCCAAGCCTGTCCATGGCGCAGACGTCGCGAGGCGAGATCGTAACCATTCAGGTCCTCTGATGCAACATTTCGTGAAAAAACGACTTGTACTATGAGAAATCAGGTATTCTTTACGAGTCGTGGAGGGCAAATGCCCCAGGTCGCGACGTGTTGATCCAGATGGCAAAGGAGAATCCCGAGGCCGTTGCCGATTTGATCATCGCCTTGTGGGCGCGGGTCGATGCCTTGGAGGCCAAGGTCGCCGAATTGACCAAGAACAGTCGCAACAGCAGCAAGCCTCCCTCCTCGGACAAGCACGGCCCCAAT
>JAGWVU010000076.1 GCA_018970725.1 Verrucomicrobiota bacterium
TATACAGAATCAAGATCTTTCAGTCCGGCCCGAAATTTATTTCCACCCCCGATGCTTCCCTTGAAATCCTCCCCGGTCTCACTTGGGTTGTCTCAGAGCCAAGATCGCGGCCTCCGGTTTTTCCTGCGAGGTGACCTCCAAGCCACACATGATTTCCGCTCCGGTCCGCACCTCGCTGCCGCCGTCGAGGTTCACGATCTCGGAGCGCAGTCCCGGCTCGAGCCCGCGTGGTTTCACGGCAAGGGTCCCGGTGGCGGCGGCGGGACGGCGGAAGGCTTGGATGACGCCCTCCTGCAAATCCGCGCGATGGAACTGCCAGGCGATCCAATCTTCCTCCTTCAAGCTGTAGGCGGTGAGGGGATGGTAATCGCCCATCAACAGGTGAGGGCCCACGATGCGGACTTCGTCGTAGGCCTTCTCCCAGGTTTTCACATCGGCGGCAATCATTCCGAAGCTGGGCAAGTAGCAACTGCGGAATCCGTAGGGGTGGTCCCAGCGCGAGCCACCACCGTAAAAGGGCAACCAAAAGGAAACTCGAAATCGCTTCGCAGCAGGGGAACGCCGCGGCGCATGGATTCGAGGTCGTTGCGACGCGCTCCGGAAGCACAGGAGTCAATCCGGAGGTGAGGATTGCGTTCGCGCAAGCCATCCCACAGGGCGAGCAATCCCTGAAGCAGATTCACCGGGGAAGAACACAGCACCGGGGTGGGATTCAGGCTAAACCGCCGGGAACCATGGGGAGGACATCCGTTGTTGAACTCCAGCTCATTTCATGGGAGCGCCCTCGAGCGGGACTCCGTTGGTATCGAGGATTTGGAAGGTGTGGATGCCTGTGAGGCGGCTGTCGCGGACGCTCCAGACGACTTTTTTCTCACGCGTTACCTCAAACAATTTGATGGCGTCCCCTTTGGCGGCATGACAGGCAATGACGACGTTGCCGTTGGGGAGCCATTGCGCTCCACAGGGATCTTTGAGAATTGGCTCCGGAAAATCTTCATTGGAGAGCTTCCAGATGATCTGACCTTCGGCGTCCGTGATGACGACGGTGTTTCCGTGAGTGAGATTGAAAAGGTGATGGCCATCCGGTCTGCGGATCGCGCTGAAAGGCCAGCAGTCCTTGGGTTCGGCCGGCGCCATGAATTCCCAAACGACTTTTCCATCGGATGTATATTCACGGACGACCTTGTCGAGAAGTTGCGGCACCAGATAATTCCCGTTCGGCAGCTTGCGCGCCATCCGGCTCTGCAGATGGGCATTCGTGGTCTGAGCCTCGAGCGGAACCTCGGTGACGACTTTGCCCTCACGGGTGATTTCGAGCAGGCGGGGTTTCCCTCCCGCCTCCGTGAAGACGATGTTGCCGTTCGGCAAGGGCTGCGCGGTGTTGACCTCCGACTGCGTGCCCTTGAATGCAAAGACGACTTTGTTGGCGCGCGTCACCTCGACGACCGCGCCTCCGGGATACTCCTTGCTTTTGGATAGCGTGAGGAGGAGGTTTCCGTTCGGCAGCACGAAACCGTCGCGGGTCGAGGCTGGATAACGCCAGAGGACTTCGCCGGAGCCGGAAATGATCTGGGTCAGTCCTGTTCCTCCGAATACCGCATAGGAGTGGGTGATGGGAGGTTCGGCCTGAATGGTGGGGGAGAAAAGGGTCAGGGTGGCGACAAGAAAGGCGCGGAGGGGGGGCATCGTATTTCGGGGGGGGGAGATTGTTGGGTTGGAAAATGATGGTGAGGGGGCGGGGCCGGGAGAACCGGCATCCAGTTGCGCAGGACCGACAGGGTCGGACCGGAACGTTTGGCGTCCTACCTAAAAACGGTATACCGTATGATGCGGCCGGTGCAAGGCTGAAAAAGATTGAAGGCTTGAGGACCTTCACCAGCCGGATCTCACGCCAAGATCTCCTTCACCACCTTGCCTTTCACATCGGTGAGGCGGAAATCTCGGCCGCTGTAGCGATAGGTCAGCTTTTCGTGGTCGAGGCCGAGCAAATGCAGCATGGTGGCGTGGAGGTCGTGGATGTGGACCTTGCCATCGACGCCCTCGGCACCGTAGTCATCGCTTTCGCCGTGACGGTAGCCGGCTTTCACGCCTGCGCCGGCCATCCAAATCGTGAAGGCGCGGTTGTTATGGTCCCGACCGTCACTCTGGGCCGAAGGGGTGCGGCCGAACTCGGTGCCAAAGATGACGAGTGTGTCATCGAGAAGACCGCGCTGCCGAAGATCGGTGAGCAGGCCGGCAATGGGCTTGTCCGTGGCGGCGCAGCTGGCGGGCAGAAGGTTTTTGATGTCGTAATGATGATCCCATCCGCTGGTTCCGATCTCGATATAGCGGACACCGGCCTCGGCGAACTTGCGAGCGAAGAGGCACTGGCGACCAAAGCCGTCCGTGGGCGACTGGCCGATGCCGTAGAGCTGGCGGGTCTCGGCGGATTCCTTGCTCACATCGAGCAGCGAGGGCACCGCCGACTGCATGCGGAAGGCCATCTCGTAGGATGCGATGACGCCCTCGAGCTCCGGGTTCACCTCGTCGATTCCGAGGCGGCGCTGGTTGATCTTCCGCAGCAACTCGAGCTGCGCCCGCTGCTGCGCGGAGCTGAGGTGAGCGGGAATGAGGTCGGGCACGGGCAGTTTTCCAGGCGCGTCATTGGACGATCCGGCGTTGACCATGGTGGCCTGGCAGGCGGCGGGCAGGAAAGCGCTGCCGTGGTTGTTGCCGCCGAAGGAGTTCAGGGAGTTCATGGCGATGTAACCTGGCAGGTCCTCGGTGTCGGAACCAAGGCCATAAACGCTCCACGCCCCGGTGGAGGGCCGCGCTTGGGAGGCGATGCCCGTGTGGAAGAAGGGCACGGCGGTCTCGTGCGCCTGCTGGTCGGTGTGCATGGCGTGGAGCATGCAGAGGCGGTCCGCATGCTTCGCGACATGGGGATAGAGTTCGCTGACCCAGTGCCCGCTCTGGCCGTGCCGGGCGGTCTTCCACATGCTGCCCATGAGCTTGGACGTGCCTTTCGAGCCAAAAGGCTTGCCGGCATCCGCGGTCAGCTTTGGCTTGTGATCAAAGGTGTCCACATGCGAGACGCCGCCCTGCATGAAGATCATGATGACGCGCTTGGCTCTGGCGGGGAAATGCGGCTGCCTGCCTTCGGCGTGCGTGGCCTGGGTGCTCAATCCAGCAAAAGCGGCATAGCCGAAGCCGTTGAGCGCGGTGCGCAGCAGGTGGCGGCGGGAATGGAGGATAGGCGCGTTCATGATCAGTAGAGGTAGCGGAACTCGGCGGAGGCGAAGAGCGTTTGGCAATACGCGGCGAGGGCTTCGTCTTCCTTGTCGCCGGGGAAGCCCGTGAGAAAGGCGGCAGCGTCGCCACGCTCGCCATCCGAGGGTGCTCGGGCGAGGATGAGCTGGTAGGCGGTCTCGATGCGCGAGGAGGTATCCTTCCCGAGACCTTTCACGCGCTGCGCGGTGTGGCGAGCGTGCTCGACGATGAGGGGGCTGTTCATCAGAAAGAGCGCCTGCGTGGGCACGGTGGTGACACTGCGGCGGCCGGTGACCATTTCCGGCTCGGGGAAGTCAAAGACGCTCAGGTCGGCGGGCACGTTCTCGTGCATGATCGGCCGGAAGATTGTGCGATGCCGCTCGGTGGGCGCGAGGACCTTCGCGATGTCGGTGGATTTGGTGCGGCTATCCTCGACGCGAAGATGGATCTGGGACTCGAGAGGCGGCGGCGTCAGGACGAGACGTCCGCTGACAGCCAGCAGGGAGTCGCGCAGGGCATTGGCATCGAGCCGGCGGCGGTTGGCCCTCCAGTTCAGCCGGTTGGCGGGGTCAGCCTCGTAGGCCTTCGCATCGTGCGCCGTGCCGAGCTGGTAGACGCGGCTGTCGGTGATATCGCGAATGAGCTGTTTCACCGACCAGCCACTGGCGATGAAACGCCGCGCTAGGTGATCGAGCAGGGCGGCGTTCGCGGGTGTCTGGCCGGTCTTTCCAAAGTCGTCGCAGGATTCGACGATGCCGGCACCCATGAGGTGCTGCCAGACGCGGTTCACCATGACGCGGGCCGTGAGCGGGTTGTCCTTGCCGGTGATCCAAGTGGCGAGTTCGAGACGCCCGCTCTGGCTGCGGTTCACTTCCGGCGTGGTGGACGTGGTGAACACCGCGGGAAAGCCGCGCGGCACCACCTCGCCCAGCTGCGATTCCTCGCCGCGGATGCGGACGGCGCAGTCGGCGGGCTTTTCCGCGTCCTTCATCGCGGAGGTCAGGAAAGGCAGGAGCTTGTTGAGCTTGTCGTTGTGCCGGTCCACGATCTTCTGGAGCCGGTCCATCTCGTTGATCACCTCCATCACCTCGGGGCGTGTCTTGTAAAACGCTTCCTGCTCGGCAGTGGAGGCTTTGGTGAGGCCCGCCTCCTGGAGAGCGGCCCGCTGGACCTTGTAGCGCTTCCCATTGAGATTCATGCGGGTCTTGGCCGAGTTCAACTGCTCGGTGAGCTCCGCATCGGACAAGACGTCAGGAGCGCTCGAGAGCGGCTGCAGAGCTTGGGACCATTTCAGGAAATGGCGGCGCCAGGCTCCGGCCAGCGGCTCCGAACTCCGCAGAATGCCGGCGAGGGCATAGTAGTCCCGCGTGGAGATGGGATCGAACTTGTGATCATGACAGCGGGCGCAGGCGAGAGTCAGGCCGAGCACGGATCGGCCCATGCTGTCGATCTGCTCATCGACCACGGTCGTGATGTAGCGCGGATCGTTTTCATCGAGGGTGTTCTTGGTGCCGATGCTGAGGAAACCGGTGGCGATGAGCTGCTCGTCGCGCTGCGCGGCATCCTTCGCGGGCATGAGATCGCCGGCGATCTGCTCGCGCAGGAACTGGTCGTAGGGCTTGTCTGCATTGAACGCGGCGATGACATAGTCGCGGTAACGAAAATTCACGGGCAGCACCATGTTCTGTCCGCCGCCGGTCGATTCGCTGTAGCCCGCGATGTCCAGCCAGTGCCGCGCCCAGCGTTCGCCAAAGCGCGGGCTCTCGAGCAAGGCGGAGACATCCGCCGCTCCGGTCCCCTCCGCAAGATCGGGCGGGAGGCCGGTGAGATCATAATGAAGCCGCCGCCGCAGGTCATGCGGCGCGGCATCCGCCACCGGGCGCAGTCCCTTGGCCTCCAGCGCGGCGAGGATGAAGCGGTCGATGTCCGTGCGCGGCCACGACTTATCCTTCACCTCCGGCACGGGCGGATTCGAGAGCGGCTGGAAGGACCAGTGTTTGCGCCCTTCCTCGAGGTCGATGGTGGTCACCGCACCGGCCTTCCCCTCGCGCGGATCCGGCGCGCCCATCGCGATCCACTTCTCGAAATCGGCGATCACCTCCGCGGGCAGCTTCTTCTTCGGCGGCATCTCGAAGTCGGGGTCCTCGTAGCGGATGGCCTTGATGAGCAGGCTTTGGGACGCATCCCCCGGCACCACGGCCGGACCCGTGTCCCCACCGCGGCGGATGCCTTCGCGGGTGTCCAGCAGCAATCCACCCTTGATCTTCTTCGCCTCGGGACTGTGGCAGGAATAGCAGTGCTCGACCAGCACGGGCCGGATCTTGTTTTCAAAGAAGGCCATATCCTCCGCGGCGGAGGCCAAGGCGGTGGACAGTAAAAGGATGGCAGGCCATTTCATGGTCGGAATCATGGGTGAAGCTTCATTCCCGCATCCCAGCCGGCCACGACGTCGCGCCAGGTGGTGCCGATGCGGATTTCCTCGATGCGGCGCGGTTTGGGGCCGATGGATTCCAGGACAACTCTGTCGAGAACCGCATCCAGGCGCAGGCCACGCGTGACGACATCCCACGAATCCGGCTCGACCGGGCCCGGTGGTTCGCCGGCTTCAAAAACGCGCAGAAACACCTCATCCTCGCCTTCCCGCCGGGAAAGAATCTTTCCTACCATCATAAGACGCCGACCTTCTGCCACCCGAACCCGGCTCTCAAAGCCCTGCCCGGCACCGGACTCGATGATGGGGTGCATGAGATAGTTTGTGCGCAGGCCGACCCGCTGCCCCGGCCCGGAGTCGCTTGCGCCGCGCAGATCAATCATGAGGTTGGCCATCGGCCAGAAATCGAAGGCACGCTGTTCGGGAGGGAGCGCTTCCTCAAACCACATCAGGCTGACATAGCGCACCGCATCTTCTTTCATCGACAGTGGCTGGGCGAGCATCCGCTGGCACCGGGTCTTCCCGACGGGAGAAACCCATGCCTTGCGTCCCTCGAACGTGCCCATCTCCATCTGATGCATCTTGGCGGACCACGGCTGGTCGGCATGCTTGCCTTGAAAAATCGTCCACGGGCCCGCCCAGCCGCTGCCCCCCTGGAGATCGGCGGGATCATGATCACCCGCCGGGTAGTCAAAGGTCTCGTGCAGCAGCAGCCGCCCCGCTCGCAGCGCATCTTTTTCGTCCTTCGCCCACGGCTGCCACGAATTGTCCACCAGCCGCGCGGTGATCGGGTGCGTCGTTCCCCGGCGGTCGAGGGCCAGCGCCTTGCCAGTGGTGAGCCGATGCACCACGCCATCGCCATCCGGCACCTCCACCTCGCCTTGCACCACGCTGACCTCCGTCTGTCCCTCGCGGTTCACGCTGGCGATGAACTCGGTGCCGAGGTCCACCACCTTGCCTCCGGGCGTGTGAATGGTGAACCCCACCGCCGCCTCGGGCACCTCGGCGCGGACTTCCCCCGCCAGCAGCGTCACACTGCCGCCATCATCGAGCCGCAGCTCCACCTCGCCGCGCAGCAGCAGCGCCGCGCCACCATCGAGCCGAAGCATCGCGCGCCCGTTGAGCAGGCGCAGCGGCCCGGTGACGAGTCTTCCGCCCTCCAGCGGAGCCTGGCCGGCCCACACCGCGTCCTCCGTGCGAAGAAGCGTGGCCACCGGCACGGCAGGAGCCGTTTCCCGCCTCCAAAACATCACCGCCATCAGCACCACGATGGCCGCCGCCGCGGTAAGCGGCCGCCACCCAAGCCACCGCAGCGGGCGGGCTGCCGGCTGATGCTCCACCCACAGCGCCGGGTCGGTGGCCAGCCGGGCGTGGATGGCGGCGAGGCGCAGATACTCGTCCCGTGCCAACGGATCCGTCCGCAGCCGCGCCGAGAGTTCCATTACCTCCGCGTCCGTGGCGGTGCCGTCGAGATACCGGGCTGCGAGTTCTTTCAAGGCGCCCTCCCTTCCCTCCGCCTGACACAGTCCGCCAAGGCTTCCCGGGAACGCTGGAGGGTCTTGTAAACGGCATCCGCGGTGCGGTTCAGGGCCTCAGCGATCTTCTGTACGGGATTTTCCTCGAAGTAGTAGCGGCGGAGCAACTCCCGTTGCGCCGGGGGCAAGGCCTCGAGGCATTCGCGGAGGTGCTCGACGCTCGCAGCAGGGGAGCGGGCTGCCTGATCCTGATGCAAGCGCAGCTTTTCGGCCAAATCCTCATCCAGCCAACGGCGGTGGCGTTGCTCCCGGCGGAGAAAGGCACGGATCTCGTTGGAGGCAAACCGACAGGCCCAGGGGGTGAACGGCGATTCGGGATTGTATTCGTCCATCTTCCGCCACAGTGCGGAGGCCGTCTCCTGAAGGACCTCACGGGCGTCCACGACGTTCGGGATCACCGCGAGGATGTAGCGCAAGAGCTCCGGCTCGCTGGCCACGAAGAGTCGCATGAAGTTGTCCTGGGGTTTCGGCGGATGATCGGGCATCGGCTTGACCTTACTCGGAACCGGCGCCTCGTTTTTGGACAAGAAAGTGGTGGTGCAGGGGGAGACAGCCCCGTCAATATTTCGGAAAGATGTCGGGCGTGGGAAAACGGTCCCTCGGATCGCTGCCATCGCCGATGTATTCCTCCCGGGGCAGGTTCACCAACGGCCAGCCGTTCGGGCGGATGCGGACGACCCGCCCGGAGCGGATGCCCTCTACGATGAGGTCGGTCTCAAAGCGGATCTGGATGCCGCTGCTGCCCAGCGGAGGTGTGCCCGCAGGTCCGGTGACCTCGGTCAGGGTGCCCTTCGACGCCATGTGCGCGGGACCATAAGCGCCGCCGGTGTGCTTCAGGGTGTTCTCCGCCCCGTTGATTACGGCGCTCCCTCCCTTTTTGAAGTCGGCGTAGAGAGAATCGTCCATCCCGCCAAACAACGTTGCAGTCACCGTGGCCCGGCCGAATTTTCCATACTCGACGCCATCGATCCACGCGGGCATCCAGCGGCTCCGGATGTAGGCCTTGTGCGTCTCCGTCTGCTGTTGGGCGGCGCGTTGCATGGAGACATCGTCAAGCCAGATGTCCGAGACATGGAAGCGGGTGAAGATGCCGTCCGGCGTCGGCTTCCACGTGATGCCGAGCCGGATCGGTTGATCGCCGAGCGCTTTCTTCCCTTCGGCGGGCCACAGGCCCTCTGCGATGAGTTCGTCGATGCCGAGCGATTCACGTCCCCGCCAGAAACGCGTGGCGGCGTCGAAGGTGAACTTTTCCCCGGCTGCCTTGGCGGTCGGGCCTTGCTTGGGCTCGCAGGAGGCGGTGAGCAGGCCTTCGCGGTTTTTGGCCTCCACTTCCTTGAGTTTCCAGATGAGACCTTCGCGCAGGCAGTGGCTCGGTTCGTCTTCGAGCAGCAAGAGGTGATTCTCCGCGGGAGCGACCCCCTTGCCGCTGTAGCCGGCGGTTTTGTTTTTGTTGTCCACCGGGAGCACGGGCACTGCCGAGGTGGCCGGATCAGGAGGGAGATACCCGCGGATGTGCAGCAAAGTGCCGAGCGGAATGTCCCGCAGATCCGCCGGGGCGCCGTGGTAACGCACGACTGCATAGGGCAGCAGTGCGAAAGGATGCGGTGCATTACGGAAATAGGTGCCCTCGCCGGGAATGCGCACGCTGCCACGACGATTGGCGTGATCCACGAAGACAAGCTCGCCGCGATAGGCGAGCGCTTGGTCCAACGGCGGGAACCTGCCGGGTTCGGGGCGGAAGGGGTCGGCGATGGCAGTTCCCGGTTCCTTGTCCTTGGGCCTTGGCTGCTGGCTGAAAGCGATCGCCTGAACGGCGAGCGAACCCACAACCAGGGCGAGCCATGGTTGGCGAAAGGGAAGCGGAGTCATCATGATTTTCCGGGACCGGCAAAGGTTGGTTTCAATACGGGTCGCGCTTCGGCGGGAAAATGTCCGGTTTCGGGAAGCGATCCTCTGCGCTGAAATAGAAGCCGAGGTATTCCTCGCGCGGGGGCTCGACGAGGGGCCAGTTGGCGGGACGGAGGCGGACGACACGTCCGGGGCGAAGACCCTCGATGATGAGATCCGTTTCGAAGCGAATCTGAATGCCGCTGCCGCCGGAAAGAAGGTCGGCGGCCGCCCGCGTCACCCCGGTGAGGGAACCGTTGGAGGCGAGCTGCGCGGGGCCATAATGCCCGCCGGCGTGTTTCAAAGTGTTTTCGGCGGCATTCATCATCGCGGGGACGTCCTTTTTGAAGTCGGCGTAAAGGGACTCGTCCATGCCGCCGAAGAGTGTGGCGGTCACGGTGGCGCGTCCGAACTTGCCATACTCCACGGAATCGACCCAGGCGGGCATCCAACGGCTCCGGATGAAGGCCTTGTGCGTCTCCGCCTGAATCTTCCCAGCCCGCTGGATCGAGGCATCGTCGAACCAGAGGTCGGATACGTGGAACCGGGTGAAGACTCCCTCCGGTGTCGGCTTCCACGTGATGCCGAGCAGAACCGTCTGATCCCCCAGTGCCTTTTTCCCTGCGGTGGGCCACGTGCCTTCGGCGGTCAGGTCATCGAGATTGAGGACCTCGCGCCCGCGCCAGAACCGGGTGGATGCGTCGAAGGTCATCGTTTCCACGGAGGGCTTGGGGTTGCCCCCCTGCTTTGGCATTCGGGTGGAGGTGATCATGCCTTCTTGTTCCTTCACTTCCACCGTGTGCAACTTCCAGATCAGGCCCAGCCGCTGGCAATGGCTGGGCTCGTCCTCGAGAAGAAGGACGTGGTTCTCGGCGGGGAAAATGCCCACCCCCCGGTAGTGGCTGGCGTCGATTTCCTTACTGTTGACCGGCAGCACCGGCACCGGGGAAGTCTTCGGGTCCGGCGGAAGAAACGCGAGGACGTGCATCACCGTCCCGAGCGGAATATCCCGCAAATCCGCCGGGGCCCCGTGATACCGCACCATGCCGTAGGGAAGCAGGGCGAACGGATTCGGGTCATTCCGCCGGAAAACACCCGAACCTTGAACTCGGAGGCTGCCGCGACGGTTCGCGTGATCCACGAAGACAAGCTCTCCGCGGTAGGCGTGGGCCTTATCCAAGGGCGGGAACTTGCCGGGTTCGGGGCGGAAGGGTTCGGCTGCGCGGGTTCCTTGTTCTTTGGTCTTGTTGCCTGGTTCATCCGCGGCCCGGGCTGGAACGACCAAGGTGCAGGCGAAAGTCAGCACGAGGAACACAGAACGAGAAACCAAGCACAGGTTCATGACAGGATCAGTATCTCGGGAAAATGGCAGGCGTGGGGAACCGGTCATCGAGGCCGGTCCGATGATCGATGAGGTATTCCTCGCGAGGCGCCGCGACGTGAGGCCAACTCGCAGGCCGGACGCGGACGATCCGCCCGGGGCGGATGCCTTCGATGATGAGGTCGGTCTCAAAGCGAATTTGGATGCCGCTGCTCCCGAAAGGCGGCTCTGCGTCCTCCCTCATGACATCCAGAATGCTGCCTTTGGAGGCGATATGCGATGAGCTGACGATGCTGGACCATGGCTTCAGGGTGTTCTCAGCCGCGGCCATCACACCTTGCTCTCCCTTTTTGAAATCGGCGTAAAGCGATGCGTCCATGCCGCCGAAAAGCGTCGCGGTCACCGTGGC
Source organism: Verrucomicrobiota bacterium (assembly GCA_018970725.1). Lineage (GTDB taxonomy): Bacteria > Verrucomicrobiota > Verrucomicrobiia > Verrucomicrobiales > DEV007 > V1-115. Next base: position 10,833 of record JAGWVU010000076.1, read on the forward strand.
GCGACCGAATTGGCCATACTCAACGGCATCCACCCAAGCGGGCATCAGCCGCGTGCGGATGAAAGATGCATGCAGACCCGTCTGCCGACTGGCGCAGCGCTGCATGGCGGTACCATCCATCCAGAGATCGGTGATGTGGAATTGATTCTCGACCCGGTTTTCCCAAGTGCCCGCCGGAAGCCACCCGAGTCCGAGTTGGACGGACTGGCCTCCAAGCGACTTCTTCCCTTCAGTCGGCCATGTGCCGTCGGCGACCAAATCCGCGGGCGCGAGACACTCACGGCCACGCCAGATCCGGGTGCCATCATCGAGCGTCAGGGTTTGTTCGGCCGGCTTGCCATTGCCACCCGCTTTGGGCTCGAGGGTGGCAATGATCTTGGTCTCGTTCCTGTGAAGGTCAACCTCCTTCAGTTTCCAGATCATACCCTCGCGCAGACAATGGCTTGGCTCGTCCTCAAGAAGGAGAACATGGTTTTCCGCGGGCTGCTCCACCGAAGGTTTTTCCACGACGGGCACGGCCGAGTTCTTTGGATCCGGCGGCAGAAAGGCCCGGACATGCAGGAGTGTGCCGAGCGGGATATTCCGCAAGTCCGCGGGCGCACCGTGATAGCGCACGATGCCGTAAGGCAGCATGGCGAAGGGTTGCGGATTGTGCTGGAAGAATACTTCGCTGCCTCCTGCGACACGAAGGCTGCCGCGGCGGTTGACATGGTCCACAAAGACCAGTTCGCCGCGGTAGGCGTGCGCTTTCTCGAAGGGGGGGAACTTGCCGGGTTCGGGACGGAAGGGACCCGTTCCTGGTTCTGGGTCCTTCGTTCTTGGTTCTTCGCTGGCAGCGTGAAACGAGACGACCAACGAGCCCACGACAACCAAGAACAAGGGACGGGGAATCAGGAACATCACAGCGCGACGACCTGGTTGCTATCCCCAAACCGTTCCGTCTCCACCCCCATGCGTTGGGCCATGAGAAGGAGAAGGTTGCTCATGTGGGCGTCGGCGTTGACCGGGCGGCTGCAGACCTGGTAGTGCGCGGTGGTGAGGCTGCCGTCGGCGGCGAGTGAATACCCGGCGAAGTCCTTGGCCTCCTTGTTGAAGTCGATGTGGCTGCCGTGCTTCAGTCCGAGGTCGGATCCGCCCGCGAACACGAGCGGGAGGTTGGCGTTGCCATGGCTGTGGCCATAGGACATGCCGCTGCCGAAAAGCGCCATGGTGGAGCCGAGGAGCGGCCTGCCGTTCAAATCCTTCGTTTCCTTGAGACGCGTCAGGAAGTAGCCGAACTGCTCGATGGCAAAGGTATCATAGTTGGTGAGTTTCTCGATATAACCAGCATCGCCGCCGTGGTGGCTGAGCTGGTGGCGCGACTCCGTGATCCCGATCTCGGGAATCGAAAAGGCGTCGCCTTCGCCCCCGAGGCTGAAGGTGGCCACGCGGGTCACATCCGTCTGGAAAGCGAGCACCATCAGGTCATACACGGTGCGGAAGTAATCGCCCGCCATCGTGGCGGCGACGTCGCGGTTGGTGCGCTTGCGGTCCGCTTCGGAAACGGCCGGCAGCGGCGTGTCGAGCCAAGCATCGGCCCGGGTGGTGCGGATTTCCGCCTCGCGCACCGAGGTCAGGTATTGCTCCATGCGGCCCTTGTCCCCGGCGCCCATCTTCTTCTCGAGTTCACGGACTTCGGCGAGGTTGGCGTCGAGCACGCTGCCCTTGCGGCGCAACGCGCGGCGTTGGACCGTCTTGCCGCCCTTCGGTTCCTCGAAGAGCGAGGCGAAGATCTCGCTGCAGCGGCGCAGGGCGGGCAACTGGACGCCGTCGGCGGTCCACGCGAGCGAGGAACCGGTGAGGGCGATTTCCATCGAAGGATAACGGGTGTGGGGCGCGGTGATCTCCGCCATTTTCTGGTCCACCGAGATGGTGTTGCGGTCCGAGGGCCCCATCTTGCCGCCGGTCAGCCAGACGTTGATGCATCCGTGATGATGCGCCAACGCGCCCGGATGATGGAGCCCGCTGATCGGCGTGATGACCTCGCGATGTTTTTCCAGCGGCTT
>JAGWVU010000077.1 GCA_018970725.1 Verrucomicrobiota bacterium
GTCCTCGGACCGGATCGCCCTGGACATCGAAACCCACGGCCCACGCAAGGGCGACGGCCTCGACCCGTGGCGCGGCGACATCCGCCTGCTCACCCTGCGGCGGGAGGGCGGGCCGGTGTGGATGCTCGACCTCATGGCCCTGGGCTACGATTTGGGCGGGCTGGGCCACCTTCTCCAGGAGGCCACGGTCATCGCGCACAATGCCCGGTTCGATTGCCTCTGGCTGCGGGTGAAATGCGGGCTGCGGCTGCGGCGAATCCTCTGCACCCTCACGGCTGCCCGGCTCCTCGCCGCGGGCACCAAGCCCGGCAACAACCTGGACCAATGCCTCCAGCGCTATCTCGGCATCGCGCCGGGCCCGGACCAGAGCCGGTCTGATTGGGGCGCCATGTTTTTGACCGATGACCAGCTCACCTACGCGGCCAGGGACGTGGCCCACCTCCACGACCTGGCCGGAGTGCTCGAGGCGGAGATCGGGAAAGCGGACCTGGAGCGCGTGTGGGCGCTGGAGAGCGATCTCCTGCCCCGGGTGGTGGAGATGGAGGCCGCCGGCATCCGGGTGGACGCGGACAAGCTCCGGGCCATTGCCGCCAAAGCGAACGCCGACGCAACGCAAGCCAGTGCCGCCCTCCGTGAAGCCCTGGGCAATCCCGGTCTCAACCCGGCCAGCACGCCCCAGCTCCTGGCCGCGCTCCAACGGGCCGGGCTCGACCTCGAATCCACGGCCGAAGCCGCGCTCAAGGAAGCGGACGACGGGCGGCTCGTGCCCCTGGTGCTGGCCCACCGCGAAGCGATCAAACGGGCCCAGCAGGCCGAATCGCTTCTGGCCCACGTGCAGAGCGACGGTCGCATTCACGCCCGGTTCGAACCAACTGGCACGGCGACCGGCCGCTTCTCCTCGAAGGAGCCGAACCTCCAGAACATCGGGCGGGGCGAGTTGCGCGAGGCGTTTGTGCCCGAGCCCGGGCACAAGTTCGTCGTGGCCGACTACTCCCAGGTGGAGCTGCGGGCCGCGGCGGCCATCGCGGGCGAGACCAAGATGATCGCGGCGTATCGGGCGAGACAAGACCTCCACAAACTCACGGCATCAACCGTGCTGGGCGCTGATTCCGCAACGATCAGCAAGGAGCAGCGACAAACCGCAAAGGCGATTTCGTTTGGGGTTCTTTACGGCCAGCATCCTCCCGGCCTCGTCCGTTATGCCGCCGCTTCCTACGGCGTTCATCTCGAACTCGAGCAAGCCATGGAGATCCGCAAAGCCTTCTTCCGCACCTACGGCCACTTGCGCCAATGGCACGGACTGAGTCACCAAGCGGCCGAGAAGGGCGTCACCGAAGTCAGAACCCGCCTCGGCCGCCGCCGCCTCATCCCCGAGACTGCTAGCGATTGGGAGCGTTTCACAGCCTTGGTGAACACGCCCGTGCAGGGCGGCTGCGCGGACGGCATGAAGCGGGCCATCGTGCTCGTGGCCGAACGCCTGCCCGAGGAGTCCCGCATTCTCTCCACGGTGCATGATGAGCTGATCGTGGAAGCGCCCGAATCCCAAGCGGACGCCGTGCGCGAACTGGTGACCCACACGATGCGCGAAGCCATGGAAGCCCTCTTCCCGGAGGTGCCCATCGAGGTGGAGGCCGGAACCTGCAACCACTGGGGGGAGAAGTGATGGACGACCTGCACCATTCCCTTCCCGATGAGGCCGACGCCTATGCCCTCCGGCAGCGGGCTCGGGACGAAGCCTACCGCCAGGCCTACTTGGACTGGATCGGCTCCCTCCCGCCCGAGGAACGCGCCCAGCTCGGCGAGCTCGGTCTGGACCGGCCCTCGGTGCCTGGATGCGGCACGGGCGCTCCCTCTCGCGACATGGCCGAATCGTCCCTGGCGAGCTGCGATCCGGATGAAGCGGGCGACGACGATCCTTGGGTGGGGGAATCGAGCGCCCCGGCGCAAGCCGCTGAACCGACTCTCCCGGAATTCACCGATGCCGCCATCCGCCTCGGCGCCCCCGATCCCGAGTTTCTCCACGACCTGCTCCGCCGCCTCGTCGGCGAACTGATCGGCCAAGACAACGCCCGGCTTTCCCTGGAGTGTCTCGCCTTGGTCACCGGCCTGGCCTACTGCGGCGATTCCATGACCGACATCGCCAAGCGCCACGGAGTCACCCGGGCGGCAGTTTCGAAACGCTGCGTGGAACTCACCCGCGCCCTCCACCTCAAGCCCAGCCGCGCCATGCGCTCGGTGGAAGCCCGCCAGAGCTATCGCCAAGCCCGGATGCGCCACCTGAGCGGCCAGGATTGACAGGCTCCACATCGCGATGATCGCCCTCACCGACACCCGCAAATTCACGATCAGCCGCACCGGCCTTGAGGTGCATGACCACCTCTCCTTCGAGGAATGGAGCAGCTTGGCTCCGCTCTTGAACGAAGCGGCCAAGGGCGTGGCGTTCGTGATCGGCGACTGGCTCCTCTACGGCCAGGATCGCTTCGGAGCGGCGGATGCCCGCCAAACCGGAGCCCGGGTGCGTTCGGAGGATTACGAAGCCGCCATCCAGCTCACCGGCCTGGACCGAGCCACGCTCCACACCTACGCCCACGTGAGCCGCAAGGTGCCCGCTTCTCTCCGCCACAAAGATCTATCCTGGGAACACCACAAGATCGTGGCCAAGCTCCCGCCTGCGGAGCAACAACGCTGGCTCAAGCTGGCGGCCGACACCCAGACCGAGGGCAAGCCCGTGTCCACGCGTCGGCTACGGCGCTCCATCTCCGCCGGTCGCCTCCTCGACTGCGAGGAAGTGAGCGTGCCCGACAACGACAAGGGCATCGAGAACCACATCCCCTTCGTGAACCGCCTCGTCGGCTGGTGGTCACGGATGCGCGACAAAGGCTGGCGAGATCACGCCACGCCCGAACAACGCGCCGCCCTCAAGCGGGATCTGGAACCAATCATCACGATTTACAACGAACTCTGACCTGAACGATTCCGCCATGAATCAAGCCCTCGACTCCGCCCTCAAAGAGCAAGCCCTCGACCACCTGCGGGAACTACTCGAAGCCCACTGGAAGACCGCCAAGGACTCCGCCGATGACGACGGCCGCTTCGCCATCGGCTTCAAGGTGAGCGTGCACGACGGCGCGCCTGCCAAGCTCAAAGTGACCAGCCGGATCTCCACCACGACGACCGATGAGATCGAGTCCGCCGTGGATGATCCCGCCCAGCCCGAGCTGCTCTGAGCCGGAGTTGACGCCTCCGCAGCGGCATGGCCCGCCTGCGATATCGCGCTCCCACATCTCCCTCCCGTCTCGAAGCCCGTTTCCTGAGCCTCTGGTCTGAGGTGGGCGGGCCGCCCTTGGAAACCGAGTTCCGCTTCCACCCTCGCCGACGTTGGCGCGCCGACTTCGCCCACCTGCCCAGCCGCAGCCTCATCGAGATCGAGGGCGGCATATGGGTGCTGGGACGCCACAACCGCGCCGCCGGGTTCAACGCGGACCTGGAGAAGTATCTGGAGGCGGGCCTGCTCGGCTGGCGGGTGTTCCGGCTCGGCCCGGACCAGCTCACCTTCCCTCTCGTGGGGCGGCTGGCGGCCATCATCATTCACCCCTCCAGCACCACGGCCCCGGTGGAACCGCCCGCTCAGTGATGCAACAAAAGTCCCCGATTGCCCGGCACGGGCCGTTTGTTGCGTCACAAACTGCCCGGATTTTGTAGGTGGATGGCGGCGGCGGAGCACATCCGATGCAACTCACCGGTCCAAAACGGCGTTATCCAGGCACGAAAAAGGGCGGCCATTTGCCGCCCGAACCATAATCTGCTTGTCACCTACTTTACTGATTTGGCCCTCAGCTTTACTGCTACTTTACACCTACTTGTCACTCCTGGGCTTCGGCTCCCTGCGACTCCTTGCGCCTCTGCTCACCCATTCGCCGCTTCCTGCGCCCTCAAAACGGGCATCTCAGAGAGAAAAAAGTGGAAAGTGCGAAAAACGGCCTGTCATACGATTTGAGTATGGGTTTACCCCCCAGGGAACTTGCGGGACCTCGCGAAGAGATTTCCTGTCCTTGCGAATCTCTGCACTACGCATGTTCGTGCAGCTTACCACCGTGGAGCATGCTGGCGGTTGATACTGCGAGCGAATTTCATTGGCGAAATCTAAAGACTTCTGGATGAGTCAGCCGTGCCCCGCGCCGAAGTCTGTTGCGCGACAAACATGGCGTCATGTCAACTGAACACATTGATTTCTCACGACTGACTTGACTATCTCCCCCTTCTACTGTCAATAAACGCTTGTCGTGTTTCCCGAAGACCTTGCAGCATCCAATTGGAGTCCTGCCTGTGAAAAGTAGCGATATATGTAAAGAAATCAGAACCTCGCAGGAATTCCAATACCACCAGAGATTTGTCGCCGCGCTCATTAAGAATGGGAGGATGACATCCACGCCATTCTCCAAGCTTTAGACGCTCCCCTAGCGTCGCAGCCAGCCTCACTTGATCGACATCGTGAAGCAATACGGGTATGTCGCCATCCTCCTTGAACTTTGAAGCCTGCTCCGTAATCGCTTTGTGCTTGGTCAGAAGTTCAAGGCTTCTCTTTGTGTCAATCAGCTCCAAGGTCAAGACGGCCGCTTCCCTGACTCGGCTGTATTGCTGATGTGTGACCATGCACCTGTCGAGAAATTCCCACTCCACAGACGATGTCGGTGAAAAAAGCGACCCAGCAATTTCAGGCCATAGGGTCAATTTCATCGAGAGATCGTTGGTGTCTGCAAGGCTTTCGACGAGGAGTCGGACGTCGTGTGGGTCTGCGATTAGAGCGAGAATGGCGACAGCCTCCGCTCCAACTACAGGATCTGATACAAGGTTCAATAGTGCTGGCCGAAGTCGCCCCTCCAGAATGAATGCACCTTGGTAAAGATCCTGCCGGTTCTCTTGCAAATCCGCCGCCAGCAATTCTCGGAGCCGCTGTTGGATATGCAATTGGTTTTGGGTAGCCAAGCTTACGAGTTCCGTAATCGATGCCATTCGCTTTACGACGATTTTGCTTTCAATTGCGTTGAGCGACAGTCGAACACTGGTGTAACCTGGCTTTGAAATCCCAACGTAGAGATCGGTCTTCTTCCCTAGCACCGAAGATGGAATGACAACGAGGCCGCCATTGTTAGATGTTAGTCTGATGCTAGAAATAGCCTCAGTTGCAGGCAGCGGGGTAATCGGAGAATCAAATACTGCATCTATTGCTTGCTGAATGCCCTTCCACTGGAACACCTCAATCTCGGCTTGAGGGATTGGGTCCCCAAGCCCGTCGACAACTGTGACCGACAAATCCTTCTCAGTCGCAGCTATCGAGCCGCTGAGCCAAGCAAAGAGTAGGAGCGCAATAATCCTGTCTTTGCAGGTTTCAGTAATTTTTCGGTGTAAGGAGGTCATTGTTTTGCCGGGGCGGTAGCTCGATGCTTCAGAATCTTTTCGATCGTGTCACGAACCTTCGCATCAAAGCGCTGATCTGCTTGGGCATTTGTCTCTTGGCCAACTGCATGACTGGGAACACCTGCAGCATGACATACTTCGTGCACCAATGTCTCCATTAGGTCGCTTGCGGGCATCTGGGTGCCGTCTTTGAGACCGGCATTGTTATCCTTCCAATCGTTGGAGAAGAGATGAATTCTGCCGCGCTCATAATATCCTCGATTTGTAGGGTGATCGCGATTGTGATAATCGACAGGGCAATATTTCGCCATCACTTTGATTTCCTCATCAAGTTCCGGCGTTTGGTTAATCGCATCTAGGACTGACCGTATTTGCTCATGCCGTTTGGCCAATGCTTCTTCTGTTCCCGCCGGTTCATTCCCATCAGGATCCATAAGATCGAACGGCGCGTTGCCCACATACCCGTACAAATTCACTCCACCAGCCTCCCCGATGGGATCCTCACTCAACCACCGCCCCAGATTCGCATCATACGCCCGGTACATCGCCAGGCACAGCCCGCTCTTCTCGTGGTAGTGATGCCCGGTAAATCCCCACTCCAATGATCCCGCCGTGGACGAGGTGCGCTCCCCCCAGGCCGTGTAATCGAAGCTTTGGGCGATCACGCCGCTTTGGTTCACCACCTCTCGCACGCTACCCAGGTGATCCCGGGTGTAGTAGTATGGCTCGGGCGAGGAGGAGAAAACGCGAATCTCCCCCTGATCGAAGTATTTGGCCACCACGGTGGAGCCGGAGGCGTCGCGCTTCTGCACGATCTCCGCGCCTTCCCATAGGTAGCGGGCGTTGCTCTCCGTGCTCCAGCCCGAATCGTCGCGCACCTTCTCCACGATGCCCACCCGGCGCGATTGCCCGTCGTAGGTAAACTCCGTTCTCCAACTGCCCGCCACCGGGATCTTGTCACTCTGGATGGCGGTGAGCCGGTTGAGGCTGTCCCACTGGTAGACGCGGGTCGCGCCACCCGCCACGGCTTCCTCGGTGAGGTTGCCGTTGAGATCGTAGGTGAGCGTGCGCTCCGTTCCGCCCACGGTGACGTTGTAGCGCTTGAGGGTGGTGTTGTTGCCCTGATCCTGGGCGGTCACAGTGATCTCGTGCGTTCCGGCGGCCAGGGCCAGTTCTTTGGAAAAGAGGTATTGGCTACCACCCGGCAAGGCCCGCACGGCGGCGGTCTGGCCATTCACGCTGACGGTGGCGGGCTCGTTCACCGTACCCTCAATGAGAGCCGCTCCGGCCCCGCCGATTTGATCGAGCCGGTTGGCCCCACCAATCGAGGCAAGGCGCAGGCCGTTGCCCTCCACCTCGTGGGTGCGGTTGCCACTGCCATCGTAGGCCCAGCCCCAGGTCTTGGTGACGGCTCCGGCGCCGTTTTTCTCCGTCAAGCCCGTGAGCTGGCCCAGCGGATCATAACTGAGATCCCAAACGGATGTGGCATAAGCCGGGCTTCGATCGCCCCGCACGGCGGTCCACTTGTTGATGTCTCCTCCCTGCGACCATTCGTAGGTGTAGTCCGAGAGCAACTTGGCCGTTGCCCCTTGGCGATTCCGGAGCGCGGTGAGGCGGGATTGGGTGTCCCAGGTAAAGGCGGTGCTCAAAAAGGCGGCGGAGGTGGCGCTCTGTCCCGGCAAGCGGGTCGCGATCTGGGTGAGGCGCGAGGAGGTGTCATAGGCCATGGTGTGGACGCCCAGATCATTGGTGATCTTGTCCACTTCGCCCGTGGTGAGATAGGCCAGGGATTCGGACTGGAGCACCACGCCGGAATCGTTCTTCACCTGGCGGGACAGCGGCCGGCCCAGCGGATCATAGGTGTAGGCGATGGTGTCGTGCTGCCAGGGGCCGTTGATGGTGGCGAGTTGACCCGCGCCGTTCACGGTGGTGGCGATGGCGTTGTAGCCGTAGGTGGTGGTGCCCTGTCCGTCGACCATGGAAGACAGCCGCCCGAGCGAGTCGTAGGCATACGTCACATCGGCAATGGCGCCATCGCCGTAGTCCACCTTGGCCAGAGCACCGTCTGGATAGTAGCCGTAACGGATCGTGGCCGCGCCTCCGGCGGCAAACGCAGTGGCGTCCTTGGGGAAGGCCACGGCCGCCAATCGGCCGGAATAGGCCTGATACGAGTAAAGGTGCTTGCGTCCGTCTGGCAGGATCTTCTCCGTGACACGGCCCTCCACGTCCCGCTTCCACCGGGTGGTCTGGCCGCGGGGATCGGTGAGCGCGGAGATCGATCCGCACCGGCACCAGTCATAGGCGGTGATCTGGCCCTTGGGATCGAGCACCAACTGGGGTTGGCGGATGCTGTTGTATTTGATCCGGGTCCAGCGGTTTTGCCGGTCCTTGAAGGCCGTGGCGTCGTGGGCCTGGTAAACGACCTGCTCCCGGGTGCCGTCCGGGTGGGACACCAGGGTGACCCGGTCGAGATGGTCGTAGTTGTAGGTGAGGATGTATCCCGCCGCGTCCCGGGCCGTGCTCACCCGCCCGGCACCGTCGTAGGTGTAGACCGCTTTGACCTTGCCTCCCACGGCGACCTGGGTGAGAAAACCCTGTGTGTTGTAGGTGTAGTTGGTTGCCAGGGAGCTGCCTGACTTCGCGCTGGTACTGGAGAGGACTTGCCCGCGCGAGTTGAGAGTAAGGGTGGTCACGGCGCCAGAGGCATCGGTGATGGTCTTCGGGCGGCCATTGACGTAGTTGCCAAAGGTGGCCAGGGTGCCTGCTGCAGCACGGATGGCCACCACGTCCGTGCCGTTGGTGGCATAGTCGATGGTGGTTTGGCGGCCGGTTTCGTCGGTAACCAGGGTGGGCAGGCCTTTGGCGTTGTAGGCCGTCTGGCTCATGGTCCAGGTGCCGGGCGAGCCGTCGGCGTTCTCGACGTGGCGGACCACCTTGGCCGGGGACGACATGGTCCCGGCGGCATGATCGGTGGTTTGCCCCGGGTAGTTGAACCAGACCCGGCCCTCAAGCGGGCTCTTCATGCTGCCCAGCACCGGCACGATATTGTTGTCCCGGGCCAGCCAATTGCGGATCGTGGCCTTGGCGTGGTCCAGGGTCTCACCGGGCCGGTTCGGATATTGCTTCTTATCCCATTGATAGCTGTTGCGGTAATAGAGCAGGTCGTTCTTGGGCAGAAACGGCACGGCGACCCCACCAACGCTCACGCTAGTCAGAGCCAAAGGCGATTCGTTGGTGGGAAAGTTGGCCAAATCATTCTGTTCCATCCGCTCGGTGTCTCCCGCCGGATCGGTGGCTTCCACCCAGCGCCCTGGCGCCTCATTCACCCCCGGCAAGGTGCCCCACTTGAACTTCGTGACACCATAGGGAGTGGTGATCCTGGTGGGGAAGTCGAGGTTGCCATAATCAACCGTGGCGTCATCGGCATCATAGAGAATCTCGGAGACGATCCCCGCCGGGTCGGTGACGCGGGTCAAGCGGCCACTGGCGCTATATTGGAAGCTGGCAATCCTGCCGAAGGGATCGGTGATCTTGGTGATGTTTGGACTCGTGCCGGTGTAGGCGATCGTGGTCACTTGATTCAACGCGTCGGTCAGGCGGATGAGACGAAGCGATGCGTCGTAAGTCAGGGTCAACCTGTTGCCGAAGGGATCAACCTGGGCGCTGAGCAGGTAGGCGCTTGGATTGCTCGCCGCGTTGGCCCGGGTAAACAGCAGCTTCGAGCCGTCGGTATAGGTGAGCTGGTATCCGGGCCCGCCCTGCGTCGAGGTGAGCCGGACCAGCTGCGGCATGTCCGCGTAGCGTCCCTTGTAGGCTGCCGCCGCCGTGTTGTAGGTGTAGATGGCGAACGAGCCGTCGCCGCGAATCAGGCTGACCGTGGGGTTGGTGCCCGTCCCGGTGATCTTGATCACGCTGCGGTAGGGATGCGACCACCGGGTGCCGAAGCCGCCGTAGGCCTTGAAGGTGTCGATTTCCAGGGCCCGCTGATCGTAATTCAGCGTGAAAGACACGCCCGGGCCATAGGGCGGGGAATAGGCGATCGGCGTGTCTTCCAGGTAGATGCCAGGTTGAAACGAGTCGAAGGCGTAAGTGGTCATCCCGCACTTCGTCGCGTTGCCACCGGCCTTGGTCGGAGGACACTCGTTGGGCTTCTCGTCCTCGTAACCGTGGACGCAGTGGCGGCCAAACACCGTCTTGGCCGTGGCATCATCGACCGGCGCAAAGCCTTCGGGAGTCTCATCCCCAGGCACCACGAAATAGCCGCTGCCCTCCGCCCGCAGAGTCTCAGGGGCGACCCAGGAATCAAACTTCATCCCGGGATCCACGACCCGGATGAGCCCTTCCTCGTTTTGCTCGGTGAGGGCGGAGTAGTGGTTGAACTTCAAATGGATCACCGAGGGCACCGGGATCGGAGCCGAGGCCGCAGTTGCCCGGAACACGGAAAGGTTGCCACCAGATTCCCGGGAATGGGCGCGCAGCTCAAACAGACTCAGGCCGTTGCGGATGAAGTCGGCCTTTTCCTTGTCGTCGTGGATGTCCGGGTAGAACGGGGCTTGGCCAAGAGGCACGCAGATCTGGTTGGCGGCAATGAAGCCGCAGAAGATGTTTTGTTCCGGCTGGTTTTTGAAGAAGCCCAGCGTCACCCGGGCCCGGTGGATCGCCTCGGTGGCATTACCATTCCAGACGCGGCCTTCCACGGATTTCAAGGTGGCCTCCAGGAGCTCCTTTTGACCCGTGGTGCCCAGGATGGCCAAGTACTCAGCCAGGATGTCGCCCGCCAGATCACGGTCCGCAATTGAGCTATCGCCCCCGCCCAAGGAACTGGTTCCTGCCGCCGCGAAATGGATTCGGGTGTGGCCTTTGCTGATGAGGCTCAGCCAGGGAAACGTGAAGCGGGCGGTTGCAAGGACGGTTGAAGCCAAGTTGACCTTGAGCCCGGACGATTTGCCGGCCGGGTGAGCCGCAAAACGCCGGGAGGACACCGCCGTCCAGGCCTCCGCCCGGGCCGACACGGCGCGCGAGAAACTGCCCTGCATCCAGCGGCCGTCCCCTATCTCCCGCAACAGACTGGCGCGATACGGCGAATTGGGATGGGCCGTGAGAAACTGCTCCAGGGCATCCAGGCCGGAGCTGGTCGCCCGTCCACCGCTGTCGCGGTAGGCGCGCATCGCCTTGCCGAGAGCTTCCCGCTCCGCCTCGTCCGGATCGGCGGTGCCGAATCGTTGCAGGCGCACGGCCAGCACATGGGACTCGTCCAGGTCGGCCAGCGTCGGCACCTGGGCTTCGGTGAAGGTCAGGTCCGGACCGGCTCCAGAATCGGCTGCGGCCAAGTTGACGGCAATATCCGCGGGGCTGAGCACCGGGGTGGGCGGCGTCCAGTCAGGCGTGAAGGCGTCAGACGGCACTCGGGGCGTGGAATCTCCCCTGGGACCGGTCTGCCTGCCGCCAGGACAACCGGTGAGGACCAGCGCGGGGATCAACCCAAGACAAACGATCCGGCTGAAGGCGGAAGTGCGGAGGGTGCGGAGGAGCATAACTGGGATAAAGAAGTGCGGACTTTGGAGTTCCTCAGAGAGCGGGCAAGGCGCGGAGATTCAGGATTAATGCGAGCAGCGAAGTGCCACCACCGAAGTAAGGCTACACTACAAAAAGCTCGTTCAGGCCACGAACTTGAATCCGATGGTGAAACGCATTCGGTTTGGCCAATTGGTGATTTTCGGTTAATCGTCCGCAGCGAGCTGATTTAATCGGATCGGGATCTTAATAGTCTCTGCGATCATCGCTGGTGAAGGAACGGATTCAGATGTAGTGTTTCCTGAGAGCGACCCAGGAATAACCAAGTATATGTAGACGAATCGCCAAATTACATCCAAGCGTTCCTCCGAGATCTGAGCGTGAAGACTCGCCTGAGCTGGCAACTTCTCATCACGAAGAAATTCAAAGCACAAATCGGCTTGCTCCGTCGAAACCTTGACGTAACTCCGTGAGGATGCGAGTGCCAGTGCATTCCGTAATTCGATCGTGCGTAGCTTCGGTTGACCAAGGCGATCCAAGTCACCCGCGAATTGGGCGTTAAATTGAATCGTGGCCTCATCCAGGGATGTTGAACGCTCGAGAGGTAAAAACAAATGAAGCGGTTCGTTGCACTCAGCTTTGCCCAAAAAGCTATTCCACAACATTAAACACGTGAGTAGTTTTGCCAAAAGCATCATTTTGTTAAGATAATACTGAATTCAGACCAATTGTTCCCGTGACCTTCGGGTGTAGCTCCCGAAAATGGAATTGAACGCGTGCCCGGAAGTTTTGGGTTACCGTTCGTGTCCTGAGGAAATTGATCGAATATCGAGCATTTGGACCATCCATCTTTACCCAGTTCACTTGTCAAACCTACATAAAGCGCTGCGTGGCCGTCCCCGCTGTGGAATTTGCCATCCTTACCGAAAGTAGCTATCGCAACCCCCTCCTTTAAGGCCTGCTTTTGCGGATCCGAGTCATCCCTATTCAGGAGTTCCTGCAGGCTCGGTCCCTTGATCCAAGATTCAGTATTAATCCAACCATTTTTTTCGGTTCCCTCTAAACCCGCCAGCGCCTTCACCAATGACGGGCATTCGCCCTTCTGTTTCCCGGCGCTGTCCGCGAGATGCTTATCTAGCGATGGGAGTGGCGTCTTTGCCGAGTAGTAGTGGTGACCGTCCATGCCAGGGAAGGCCTTCTTTGAGTATTCGTAGCCCTGGGGTGTCTTGTCCTCCAATCCAAGCGGGTCCGTATTAACGATCGGCCCATTCCCGACATACCCATACAAATTCACTCCACCAGCCTCCCCGATGGGATCCTCACTCAACCACCGCCCCAGATTCGCATCATACGCCCGGTACATCGCCAGGCACAGCCCGCTCTTCTCGTGGTAGTGATGCCCGGT
>JAGWVU010000078.1 GCA_018970725.1 Verrucomicrobiota bacterium
GCCACCCGCAGCAAGGGTTGGCCCTTTTTCACTGCCGCCGCCACGTCGTCGGGAATGACAAACCCATCGCCCGCCAATTTCAAAGACGCCCCCTCCGCACCGACGGGGAGGTATTCCGGCGCTCCTTTACCGTCCGGAAAGTAAAAGTTCCAGGGGAACAATTTCGGGTATCCAAACCGTGTATACCACGGCAGGAAACCATCCGGCAGTTTGTCTCCGGTATGGAAAACCGTCGTCGTCCCGGCGCGGCAGGCATACTCCCACTCCGCCTCGGTCGGCAGGCGGTAGGCCTTGCCTTCCTTTTTTGAGAGCCATTGGCAGAAATCGACCGCTTTGTGCCAACTGATCCCGTTGGCTGCCTCGTCGGGCAAGCCCTTTCCGTTGCGATACCCCGGATCGAATTGCCGGTAATGCTCTACCGTCACCTCGGTGGCCCCGATGTGGAACGGCCTGGAGATATTCACCTGGTGCACGGGCCTCTCATCCCAGTCCGCCCGATCCGACTCCTCGGGATGTTTTTCCATATCGTAGTCTGTCTGCGGCCCGTCCTGACCCATCGTGAAACTGCCGGGCGCGATCGGCACAAGTTTCATGCCGATGGAGTTGGTGATGGGTTCAACGGCGTGAAGCGCGGTCAGCGTCGCGAGCAGCAGGGGGGGGATGGTGTGTTTCATTGCGGATTTTTCGCTCTCTTCTTTTTTGGCCGTAAGTGCTGATCCTCATATGGGTAGAAATAGCTGCCCGGTGCACCGTTGCCATCGCCCGCGAGGTTCACGTCGAAGCCATGATGCTGGAGTAGGGAAAATGGCTCGGTGCCCGGATGCCATTTGCCGAGGTTCGCCGTGCGATAGCCACCCTCGCGCAGCTTCGCCTTCGGATTCCAGCGGCCTGCAGGCAGCCAATCTGTGAGCAGGAGATGCGCGGGATACTTGCCCGTGAGGATTGCCGCGCGCGTTGGCGAGCACACTGCGCAAGCCGCATAGGCCTCCGTGAAGCGCACGCCCTCCGTCGCGAGACGGTCAATATTGGGCGTCCGATAAAAGGTGCTCCCCTGGCAACCCAGATCTCGCCAGCCGAGGTCGTCGATGAGAAACAGGATGATGTTGGTCTTCGGCTTCGGGGCATCGGCAGCGCGCAGCACGGCCAGCGGCGCGAGCAGGAAAGCGGCGAGGAGCATCACTGTCTGTTTCATGGCCTGCTGGCGGTTCACTTCTGCACCGTTGGCACCGGCCAGTCGTCCGTGCGGAAGGGCGAAGCGGGTAATCCAGCGCCATTGGCGAGGCTGTAGTCGGGCCAGTCTTTCCAAGCGTAACGAACAGCCACGGGTTGCGCGACTTCGGCGCTGGTGACGACGACGGTCTCGCCGACGATCTTGGCTTCGGCAGGCTCCCACTGCTGATCGGCACCGGCAATCTGGAAGCCGGTGAGCGGTCCGCCGGTGATGGATTTGAGCCCGCCGTTGGTGTGTTGGAAGGAGATGGTGATGGCGTTGCCACTGATGGTGGAGCCTGCGGGCAGCGGGCCGCTGGTGGCGGGGACGGTTTTGCCATACACGGTGCCGAGCGCCCAATAAGAGAGACGCTCGCCGACATCCTGCTTGTTCTTCGGATGGATGTCCTTGGCATCGCCGAGATCGATGGTGATGGCCATGCCGGTCTTGGGCAGGGCGAGCGTTTTGAGCATGGATTCACGGACACGCGGCCAGCCCTCGCCGGGCGCGGTGTAGTTTGGGAGTTGCACCCAAGCGAAGGGCACCTCGTCATTCCAAAGCGTGCGCCAGCTCATGACAAGTTGGGTGAGCTGCTTGTGGTAGAGGCCTGGATTGCTGCTGGCGTTGCCTTCGCCTTGATACCACAGCATGCCGCGCAGGGTGTAAGGCGCGAGATTGACGACCTTGCCATTGAAGAGACCCGCGGGGCCGCCTTTGAGCTTCCACATCGCGAGCGGGTCCTTTGGCGGCGGGGTGCCGAACGGGGTGCCGTTGGCTTTTGCCTTTTCGGACGCCGCCTTCCAGATGGCGAGCTGCTTTTGATGCAAAGCGGGTGCCTGGGCGGGATCGAACTTCCGGTGGGCTTCCAAGCGCTTGTCGTAGTTCGCCTTGGTCTCGGGATCGGAGGACTGCACCTCGGCGGCGATCCAGGACTCGATGGGCGTGCCACCGACGGAGGTGTTGATAAGGCCGACAGGCAAGCCGACCTCCTTGTGAATCTCGCGGCCGAAGAAATACAGTGCCGCAGAGAAGCCGCCGACGGTGTCCGGCGTGCAGAGTTGCCATGCACCTTGGCCCTCGGCCTGTGGCTGCTCAGCCGGACCGGAGCTTTCGCGATAATGGCGGATGAGGGGGAACTTGGCCGCCGCCTTCTCCTCATCGAAGTGATAACAACCCGCGACCGTCATCGCCATGTTCGACTGCCCGGACCCGAGCCACACCTCGCCCACGAGCACATCCTTCCTCTCGACCTTGCGCCCTTCTTTGCCAACCACGAGAAGCGCACGCGGTTCGGCGGAAGCCGTGAGGGCATCGAGCATCAACGACCACTTGCCATCCGCCGCGGCGCTGGCCGACTTCGATTGCCCGGCGAAGGAGACGGTCACGGACTCTCCCGCATCCGCCCAGCCCCACACGGCGACGGGCTTGTCGCGTTGCAAAACCATGTGATCGCCCAGGACGGAGGCGAGCCTCAACTCCGCCGCGGTGAGCGGGAGGAAAGATAGGAGAAAAAGAGCGGAGATCAGTGTGAGGGTGGGTTTCATCGTTGAGGGAATGAGTCTGAGGTGGAGTCTCATCCTGAAATGGCGCTTGATAACGAGGGATTGCATTACCTGTTCACCTTTTTCTGCGCCCGCTCTTTCTTGAGTGCTTCATCGCGGGTGTTGAACAGCGGCCTGCTCGCGTCGTAGCCTGGGTTGGGCGTGAGGTCCTTGGCGCCGGTTTGGTTCATCCAGGTTTCCATGAGTGATTGCATCTCGCTGACTCTCTCAGGATGCTTGTCGGCGATGTTCTCGTGCTCGCCGGGGTCGGACTTCAGGTCGAACAACTCCACGCGCGGTTCTGGCACGTAGCGAATGGTGCTGCTGGTGACACGCTCACCTGCGATCTCGATGTGGTCATAGGGATGCCACACGAGTTTGTAACGGTTCTGGATGGCGGCACGCACGGGCGTGGTGCCGAACTCGGCGAGGTAGTGCGGATAGGTGACGAACAAGGTGCGATCCGGCAGCGTGCCTCCGGCGAAGAGCGGGCGAAGGCTCGCGCCGTCGAGTTGGTGAGCGGGATCGGGCTTCACTCCGGCGGCATCGCAGAGCGTGGGGAGCATGTCGGCGAAATGCACGGGAACGTCACAACGGAGGCCGGGCTCGATTTGGCCTGGCCAGCGGATGAAGAGCGGCACGCGGACGCCGCCTTCGTAGAGCGTGCCCTTGCCGAGACGGAAAGGCGCGTTCTCCACCGGGTAGAGGTTCTTGCCCACGCCGCCGTTGTCGCTGGCGAAGATGACGATCGTATTGTCGGCCAGCCTCAACTCGTCGAGTGCCTCGAGGATGCGGCCCACGGAGAGATCGACGAACTCCAATGAGGCGAGCAGATCGGGCGGCATGGTGTCTTTCTTTCCCTTCAGTCGTTCCTGCCACCGCGCCTGATCCTCCGGCGGCACGACGTGACCGCCATGCACGGCGACGTAGGGCACATACAGGAAAAAACTCTGCCCGTGGTTGTCGCGGATGAACTGGACCGCGTCGTCGGTGAAGTGCTTCGTGTCGCGATAGGGCTGGCTGCGGTCCGGCTTGTCGGTGCAGAAATCGAAGCCGTATTGCCGGGCGAGCTTTGGGGTGAGGTGCTGGAGCGGCAGATGCCACTTGCCCGTGATGCCCGTTCGGTATCCACCCGCCTTCAGCGCCTGAACGAGTGAGTAACCACCCGGCTGCACCGGATCGGGCAGGCGCGCGCCTGTTGGCCCCCCGTCCGGAAGAGGCGCGAGCAGCTCCTCCATGAGCGCGTAAGGATGCACGCCTGGCTCATTGTCCGTGCGGCCGTGCCGACCGGCGAACTGCCCCGTCATCAGCGTCGCGCGGCTCGGCCCGCAAACCGGCTCGGTGTAGGCGCGGGAAAAGAGCATGCCTTCCTTCGCGATCCGATCAATGTGCGGCGTCTCGAGGAGATGGTTCCCGGTCACGCCCGGCCCGGCGTAAGGCATGTCGTCGACGAGGATGAGGACAATGTTGGGCGGGTGCGCAGAGGGGGGGGGAGCGCACACTGCGGCTAGCGGCGCGAGCAGAAGGGCCGCGTTGAGGGCGGGGCGGAGTTTCATGTTGAAGGGACTGGGGGGGGCGGGAACACGCCTCAATTCTTCGGCAAGGGCGGCAAAGCTTGGATCCACGCGAGGTTGAAGACGTAATGGTCCTTGCTGGTGATGAGCTGGATGCGGCCGTCGCGGGTTTGGGTCATTGCGAGGTAACCGGTGATATCGGCGTTGGTGACGCCGTCCCGGGCGATGAGGCGCCGGTCGGGCCAAGTCTTGCCTTCGTCGTGGCTCACGGCGGCGTAGAGGCCGGTGCCGGTGTAGTCACCGCCGGAGGATTGGAAGGTGAGTCCTTGGCGTTCCTTGAACGGCGTGCGGGCCTGGTCGGTGAAGGAACAGAGGACGATGGGGCCTTCTTTGAGACGGAGCATCGCGGGGCGCTGCGTGTTGCTCACGACCGGGAACTCGCTGATGGCCCACTTCCAGGTCGCGCCGAGATCGTTGGAGTAACTGACGGGCATCTTGAAGTCGAACCGCTTCTGCGCGGGTTCCTCGGGCGATAGCCGACCGAAGGCCATGAGCCGGCCGTCGGTGAGTTCGACGATGGGTTGATGAATGCCGGCCATGAACGGCCCTTTCTCCCCGGGCATGATGACTTCCGAGCCCCGGCGATTTCGTCCGGTATCGGTCCAAGTCTGGCCATTGTCGCGGCTGATGGAAAGACCTGAGGAATCGAACGGGACAGCGATAACGCCGTCCTTCGTGCGGATGGGATGGCTCGAAGATTCGCCGTGCGCGCGCATCACTTCGGCCTTCGACCACGTGGCGCCGTTGTCGGTGGAGCGGCGGATGAGGATGTCACCGTGCTGTCGCCCTTCGACGATGTGGTAAAGCGTGCGCTCCCCATCCCACCAGATTTTCGGAGCGTGATCGTTCACATCCTGCGTATCCCAGAATGGCGAGGCGGGCTCCCATTCCTTGGCACCGAAGCGCAGCCGCGAGGCGGCGTTGGCCGTGGTGAGGTCAGTCTCGCCGAGGGTGGAGAACCAAACGGCGAGCAAATCGCCGTTCGGGCATTCGGTGATGGACGGGCTGTGGTTCTGGCTGATGAACACGGGACCAACCGCGCCATCCGGGATGCGCACAAAAGGTTTCGGCCCCTCGAAGAATGGCTCGTGGGGCGAATGCGGCTCGAGCTTTGGCGCGGTCTGGCGTATGTTCTGCGCATTCAGCGGAGGCGCGGCCACAGGCAGCAATGTTTCCTTCGGCCGCTCCCCCTGCACGACGCGGAAGCCGATGCGCTCGCTCGCGGAGTTTGTCACCCAAGAGCCGCGATTCGCCGAGCGCAGGAAGCGGATCATCGAGGAATGAAATCCCCCGCGAAACACGCGGCAGTCACCATCGGCTCGCCCCAGAGGGTCGGTCTGCGCGCCGCTTTCATACGGACCATACCAATCGCTGCACCACTCGGCCACGTTGCCGTGCATGTCGTGCAAGCCCCAGGGGTTCGGCGTTTTTTGCGCCACCCGCAGGGCCCCGGTTCCTCCCGCCCTCGACTCTTCCTGCGGATGGGTGAGGCCGAGGACCTGTCCCTGGACCAACGTGGCCCCGGGTTTTCCGAAGACGCGCCAATCGTATTCCCGCGGCATCGGTCCCGCCGGGAAATAGACGCCGCGAAAATTGTCTTCACCGAACCACTTCTGATGGGTCTCCGGCAGGGTATTGCCGGTATGGAAAAGCGTCGTGGTGCCCGCACGGCAGGCATACTCCCACTCCGCTTCCGTCGGGAGGCGATAGGTCTTGCCTTCCCGGCGGGAGAGCCACTCGCAAAAGGCCACCGCCCGCTCCCACGTGACGCCGCAAACGGCATCGTCATCGGCGGGGTTCGCCTTGGGGTCGTTCTTTTTGAACCCGGGATCGAACTGTCGATACTGTGCCACCGTGACCTCGGTGATTCCGATCAGGAAGGGACGCGAAATGGTGACCTGGTGGGCGGGCTTCTCATCAAAGTCGATCCGGTCGAAATCCTTGTGCATCTCTCCAAACCGCTTCTGCCGCAGGTAATCCTCCATAGGCGGGCCGTCCTGACCCATCGTGAACGTGCCGGACTCGATGGGCACGAGCCTCATCCCGAGGGAGTTGGTGACGGGCTCGGCGGCGTGCAGTGCGGCCCCGGTGAAGAGGGCACGAAGGCAGACGAGCAAAGACATCGCGGAGGGGATTTTCATGGGCGTGAGGGCGATGGCAGAGAAGCGTGCCCGGCGGATTCGCGGATGCGGATGGAGGCGCGCACCTCATCCACGAAGTGCCCGGTGAAGGCATGTGCAGCGGGCCACGACGACGCCGATTGGCCTCCCAAGGGCATGCGGCAGAACGAAACTTTGACCATCACCTTGCCGGCGCCAGGGGGCAGCAAGAGGCGCGTCGAGGCCGTTTGCCAGGTTTCCGGGTCGCGATCGGTCTCACCGGAGAAGCCGACGCTGAAGGCCAGAGCGTCCTTCTTGACGCTGTCCTCCGTCGCGCCGCGAAGGTCGGTCTCCGCACCCAGCGCGTAGATCGTCACCATGCCGTTGTAGTGCTCCGAGTTCGGCAACGGTCCGGCATTGAATAGCGCGGAGAGCGTCATCACGACGTCGGCCCCCTTGGCCTCGCTCAAGTAGGGACGCACATCGATGAGACGCATCAAATCGCCCTGCCGGCTGGGCCGTGGCTCGATCCGCCCCTCGTAATCCGAGCGCAGCAGACGGGCCATCCTGAGGCCCTCTCCGGGCCGGAGACCGTCGAATTGCCGGACGATCTCTGAGTAGTCCCCGCTCCATTGATCCGGGGTGGGCGGCACTCCGGTCGCCAACGGCGCGGGTCCGGACTCGAAGCCCTCGTGCAAAAGGGTCGCGGTTCGATCTAGTGACCTTCCGGCGAACCCAAATCCGAAGGACGCACTGAAAAAGCCGAGCACGAGGGCTGCGGCGGCGGTCATGAGATGGCTTCCGGCGAAACGTCGGGCAGTCTCTGGATGCGGAGAGGGGGCGACGGCATCCGCCAACGGGCTGTTTGTGGCCAATTCCTGAAGACCCGCGTCCACGTCCTGATGAAGGAACCAAAGGCGCCGGGCCTCCGCGTCGTTTCGCAGGGAATCTTGCAACTCCGCGTGTTCCTCGGGTGAGATGCTTCCGTCGCCGTGGGCGCAGAACAGATGGTGGAGACGACGGCGATCCGGTTTCATGAAATTCCCCCCGAGAGTTGTCGTTGCACACAGTCCGCGAGTCTTCGGCGCAGCTGATAAAGACGGTTGTAAAGGGTTTGCGGGGCCCGATCCATCCGGGTCGCCACGGTATTGATGGCGTCGTCGTCAAGATAAGCGGCGCGGATCAAGGTCTGATCCGGGGGCTCGAGTTTCGCGAAACAGGCTTCCAAGGCGTCGAGCCGCCGCTCGCGCAAGGGCAGATCCTCAAGACGTTCCCCGGCCAGAGTAGCGAGGAGGTCATCGTCAAATCGCAGTGGCGAACGAGCTGTCAGCCGGAGGAAGTTCTTCGCCTCGTAAAAGCAGAAGGTGCTGGCCCAGGCCACAAAGTTGGTGCCGGGCGCGAAGTCGCCGAATTTCTGCCACATCCGCACACTGGCCCGCTGGAGCACGTCCTCCGCATCGTGCCGCCGTCCGAGGATTCCCATGAGGTAGCCATGCAGTTTGCCATAGGACGCGGTGAGCGCCGCGACGAATTCCGCTTGGCGCTCCGGGGGCGGTTCAGTTGAAGACGGATCGCTCATCCACCCTTGTATGTCCGGAGCCCCGCGATTTACCGGAAAAATCGGAGGCACCGAGGGAGCGGAGCGGTGCGAGAGCCGCCGGGGGAAAGGGGCGACTCATCGCGACCGGAAGACCTCGCTGAGGAGGCACTCCTCCAGAATGGTGCGCAGCCCGAGCCCCTTGGCGTTGGCCCGCTGTTGAATCCGATCGATCACCGGATCGTCCTGAACTTCCATGGTGCGGCCCGAGGTGTAGGCGAGGAGTTGGCGGATGAGGTGGCGGCTGAACCAATCGACGCGGGTTTGCGCAATCACCTTCTTGAACTCATCGACGTTGGCGTATTTCTCCCCGGAGGGAAATTCCCCCGAGGGATCGATTTCCGGAGCGGGGGCTTTGCCGCCCTTGGGGGAGGGGTAGTTCTTCCGCCAGCGTCCGACGGGATCGAAGTTTTCCAGACTGAAGCCCAGCGGGTCGATCTTGCGGTGGCACTCGGCGCAGGTGACATCAGCGCGATGCTTGGCGAGGCGCTCCCGGATCGTGGTGGCGCCCTGAACATCCGGATCAAGCGCGGGCACGACGTCCGGCGGTGGTGGCGGCGGGATGCCGAGAAGATTCTCGCTGACCCAGACGCCCCGGGTGACGGGCGACGTCTCGACCCCGTTCGCACTGACGGTGAGGACGGCGGCCATGCCGAGAAGACCACCCCGATGTCGGTCGGTGCCGAGGCTGACCTTGCGGAAACCATCCGCGAGGCGCAGTTCCTTTTTCTCCGGAAGGTCGTAGAGGGTGGCGAGCTTTTTGTCGACGAATGTGGAATCGCTCTGGATGAAGCGGACCGCCGGGCCGTCGTGTTCGAGCAGATCACGGAAAAAGAGGCGGGCCTCGGTCTTCATCGAGGTGGGCAGATCCTCGGCATAATAGGAGCGGACCACCTCGCGAGGCGGTGGCTGCGAGCCGAGATCCCGGAGGTTGAGCCAACCATCGAGGAATCCGTTCACCAAACCGTTGATCCGGTCATCGGCGACCATGCGCTGGATCTGTTTCCGCAATTCTGCGTCCTCCGTCAGCTTGCCGGCCTTTGCCGAGTCCAAAAGGGCGCCGTCGGGCGGAGCCGCCCACAGGGCATAAGAGAGGCGGGATGCCAGATCGTAAGGACGGAGGCGTTTCTCCGATTCGTCGGTGATCTCGCTCAGGTAGAGGAAACCGGGGGAACACAGAATCAACTTGAGGGTATCGAGCGCGGCTTGGCGGGGGGCGAGCCCTTCGGCCATGCGCTTTTTGTAGAGCGCCCGGATCGGCGTGCGGTCCTCATCGGTAATCGGGCGGCGGTAGGCTTTGGCGGCGAAGGACTCAAGCTGCGCGAGCGCCCGGTCCTCCCGAAAACCGTCCCGTCCGAAAACGGCTGCTTCCTCGGCCCCGACCGGCTCCTCGGGGACGGGACCGTGGATCGTGATCGAGCTGATGCGGAGATGAGGAAGTTTCCCCTCCCGGAGCAGGGTGGTGCGGCTCACGTCCAGTCTGGTGGTCTTGTCCTTGAACTCGTGCTGGTATTTTTTGTTCACCTGAAGCACGGCCGCCCGCGACTCGTAGGGACCGTTGGGGAAGATGAAACGCGGCGTTTGGCCGGCCTCGAGCCAGACCCGGAATCTTAGCGTTTCCGGTTTATCGTCGGGAACCGTCGCGCTGGCCAAAAGGGGCTCGATCGGCTGGGGATAATGAATGTGACCGGCCGTCACATCCCCGGGAACGACTCCAAGGACAAAGGGCTCGGAGAAGTCGATCCCGAAAATGGAGGGATCGTAGTGGGTGTCGCGGTGCATCGCCTGCGCCTCCACCTCGAGATCGTAAAGACCGGAGACCGGCACGCCCTGCTTGAAATCCTCGATGTGCCCGTAACCTCCCTGGCGGGTGTCGCTGTTGGGCTGCTCGTAAAGGCAAAGGTAGCGGAACTTGAATACCGCCCTGTGCGATCCCTGAAGTTCCTCGTATTGAACGAAGTTTCCATTGAATCGCCACACCTTGGGTCCGGTGGGCGGTTTGCCGAGCCGCAGTTCCACCAAACGGCTGGCGGATTGGAAGTATTGATCGACCAGAAAGCCGGACGTGACGAGGGAGCCGCCAATGGTGTCGAGGTGTGCTGTGGTCTTTTCCTTGGGGAACCCGGCGGTCAACCCGAGGGTATCGACCCGGCGGCCGAAGAGGACGGCGAGCGTGTTCTCGTATTCCCGGCTGGAAAGCCGGCGCATCACGGTGCGACCGCCGGTGCTCTGGAGTTTACCCCGGGCGGTCTCGGTCCCGTCGCGCAAAGCCCGGATCATGGCGAGCCGCTCGTCGTCGCCCGGTTGCGCGGACTTCTTCGGTGGCATCTCCTTGAGGGTGAGCTGGTCGATGATTTCCCGGGCCTCGATGAGGGCGCTCTCGCCAGGCAACGGCAGCGCAAACTCCGCAAAGGATCGATCCCCCTTGCGCACGTCATCGTCATGACAGTCGAGGCAATATTTACCGAGGAACGAACGCACCAACTCGGGCGGAGATCCGGCCGCCGCAGCGGAGTTGATCAGGCCGAGAGCCGCCCCAAGGCGGATGAGCCGGGAAATCCACGGAGCGCGCATCAGACGAAGCGTCCCGTGCTGCTCCCGAAAGAGTCGGTCTCCACTCCCATCTTCTGGGCGATATCGACGAACAGATTGCACAGGGGAACCTTGCGCACACCCTCGCGCGGGACCTCGCGGAATGTTCCGTGCCGATAGTCGCCGCCGGCGAGGAGGATCGGAAGGTCCGAATTCTTGTGCGCGTTGCCGTCGCCCATGCCACTGCCGAAGAGCACCGTGGTCGAGTCGAGCAGCGAGCGTTCGCCGTCGTTGATCTTGGCGAGACGGGCGACGAACTTGCCGAAGTGGTCAATCTGGTAACGCTCGAGAGTGATCAGGCTGGCGATGGCCTCGGGATCATTTCCATGATGGGAGAGACCGTGCCAGTCCTTCTCGATCCCGAGGTGCTGCGGCATGAAGTCGCCCCCGATCTCGAGCGTGGCGATCCGGGTGCTATCGGTCTGCAAAGCGAGGGCGATCAATTCGTAGAGCAACGGGAGATCCTCGACCGCGTTCCGGTTGGACGGTTTCTCGAAGGGAGCCTTGGGCTTGGGCTGGTCCGTCCAGCGACGGCGGAGTTCGAGGCGCTTCTCCACGTCCCGCACCGAGGTAAGGTATTCCTCAAGCTTCGCCTTGTCCTCCCGGTTCACCTTCTTGGACAGGCGGTTTGCTTCCTCGAGGACCGAGTCAAGGATGGAGGCCTGAACCTTGTTCTCCTCCGCCCGATGCGCCTGGCGGGTCGGGGAATCGCTCACAAAGAGCCGCTCGAACAACTCCGCCGGGTTGGTCACGGGGGGGACACGAACGCCCGACTTCGTCCAGGCGATCTGGCAGCCGCCATGAATGCCGCCCTCGGACCCGACGGTGAGCGAGGGAAAGCGGGTCTCGAACCCGATCGCGTCGGCGATATATTGGTCGATGGTTACGTTCCCGTCCGGGCGGTTCCGGGCCTCGGAATGCAAGACCCCCGAGAGGAACGAGTGCACCGCGAAGTGCCCGCCCTTGATCCCGTGATCCAGGCCGCGAAAGACGGTCAGCTTGTCCCGGACCTCCCAAACCGGTTCCAGCAGCGTGGTCTTCGCGTAGGCGCGGCCAGGGGTGGATGGGAACAGGCTCTTGGTCTGGTAACCGAGCAGGTTGCCGATCGCCACGAAGCGGCGTGCGCCGATCCCGGCGCCCTTCGCGGCGCGGACCGAATCCCCGTTGCCCGCTTTGGCCATGAGGGAGGGAAGGCTTGGCAAAGCCAGGGTCGTCCCGATGGAACTGATGAGGAAGTGGCGGCGCTTCATGGGGTGGCTCCGGTTGGGGGATGCTGCAATCTAGCGGGCCTGGGCCGGGCTTCAAGCGAGGAATGGAGGGCCGGATCAGGCCTTGCGCCGGTAGACCAGCATGCCTTGGGTGAGACCGATCCACCAGTTGATCTCGCGGTGCAAGCGATCGCCGAACCGGTCGCAAACGGTTTCCACCTCGTCAAAACGGAGCGGGCGTTCGTCGTGGAAAATCCAAAGCCGGAACAGTTCCGCGAGACGGCGGATGCCCCGGTAGAGGAAGGTCGGGGTCGGGAAGGTGATGAGAACGATTCCGCCGGGCTTGGTGAAGTCGAAGTGCCGCTCGATCATCGGCGCGGTATCGGCGGGGCTGAAATGTTCGATCAAACCGATGCTGAA